>JAZLAW010000023.1:0-119540 GCA_045613385.1 Acutalibacteraceae bacterium | reverse complement strand
AAAAAAAAAAAAAAAAACCCCCGGATTGCGAACTCAACGGGGGGTTTGGTGCCGGTGGCCGGACTCGAACCGGCACGGTATCGCTACCGGTGGATTTTGAGTCCACTACGTCTGCCAATTCCATCACACCGGCACATATAAACTTTTTCTCCCACAATCATTGAGTGCTCTTGACTCTTGCGGTCCCCGAAATTTTTACGGACTTGGAGCGTCCAAAAATTTCGACCGCGGCGCCTTTTTGCCAAGCGCTTAATCATCCGCCGGATGCGCTACTTGGCAAAAACTGCCAATTCCATCACACCGGCACATATAAACTTTATAAGCGTATAACAGTCGTTTCGACAACGCAACTATTATACACTAATAAAGTTATTAAATCAAGTCTTTTTTTAGTTTTCTGAAAAATTAATTTGTTTATTCTTTGCTTTCAAAAGTATAATTATTGCTACTGCAATTAAAATCAAACCGAAAACAGTCAAAGCAATTAATGCGTTATTAAAATAAGTTGCTATTAGTATGCGCATAGCCCTTGAAGAAATTGCGAGATTTCCAAAGTAACCGGTAATTAGCAGTATAATCGGTAAAATGGATGACATACATCCCGCCCCGCACAATGCAAAGTATAGATGGTCTTTTTTTGTGCCTTTGGAAAGTATTACCAAAAAGATAATTCCCAAAATAGAAAGGGCAAATGTAAATATTATAGCAAACGGTAAATATTTGTGAACCTTTGAAGCAAATAAACTTACGTGGCGGAATATGCCGTGGGTACTTATCCGCGCATATAATGCAACACACTTATCTGCGAGATATCCAAGGGATGTGTCGTTTACATTTACCGACGAAGCTAATGCTCCGGAATTCGCATATTCTTTAAAAGAGTCAACTAAATCTTGTTTTAAGGCTTGTTTTAGTCCGCTCGGGGTAATATCCCAGACACCTTTATCGTAGCACGAGTTTATATACTCACAGTTAATGTTGTAAAGAGCTTCGCTGTCTATTTTATCATCAAAAAAGTTTTCGGATAATCCACTTGGAATAGTAAGTGCGGAAAGCTCTTCTTTAAGTATTGGCAGGGAATTTTTTAAATAATCAGAAGAGCTTACGCAATATAAAATATATTGTTTTGATGTGAGCACTGTGCCAACTACCGAAAGTGAAAAAAGGAAAATAAAAAAGGCAGTTATCAGAGCTATTATTATTTTAATTACAGAATTTATATCTTTTTTAGCTATCTGCATTTTTATTACCTACTTATCCAACAAAATTTTCGGGCCTGAAACATATTCGGCGTATACAAAGAAACGTTTTGCAGTAAGACCCAAGGCATTAAATGGATAACAGGTATAAAGAACCAGATTTTCATAATCTGCCGAAAGGTCAAAGGCCGTTGCATCACGATGACTTTTAATTGCGGTTTCGGTCACTTTATAAGTGTAAACACCGTAATGTGTTTTTACGGTGATAATAGAGCCAACGATACAATCCTTCAGGCCATCAAAATAAGAATTGTTGTGTCCCCCTATAATACAGGTGGAGCCCATGCCGGGAAAGGAACTACCGATATACTGTCCTGCACCGCGACGTAAAGTTTTAGAGTCATCGCCAAAGAAAAGCGGACAGTTTACGCTTGTACCGTCGATCGAAATTTCACCGTATTTAGTGCCGGATGTTGGAAATGTTATAATACTGCTTGGAATAGTATCTGTATACTCTCGGAAAATTTCACCGGAATAAAGGTCGGTGTACATACCTTCTGATGCATCGGGTGTGGTATCGGTTGCCAACAAATTCCACATATCTGTGATAGGCTCTACGGTGGATTTTGCCGAAAAAAGCAGAATCATATATCCAAATACAGTAAAAGCTAACGGCACCAGAATAAGAGCCGTTAGCTTTTTGAGAATATTTTTCCTAAACAAGATTAAAACGATTTAACCTTTTTTGAAATAATGAATGCGGCAACCATAACAACAGCAAGTACAGTAGCTGTAACGGCAATAGCATTAATCTCAGCGCCTGTAGTTTTAATAATAGGCTCAGAGTTAAATACGGTTGTTGCGGGGGCATCTTCTGTAGCCGGTTTTACAATTTCAACCCTTGCGGTTGTAGTGTTGTAGGTGAGCGACAAATCTACAGTAGCGGCTGCAGCCTTACCTTTTTCAAGAATGTCCTGTTTTACTTCTTTCGGAAGGTCTTCCATATGGAATTCCTTGCCTGGTAAAGCGGTATCTTTAAGTTCTTTAGCACCTTCGTTGATGAATTTAATAGCTTCATCGGCCTGCTCTTTTGTAACTTCTTTTGTTAAGAAGTAGTTTTTAGCAGCAGTGATATATTCATCCGGGATGTGATATTTTGTTGTACCAAGTTGAACGTACTGGTCAAGAGTATTAAGAATTGCCTGTTCGTGTTCGTTGATTGCGCCTGCAGCACTAACGCCGATGCAGCAAGGAACAACGATGAGTAAAATCGCAAAGAAAATAGCTAAAATCTTTTTCATTTGGGGTTACCTCTCTTTAAATAAAATTTAACAAATACATTATACACTAACCTGTCAGATTTGTAAAGGGCTTTTCAAAAAAATATTTTGGGCGCTATTGATTAAGATAATTATTTATAGTATAATATATACTGAACAAAATTATAGTTAGGATTTTTAGCGATGTTTAAAGAGCAGATTACATATATTAACAAGACAAAAGAATTGGCGGCACAGCTTTATGGGGCGCCAAGAGCATGTATAATCACTTACGGTTGCCAACAAAATGTAAGTGATTCGGAGCATATCAAAGGTATGCTGACGGCTATGGGTTATGAACTCACAGAGGATATTGAAACGGCAGATTTTGTGCTTTTTAATACCTGCGCGGTACGCGAACATGCAGAAGACAGGGCATTTGGTAATATAGGCTCTGTAAAGCAACTTAAAAAAATCCATCCGACTATGGTTGTGGCGGTTTGCGGTTGTATGGTGCAACAGTCATCAGTAGCCGAAAGGATAAAAAAAAGCTACCCTTATGTAGATATTCTTTTTGGTACCCACGTTATGCATCGTTTACCCGAATTTCTTTATAAAAGATTAAACGGTTCTAAAAGAATTTTCGATATTTCTACAGATACCAAGGAAATTGTTGAAGGCATACCCGTAAGCCGAGATAAAACGGTCAAAGGTTGGCTGCCTATTATGTACGGTTGCGATAATTTTTGCACATACTGTATAGTCCCTTATGTGCGCGGCCGTGAACGTTCAAGGGCAAGTACCGAAATTATAAAAGAAGCCAAAGAAATGATAGCTTCGGGTGTCAGGGATATAACACTGCTTGGTCAGAATGTTAATTCTTACGGCAAAGGTTTGGCAGAAGATATAAACTTTGCAAAGCTTTTAAGGAAAATTAACGATATAGAAGGCGACTTCCGTATAAGATTTATGACTTCGCATCCCAAGGATTGTACCGAAGAATTGCTTACCGCTATGAGTGAGTGCGAAAAGGTTGCTCATCATTTACATTTACCAGTGCAAAGCGGTAACGACCGGGTGCTAAAAGTGATGAACAGGCGGTATACATCGGAAGATTATATGAAACTCGTAGTATCCGCAAAAGAAAAGATGCCGGATGTTTCACTTACAAGTGATATCATTGTCGGCTTCCCGGGCGAAACATATGAAGAATTTTTAGACACATTAAAACTTATAAAACAGGTAGAATACCGTTCGCTTTTCACATTTATTTATTCAGCAAGACCCGGAACACCCGCCGCCGAGATGCCCGATAATGTCAGTCGCGCCGAAAAGGGCAAGTGGTTTAATATGTTACTTAAGGCGCAAGATGAAATCGGTAAGAAAAAGGAAACCGAAATGCTTGGCAAAACCTTCAGGGTTTTGTGTGAAGAGTGTTCCGAAAACGATGGTTTTATATTAGGCAGAACAAACGGTACCGATGTTATCGAGTTTGAAGGTAATAGCGATTTAATCGGTAAGTTTGTGTATGTAAAGGTAACAAATACAAATAATGTACTTAAAGGTACTTTGATAAAGGAGAAATAACAATGGATGTAATATTAGCTGCAAGAAAGTTGGGCGAGACACTACAAGCTGACCCTGCGTATATAAGATTTGCAAAGGCAACACTTGAGAGTGAAAACAATACCGAACTTCAGGAAAAAATCGGTCAGTTCAATCTTAAAAGAATGAATCTTGATAATGAACTCTCCAAGGAAGAAAGAGATGAAGAAGCTGTTAAGACATTGAACGAAGAACTTCGTGAACTTTATAACGGCATAATGGCTCATCCTGTAATGGCCGAATATAATGAAGCCAGACAGGAAGTAGATAAAATACTTGCTAATGTAAACAGCATTATCACTATGTGCGCACAGGGCGCAGACCCGATGACTTGTGAAATCAGTAACTGCACCGGCAACTGCTCGAGTTGTTCAGGTTGCCACTAAGGGATATTTTATTTTTAAGAGGGATGTTTAATGGCTGAGTTATCTCCAATGATGAAACAGTATATGGAGATTAAAAGCACCCACGAAGATAGTATTTTATTCTTCCGCTTGGGCGACTTTTACGAAATGTTTTTTGAAGATGCAAAAATTGCTTCCGAAGAACTTGACCTTGTGCTGACAGGTAAGGACTGCGGACAGGATGAACGCGCCCCAATGTGCGGTATACCTTACCACAGTTGTGAAGGTTATATTGCGCGACTTATTGAGCGCGGTTATAAGGTTGCCATCTGCGAACAGGTTGAGGACCCCGCCAAAGCCAAGGGTATTGTGAAGCGCGATGTTGTAAAAATCATCACTCCCGGTACGGTGCTTGAAGATACAATGCTCGAAGAAGGCAAAAACAACTATCTTTGTGCGGTAGCAGAAGTAGACGGCATCTTCGGTGTATGTTTTGCAGATGCTTCCACCGGTGAACTTAAACTTACTGAGATTTCGGGACAAAATGCCAAAAAACGCCTTATAAATGAAATAGGCAGTTTTTGCCCACGTGAAATACTTGTAACCGATGAAAAAGTTTTTGCAGATGCTGCTGACTTTGTTAAAGAGCGCCTTATGGGTACAGTAACCGTAAGGGGAAAAGACAGTTTCGATTTGCGCTTTACACTCGATAGAGTGTTAGAACATTTTGACACGGTAAGTATAGCTAAACTCGGTGTTGCGGATGATTCCGCCGCAGCAGTAGCGCTTGGTGCGGTAATAGAGTATCTTTACGAAACGGGACTATCCAAAACCCTGTCGGTAAACAAGGTGGATTTTTACACCGAGAAGCAGTTTATGGCTTTAGATTTAACCACTGTCAGAAACCTTGAAATAGTTGAGACTATGCGCCAAAAATCTAAAAAAGGTTCGCTTTTATGGGTGCTTGATAAAACAAAAACGGCTATGGGCAAACGCCTTTTGCGCAGTTGGACCGAAAAGCCGCTTATGGATATTAATGCTATAAACTCGCGTCAGAATGCAACCGAAGAACTCGTAAATAATTCCCTTTTATTAGGCGAATTAATGAACCACTTAACTTCGGTAAAGGATATTGAAAGAATTATCACAAAAGCAGTTTACGGCACCGCAAACGGCAGAGATTTAAGAACTCTCTGTGCAACACTTAAGGTATTACCCGAAATTAAAAACCTATTAAACGGTACGCAAAGCCGACTGCTCGGTGCTATCAATACTAATATAGATTTGCTCGAAGAAATATGCACGTTAATTGATAACGCTATAATAGAGCAACCACCCTTTACCGTTAAGGAAGGCGGAATTATAAAGGACGGTTATAACGATGAAGTTGATGAACTTCGCAAAGCCGTACAAAACGGTGCGGGTTATATAGCCGAAATTGAAGCGGCTGAGCGCGAAAAAACAGGAATTAAAAATCTTCGTATCCGTTATAACCGCGTGTTCGGTTACTATATCGAAGTTACAAATTCATTTTTAGATAAAGTGCCCGAGCACTACATAAGAAGACAAACGCTCACTAATTGTGAGAGATTTATAACCGAAGAACTTAAAAAGGTTGAAAGCCACGTGCTTGGCGCAAAGGAAAAAATTACATCGCTTGAGTATGAACTTTTCTGCGAAGTAAGAAATAAAACGGCGGAGCAGGTTTTGCGATTCCAGTCAACTGCGGCGGCCTTGGCACAACTTGATGTACTATGTTCTTTCGCCTTTGTTGCGGTAAACAATTCATATTGCAGACCAAAACTCAATAACGACGGTGTTATCACTATCAAAGGCGGCAGACATCCTGTTGTTGAAAATGTACTTAAAGTGCCGTTTGTTTCAAACGATACATTTTTAAATAACGATAGCGACCGTTTAAGCATAATCACAGGTCCTAATATGGCGGGTAAATCTACATATATGCGACAGGTTGCAATAATCTGTATAATGGCTCAGATGGGTGCGTTTGTTCCTGCTGAGTCGGCAAATATAGGAATTATCGATGCGGTATTTACACGTGTTGGCGCGTCGGATGATTTAGCAAGCGGACAGTCGACCTTTATGCTTGAAATGAATGAAGTTGCCAATATCTTAAAAAATGCTACAAGACGCAGTTTAATTATATTTGATGAAATAGGTCGCGGCACATCTACCTTTGACGGTATGGCCATAGCCAAAGCGGTGCTTGAATTTGTCGCTAACAAGAAAACACTTGGCGCCAAATCACTTTTTGCAACACATTACCACGAGCTTACCCAGGCTGAAAACGAACTCGATGGCGTTAAAAACTATAATATAGCCGTTAAAAAGCGGGGAGATGACATTATATTTTTGCGCAGAATAGTTCGCGGCGGCGCGGATGAAAGTTATGGTATCGAAGTTGCCAAACTTTCAGGCATACCCGAAAGTGTTATAAACAGGGCAAAGGTTATTTTAAAAGATGTTGTAAAGAATGGCGTCAGTGCGCCAACGAAGTCACAAGCAGTATATGATAATCAGGTGTCTATGGAAAGTGTTAATGCCGAGCTTTTATATAACGAGTTAAAGGCGATAGATGCCGAAACATTAACACCTATCGAAGCACTTAAGATATTATATGATTTATCCGATAAAGCAAAATCAATGTAATAATTATAATGGAATAGGTTAAGCGAAACAATCCGGTTTTGCCACAAAATCTTTGATTTTGCGACAAATTTTTCACTAAAAATTTGTCCTATCCCATTTCAATGAATGTTGTGCAAAATTAAATATTGACATTTAATTTTGCCAATGCCACGTTACAAGTGGCTAGTCGAAAAGCATAAAAGCGTTTCGACTAACTACAGTCATTATAAAAATTGAAAGGAGATATCGCTATGCCACAAATTAAGGTTTTACCTAAAAATGTTTCCGAGCTTATAGCGGCCGGTGAAGTTGTTGAGCGTCCGGGCGCGGTTATTAAAGAACTTGTTGAAAACTCAATAGATGCGGGTGCCAGTAAAATCACGGTTGAAATAAAGCGTGGCGGTATACTCTATATGTCGGTAAGGGATAATGGTTGCGGTATTGCGCGCGACGATGTCCCGACTGCCTTTATGCGCCACGCTACGAGTAAAATTAAATCGGAAAACGACCTTGATGCTATATTTACTCTTGGTTTCCGCGGTGAAGCGCTTGCGGCTATTTCGGCAGTTTCCAAAACCGAAATTATAACCAGAACAAAGGATTCAGAAGAAGGTACGCGTTGTGTTGTAGAAGGCGGTGTGCAAACAGTTTTTGAAGAAGTCGGATGTGACACAGGTACAATTATAATTGTAAGAGATATCTTCTATAATACCCCGGCGCGTATGAAGTTTTTAAAGAGCGATGTTACCGAAGCCAATAATATTGCGGCGATTATTGACCGTATGGCATTGTCGCATCCTGAAATAGCTTTTAGATTTATACGTGATGGCAAACAGGTGTTAAGCACTTCGGGTGACGGTAACCTGAATAATGTTATTTATTCGGTTTTGGGTAAAGATTTTGCATCTTCACTCATTTCGGCAAATGATACAATAGAAGGTATAACGGTTAGCGGTATGGTATGTAAACCCGTTTATTGTAAACAAAACCGCAACGGAGAGTTTTTCTTCTTAAATGGTCGACTTATCCGTTCAAATACCGCTATGGCGGCTCTCGAACAGGCGTATAAGAACTCGGCTATGGTGGGTAAGTTTCCGTGTTGTGTGCTGTTTATTAATGTTCCGCCCGAAACGGTAGACGTAAATGTGCATCCGTCAAAAACCGAGGTGCGTTTCTCGGATGAAAGAAAAATCTTCAATGCCGTTTACTATACCGTAAAAAATGCATTGGCAAAGGGTGATACACGCCCCGAAATCAAAATAAAGCCAACTTTTAACCCCTATACACCGGTGCAAAGCGAAAAGCCTGTGCAAACCGAAATAAAGGTCGAAACACCGCCTGTTAAAAAGACAATTTTTGAAACGGTGATAAAGTCTGACAGGTCTGAGCTTCCACCACTTGTTTTAGAAACTCTGAAACCTACCTTTATCGATTTGCCTACGGTAGAAAAAGTAGATGTTAAAGAAATAAAAGAAGAAAAAGCAGAGCCGGTAAAAAAATCAGCTGATATAAGATATGTCGGCCAGGCATTTAATACCTATATAATTGCCGAAATGGAGAATGAAATTTATTTTATAGATAAACACGCCGCGCACGAACGCATACTTTTTGATGAACTAAAAGAGAGAAGCGAAGTACAGATACAAAATTTGCTAACCCCACTGACCTTAACTCTTACAAAGGAAGAATATTCGGTAGTTGTAAATAATGTGGAGACACTTTTATCGGCGGGTTTTGATGTCGAAGACTTTGGCAGCGGTACGGTTATTGTAAGGTCGGTGCCCGCGGCACTTAAGGGCGAAGATATACCGCTTATTATAAGTGAAATTATAGGCACATTAACTTTTTCCCGTTCGGCCGAGAGTGATAGAATAGATGATATTTTACATACCATTGCCTGTAAAGCGGCAATTAAGGGGAATAAATATACAACCGACTATGAACTTAAAATCTTAGCCCAAAAAATACTTTCAAATAATGATGTAATGTATTGTCCGCACGGTCGACCTGTTGCATTCAGGCTGACTAAAAAAGAACTTGAAAAATATTTTGGCCGCACAGGAAGTGTAGGCCTTTGAGAGTAGAAAATATGAAAAAGATTCCACTTATAGTCGTTGTGGGCCCTACCGCATCGGGAAAATCAGATTTGTCAATAAAATTGGCTCAAAAGTATAATGGTGAAATTGTATCTGCCGACTCAATGCAGATATATAAAGGTATGCCCATAGCATCCGCTGTAGTAACAAAGGAAGAAATGCAGGGGATAGAGCATCACCTTGTGGAGTTTTTAGAGAACGATAAAACTTTTTCTGTTGCAGATTATGTAAACTTAGCTAAAAGCAAGATTGATGCGATATATTCTAAAGGAAAACAACCAATATTAGTTGGAGGAACAGGACTTTATGTAAACTCGCTTGTTGATGGAATAAGCTTTTGTGATGAAGATGAAGATTCTTCTGTCAGAGACCGTTTAAAAATGGAACTTGACGCTTTCGGGGCTGAATATATGCTCGAAAAATTAAGGGCGGTCGATGCAGAAACTGCAGAAAAGCTGCATCCGAACAACACTCGGAGAATTATACGTGCTTTGGAAGTTTATGAGAAAATGGGTATTACCTTTTCGAAACAGAACGAACTTTCAAGGCAGGATGAATCACCGTACGACACCGTTATTATAGGTATAACGTATAGGTCGCGCGAAAAACTATATGAGAGAATAAATCTTCGGGTGGAAAAAATGCTCGAAAAAGGACTTGTTGCCGAAGCTGAGACAATGCTTAATTTGCCGAGTGGTATAGGTGCGGCACAGGCTATAGGTCATAAAGAAATACACAGATTTTTGAAAGGTGAAATTTCACTGGAAGAAGCGGTTGAAATACTTAAAGTACAGACAAGACATTATGCTAAACGCCAACTCACTTGGTTCAGGGGACGCGATGATATCGAGTGGATTTATGCCGATTGTGAAGATACACTTGATGCCGCAGTAGAAATTATTGAAAGGAGACTGAAAAAATGAAAAAGTCAAAAGTAATTTTAAGCTTACTTGGCATTTTATTGGCAGTCTTTCTTATCTATCAAGGTTACGCGGTACTCTATAATCCTATAACTACCGAGATAGTAAATATAGCCGAAGCGGTTGACGGAATAAATATTACCGGAATTATTATAAGACAGGAAGAAGTAATTAATGCTCATAAAAGCGCGGCAATGCATTTTGAGATAGAAGATAACGAACGCGTTTCTTCGGGCGGTGTAATTGCTAATATATATTCCGATTTGTCCCAGTCGGTTGCGGCTGCGGAACTTGGACAGATAGAAAAAGAAATTAAAAATATTGAAGAAATACACAAGTATAACGACCTTAACGCAGTTGACCTTGGTACTTTAAATGCAAAGATTTTTGATTCGTTCAATATAATTGCGGCCGAAACTTCTACAGGTAAATTTTCATCAATAGATAATGAAAAACAAGAAATGCTCACCTTGATGAACCGCAGAAAAATAGCGACCGGGCAGGAGATGGATTTTAGTGCCCATTTAACAGAACTTAAACAGCGACAAGAAATCGTGTCTGCTAAAGTCGGTCAGCCTATAGGGGTTTTAAGGGCGGAAAAATCGGGATATTTCGTGTCGGTTACAGATGGATATGAAAGCGTGTTAACACCCGAAAAGTTGGATGAAATAACACCTGAATTTTTGTCCCAAATGAAACCCGAAGCATCCAAAGAAGCAGCAGTAGGAAAACTTGTATCGGACTATACCTGGTATATAGCTGCATCGGTTTCGATAAACGATTCTCTTAATTTTAAGGTTGATGACCGCCTTACAATAAACACATCCCTTAAATCAAATCCGGAGTTGTCGGTTACGGTGCATAGCATAAATATGTCACCTGATTCTGACCGTGCGGTTATTATATTTTCGTGTCAGGAAATTAGCGGAGAGCTCTCCAGTATGCGAAGCGGAAATATGACGGTGGTTAAAAAGAAATATTCCGGATTTTCGGTAAGCAGTAAGGCGCTTCGTGTTGTTAATAAACAGGTAACGGCAGAAGATGGTACGGTAAGTGAGAAACACGTTACCGGCGTTTATGTTGTAAACGGGTTTACGGCTAATTTTGTACCTGTAAATATTATTTACACTTATGGTGACAAGGCTATTTGCGAAAGGATACAACAAGACGGAAATTTAAAGTTGTATGATGAGATTATAGTAAAAGGGAAAAACATTTATGAGGGAAAAATTATTGAATGATATTTTCGATGAAAATTATAAAGATATAATTGAAAGAATAGCTGTAGCGGCGGAAAAATCGGGGAGACAACCCGAAGATATAATGCTTTTGGCGGCTACTAAAACGGTGAGTGCAGAACTTATTAACTACTCGATAGAAAAGGGCATAAAATACATAGGTGAAAATCGTGTGCAGGAGTTTTTATCGAAGGAAGGCGCGGTTACCCCAAATGTTCACAAACACTTTATCGGTCATTTGCAAACCAATAAGGTTAAGGATATTGTGGGCAAGGTGGAATTAATACAGTCAGTGGATTCGTTAAGACTCGCTAACGCTATATCCAAGGAATCGGAAAAGCAAAATATCGTCACCGATATTTTGCTGGAAGTAAATATCGGCAAGGAAGAAACAAAATCGGGATTTTTGCCGGAAGAAATTATGGCGGCGTATGATGAAATATCTCAATTAAAGGGAATTTCTGTTAAAGGTCTTATGACTATTCCACCACATATAGATGAAAATAATAAAAATATCGAATATTTTTCCAAAATGTATAAACTGTTTATTGACATACGGGCTAAAAAAATAGATAATAATATAGAGATACTTTCTATGGGTATGTCGGATGATTTTGAAACGGCAATAGAGTGCGGCGCTAATATGGTGCGTGTCGGTACCGCCCTTTTTGGTAAGAGAGTTTATTAAATTTTAAGGAGTGTATATAATGGGACTTTGGGATAATGTTAAAAGCTTTATGAACATTGATTCAGGCGACTTTGAAGATGAAGAAATGGAAGGTATGAAACCTGAAAACGAAGAATTTTTCGGTGCCGGTGAGAAAAAACGAGAACCGCGTATTTTTCAAAGTGAACGCAAAGGCCGTAATGCTGCGGTATCTTCTCAGATGCAGGTTGTAATTGTTAAACCTGACCATTTTGAAGATGTTACTATGATTGCGGACCATCTTAATGCTAAAAAAAGCGTTGTGCTTAATCTTGAAGCATCCAATCGCGAAACTTCGCGCCGTATTTTAGACTTCTTAAGCGGTGTTGCTTATGCAAACGGCGGCAGTATCCGTAAGGTTGCAAACAGCACATTTATGATAGCACCCAACGATGTTGATGTTATGGGTGAGCTTATGATGGATGAGTATAACAACTAATGGATACCGAGCTGCTAAGAGCAAGGGTAGCTGATTTAAGAGATTCTTCTCGAAAAAGCGGTGCGCCGCGGTTTATGGGTTTTTTGAGCGCAGAAGAGGCGGAATATGTAAAGAGTATGCCGCAATATAACACATCCTTTTCATTTTTCGGCGGAGCGGAAGACAGTGAACGAGTCTTTTTATGTGTGACACCCGAAGATTTAACGGTAAGCTCTTCGGCGTATCCCATAAGCGCTTTAACCTTTAATTTCAGGAAAGAAGATACTCTTACTCACAGAGACTTTTTAGGTAGTTTTATGAGCCTTGGTATAAAGCGTGAAACGGTAGGAGATATACTGACAGAAAACGGTAGGGCGGTAGCCTTTGTAAGCCGGGATGTTGCAAAGTATATAACCGAGCAGACCACACGTGTGGGTCGTGTTGGAGTTACCGTTTTACAAGGCTTCTCTTATCCGTTACCGCAAAGAACGGAAAAAATCAAAAAAACCATTACGGTTGCATCAAGTCGACTGGATTGCGTGGTAGCCGCTCTTATAAATGCTTCTCGCGCAAGGGCGTCAGAACTTTTAGCAGACCGACTGGTAGCTGTGAATTCGGTTATATCAGATAAGGCAACAAAAGTGGTAGTCGGCGGGGATAAAATTTCTATCCGTGGATACGGAAAATATAATGTGCTATCAATAGACGGTACTACCCGTAAGGGAAGAACTGTTTTGGTGGCAGAAAGATATTAAACAGGGGGAATTGTTAATGTTTTCTTCAAATGATGTCAGAGACATAAAATTTTCTAAGGCCATGGGAGGCTATAAACAGGAGGAAGTAGATAACTTCCTAGATGGTGTTGAAGATGACTATCGCCAGTACGAAGCACAATTAAAAGCTTTGGAAGAAAAGGTAAATACCTTAACGGCAGAAAATGAGCAGCATAAAACAGCTCAGTCAAGCCTACAAAATGTGCTTATTTCTGCACAACAGTTGGCAGATAACATAATAAATGATGCAAAAATTAAAGCAGAAAAAATTATCGAAGACGCTAAGGCGGCGGCAGAAGCGGCAACCGGCGAAGCCAGAGATATGCTTGTTAATTTTGATGAAAAGTTGGCGCAGAAACGCTTGTTGGCACAGAATGAGATGGACAAAATACTCGAAAAATCCGAAGCCAAGAAACAAGCTACCGAAGCGGCGGCGGCCGATGCGGTAAAACGCGAACAGGCTTTGTTTGATAAATTAAGAATTGAAGTTTCATCCTTTAAATCCGATATTATGGAACTCTATAAAAAACATATTGAGCTTATTTCCAAAATTCCGGACTGTGTTGCTATGGATGCTACCCGCGCGGCCGAAGCCGTAGCACTCGAAATTGATAAAAAGCCTGATTTAGAGCAGTTTGTAAATACAGAAGAAGCTGCCGAAGAAATTGAAATACAGGAAGAAATACAAGAAGTAGCAGAAGAAACAGAAGAATTGGTAATTGAGTCTTCAGAAGAAGGTTTTGTTGTAAGCGCACCGGAAACTGAAGAACAAACCGAAGAATCGGATGAGGAAATCGGATTTACAAACAGTTTTTTTGGTAAAACAAAGTAGGTTTAAGGTGAATTGTTTTGATTTCTTATGTTTTGGCAGGTGTTACCGCACTGCTTTTATTGGGAATTGACCAGATTGCTAAAATTTTAGTCAGTACAAATTTTGCGCTTTATGATGAATTTCCGCTTGTAAAAGGATTACTTAATTTTTATTATATACATAACACTGGCGGTGCCTGGGGAGTGCTTAGCGGCTACACCGGTTTGCTTATATTGGTTACCGCAGTTATTATGTTAGTTTGTGTTTTCTGGCTGGTTCTTCGCGGCAGAAAAAACAAATTGCTTTTCTGGGCCGCAAGTCTCATAATGTCGGGCGGCATAGGAAATATGATTGACCGTATTTTCAGAAATGGTAAGGTTATAGATTTTCTGCAGTTCGGGTTCTGGACCGATTTCCCGATATTTAATATTGCCGACTGCAGTATAGTAATCGGTTGCGGTTTGCTGCTTTTATACTTTACACTTGATACTGTAAAAGACATAAAAAAACGGAAAACAGAAAATGGAAACATTTAATATAGTATGTGCAAACGAAGATGCTAAACGAATAGATGCATTCTTGTCTGAAAATTTAGAGCTTACGCGTTCCCATATAGTAAAACTTATTGAACAGGGAAATGTAACCGTAAACGGCAAGAGAGTGACCAAAAGCATTAAGGTAAAACAGGGGGACAACCTTTGTGTCAACATTCCCGATGCCGTGCCGCTTAGTGTTACGGCTGAGGATATACCGCTCGAAATAGTATATGAAGATGAATATCTTCTGGTTGTCAACAAACCAAAGGGGATGGTGGTACATCCTGCGGCGGGTAACTATAGCGGTACACTTGTCAATGCTTTGCTTTGGCACTGTAAGGAAAATTTGTCGGGCATAAACGGGGTTATGCGCCCCGGTATTTTGCACCGGATAGACAAAGATACGAGTGGACTTTTGATTGTAGCTAAAAACGATTTTGCTCATAACTTTTTAGCCGAGCAGATAAAGGAACACTCCTTCACAAGAGAATATGAAGCAATAGTTTATGGGAATGTAAAAAGCCAGAAAGGTACCATTGATGCACCGATAGGCAGACATCCCGTTAAACGTAAGCAAATGGCGGTCACCCACGAAAACTCAAAGGATGCCGTCACACATTACGAAACTATTGAGCGGTTAAATGGATTTACACATATAAGATGTATACTCGAAACAGGACGTACGCATCAAATAAGGGTGCATATGTCATATATAGGTCATGCGGTGGCGGGTGACCCGGTGTACGGACCGCAAAAGGTTATAACCGAACTTGGCGGACAGTGTCTGCACGCGAGAAAAATAGGGTTCATCCATCCAAAAACCAAAGAGTATATGGAATTCAGTAGCGCTTTACCGGATTATTTTACCGGATTTTTAAATAAAAAAAGAAATTAATGTGTTTTAGGAAAGGAAAATTGTGTACTATGGATAAACAAACCGAGAAACAATTAAAGCAAATAGCCTGTAAAGTACGTATGGGTATATTGGAAGGAATTCACGCCGCAAAGGCGGGACATCCGGGCGGTTCACTTTCTTGTGCGGATATACTTACATATCTCTACTTTAATAAAATGAATATCGACCCTGCAAATCCCAAAAAGGATGACAGAGACAGGTTGGTATTATCAAAGGGTCACGCCGCACCGGCACTTTATTCAGTGCTCGCGCATCGCGGATTTTTCTCTACAGATATTCTTAAAACACTCAGACAAATAGGCTCTATTTTACAAGGACACCCCGATATGAAGAATATACCCGGTGTTGATATGTCTTCGGGTTCTCTGGGACAAGGCATTTCTGCGGCGGTTGGTATGGCTCTTTCGGGAAAGCATTTTGGAAATAATTACCGCGTGTACACCATACTTGGCGACGGTGAAAGTGAAGAAGGTCAGGTTTGGGAAGCGGCAATGTTCGCTGCCAATAAAGGACTTGATAACCTTACCGCGTTTATTGATTTAAATAATCTTCAGATTGACGGTACGGTTGAAGAAGTAAATTCACCGCTTCCACTTGATAAAAAGTTTGAAGCATTTAATTGGAATGTAATTGTTATTAACGGTAATGATTTTAATGAAATAGAACAAGCGGTACTAAAGGCAGAAACTCTTAAGGGCAAACCTACCGCAATTATAGCAAAGACCGTTAAGGGTAAGGGCGTTTCCTTTATGGAAAACGCGGTTGGTTGGCACGGCGTCGCACCGGGCGATGAAGATTATGAAAAAGCAATAGCCGAGCTTGAAGCTCAGCTCTCAGAGTTACAATAAGGGGTGGACAAAATGGCAGATGTAGTTAAAAAGGCAACCCGCGAAGGATATGGCGCGGCGCTGGTAAAACTTGGTGAAAAGCACGATGATTTTATTGTAATGGATGCAGACCTTGCTGCTGCTACAAAGTCGGGTATGTTCAAAAAGGCTTTCCCTGATAGATTTTATAACTGCGGAATAGCAGAACAGAATATGGCAAGTATAGCCGCAGGTGTAGCCGCAACCGGTAAAAAGGTATTTATAAGCTCTTTTGCAATGTTTGCGGTAGGACGTGCTTTTGAGCAAATCAGAAACTCTATAGGCTATCCGCACCTTAATGTTAAAATTTGCGCAACCCATGCCGGTATTTCGGTTGGTGAAGATGGCGCAACACACCAGTGTAATGAAGATATTGCGCTTATGCGTACCATTCCCGATATGGTTATTGTAAATCCTGCCGATGCAGTTGAAGCTGAAAAAGCAGTTATGGCGCTTTATGATTATGATGGACCGTCGTACGCACGTTTTGGCAGACTTGCAGTTCCGGTAATTTTTGATGATGATTATAAGTTTGAAATCGGTAAATCGGTAGAACTAAAATCAGGTAACGATATAACAATCATTGCTACAGGTCTTATGGTTGCTGAAGCACTTATCGCTTACGATTTACTTAAGGCAGACGGTATTAATGCCAGAATTATCAATATGGCGACCATAAAGCCACTTGATAATGAAGCAGTAATTAATGCCGCCAAAGAAACAGGCATTATCATTACCGCCGAAGAACATTCGGTAATTGGCGGACTTGGTAGCGCGGTCAGTGAACTTCTTAGTGAAGAATATCCCACACGCGTAATAAAAATGGGTATTAATGATGAGTACGGTATGTCAGGCCCTGCAAATGCTCTGCTTGATAAGTACGGTCTTCGCGGAAAAGATATTGCCGCAAAAGCCAAGGCGGCACTCGGCAAATAAAAATAAAAGAACCGTTTATATGAACGGTTCTTTTTTAATGTTTAGGGGGATGGCATTGCGGTATAAATTAAACTTTTTCATTGTTTTTACGGAAGGCTAAATAACTTTCAAGTATCATAACCGCCGCTACCGCATCAACAGCTTCTTTACGCTTTTTGCCGCGCGTATCGGTGTAATTGAGTGCGGTGTGCGCCATAACTGTGGTACAACGCTCATCCCACAGAACTACAGGAATTCCTGTTTTTAGTTTTATTTTTTCGGCATCTTCGGTACACTCTTCGGCACGAAAACCCAGAGAACCGTCCATATTTTTAGGAAGCCCCACAACAATTAATTCGGCGGCGTTTTCCTTTGCGGCGGCCGCTATTTTTTCTATTCTCTTTTCGCGGTTATATTCGTTTATAACCGTTTTTGGAAAAGCAAAGGTTTCACTTTTATCACTAACGGCAATTCCTGTTCTCGCGTTTCCTAAATCAACCGACATAATTATCATTATTTAATCCGCCTTTATCATAGAAGTTATTCTGCTCTTTTTAGGTAAAAGTTCTTCGGATAGGTGCGATGCATCATTTAAAAATTCTGTGCGACAGTTAAGCTTTTTATCAAAAATAAATTTTGATACAGCGGTGTTGTCACTCCAGCTGACATCATTAAGGTATTTAATATCACCTTTTGTGAGTCGGCATAAAAGGCAACGTATTGCCGCACCGTGAGAAGAAATAACTATATTTTTTCCTTCGTTTTCTTGTATAATTTTCTTGACCGCGCGCCAGATACGCTCATATACCTGTTTCATACTCTCCCCACCAGGCGCACAAAAATCATACGGGGCTTTTACCCAGGAAATTTCAACATAAGACCATTTGGCATATATGTCCGGGTATGTCATATTCTCAATTTCGCCACCGCTGATTTCAATCAAATCGTTTTCTATTTCGAGCGGCAGATTTTTTATGTCGGCTACTGCCTTTGCGGTCTTTTTAGCGCGCATAAGCGGACTTGAAAAAACGCGGTCAACACATATATCACGAAACCTTTCGGCAAGACACGATATCTGGCTTTCACCAATTTCGGTAATATCACTGTCAATGTGTCCTTGGAAACGGCCGGTGCGGTTGCCTTCGGCTTCACAATGCCTTATAACATATATAGTAGTTTCCATAAAATCACCGAAAACATTATACATTATCCACGAAAATAAAGCAACACTATTGACTAAAAATGCTGAAAGTAATATAATTTTATTAATATTTCTGTAAAAGGGATGATTGTTTTGAAAAAAATTTTTAACCGTATTTTCATCGACGGACTCGGCGGTATGGCGTTGGGACTCTTTTCAACCCTTATCGTAGGCACAATAATATGCCAACTTTCAAAATTATTGGGAAATAATATAGTGGCATCTTATTTGATGGCTATCGGAAATGCCGCAAAGTCGGTTACAGGCGCCGGTATAGGTGTCGGTGTAGCCGTAAAACTAAAGGCGTCGCCCCTGACCGCTGTTGCGGCGGCTGTTGCAGGCGTTGTCGGCGCTTTTCCTTCTGTTGCTCTTGAAGCCGTTAAAATCGGTACACCGGGTGAGCCGCTTGGCGCATTTATTGCGGCCTATGTTGCCGTTGAACTCGGCGCGCTTGTGTCAGGTAAAACAAAACTTGATATACTTATAACACCGCTTTGTTGTGTTATCGGCGGTTCGGCAGTGGGCTTACTTATAGGACCGTATGTGTCTACATTTATGTATTGGCTGGGCTCACTCGTAAATATCAGTGTTGATACATATCCTGTTATCGGTGGTATCATAGTGTCTGTACTTATGGGTATATTCTTAACACTTCCTATAAGCAGTGCGGCAATCGGTATTTCTATGGGCCTTACAGGTCTTGCTGCGGGTGCGGCTACAGTTGGTTGCTGTTGCAATATGGTAGGCTTTGCCGTTATAAGTTATAGAGAAAATAAATTAGGCGGTCTCATAGCACAGGGTGTTGGCACATCAATGCTCCAGATGCCAAATATCGTAAGAAAACCGCTTATTTGGCTTCCCGCTATTATTTCGAGCGCCATATTAGGACCGATTAGTTCTGCCGTTCTCAAAATGACAAGCACACCGGTGGGCTCGGGTATGGGCTCGGCGGGTCTTGTGGGTCAGTTTGCATCATTTGAAAGCCTTACCGCAGGCGGTATGTCGGCAGGTCTTGCGCTTATAGAAATTCTTGTAATGCAGTTTATTTTACCGGCGGCTTTATCGCTTGGTGTTGCAGAAGCAATGAGAAAACTTGGTTGGATTAAAACTAATGATTTAAAACTCGGAGATTTAACTAAATGATAAAAAAACAACGTGTTGCGGCGGCGGTAGAATTGTTAAAACAAAAATACCCCGTTGCAGTGTGTTCGCTTCACTATAAAACGCCGTTTCAGTTGCTTATTGCAACAAGACTTTCGGCACAGTGCACCGATGCACGTGTCAATATGGTCACACCTAATTTGTTCAGAGCATATCCCGATGCTAAGAGTATGAGTGCGGCGCCCATAGAAAAAATAGAAGAACTTATAAAAACCTGTGGCCTTTATAAAACAAAGGCTCGGGATTTAGTAGAGATTTCTAAAAAACTTATGACCGACTTTGGCGGCATAGTCCCCGATAATATTGAAGATTTAACAAGTCTTTCGGGTGTTGGCAGAAAGACCGCCAATCTTGTATGCGGAGATATATACAAAAAAGCGGCAGTCGTAACTGATACGCATTTTATAAGAATATGCAATCGGTTGGGATTTGTTGATACCGATAATCCGCTAAAGGTCGAAAACGAGATGCGCAAACTCCTGCCATCTCACGAATCGAGCGATTTTTGTCACCGTGCAGTGCTTTTTGGCAGGGAAATTTGTATGGCGAGAAAGCCGCAATGTGATGTGTGTATACTTAAAGATATTTGCAAAAGGAAGGGGGTTGGCAAGTAATGCAAAAGAGAATAGCGGCAGTCCACGATATATCGGGATTTGGCAAATGTTCTTTAACGGTAGCTTTACCGCTTATTTCCGCGGCAGGAATCGAAACTGCCGTAATTCCAACTGCAGTTTTGTCAACCCATACCGGTGGATTTACCGACTATACCTTTCGCGATTTAACCCAAGATATTTTACCTATAGCAGAGCATTGGAAGAAAAACGATTTGAAGTTTGATGCTTTTTATACGGGATACTTGGGTAGTAAAGAACAGATAGATATTGTCATTAAATCTATACAACTTTTAAAGAGTGAACAGTCTGTTATTATATGCGACCCCGCCATGGCAGATAACGGCAGACTTTATGCAGGTTTTCCTACAGATTTTCCAAAAGAAATGCTAAAACTTTGCTGCAAAGCCGATATAATTGTACCGAATATCACCGAAGCGGTTCTGATGCTTGGTGAAGATTATAGTGAAGGTCCGTATACAAAAGAATATATAGAGAATATAGTGTATAAATTGTATGATATAACCAAAGCAAAAATTGTGCTTACGGGTGTATATTTTGATGAAAAAAGACTCGGAGCAGTTTGCTTTGATGGTGAAAAGTATAGTTATATAATGAGCGATAAGATAAACGCAGTATTTCACGGTACGGGCGATGTCTTTGCAAGTGTGCTCACAGCGGGTATTATAAAGGGGCGAAGCCTTACGTCTGCCACCGAAATTGCAGTAAGGTTTACATATGACAGTATAAACGCCACCTTGAGAGAAAATCCCGAGCGCCGTTACGGAGTAAACTTTGAAAGTGAAATACCGTCATTACTTCGGTATTTCGGGGAATGATTATGGATAACAAGTTTTCAAGAACAGCGTGTCTTATAGGAAAAGAAAACCTTGAAAAATTAAATAACTGCCATATAGCAATTTTCGGTATCGGTGGTGTAGGTTCGTATGTGCTTGAAGCACTTCTCAGAAGCGCTGTCGGAAATATAGATGTGTATGACTCGGATACGGTTGATATCACAAACTTCAACCGACAAATTATAGCGGTAGATAATGAAATTGGCAACGATAAGGTGGATGCCGCGATACGCCGCGCAAGACAGATAAATAAAAACATAAATATTAATGGATATAAGATGTTTTATTTGCCCGACAATGCCGATAGTGTTGATTTATCTAAATATGATTTTATTATTGACGCTATAGATACCGTAACTTCAAAAATAGAACTTGCGGTACGTGCAGAAAAGATAGGTGCTCCGATAATCTCGGTTATGGGAACAGGCAATAAAATTGATCCGACCGCTATTCAAGTCACCGATATTTATAAAACCAAGAACTGCCCACTTGCCCGTGTTATGAGAAGGGAACTCAAAAACAGGGGAGTAAAGGGCCTTTTGGTAGTCTATTCTACCGAAACCGCAAAAAATATTGTGGTTTCCGAAAATGAAGGACGCCATTCACCCGCAAGTGCCGTTTTTGTACCCGCGGCGGCAGGTATGACGGCGGCAGCAGAAGTTATAAAAAAATTGTGTAATTTATTAAAATAATTGTTGCATTTGTATGGTTGTTGTGTTATTATTAACATACAATAAAAGCAAAAGGAGAAATTTGTTATGAAAAAACTATTAGCAAGTCTTGTAGTTATGCTCTTGTTGGTTTCTTGCTGCTTGATTTCAGCATTCCCGACATCAGCGTCTGACATTAACTATGATGACTTCTGGATCAGTGAAGATGGTATAATCGTTGAATATCTCGGTGCTGGCGGCGACATTGTTGTTCCATCTGTTGATGCTGATGGTAATCCCATTACCGGTATCGATACACGTGCATTTGCTATGAATTCGGATATTACAAGTGTTGTAATTTGCGAAGGTATCGAAACTTTCGGTTATGAAGCGTTTGAAGACTGTACAAATCTTATGGAAGTTTCTCTTCCGTATTCACTTAAGGAAGTAGGTTATTCTGCTTTTCGTGCTACAGGCATTACACAGATTGTAATTCCGGCACAGCTTAAAATCGTTCCACCTGACTTTATCAGCGCTGAGTGTCTTGATGTAGTTATTTCCGAAGGTGTTGAAGAGGTTGACACAGGTGCGCTTAAGGGCAAATTCGAAAAACTTGTATTCCCTGAATCTGTTTATAAGATTGGCAGTTACGTATACGGCGGCTTGTACACAAGTGTTAAAACCTGTGAAATCTACATAATCAATCCTGATTGCGAAATTGACGTTGTTGGCAAACACGCGATGGTTGGTGCGCGAGATGAAGTTAACAATATAACAATTGATGACGGCATGGGTCCGCTCGTTTTCCGTCATCCGAAGGCTGCGGGTGAAGTTAAGATTTATGCCGAAAAGGGTTCCACCATTGAAGATTATTTCAATGAATATATGAAGGATAAGGATGTTAACTGCCGTTTCATCGGTAAGGATGCCGAGTTCTTTGAAAGCTATCAGAAGGATTGTGTTGATAATGGTATCCTTAAGCCCACACAGAACACTATGAATGCTCCTGACGGTGATGATGAACCGGATACCAGCGAACCCAGCGATGAAGATCCAGGCGACGAAGATCCGGATACCAGCGAACCCAGTGGTAGCAGCAATAAGAACCCGAACAAAAACAACAATAATAACAATAAAAACAACAATACTGCAAACCAGAATGATGGCGGTTCTAACAGTAATTTGTTAATTATCGTTCTGGCTGCTGCAGGCGGTTTCATTCTTCTCATAATCATTGTTGTTGTAGTACTTGTAATTGTAATGGGCAACAAGAAAAAGAAGAAAAAGAAAAAGAAAAAAGCTAAAAAGGTAGAAAAGGTTGTTGAAGAAGCTCCCGTAGAGAAAACAGTTGCTGAAGATGTAGCTGAAGAATCTGGCGAAGAAGAATAATTAATAACCATTTATCCCCCGAGTTTTAATCTCGGGGGATTTTTTTCTTGAAATACTCTTGACAAAGTGGTAAAGGTATTGTATTATATAACTGTACTAATCGGACTAATACAGTAAGTACGGAGTGAGAAAATGCTACAATTAGATTATAAAAGCGGAGTGCCGATATACGACCAGATTGTAAATGGTATTATAAGGCTTAAAATGTGGGGCGTGTTAAAACCGCACGAAGCCTTACCGTCGGTAAGGTATTTGGCGCAGAAACTATCCATAAATCCTAATACGGTGCAACGCGCTTATAGGTCGCTCGAAGAACGCGGGGTTATTTACTCGGTGGCGGGTAAGGGTTCTTTTATATCTGCCGAAAACGATTCATTTTTTGCCATAAAAAATATTGCAGCCACACAGTTTAAAAGAGCGGTTGATGAAGCCTTGCAGATGGGACTGAATACAGAAGAACTTGTATCATTAATCATGGAAAGGGAGAATGAGAAATGATTAAATCGAAGAATTTAACCAAAAACTTTGGTTCCAATATAGCGCTTGATAACGTCAGTTTCGAGATACTGGAAGGTTCAATATATGGGCTCGTGGGTTCAAACGGCTCAGGAAAGTCCACGCTTATGCGGCTGATATCGGGTGTTTATCATGCTGATAGCGGTGAAATTATAATCGATGAGGAGAACCCGTTTGACAACCCGTCGGTTAAGTCTAAAATTTGTTATCTTCCCGATACCCCGTATTTTATACACCAGTCAAATCTAAATGAGATGCGCCGTTTTTACGCGATGCTTTATAAAGATTTTGATAATGAGCGTTTTGAAAGATTGTTAAGTATTTTTCCGCTTGACAGGAAAGCACGTATATCAACTATGTCAAAAGGTATGCAAAGACAGGCGGCGCTTATTTTAAGTCTTTCAACCAAGCCGAAATATTTGTTGCTTGATGAAGCTTTTGACGGACTCGACCCGATAATGCGTAAGGTATTAAAGTCACTACTTGCCGAAGGTATATCTGACGGTATGACCGCTATTATTGCTTCGCACAATTTAAGAGATTTGGATGAACTTTGCGATACGGTCGGCGTACTGCATAACGGTAAGGTGTTACTCAGTGATGACATTGAAAATCTTCGCAAGGGAATAAATAAAGTACAGGCGGTATTTAATATGGTACCGGATATATCTGTTTTTGACGGTCTGGACATTTTGAATATCGAAAAAACAGGCTCGGTTGTTCAGTTAGTGGTACGCGGAGACGAGGGCAAGATTAAAGATTATGTATCTCATCTTTTCCCGCAGTTTTTAGAGATTATTCCGCCATCATTTGAAGAAATATTTATGTATGAATTGGAGGCGAGCGGCTATGACGCAAAAAATATCCTTGAATAAAAGCGTACCGTTTAATATGTTTCTGTTTACAATCCGCAAAAGCCTTGGCTTTACTGCAGTTGCGACGGTGCTCTCAATAATTCTTTCGCCGTTTTATACGGTCAGTTGGCTTAATGACCAGAAGGAAAACTTGTTTTCCGAAAGAGTTGATTTTTTCGGTGATATGTTTTTTCCGGCTTCTGTATTTCTGGCTATAGGCGCTTGCTTGTTTTTTATTGTTTTGCTGTATATTAATTTCAGTTTTCTCTATTCAAAAAGCAGTAGTGATGCATATCATTCTATGCCCATAACACGTACTAAACTTCTTTTATCAAGATTTTTCGCATCATTTATCTGCTCTCTCATTCCGCTGATTGCGGCATATATCGGTTTTATAGCAGTGGCACTCGACCCGGTAGTCAGCGCCGATATATCACATATATTGATATCAGGACTATTTACCGCGTTTATGATGCTGTTCTGTGGCGCATTTACACTGCTATTTGTTATAACGGCAGGTACTGTATTTGATTCAGTTGTTTCTTTTGCCGTAGTAAATGTGGGACTTCCGCTTATATGCTTTTTAATACTCGGTATGTGTGAAGATAACCTTTATGGATGTGTATCAATTCAGTATGATTTATATGTGCGTTATGTCTCACCATTTGCTTGGGCTCTGATTAGTTTTTTGTATTTTTTAACTTCACCCGATACGGTAAATTGTTTTGCTTTCTGGCCTACGGTTGCCGTGGCGGTTCTTACGGCGGCATTGTTGTGCGCGGCGGTACTGCTTTATAAACGGCGCAAGAGTGAAAAAGCCGGTGAAGCCTATGCCTTTGGATTTATGCATTATATAATAGGAACGGTAGTTTCTATAGTATGCTATTTCATACTTGGCGCAATTTTTGCCGATGACAGATTGAGCTTGTCTTTCTGGTTATCGGGTGCCATAGGAGCTATAATTGGTGCGGTAATATATAATGCCGTTACAAACCGCGGTTTCAAGAAGATTTCAAAGGCGGCAGTATCTGGCGCTGTTGCTATAGCAATAATCGGTTTGACTACAATGTCCGTGGCATTTGATTTCTTTGGTTTTGAAGATTTTGTGCCTAAGAACAACGATATTACCCGTGTTACAATAGGATATCGCGGAATGGAAATGGATGCCGACGATGTGACTAATGCGACCAACCTTCATAAAATAATTGTAGCCGAAAAACCTGATGTTGAGCATTATATGGCAACCTATGATTATGGCAAAATGAGCGAATGGGTTTCATTTACCTATAAGCTGAAAAATGGCAAAACGGTTGAAAGACGGTATATAATCCCATTCGGGTTTGCTATTCCCGAAAAGGTGGAAATTATAAAAGAAGATTTACTAAAAGAGCTAAATAATCAGTTTGATAAATTTTTGGGTAAAGAATTTACCCTTGAAGGCAATTTTGATAAATATTCTGAAAATGATAAGCGCTATGTCGTAGAAATTAATCGTGAAGAAGCCGAAAAACTTATAGCGGCATATGTTAATGATGTGTCAGAAGCACAAGAAAGTGTATTGTTTGCCAAAAACTATTATGAAACACCTACACTGCACATTCACGGCTCGTATGTTGAAAATAAATATACGTCGGGTAGTAGTCTGTATACGGAATATGACAGTTTCAACTTTAGTTTTTACTGTGCTCAGGAATATACAGAGTTCCATTCGGTAATGGATAGTCTTAATATAGAAGAAAGAAATACGGCTTATAGCGAAACTAAGTAATTATAAAAAGGATTGTAAATTGCAGTCCTTTTTTACTTTTAAAAATTTTCCAATGGGTATATTATTGTTGACATAATACGACCAAAACCGTATAATTATAATGAGATTTTTTCTGATACTTTTAGTGGAAGGAGTGGACAAAGTGCACAGAGCATTAATTAAAAAAATAGTTTCAGTAATACTCGCTATGAGCTTTTTATTAGCGCTTTTCAATCTGCCCGCTTCGGCCATAGAATTTCCTATATACGGTATTGTGACAAAAGAAAAGGGCGCGGATGTTTATTCGCAACCTGGATATATAGTAGGCGGTAGTGATGGCAGACTTGACCCGTCTAAACCGAGTGATAAGCTTGGAAATATTCCTGTAAATGAAAAAATCAAGCTACTTTCTATAAAGCAAGATGCCGACGGCGATGCGTGGTATGAAGCGTGTTACGGTACCGATTACAGTAAAAAAGGTTTTGTTATGTGCAACGCGGTCAAACCTTTGGCTACATATAAAACGGATGAAAAGTTCGAAAATTGGCTTACCGAACAAAAATTTCCTGAGAGTTATAAACCCGCATTAAGGGAATTGCACACTCTTTATCCTAACTGGAAGTTTTATGCCGACCACACTAATCTTGATTTTAACGAAGTGGTAAAGGCTCAGAACGGCGGAATCAGCTCTAAATATGTACATATGAACAGCGATATTTCATGGAAAACGTATGAACAAGGGGAATATAACTGGGAGCTTGAAACAGAGAACGAAAACGACAGATGGAAGAAATATGATGGTTCCTGGGTTAAGACTACAGACCAGGTTGTAGCATATTATATCGACCCGCGAAATTTTCTTGATACAAGAAGTATCTTTATGTTCGCATCTGAAAAATTCGACCCTGCGCGAGAAAATGTCGCACTTGTTAAAAACGCGGTAAAGGGAACTTTTATGGATGCTGCGCTTCCCGACGACCAGAAAAAAACCTATGCAGATGTTATCCTTGCCGCAGCTCAGAAATCGGGTGTAAGCACAGCTACTATTGTTGCGCTTATTTTACAAGAACAGGGCAGCAAGGGAGAAAGCAATCTGATTTCGGGTAAATATACCTATACCAAAAAAGAAAACGGCAAACAAACGGTTATGAATGACCTTGTGGGTTATTATAATTTCTTTAACATAGGCGCTTATGCAGAACCTGATAAGGGATTCTCTTCTGCGGTACAGCGTGGTCTTTGGTGGGCAAAGGGTGCAGGTAGCGGGGCTACTTCTTATAACAGACCGTGGAACACAAGAGAAAAAGCAATAATCGGCGGCGCAGAGTATTATGGCGGAAATTATGTAAAAGTAGGACAGGACACAATATACTATAAAAATTTCAATGTCTTTAAAAATACTACACACGACTTACACACCCACCAATATGCTACAAATGTGCAGGACAGTCTCGGCAAGGGAACCGGAATGGCAAACGCTATGTTCTCCTTGCTTGACGGAGAAGTGATTTTCCATATTCCAATATATAAAAACATGCCTGAAAAAACAGAGCTGCCTAAGACAGGAACTAATAATAACAGATTTTTGGGCGGTTTATCGATTCAGGGCCACGAAGAGCAAATCAGTAATTTTGATAAATATGTATACTCGTATGAAGCGATTGTGCCACACGAGTCATATAAAATAAACATTTTGGCAACCCCGTTGGCGGCCGATGCTAAGGTAACGGGCGCGGGGGAAGTAAGACTTAAGACAGGAAATAACGAGCTTTCTATAACCGTCACATCATCAAGCGGACTAACCTGTATATATAATTTATCGGTTTATAGAAAAGAACCGGACGCGGGTGAAGCCGAAATTCCGGAGCTCACCACCGAATATAAGGTAACAACGAAAATATCAGGCGTAGCTGAAAACACCAACGTAGAGACCTTTAAGAAAAAACTTGGTGTGGAAAAAGGTAAGGCGGTTATCATTTCTGCTGATGGTAAGGAAAAAACAGAAGGAATGGTAGTTACAGGCGATACGTTATATTTGTATGATGCCAATGGAAAAATCCGACAGACATACCCAATAGTAATAGGCATTGATACAGAAGATGATGGAACCAACAGTTTTTTGAGAAGGTTGTTTATTCAGGGCTACGAAGAACAGTTTGTAAATTTTAAGAGTGATGTTTATTCATATAAAGCTGTTGTTAAATTCTCCAGTGATAAAATAAATATCGTAGCAACTTCATCATCCAGCACTTCGACGGTTACGGGCACAGGTCAGAAGAACTTAAATGTGGGTAATAATGAGTTTGAAATTAAAGTAACCGCATCAAAGGGTAACACCAGTACATATAAATTACTGGTTGTAAGGGAATCTGCCCCTGAACTTAATACCGATTATAAGACCGATTCTAATATAACAGGTATCCAACCTGAAACCCAGATTTCTGCTTTTATAACGAAACTGGGTGTCAAAAACGGAAAGGCTGTTATTACCGATGCTTCGGGCAAGGAGAAAACGAGCGGCCTTATAGCTACGGGCGATACTGTAAACTTATATGATAACAATAATAAAATTTATAAAAGTTATCCCGTAGTAATATACGGCGATATAGATGGCAACGGAAAAATCAATTCTATTGACCTACTTGCCGGTCAAAAACACATATTAAAGCAAAGAACACTGGGCGATGTTTATGTTAAAGCTATGGATATCGACCATAACTCATCTATAAATTCGGTAGATTTGCTTGTAGGACAAAGACATATTTTAAAGATAAAACAAATAGTACAGTAACGGAGATAAAGTTATGTTAAAAAAGAGAATTCTGACAATATTTTTAGTAATGGTAGTGGCACTTGGGTGCGTGTTTATAATGCCCGTTTCTGCTGCCAGTGCCGGTGTATCTGCTCCATCTTCTGCCTATCTTGGTGATGAAATAACCGTTACCGTTACATTCCAGTGTACAACGGGTTCGGGTAAACTCGGAGCAATCGATGCAGTATTAAGCTTTGATGCTACGGCATTTGAGTGTACATCCAATCCGGAGGGTACAAATGCAGACGGTAACGGAAAGTATTTAATTTCATATTATAATGCTGCAAATACTTCGGCCACACACAGTATGACCTTCAAGTTCAAATGTAAAAAAGCGGGTACTTCCGGAATTCACGTAGCAGCCGATATTACAGATACCGACCTTGTGCAAACCGCAAAGAAGGAATATAATACAACGGTAAAAATTGTTGATAAAAGTACTCTTTCGGGTAATGCAAAACTCAAAAATCTTACTCTTTCAGCGGGTACTTTAAGTCCCGCATTCGACCCCGACGTTACAACATATAATGTAAGTGTTGATTATTCCGTAACTAAGGTTCTCGTTTCTGCGACAACACAGGAAGCGACAGCTAAAATAGATGTACAGGGTTCTTCATCTATGAAGGTTGGAAAAAACGTGAGAACGATAGTTGTTACCGCGCCTAACGGAACCATAAAAAAATACACCGTTAATATTACAAGATGTAATACTACCGAAGTTGTTCAACAACCGGAAGATGGTACTCCAATAGTAAATCCGTATGAAATTACGGTGGATGGCGAAAAAAGATATATGGTCGGCGAATATACCGGTATAGCAACACCAAAAGGTTTCACCCCTGCATTAACCAAAATTAACGAAATTGATATCCCGGTACTGCAAGATGTTGTCAGCGGTAAAACGATAGTGTATGCCACCAAAAAGGATAGTAGTGCCGGTGCGTTCTATCTTTATGATAAGGAAAACAACTCTTTTACGCCTTTCAGATATTTAGCCATACAAGATTTTCATTATTCTGTACTTGACTATACCGATAGTACAGCTAGTGTTGAAGGTTATCAATATTCTAAAGTTAATATTGGCGACTATATTGTAAACGGTTTTGTTTATAATGCACCCGAATTATCAGATTTTGTTATTTTTTACGGTGAAAGTTTTTCGGGAAGCAAGGAATTTTACCGATACGATAAGAAGGATAAAACGGTACAACGCGCTGCCGATTTCACTGCCGCTTTAAACAAACCGGCAGAAGAACCGCAATCTGAACAAGAAAAATCGGTTATAGCCAGATTTATAGATTTGGATTTTAAAAGCAAACTTATTGTTATAAGTGCGGCGCTTATTATTGTACTTTTAATCGTACTGATAATTATTATGATAATAAAATCAACCAAAAAGACTCCTTCGAAGGAAGCCCTTGAGGCAGAGGCAGAGCAGGAGTATATGGAAGGTTACGGCGAAACAACGCGTTTGTATCTTGATGATGATTATGATGACAATTCTCCCATAGATGATGATTTTATAATCAAAGATGATGAATAATAGCAACTCTGTCTCTCGCGCATAAAATGATATTGTACTAATTATTAAAAAAACTGATTAAAAAATATCTAATCAGGTAAAGATATTGGTACAAACATTTTCGGAGCGTGAAATAAAAATGACAGTTAAACGCGGAGATATTTATTATGCCGATTTAAGTCCTGTTATAGGTTCTGAACAAGGTGGGCTGCGCCCGGTACTTATTATTCAGAACGATGTGGGTAATCGTTATAGCCCAACAGTTATAGCGGCCGCAATTACAAGCCAACAAGAAAAAAGCCATCTTCCAACCCATATTAAAATTAACGCGGGGTGTGGACTGGCTAAGGATTCAATAGTCTTGCTTGAACAGGTGAGAACAATAGATAAAAGACGCCTTAAAGAAAAAATGGGCGTTCTTGATGTGTCAAGTATGGATAAGGTTGATAGGGCTTTATCGGTGAGCTTCGGTTTGAATTAAATTTTAAAGAGCCAACTCGTAAGAGTTGGCTCTTTCGCACAAAATACCATATATATGGTTGTTGAAAATAAAAAAATCGGCATATGTTGTGTTTTTCCAGTTGATTTTTACAGCGAATAATGATACAATAGCAATACACCCCAAAAGGAAGTGAGATATATTATGAAGATTATTAAAAGAAGCGGCAGTGAAGAAATATTCAATATTGATAAAATTATTATTGCCGTTACAAAAGCAAATGAAAGTGTAAATGAATCTGAAAGACTTACTGCTGAGCAGATTAATGATATAGCGCAATCGGTTAAAAATACCTGTGGCGCACTTGACAGAGCATTAAGTGTTGAAGAAATACAGGACCTTGTGGAAAATGCCATTATGCAAAAACAGGCATTTACGGTGGCACGTCGTTACATAAAATATAGATACAATCGTGCCCTTATACGTAAGGCAAATACTACGGATGAGCAGATTTTGTCGCTTATTGAATGTAATAATGAAGAAGTAAAGCAAGAAAACTCTAATAAGAACCCAACCGTTAATAGCGTTCAACGCGATTATATGGCGGGAGAGGTCAGCAAGGATATTACAAAGCGTATCCTTTTGCCGCAGGACATTGTAGAGGCGCACGAAAACGGAATCATCCATTTCCACGATGCAGATTATTTTGCTCAACATATGCACAACTGTGACCTTGTAAATCTTGAAGATATGCTAAACGGCGGTACTGTTATCAGCGGTGTAAAAATAGATACGCCGCATAGCTTTTCTACAGCCTGTAATATAGCAACCCAGATTATAGCACAGGTTGCATCCAACCAGTATGGCGGACAGAGTATAAGTCTTGCTCACTTAGCCCCATTTGTTGAAGTAAGCCGCAAAAAAATTCGCCGACAGGTAGCTGAAGAATATAGCGCAATAGGCATACACTTAAGCGAAGAGAAGCTTTATGAAGTGGCAGAAAACCGACTTCGCGAAGAAGTAAGCCGCGGCGTACAGACTATACAGTATCAGGTTGTAACGCTTCTTACTACAAACGGACAGGCACCTTTTGTTACAGTATTTATGTATCTTAATGAGGCTAAAAACGAGCAGGAGAAAGCCGATTTAGCTTTGATTATTGAAGAAACATTAAAACAACGTATACAGGGTGTTAAAAACGAAGAAGGTATTTGGATTACACCCGCTTTCCCGAAACTCATCTATGTACTCGAAGAAGATAACATAAAGGAAAATACTAAGTATTGGTATTTAACTCAACTTGCCGCAAAGTGTACCGCAAAGAGAATGGTACCCGATTATATTTCAGAGAAAATAATGCTACAGAATAAAGTTGATAAAAACGGCAACGGTAACTGTTATACTTGTATGGGTTGCCGAAGCTTCCTTACACCCTATATTGATGAAAACGGTAAACCTAAGTATTACGGTCGTTTTAATCAGGGTGTTGTTACGGTAAACCTTGTTGATATAGGACTGTCAGCAGGTGGAAATATCGAAAAATTCTGGGAAATTTTCGATGAGAGAATGGAACTTTGCCATAGAGCGCTGCGTTGCCGACACGAGCGTCTTTTGGGTACGCTTTCAGATGCCGCGCCTATACTCTGGCAACACGGTGCGTTGGCACGACTCGAAAAGGGTGAGACAATCGATAAATTACTGTTTGGCGGGTATTCTACAATTTCACTCGGTTATGCAGGACTTTGGGAGTGCGTATACTCATTGAACGGCAAAAAACTCACCGAACCTGAAGGTGAAGAATTGGGCCTTTTGATAATGCAAAAACTCAACGAGTACACTGCTAAATGGAAAGCGGCCGAGCATATAGATTATTCAATTTATGGCACACCGCTTGAAAGTACAACATATAAGTTTGCTAAATGTCTGCAAAAGCGATTCGGTGTAGTTACCGGAGTTACAGATAAAAACTATATTACCAATAGCTATCACGTTCACGTTACCGAGCCCATAGACGCTTTCGATAAACTCACTCTCGAATCAAAGTTTCAGGCTTTGTCTCCGGGTGGTGCTATTTCCTATGTCGAAGTACCAAATATGCAAAATAATATTGAAGCAGTACTTTCGGTAATGCAGTTTATTTACGATAACATTATGTATGCTGAACTTAATACCAAGAGTGACTATTGTCACGAGTGCGGTTTTGACGGAGAAATTGAGATTGTTAAGGATGATTTCGGTAAACTTATATGGCGCTGTCCTAAATGCGGTAATACCGACCAGGCAAAGATGAATGTGGCAAGAAGAACCTGCGGTTATATTGGTACACAGTATTGGAATCAGGGTAGAACTCAGGAAATCAAGGAAAGGGTTTTACATCTTTAATCGGTGGTGAAAACTGTGAATTACGGAGAAATTAAAAAGTTCGATATAGCCAACGGCATAGGCGTCAGGGTATCGCTGTTTGTTTCAGGGTGCCGACACCGATGCAAAGGTTGCTTTAATGAAGAAACCTGGGATTTTTCTTTTGGCGAAAAATATACCGAAGAAACAAAAAAACAGATAATAGAGTATCTGAAACCCGATTACATAAGTGGCCTGTCCATACTCGGCGGAGAGCCGTTTGAGCCCGAAAACCAAAAAGATTTAGCCGAATTGGTATCTATGGTAAAAAAGACGTATCCGAGTAAGTCAATCTGGTGCTATACGGGATTTTGTTTTGAAGATGAGATATTGTTTGTCAGCCGCGCAAAAACTGAATATACCGAAACTTTGTTAAAAAATATCGATGTTTTGGTGGATGGAAAGTTTATAGAAGACCAAAAGGATATTTCGCTCAAATTCCGTGGCTCAAAGAATCAAAGGATAATCGATGTAAAGGAATCCTTAAACTCGGGCAAAACGGTTATTTATGAGGTTTAAATTAAAAAAAGTCAGAAAAACGGATGTGTAGAATTTCTACACATCCGTTTAATACTGAAGCAAATAATTTTTATAGTGCTCATATATGTTGATTTTTTGCAAAATAAAAGCCACACAATTTCTTGTGTGGCTTTGTGTTGGCGCCTACTTATTTTCCCGGGCAGCTGCCCGCCAAGTATCTTCAGCGCAAGTGAGCTTAACTTCCGTGTTCGGGATGGGAACGGGTGGACCCTCACCGCAATCAGCACCAACTGACGCGTCTCATCTGACGACAAGAGTGATTATAACACAAGGTTAGATGCTTGTCAACACTTTTTTAATAAAATTTTTTAAATTTTTCCTGTGCCTTGTTGACAGTAAAAAGAAACTTAAGTATAATTTATTTATAAATATATTTAGAAGGGGAAAAATTGGTGATTTATAATAGCGTTGCAAAGTTAGTTTCTTATGGAATTGATAAAAATCTGTTCGAAGAACAGGATAGAGTATACATAACAAATAAGATAATTGATATTTTGGGACTTAGTGAATTCGAGGAGCCCGAAACCAAATGTTCGGATATTAATTTAGAAGAAACATTAAAGGAGATATTAGATTTTGCGGTAGAAAAAGGTATTATTGAAGATAATATCACCGAGAGAGATTTATTTGATACACGTCTTATGGGAACTATGGTACCGCGTCCGAGTTTCGTGACAGATAGGTTTAATTCTCTTTATAAAGAGTCGCCCAAAGCCGCTACCGATTATTTTTATAATTTAAGTTGCGATAGTGACTATATCCGTCGATATAGAATTGTAAAGGATGTCAAGTGGAAGAGTGACACACCGTATGGGGAACTTGATATAACAATAAATCTTTCAAAACCCGAAAAGGACCCAAAGGCTATTGCGGCGGCTAAAGCGGCGGCACAGTCGGGGTATCCTAAGTGTTTACTCTGCAAGGAAAACGAAGGCTATGCCGGTAGACTTAATTCACCTGCACGTCAGAATCACCGCATTATGCCTATTAGGATAAATAATCAAAACTGGATGTTCCAATATTCGCCGTACGTTTATTATAACGAGCATTGTATAGTATTTAATTCCGAACACACACCGATGCAGATAAACGATGATACGTTTGTAAAACTGTTGGATTTTGTAAAACTTTTTCCACACTATTTTGTCGGTTCAAATGCCGATTTGCCCATAGTGGGCGGCTCGATTTTAAGTCACGACCATTTTCAGGGCGGAAACTATACCTTTGCAATGGCTAAAGCGCCGATAGAGTATAGTGTACATTTTGATGGTTTTAAAGGCGTAGAAGCAGGTATTGTAAAATGGCCGATGTCGGTTATAAGACTGAGAAGTGAAAGCGCCGATGATATTATTGCTTTGTCGCGTAAAATTTTAGCAGCTTGGCGCGGCTATACCGACGAAGAAGCCTTTGTATTTGCTGAAACTAATGGTGAAAAGCACAATACAATTACACCGATTGCCAGATTCCGCGACGGTAAATTTGAGATGGACCTTGTCTTGCGTAATAATATTACAACCCAAGAGCATCCAATGGGTGTATATCATCCGCATAAAGAACTCCACCACATAAAGAAAGAAAATATCGGTCTTATCGAAGTTATGGGCCTTGCGGTATTACCTGCCCGCCTTAAAAAAGAATTGGCAGATTTAGCTGATTCGATTCTTAAAGGTAAGGATATAGAGAAGGACGAAACCCTTAAAATACATGCCGATTGGGTAAAAGAAATAAAGGGTAAGTATACCGATATTAACAGTGAAAATGTAGAAGAAATTTTGCAGTTCGAAACGGGCAAAGTTTTCGAGAAAGTGCTCGAACACGCGGGTGTTTATAAACGCGATGAAAAGGGTATTATTGCATTCAAAAAATTTATTTCTTCAGTAAAGTAATAAAATACTTGATTTTTTGGTCATCTGTCTGTATAATAGTCAAGTGACCAATTATGGAGATGTCGCGTAGCTGGTCGAGCGCGCACGATTGGAAATCGTGTAACCGTTACAAGCGGTTCGAGAGTTCGAATCTCTCCATCTCCGCCAAAAAACAAAAGGCACCCAATCGGGTGCCTTTTGTTTTTTGTAGAAATGTGAGTATCAGATGAAAACACTTTTTCTTTTATGAAACTTGCTTTTTCATCGATGCATCAGTATAATTGAATTAGATTATAATTTTAGGGTAAAAAAATATGAAAATACTTTTTATGGGTGATAGTATCACTGCTCTTGGCGGTTGGGTCAGGTGTTTCAATGAGATAATAAAACCCGAGCATTTCGTTAATATTGCTGTCAGCGGTGCTACGCTTAAAGATAGAAAAGGTACTCAATATGATGCAAATCCACAGTATGGAGGTATATCTGAAAATAATACTGTTTGTAATCAGGTTGAAAAGGTTTTGCGCAGTAAGGATGTTTCACACCCAAAATATGAGCATAATAGGGATTATGATGATTTTGATATTATAATCGTTGCGGCCGGTACCAATGATGATATGGACTTTGCGGAGATTAACAGTCAGTTTATTGATGAAAACCGCAATACCTTACCGCTCGGTAAAGTTGATACTAAAACTTTCGCGGGAGCAATGAGATATATTTACGAAAATATGCGTAGACTTTACCCGTCTGCTAAAATATGTTTTTGCTCACCTATACAAGCGGTAGAAGTAAGAAGAAGCTATGAAGCTACAAAAATGAAAGGTGAAACAATAAAAGCGGTTTGTCAGCGTATTTCAGATGTACATTTTATAAATACTTTTCTTTGCGGCATTTGCGGTATTTATGAGAAGTACGAGCAAAACGGCAGAGACCTGTGCGACGGACTTCATCCAAATGAAAACGGTGCTAAAAAAATAGCTGAGTATAATGCGCGAAAAATAAAAGCACTATATTAAAAATAAACCTTGACAAAGCATTTCAAGGCATATATAATATAATTTGCGACAATTGGGGGGGAAAGCTGTGATTTTAGACTTAAAAAAGGCTTTTATAACCGAAGGTTACAGTGCCCCGATTGAATTTGAGTTGGATTTAAGTGATATTGATTTTTCGGGTGTGTTCCCACTCAAGAAACCGATTGCAGTATCAGGAGAAGTTTCCAACAAAGCCGGTGTAGTTTTATTAAGTATACACTGTAAGGCGTGCTACGAGGCACCGTGTGACCGTTGCGGAGAATTATCTGCAAACGACATTGTGGTTGATAATGAGTATATCCTTGCTACCGAAATTGAAAATGAGGAAAATGACGAAATTATACTCGTAAGCGATATGAAGCTTAACTTGGCCGAGCTTTGCCGAACAGATGTATTGCTTCACATCCCGATGAAGCACTTATGCCGTGAAGATTGTAAAGGCGTTTGCGCCGGATGCGGTACAAATCTTAATAAAGATACTTGCAAGTGTGTAGAAGATAAAGTAGACCCACGACTTGCGGCATTGGCAGATTTGTTAAAGTAATTATGATTTATATTTTGAAAGAGGGAAAACGAAATGGCAGTACCGAAGAGAAAAACTTCTAAAGCAAGAAGAGACAAAAGAAGAAATAATTTATGGAAAATCAGTGCTCCTACACTTGTAAAATGCAATCGTTGCGGCGCTTATAAGAGACCGCACAGACTTTGCACTGCTTGTGGCTACTACGGTGACCGCGAAGTAATCAAGGTTGAAGACTAATTTTTGAAATGAGCGGGTAGAGGAGGAGGAAATCCTTCTCTATTTTGTTTTAAGGGGGTGTCGAAATGTCTGTTATTGTGGGAAATGTTGTAAAAGGTTCACCTGTATCTAAAACAGGTATAAAGTCAGGAGATATACTATTGGAGCTTAACGGTAATGAGATAATGGATGTTCTCGACTACCGTTTTTATCAGAACGAAAAAAAGATTTCAGTATCTTTTCTTAATGCTCGCGGTAAGACGGTTACAAAGACCGTAAAAAAGGACGAGTATGAAGAACTGGGACTGGAATTTCAGACCTATTTAATGGACAAGCAGAGAAGCTGCAAGAATAAATGCGTTTTCTGTTTTATCGACCAGTTACCCAAAGGAATGCGCGAAAGCCTTTATTTTAAGGATGATGATTCGCGTTTGTCGTTTCTTTTCGGTAACTACATAACCCTTACTAATATTACAGAACACGAAATCGAGCGTATTATAAAAATGCACATAAGCCCCATAAATATTTCTGTGCATACAACCAATCCCGAGCTTAGAGTTAAAATGATGAAGAATAAAAACGCGGGTAGCGTGTTATCTGTTATGAAACGCTTTAATGAAGCCGGTATTGATATGAACTGTCAACTTGTGCTTTGTCCCGGTATTAATGATGGTAAAGAATTAGAGCGTTCTCTCGGTGACCTTACGGATATGGAATATGTGCGTTGTATCGCGGCAGTTCCCGTAGGCCTTACCGACCACCGCGACGGACTGGAAAAATTAGAGCCGTACAGTAAACAAACTGCGGCGCAAGTACTTGATATAATAGACTGTGCGGCAGAAAAATGCATCGGAAAATATGGGGAACGCAGATGCTACGGCGCAGATGAATTTTATTTAAAGGCAGAAAGACAAATACCTGGTGCCGCGTTTTACGGAGATTTTTTACAGCTTGAAAACGGTGTTGGCATGTGGTCGCTTTTTAGAAGTGAAGTAATAGATGCATTGGAAGAAGATAGCTTTATTCCGGAAAAACGTAAAATTTCAGTGGTAACGGGCGTTGCGGCATATCCGCTTATGTTAGAGCTTTCACAAAAGTTTTCCGAAAAATATGACAATATAAAAATTAATGTAGAAAAAATCGAAAATAAATTTTTTGGAAAACAAATCACGGTTGCGGGACTTGTTACAGGAACAGATATAATTGAGCAGTTAAAGGAAAAAGATTTAGGCAGTCACTTGTATATACCGTCAAGTATGTTGGCGCACGATAGTGATAAATTTTTAGATGATATAACAACTAAAGAAGTAGAAGAAAAATTGAACGTAAAAATTGTACCCGTAAACAATAATGGTTACGATTTTGTAGAAGCTTTACTTGGAAAGGAGAATTGATAATGGCAAAACCGGTTGTAGCGGTTGTGGGCCGCCCCAATGTAGGCAAATCCACACTTTTTAATAAACTTATTGGAAAAAGGCTTTCCATTGTCGATGATACTCCCGGAGTAACCAGAGACCGTATTTACGGTGATGCCGAATGGTCAGGTAGAAAGTTTATGCTTATTGATACCGGCGGTATTGAGCCGAAAACAGATGACAAAATACTCGTTAGTATGCGTGAACAGGCAAACCTTGCTATTGATATGGCAAATGTTATTATATTTGTTACCGATGTTAAAAGTGGAGTTACCGCATCGGATAGCGATGTTGCCGTAATGTTACAAAAAAGTGGCAAACCGATAGTGCTTTGCGTTAATAAATGCGATGGTATCGGTAAAGTACCAATGGAATATTATGAGTTTTATAATTTAGGCCTTGGCGACCCTATAGCAGTTTCTTCCGTGCACGGACACGGAACGGGAGACCTGCTTGATGCGGTATTAGAACATCTTCCCGAGCAAAATAGTGACGAAGATGACGAAGATGTTATTAATGTTGCCGTTATCGGTAAACCTAATGCGGGTAAATCTTCACTTATTAACTGTATTGCGGGTGAAGAACGTTCAATCGTATCTGATGTTGCGGGTACTACTCGCGATGCGATAGATACATTTATTGAAAATAAATTAGGTCGATTTAATTTTATAGATACCGCGGGGCTCAGAAGAAAGAGCCGTGTTGAAGACCAGATAGAAAAATATAGTGTACTTCGCGCCGAAATGGCTATTGAGCGTAGTGACGTTTGTGTTATTATGCTCGATGGAGTTGAAGGATTTACCGAACAAGACTCTAAGGTTGCGGGTCTTGCTATGGAACAGGGAAAGGCTTGTATAATTGCGGTTAATAAATGGGATATAGTTGATAAAGACGGTCACACAATGGATGCATACCGTAAAAAACTTATGGTAGACTTTTCTTTTATGCCATACGCGCCGATAATATTCATTTCGGCAAAAACCGGACAGAGAATTGACCGACTTTACGAGCTTATAAAATACGTAAATACACAGAACACAATGAGAATATCTACAGGAAAGCTTAATGATATTCTGGCCGATGCTACGGCACGTGTTCAACCGCCGAGTGATAAGGGTAAACGCCTTAAAATTTACTATATGACTCAGGCGTCTACAAAACCGCCAACATTTGTGTGTTTTTGTAATAAGGCGGAACTTTTTCATTTTTCATATCAGCGTTATCTTGAAAATCAAATTCGTTCTACATTTGGACTTGAAGGAACACCGATACGGTTTGTTATACGTGAGCGGGGAGAAAAGTAATGGATTTTATTTTAGCAATTTTAACAGTTGTTGGCGCATATTTAATAGGAAGTATTAATTTTGCGGTAATATTTACAAAGGCATTCAACCACACGGATATCAGAGATTATGGCAGCGGTAACGCAGGTGCCACCAATGTTATGCGAGTTTCGGGAGTAAAGGCGGGTGCGCTTACATTTATTGCCGATGCCATTAAAGGTGTAGTCGCTTGTTTGCTTGGAATGTTTGTATTTCGGGCTATTTTTACCGGAGCTCAGTTAGAAACATATGGCAGATTTTTATGTGGATTTGCTTGTATGGTGGGACACTGTTGGCCTGTGTTTTTCCAATTCCGCGGTGGTAAAGCAGCGGCTACAAGCGTTGGCATTTTTGCTGTTTGTTGTCCGCCCGCTATAATACTCGGACTTGTAGGTTTTGCTATTAGTTTTGCTATTAATAAGATGGTGTCATTTGGCTCATTGGTGGCTACGCTTATAGTTGTTGTAGTAACTATTATTAGTGCGTTCTGCGGTTTCTTAGGTGGTATTAATCCGTACATTATATCCCTTATTATGCTTGTTTGCGGTTTTATCGTATTTTACCGACATAAAGAGAATATTACTCGTATTATGAATCATACCGAGAAAAAATTTACAGTGAAACAGGAGAAAACAAATGGCTAAGATAACAGTCCTTGGAGCTGGTGGATGGGGAATGGCGTTAGCGCTGCTCTCGTACAATAACGGCAATTCGGTTAATATTTGGTCTCCTTTTCAGGAGGAAGTTAATCAGTTGAATCAGAATCGTACAAACGAACGGCTTTTAAAGGACATTTATTTACCGGGGGAAATAAATATAACTACCGATATAAACTGCGCCGAAAATAGCGATATTACAGTAATTGCGGTGCCGTCTGTTGCGATAAGGGCTACTGCTCAAAATTTGTCACAGGTTAAAAATACAGGTATAATTGTAAATGTAGCAAAAGGTTTTGACGAAGGAACATTGTGTCTTTTGTCGGATGTTATAAAACAGGAATTACCCAATAGTGATATAGTTGTTCTTACGGGACCATCTCACGCAGAAGAGGTCGCAAGAAGTATGCCGACTTCAATTTCTGCCGTATCCGAAAATATTGCTGCAGCAAAAAAAGTGCAGGAAATGATGTCGGGCAATAATATGCGTATATACACAAACGATGATGTTGTCGGCGCAGAGCTTGGCGGTGCTCTCAAAAATGTAATTGCCATCTGTGTCGGATTTTGTAACGGATTGCAGTTTGGAGATAATACAAGAGCGGCACTTATAACCCGCGGACTTGCCGAGATGACAAGACTGGGTGTTGCTATGGGTGCCAGCGCAGATACCTTTTCGGGACTTACCGGAATTGGAGACCTTGTTGTTACCTGTATGTCGCGGCACAGTCGAAATAACCGTTTTGGTACACTGGTCGGCGGTGGTATGAGCGTTAAAGAGGCGCTTGAAACAGTTGGTACGGTTGAAGGTTATTATGCTGCAAAAAATGCATACCAGTTGAGTATTGAATACGGCGTATCGATGCCGATAATTTCTGAATGTTATAACGTACTATATAACGGAAAAAATGTTCACGATGTCGTAAGCGGATTAATGAACAGACCGTTAGCCAGAGAATAAAAAGCGCACGAACAGGTGTTATTGTTAGGGATAAAATGCTTTAAAAAGCAAATTTTTGCGGTCTAATGTGTTAAAAAGCCGTGGTATGTTTGTATCTTACAAGGTTTTGCAACAAGAAATACTGCAAATTTATCTGAAAAACCAATTAATCCCTAAGCACAACACCCGTTCGTGCGCTTTTTTATTTCATATATTGACAAAAACTGAAGCATGGAATATAATATAATTAACAATTAGGTTAAATGTTAAAGGTGGCAAATAATATGAGCTTACAGAAAACTTTACGAGCTCTTGCTGACCCTATAAGGCGCGAGATACTTAATATATTAAAAAAGGGGAGATTGTCGGCAGGAGAGATAGCCGACCATTTTGATGTTACGGCGGCCTCAATTTCAAGGCATCTGTCGGTGCTTATGGCAGCCGACCTTATACGGCCTGAACGAGAAGGCAAATTTATATTTTATGAAATAAATACATCGGTTTTGGAAGAAACTATGCTATGGATAGCCCAGTTGAAAGGAGACGACAGTAATGCTTAAAAACAGAAAATTAAAAATAATTGTTTCTTCACTCATTATTCTTCTGCCTGTACTTTTTGGTTTTATTATGTGGGATAAACTGCCAAATAATATGACTGTGCACTGGGGCGGTGATGGAGTGGCTGACGGTCAAAGCAGTAAATTAGTAGCCATACTCATTTTACCGCTTATATTACTCGCAGTGCATTTATTGTGTATATTGGGTACTTTACTTGATAAAAGAAACACCAATTATCAGAGTAAGGCTTTTGGCATAATTTTTTGGATAGTGCCGGTTATTGCCCTTTTTGCAAATGGCATTATGTATAGCACGGCTCTCGGTGGGGATATGAGTGTTGCCAACTTTATTCCTGCTTTGATTGGAATTTTGTTTATGTATATAGGCAATTATTTACCAAAAATCCGACAGAACAGTATCATGGGTATTAAAACACATTTAACACTTGCCAACGAAGAAAACTGGAATAAAACCCACCGTTTTGGCGGCAAGGTCTGGTTTTTTGGCGGTCTTGTTATATTGTTTTCGGTATTTTTACCGGTTAAGGTAATGGCAACGTTTTTGACCCTTGTTTTTGTAGTAATGACTGCAATACCGTTTGTATATTCCTATAAAATATATACTGAACATAAAAAGCAGGGAATAATATACGATAAAATCCAAGATAAATGGTTTAAGACAGGCGGAAAAATTACGGCAGTTATATTGCCTTTAATACTGGTTGTGATAGTGGCGATTATGTTTACGGGAAATATAACCGTACAGTATGGCGATAATTTTTTTAAAATTGAAGCCGACTATTTTGATGATTTGGCAGTAGAGTATAAGGAAATTGAGAGCATTGAGTACCGTGAAGAAAATGTTAAGGGCGCCAGAACATTCGGCTTTGGGTCGCCAAGACTGTCTTTAGGTAACTTTCAAAATGAAGAGTTTGGCACATATACTTTATATTCATATACTAAAGCGGAGTCATTTGTGGTGATAAAAAGCGGTGAAAAAGTGCTGGTTATCGGCGGAAAAACCGAACAGGAGACAAAGGCGATATACGAAAAATTAATAGAAAGAACAAAATAAAAAGCGGCTCGAAAGAGCCGCTTTTTATAACTTTAATTCAACAGTATTTTTTGTTTGTTCGTACTGGCGGTATGTAACATGCGCGGTATCGAACATCTTTTTGGAAGCTTTAACCGAATCAGTATCGGCATATTTATCACACATATAGATTATTTCCTTTATACCTGCCTGGATAAGCGCTTTGGCACATTCGTTACAGGGGAAAAGAGTAGTGTAAACTTTACTGCCCTTGAGTGAACCTCCGCCGTAGTTTAAAATTGCATTAAGTTCGGCGTGGCAGACAAACATATACTTGGTTTCGAGCGGATTGCCATCCTTACTCCAAGGGAAAAGGTCGTCACTACAGAATTTTGGCATACCGTTATAGCCAACCGACATAATCTTATTGTCTTCGCTTACGATACAGGCGCCAACCTGTGTTGACGGGTCTTTACTGCGCTGTGAAGAAAGAAGCGCTATACCCATAAAATATTCATCCCAGGTCAAATAAGTTTCTCTTTTCAGAAAAATCACCTCAAAACTGTCATTTTCTCTATTTTAATACATTTTTCTACTTTATGCAACTGTTTTTTAAAAGGTCGACAAGCTCCATAGGTTCGGAAATTAAATATTCAGCGCCGTTACTGATAAGTTCTTCTTTTTGTCTGAAGCCCCACAGTACGCCGACAGGGATGGTGCCACTGTTTACGGCGGTTTGCATATCGGAGCCTGAGTCACCCACAAAAAGACATTCATCGGGGGCTACACTTAGTTTTTCCAATGCCATAAGGGTTAATGATGGGTCTGGTTTTGTGGGATATTCCGGCAGTTGACCTATGCATATATCTATTGAAGAGCCAAGTAGCTTTTTTACAATTTTTTCGGCTTCGGCATGTACTTTGTTTGTTACCACCGCCGTTTTAATTTTGCTGTTTTTAATAATATCCAGAAGTTCTTTTATATCTTTGTAGGGTGCGGTTTTATCGGTGGAATGTTCCTTATAATATTTCAAAAAAGCAGATAATACTTTTTTATGCGTTTCTTCATCCTGTTGGTCTTCGGGCAAAGCGCGGTGTATAAGGTTTGCCATACCGTGACCTATAAAATATTTGTATTTTTCCGTTTCGTGTACAGGATAACCAAAAGATTCTAAAGTATGATTAACAGAATCTGCCAAGTCATCCAGTGAATTTATAAGCGTTCCGTCTAAATCAAAAATAACTGCCTTTACCATTTTTAATCCCCATAATATTCTATAATTACAATACCAATTATAGCATTAATAGGCTTATTTTCAACTATTTCGCCCAAAAATCTTTTTTTTTGAAAAAAAGACTTGCTTTTTTGCTTGATTTCTGTTATTATATCTTGTGCTAATGCTACTAAAGGAGGTGCAGACTATGGCAAAATGTGATATCTGCAACAAACAAATTTCATTCGGAATTAAGGTTTCGCACTCACACAGACGTTCTAACAGAACTTGGCAGCCTAATGTTAAAAGGGTTAAGGCTATTATCAACGGTACACCGTGTCGTGTAAATGCCTGCACCCGTTGTTTACGTTCAGGCAAAGTTACCCGTGCTATCTAAGTAACGGCCCAATATTAAATAACTGTTAGAAGCGGTGTGTCCTATTGTACACACCGCTTTATTTCGGGATTAATTCTTTTAAGGAGTAGTTTTATGGTTTACGATATTGCTATCATTGGCGGCGGTATAGGCGGTCTTATGGCGGCTTACCGTGCAAAACAGAATTCGGCAGACTCTAAAATTATCATAATTGAAAAAGGCTTTACGCTTGATAAACGTAATTGCCCTGCAGGGCACAACAAAAAGTGTACACACTGTAAAATCTGCAGTATCACCAGCGGATATGCAGGGGCAGGTGCTTTCTCGGACGGTAAATTCAATTTAGGTACGGCATACGGCGGTACTATGGGTGAAGAACTTGGCGAATATACGGCTATGAAGTATATTAATCAGGTTGATGATATTCTGCGCGGTTTTTCAGATGACTATCCTGAACTTTATAAATCAAACGAAGAATTAAAACTTAAATGTTTGCAGAATAATTTAAGACTTCTGGATATGAATGTAAGGCATTTAGGTACCGATAAAAACTATAGCACTATGATGAAACTCATAGAGTGGTTAGGGGAAAACGGTGTAGAACTTACCGATTTAACCGAGTGTCTTGATGTCGATAAAAACGATAATGGTTATAGCATCAAAATATCAAAAAAAGGTATTGAGAGTGTTATTGATGCTAAAAACATTATCATTGCAACAGGTCGCGGCGGCGCAGATTTTGTATCTGGTATTTGCAATAAGTTTGATATTAGAATTGATGCAAACTCGGTAGATATCGGTGTTCGTGTTGAAATGAAGGACTCTATCTGGCGTGAGTTTTCAAGCAAAATTTATGAGCCCAAGATTCTTTACAGAACAAAGACCTTTGAAGACAGAACACGTATGTTTTGCTTTAATCAGGGTGGTCTTGTATCTGCTGAAAACAACCAAGGTGTAATTACTGCAAACGGTCATTCCTTTGCACAACCCGAGAAGAAGAGTGATAACTGTAACTTTGCGATTCTTTCGTCCATTCATTTTGCAGGTGACTTTACAAAGCCGACCGAATATGCGATAAATATTGCAAGAAATATGAATTTTGCGGGTGAAGGAAACATTATTGTTCAGCGTTTCGGTGATTTGATAAGGGGGCGCAGAACAAATGAACACAGGTTATCTGCAAATAGCGTAACCCCGACACTCAAGGCTTTCGCGGGAGATTTATCTATAGTAATGCCTTACCGTGCGCTTACTAATATTATCGAAACAATATATGCGCTCGATAAGGTTGCCCCAGGATGTGCCAACGATGATACGTTGCTTTATGGATGTGAAAATAAATATTATTCAATAAAGCCTGTACATAACGGCAATTTTGAAATTATGGATGGTATGTATTTAATAGGTGACGGTAGCGGTATTACCCGTGGACTTTCTCAAAGCGGCGCTATGGGGCTTTATGTTGCCGACCGTATTTACGGTATTGAAGAATAATAAAAACGGACTCGAAAGAGTCCGTTTTTTATTTCAGTATTTCTGATAATTCTTCTTCTGATAGTATCTGTATGCCAAGGTCTGTCGCCTTGGCTTTTTTGCTTCCGGCATCTTCACCGCAAAGCAGATAATCGGTTTTGCGGGATACAGACCCCGTCACTTTAGCGCCCAAGTTTTCTAATTTTTCGGTAAGGTCATCGCGGTTTAGCGCGGAAAACTTACCTGTAATTACAACTGTTTTACCAAAGAACATATTGTCGCGGTCTATATCTTTTTTCTCGGTTTCTTTAATATTTAGAATAGAGATTAATTTTTCGAATTCTTCGCGGTTTTTATGTTGGTTAAACCAATGGTAAATTTCGGTGTTAATAATTTCGCCAAAACCATCGATCTGAGAAAAATCATAATTTGTGTCTATAAGAGATAAAAATTCGGCAATACCACCCGAAACCAAATCTTCTATAACCTTTGCGGCACTCTTGCCAAGAAGCGGAATATTAACGGCTACGAGTAAATTAGAAAGATTTGTGTTTTTGGCATTATCAATCGCTTCTATTAAATTGTTGTATGATTTTTCGCCAAAGCCTTCCATATTGACAATTCCTTCGCGATGCTCACTGAGTGAGAAAATATCGGTTAAATCGTTAATCCAACCAAGATTTATAAACTTTATAAGTGTGGCTTCGCTGAGTCCGTCAATATTAAGGGCAGCCTTACTCACAAAATGGGTAAATTTTTTAATTTGTCTACCGGCACAGTCGGAGTTCTGACAATAAAGCACACGAACCGGGGTATCCCCGTTAAGTGTGGTTTTAATTGCGGTAGGCTCTTTACAGACAGGGCAGATTTTTGGTATTTCTAACGAATATTTTTCACGGTTTTCACTTTCTGCCGAAATGTTGGCTTCTACGTGCGGAATTATCATATTTCTTTTGGAAACCGAAATTTTGTCACCTATACAAAGTTTCAGATTTTCTATAAAAGTAATGTTATGAAGACTGGCACGTTCAACATTTGTGTTGTCAATTTCGACCGTATCAAATTCGGCAATAGGTGTCAACTGACCTGTACGGGATATATTCCATACAATATCACGCAGAGTTGTATCGAAATGTGGGTCACCGAATTTAAATGCTATACCATCTCTGAAGTGGTGTGAAGTTCTGCCAAGAGTGCGCGAAAAATCAATATCATCATACGAAAAAACAACACCATCTATCGGGAAACCGAGTTTTGCTGCAGTATTTTTTAGCGAGTAAATCTTTTCCTTTGTCGAGTCGGCGGTATCGTCTTTTGTCAGGGTAAAATGCGGCAAAACGGCGAAACCGAATTCACCTAATTTTTTTATTCTTTCAAGTTTGCTGTTTATATCCGAAAAACCTTCAAGCACATTAAACGGCATAAAGGAAACTTGCCGTGCGGCACAAATGGAAGAGTCGAGTTGTCTGACCGAACCTGCCGCTAAGTTTCGCGGGGTTGAGTATTTGTCTTCATCAGTATCAAAGCTTTCATTTATTCGCTCAAAATCGGCGACGGTAATAAAAGCTTCGCCCGTTATAACGAGTTTATCACCGTAAGGAATGCTTTTTGGGACGTTTACAAAAACCTTGGCGTTGTGTGTAATATCTTCGCCTTCATCGCCGTCACCACGTGTGGCAGCCGATACGATTTTCCCGTCTTCATAGGTTATTTTAACCGTAAGTCCATCCATTTTAAGACCTAAATAGCCATCGTTAATTTTTGCCATATCGTAGACATCACCAACGTCTTTCGTCTTGGCAAGACTTAAAAGCGGAATATCGTGGTGCACCTTAGTAAGAACGCTCATTACTTCATATCCGACACGTTGGGTAGGGGAATTAGCAAGAATAAGGCCTGTTTCCTGTTCAAGTAAAGTCAGTTCATCAAAAAGGGCATCATACTGCGCATCTGATAATGTCGGGTTGTCACCGTTATAGTATTGGTCGCAACAAATATTAAGAAATTCAACTAATTCTTTTATACGACTTATTTTGTCCATTTTCGCACTCCAATTTCAGTATACTAACATTATACCACATTTCCTTTAATATTTAAATAAATTTTTCCATTGTTCTTTATTTATTCATAAAGTATTGGTATAATATAAATGTAAAAATATGTAAAAGAGGTTTTATAGTGTTACGGTTAAGAGAAATAAAGAAAGATTATATTGTTGGCGGCGGCAAGGTCGAAGCACTTAAAGGCATTAGTATCGACTTTAGAAAAAGTGAGTTCGTGTCGATACTCGGTCAGTCTGGCTGCGGAAAAACCACACTTCTAAATATTATAGGGGGACTTGATAAATATACATCGGGCGACCTTATTATAAATGGCAGACCCACAAAGTATTATAAGGACAGGGATTGGGATATTTACCGCAATCATTCAGTAGGTTTTGTGTTCCAGAGTTATAATCTTATCCCGCATCAAAGCGTACTATCAAACGTCGAATTAGCGCTCACGCTTTCGGGTGTTTCTAAAAAGGAAAGGCGCAAAAGGGCTAAGGAAGCCTTGGAAAAGGTCGGTCTCGGTGACCAGTTGAGCAAAAAACCAAATCAACTGTCGGGCGGACAGATGCAACGTGTCGCTATCGCCAGAGCGCTTGTGAACAACCCCGATATACTTTTAGCGGATGAGCCGACAGGCGCACTCGATTCGGCCACAAGCATTCAGGTTATGGAGATTTTAAAGGAAATAGCCGAAGAAAAATTAGTTATTATGGTTACCCACAACCCCGAACTTGCAAGTAGATATTCAAACCGTATAATAAAACTGCTCGATGGCGAGGTTATAAGTGACAGCAATCCTTACGAAAGCGATACCCTGATAGAACAAAAAAAGGCTAAAAAGAAGATAAAATCAAAATCTATGTCGTTCTTTACCGCACTTACACTTAGTTTCAATAATCTTATGACAAAAAAGGCCCGTACCTTTATGACGGCCTTTGCGGGAAGTATCGGTATAATTGGTATTGCACTTATTCTCTCAATTTCAAACGGTATACAACTGTATATAGATAAGGTCGAAGAAGATACATTGTCAAATTATCCGCTTACAATCGAAGAAGCGGCCGTGGATATGTCGAGTATGATGCTCTCAATGATGGATTCCAAAGAAAATTTATCCGAGCATAACCTTGACAAAATTTATTCCAACAACATTATGACCGATATGATGGGCGCAATGAATTCAGGCCTTACAAAGAACAACCTTGAAAAACTAAAGGTGTTCTTAGAAAGCGAAGACAGTGAAATTAAAGACTACATTACAGATATTAAATACGGTTATTCAACGCAGATGAATATCTATAAAGCCGATACAACGGATGGTGTTTATCAGGTCAATCCGAGCAAGGTTTTTGAAAATATCGGTATGGGAACCAATACTCCTGTAGCCGGTGGCGCTGCTATGCAACAGATGACTAATATGGATGTGTGGAAGGAACTTGTAGGGGACAATAAACTTCTCGAAACACAGTACGATATCGTAAAAGGTAAATTACCCGAAAATCATAACGAAGTTGTTTTAATCATAACTCAAAACAATGAGATTACAGATTATACCTTATATGCTCTCGGTATGAAGGATGATGAGCAGTTAAAAGAAATATTGTCGGAGATGCAAAGCGGAGAACAGTCCGATAAGGAATTCCAAAAATCTGAAGTGGAAGAGTTTACTTATGATGAAATCTTATCACTTCGTTTTAAATTACTCGCCAATACCGACTATTTTGAAAAAGAAAACGGTGTTTGGGTTGATAAGAGCGATGATGAACTTTATATGATTAAAACGGTTGATAATGCCGAAGAAATTAAGGTTGTTGGTATTATCCGTCCAAAGAAAGGTATGAAGACTTCGACTGTCGGCGGAACAATAGGTTATACATCAGCTCTGAGCGAACATCTTATAAACAAGGTTAATGAAAGTGATATTGTAAAGGAACAAAAAGAAAAAAACGATATTGATGTTTTTACGCTTATGCCCTTTGCAACCGAAGAAGATAAAGAGTATACAATGGCCGATATACAGGCCAAAATTGCAACATTGCCACAGAATGAACAAATGGCTATCAGCGGATACATTTCCCAGATGACCGCTGCCGGTACATCCGAAACTAAAATGGTGGAAATTCTGGCAAAAGTTCTTTTCAAAACATCTGATGCTACACTCGAAGGTAATCTTGATATAATGGGCGTTTCAGATTTATCCCGCCCCTCGATTATAAATATTTATCCAAAAGATTTTGAATCTAAAGATAGCATTGCCGGAATTATTGATAAATACAATGAAAAAGCCACGGATGCCGATAAGATTACCTATACCGATTATATTGGTATTATGATGTCATCGGTTACGACAATTATTAACGCAATAAGCTATATTTTGATTGCATTTGTTGCAATTTCACTGGTTGTATCGTCGATAATGATAGGTATAATAACCTATATTTCTGTTTTGGAGCGCACTAAAGAAATTGGAATTCTACGTGCAGTCGGTGCATCCAAAAAGGATATTTCGCGCGTATTTAATGCCGAGACAATTATTGTCGGCTTTACGGCAGGTGTTATAGGTATAGGCGCAACGCTTCTGCTCATAATACCAATAAATGCGATTATACAAAGTGTTGCAAACATTACTGCCGAAGCAACACTTCCCGCGGCTGCGGCATTTATACTTGTAATAATCAGTGTAGTATTAACCTTGGTGGCAGGGTTATTCCCGGCAAGTATAGCATCTAAAAAAGACCCCGTAGTAGCACTCAGAACAGAATGATTATAAAAAAAGCGGTTGTTTTGGTAAAACAACTGCTTTTTTATTTAATATAAGGATATTTTTACCACGATTTTTATTGTGTTTTTATATGTTATATAATATAATAAAAGGGTATATATACAATTTGCGAAATGGAGATAATTATGGAAAAATACGATTTCTTCAAAACACTGTCAAAAAATGCGGAGGCGCTCAATGAAATGGATGCCGACCGTTTCATTGCCAAGAGTATAAAAAGTGAAGAATCTCTCGTAATAGATTATAATAAGGCCTGTAGTGTTAATAAGGCTAATAATCTTTACGCAGCAAAGGTTTTGCGCTTTAAGGTTGTAACCGATTTAACCCGACTACCCGACAATATACTTGGTTGTTATATGGTTGATGACGGTAACTTAATCACCCTTAAAAAAGTCGTAAAAGGCGCATATATCGTATATTATGAAGTGTTATCCGATTACATAAACTTTACTGGCAAAAATGCGGTGCAAAGTTTCCTGGATGAAGCCATCCGTGATGGTGCATCTTTCAGATATGTAGTTGTCAATAACAGTATTTTTCCTTCTCAGATTCTCTGGTCTAAAACAATAAAAAATGAATATGAGCAAAAATACCGTGAGCCGATAAACGAGAAATTGGCCTTGCTCTTTGTTGAAGCAAAGGGCAGCACTCGTTTTAAATCAAGATATTTTACCTTGTTGCACGAGTTGGTTGCGCAAAATTTCTTTATGCCACTCAAAAATCTTACCTATGCTAACAGAGCGGAATTCTGCGGTGAAATGAATTGTGTAATGAGCCCGGTGTCCCAGGTTCTTCCCAACGTATCACTTATGCCTTTTGCCAGTCGTTTTGACAGAATTATTCTTCGCTGTCCTAAATCAATAGCAGAGAGTGATTTTATAAAGAAAAAGGCAGGGATGCTGACAAATATAAATAAGCAAAAAACAGTAGCAACCATATCTTATGAAGATTTTCTGGATATGACTTTAAATGAACTGAAAAGGCTGGTTGACCGTTTCTTTGCTAATAACATAAATCGCATTTGTATTGAAAGACCACCCGTTTTAGCTGAAGTAGAAGAACATAAATACGGGCAGATAATCGAATATATCAAACGACTTATTTCGGTATTGTTTATGGGAAACCGCGTAAGCGATATTATGTTTTTATATCCGGCGTCTGCTTCTTTTGCGGCATTTACGCCCATTAATACTTCCGAAATTGTCAAATATAATACTTTAATCGAAAGAGAAATGTCGCTGTTGTCCAATAGCAATATACCATTTGATGTAGGGTACGAACAAGCTTTGGGCGAAACAATAGTTTGTGACGGCGCCATTTTAAGCGTGGGTGATAAGAGTTACGATAAACTCGTTTTGCCATCTATGTCGACGATATCCTTTAACACCGCAAATTTCCTTATTGATTTTGCAAATAAGGGTGGTAGAATTTATACTCTCGGCGAAAAACCGCACTTGATTGACGGTGTAAAGAGTGAGCGTATTGATAAGGTTCGCTCTGTTATTAGACAAATCAAAAATAACGATTTGTCGGTACTTTGCCCATCCTATATTCCGATTATTAGTGATGAGAATGTTGATTTGAGAATTATCAGACTTGAAAATTCGGGACTTATGTATTTTGTGTCCAATATAAGAAATACTCAGGATAACATAACCGCTACATTCTTTACCCACGATGATATAGTTAATTTTGATATTGTTAATATGACAGAACGCGCGGCTATATTGCAGAATAAAATCGGCAAGATTACGGGCCGCGGTGTTGTTGCGCTTGATTATTTCGAGCACGGCGGCTCCACTGTTTTCAGAATTCTTAAGGGTGCTTCGTATGAAAATTTAAGAAAAAATCATAAGGCTTTACCGCTTGAAGATATGTTTAAAATCAAATCTGCAAGTGATAATTCGTATTATATAAATACTGCAGAAATGCGTATGGGCCGCGGCCGTTGGCACAAGAAAGAATCAGTATCTGAAATTTGCAAAGTGATTGCGGCACGTGATAAGGATTGTGTCGTGCAGTTTAAATTTGACTTTTTAGTCAACGAAGAATTAAACTGTAACAGTATAAAATTAATTACCGCAAATCAGCAGTTTTTGTCTTATGAAATTAACGGTAATCCACTTTCTGAAGATACAAACAGCTGTGATATAACAGAATATTTGAAAGGCGGATTAAACAGTATAATTGTTACATCCGAAAATCTGAACCGCATTCTCAAAAACTTACCAAATGTATTTAGCGGAATCAAACTTATCGGTGAATTTGCGCTTAAAAATAATGAACAGTACACATACCTTGATGAAGGTATTTTGACAAAGGATAGCTTCACAGTTGTAAGTATGCCGCAAAGCATAAATTCCTATAAAATAAGAGAAAGCGGCTTTTGGTTCTTTGATGGAGATATGGAACTTACCCAGAGTGTATATATCGAATCCAAAGAAAGCGCTATTTATAAATTATCCTTTAAGGATTTGAACGCAATATATGCCGACGTTAAGGTTAATGGCATACCTGTAGGTACACTCTCGTTTGCACCGTATGAAATTGATGTAAGTGATTTCCTTACACAAGGTGAAAATGAAATCACCGTTAAATTCCATTTCGGTAAAGGCAAAAAACCGAAGCCCAGTGAAAAACAACTTTTATTTACACGACTGGGTGGACGTCTGCGTGAACGCGAACATTCATTTATAGAAGTTGAAAATGTAAGTAAATATTATAATACGGCAGATTATACCGCTTGTGCCGTCAATTCTGCTGAATTTTCGATTGAGCGCGGTGAGTTTGTTGTAGTATCAGGTCCTGATGGTAGCGGCAAAACAACATTGCTTAATATACTTGCAGGATTTGAAAAATTCCACACAGGCAGAGTATCTATAGGGGATAAAAATCTGGGAGAAATGAGCGCACAGGAAATAGCCTGTTATAGAGAAAAGATTGCCTTTGTCTTTTCAGATTCAAATCTTGTTGATACTATGACGGTTATCGAAAATGTAACCTTAACACAGAATTTTAAAATAACCGAAAATGTTTTGTCTTCACTGGAATCTTTAGGTCTTAAAGAAAAGTGTGATAAGTATCCATTCCAGCTTTCATTGGGTGAGAGACAGTTGGTGGCTATAGCCCGGGCGCTTATAAGGGATACGGAGCTCATAATATGCGACCAACCGTTTTCAAAACTCGATTACACCGAAGGCAATAAGGTGTTCAGAATTTTGCGTGACATATGCAAATCAACGGGTAAAACCGTTATAATTTCCACAAATAATTTTGCCGTCGAAGCGGCAGCAGATAGGGTAATCAGGCTTAAAAACGGCACTGTAGAGGCTAATACCGTAAATGAAAAGCCCGAACTTCCCGAAAGGATTGAATGGTAATGAAATCGGCATTTACTTTGTACTTAAAAGAAGTAAAACAAAATATTATTACCTTTTTACTGATTGTACTGACAGTGTTTTTATGTCTGTCGGTAGTATCGGGTATGTTTTTGTATGCATTCACCTTAAATAGCAGTGCAGAAAAATATTACGATGAAAATCAAATGTGGGATGTTAAAATTAAGTCCACACTGGGTTTTACGAAGGAAGATATAATTGCTCTGACAGGCGCCGAGAGCGTCGATAAAGCAACGGCAGTAATATCGTGTGACAGTATTAGTTCTGTAAACGGTATAGGCAACTACGGTACGTATATTTGCGGTATTGATTTTGATGCTGTATCGGTTAATCCTGATAATATCGTTGCGGCACCGCGACTTATTAAGGGAAGTTATCCGAGCAATGCAAACAGTTGTGTGGCTATAGTTTCTTCCGCTCTCAAAAGCGATATAAAAATAGGCGATATGGTGACACTTAGCGGAAATACGGGGTACTGTACTCAGACCGAATTTACCGTTACGGGCCTTGCATATTCACCTGAGTTTTCATCATATTTAAAAAGAACCAATGAAGTCAGTGTTGATGGCACCGGGGTAGCTATCTTTGTAAGTAAAGATGCTTTTTCTCCGGAGGCTCCTTATACCGAAATTAATGTAACCTTAAAGGGCGCGGCAGAGATAAAAAGCTTTTCGAGAGATTATACGCTGTTTGTAAATTCGGCTATGGGACCTATAGATGTCGTAGCACGTGTGCGTGAACAGGCTCGCGGCTCGGGACTCAGCGATGAAGTCCAATCGGATATCGATAAACTCTTTAAACAGTACGAACGTATAAAGGCGGAAGGCGATAAGGAGTTGGGTGAACTCGATAAGGTTATTAAAAATATGGAGAAAAATAACGAAGAAACCGCCAAAAGTTTAGAAGGCAGAAAGAAAGAGTTAGATACTCTTAAATCTTTTGCAGATGCGACGGCAGGTTTACCCGAATATAGTGAGAAATTAAAAGATTATAATGAAAAAGTATTAAAATATCAAAGTGATTTCGAAACCTACGAGATGAATAAACAGACTTGTGAAAAGTTAAAGGGTGACCGTGAAAATCTCGAGAAGGTTTATGAAAAAAAGGCAGAAGAAGCGCTTAAGAATTACGAAAACGCAAAAAATAATACCCAGACCGAATATTCACAAAAATGGACACTTTATACAAGAGATATAAATTCGGGCTATGTGGTTGCAAGAGAAAATACCGGCAAACTCTCGGTAGTATTTTCGATAGCACCTGCAGTGATTATCCTGTTATCCGCTTTGCTCATAGTTGTTTTGGTATTACTCGGTATGCAAAAACGAAAGAAGGAAGTTGAGTTACTCAAACTTGCGGGTTGTGCGGAAAAAACATTCTTTATACGTGTATTACCTGTGTATGCGGCGGCTGCGGTTATCGGTATGATATTGAGCCCTGTAGGTATGGGCGCTGCACCGAAAATATTATCAAAAATAGTAGCGCTTACCTTTGATTTCAAGGTTTCTTCGGCTTCGGCAGTACCTTATATCATATTGTCGACAGGTCTTGTACTGTGCCTGATAACGGTAGCAAGTGCCTGGATCTTCCTTAAAATGTTATATAACAATAAGGAGAATCAAGTTCCAAAAAATTTAGATTTACTTAAGAAAATAGAAAATTTACCGACCTTTTTAAAGGTTGTTCTTCGTAATATATATTTAAATAAATTTTCTTACCTTTATTGTGTAATTTCAGTTATGTGTGTTACTGTATTACTCTGTTTTGGCTACAATATATCCAATATGGAAAATAAGGTGTTTGAAAATCAGTACTCAAAAATTCAAAAATATGATACCGAAGTTCGCCTTAATCCCTTTACCGTTCCGCAGGAAAATGAAGCCTTTATGTCACTAATGTCCGGTAAAAACTATATGTCAGCGAGAAAGGAAATAACAAAAATTTCTAACGGTGAAACGGAAGTTTCGTTAATTGCGGTAATTCCGGTGGAAACAGACAAGTTCTATGATTTTATTACTCTTAAAAGTGGCAGGAAAATAAATTTCAATACCGATAGTGTAATAATAACTGATGGCTTTGCAAAGCTTCACTCGGTTAAATCAGGGCAGGAGATATCCTTAACTTTTGAAAACGGCACCAAGCAGACCGTCAAAGTCAGCGGTATTTGTAAAAACTATGTAGGGGATTTTGTCTATATTCACCCCGAAAAATATGCGGCTCTTACCGGGATTAAACCTGTAGAAAACACCGTATTTATTAAAAATACTGATGGAAATAAAGTTGAAACCGCTAAATTGGTGGAAACGGGCGCTGTATATTCTGTCAGCCAATCAGAACATAAGGAAAGCTCCGCGACTTCCGAATATTCGAAAATAATCTGCAGAACGGCCATAATATTCGGAATGCTCATATTCTCGGCAGCTATATTTGTTATTTACAAGAGAAGACAAGGTGAAATGAAAGCTTTGAAATTTGCCCCGTACGGTTTTTTAAACACCAGTTTGCATTTCTTTACCGAAATATTGATCGTGTGGGTTGTGGGCGCCATTTTGGGCGTTGTTTTAGGTCTTTTACTTAATATACCATTGGGCTTATTAAACTTCAAGGAAATAAAACTGAGTCCGTTTATATCTGCAGGAGCAATTTTTAAGTCGCTGTTGGTTTCTTTCGATATTATAACGGTTGTATGTTTTGCAAATTTAGTTTTAAGGTATAAAAAAACAGACCGCTAAACAGCGGTCTGTAGAAAGACAAATTTATTTGTTGCTTTCGATATATTTTACAAGGTCACCGATGGTTTTGATATTTTCTATTTCTTCATCAGGAATTTCAATATCGAACTCATCTTCAATAGACATAAGTAACTCAACAACATCCAAACTGTCCGCACCCAAGTCGTTGGCAATGTCTGATTCCATAGTCATTGCATCGATATCCGAATCGAGTTGGTCGGCAAGTATTTCTTTAATTCTTTCAAAAACCATAAAAATCCTCCTGAAAATATCAACAATTAATATTCTTAAAGTTGGTATTTAAATTCTTTGGGGAAAGATTCCCTATATAGAATAATATGTGCATTTTTATAATTTGTCAACATTTTTATTTATTTTTTTTGGCAGGTGATAATTTTTGATATCAGAAATTGGTGGAAAAATCAAAATTTCGGTTTCGGGTGGAAGCCATACACCCTTTATTGAAGGGACTCTTTCTGGAGTGCCAAAGGGAGAAAAAATAAACGAACAAGAGTTAGCCGTGCAGATGAGCCGTCGAGCACCGGGACAGGACCCCACCGCCACGTCACGTAGAGAAGCAGATAAAGTTATTATAGTGTCGGGTATAGAAAATGGTGTTACTACAGGAGAAGAAATAAGGATAAGGATAGAGAACACCAACACAAAATCGCGTGACTATGATAATCTTAAATTCACACCGCGCCCCAGTCATGCCGACTATCCTGCTTTTGTAAAATACGGCGGTGAGGCAGATATGAACGGTAGTGGACATTTTTCGGGAAGAATGACGGCGCCGCTCACTGCTATTGGTGCCATTTGCCGACAGATTCTTTCTCGCCGCGGAATAACCGTTGGCGGCCACGTTTATAATATCGGAGACTGCTTTGATATGGCATTTGACGGAGTGTCGGTTAATAAAGATTTATTGGACAATCTATCAAGTCAGTATTTTTCTACTGTAAGTGATGAAGCAAAAGAAGATATGCGCCGGGTTATAGAAGATGCAAAACTTGATGGTGACAGTATAGGCGGTACTGTAGAAATCGCGGTTATCGGAATGCCCATAGGCATAGGAAATCATATGTTCCGCGGTGTCGAAAATATAATTTCTTCGGTGGTTTATGGCGTCCCTGCTGTAAAGGGAGTCTCTTTCGGCGCAGGATTTGAGTTTTCATATCTTCGCGGTAGCGAAGCTAACGACAGTTATTACTATAAGGATGGCAATATTGTTACTGCAACCAATAATTGTGGCGGAATTGCGGGCGGTATGACTACAGGTATGCCGATAATAGTCCGTGCAGCACTGAAACCCACGCCATCTATATATAAGCCGCAAAATACGGTTAATATAGCAACAAAAGAAAACGTAATGCTTCAAATTGAAGGCCGACACGACCCGTGTATAGTGCCACGTGCGCTGCCGGCAGTTGAGGCGGCGGTAGCGGTTGCTGTTACAATGCTTTTAGCGGAAGATAACGCACTTTAAATAAGTGTTGCAAAAATATAAGTTTTAAACTATAATAATCGTTGGTGATAAAAATGGCTAAAGAAAAATTAGTAAAAGAAATTACTTCTATGGATGAAGATTTTGCAAAATGGTATACCGATGTAGTTGTAAAGGCAGAACTTATTGACTATTCATCGGTTAAGGGATGTATGATTATTCGTCCTTACGGTTGGGCAATCTGGGAAAATATTCAGAGAATAATGGATGGTATGTTTAAAGAAACAGGTCACGAGAACGTTTCAATGCCTATGTTTATTCCCGAAGGACTTTTAGAAAAGGAGAAGGACCACGTTGAAGGTTTTGCTCCCGAAGTTGCCTGGGTAACACACGGCGGTAATGAAAAATTGGAAGAGCGCCTTTGCGTCCGTCCTACATCTGAAACCTTGTTCTGTGACCATTATAAAAATATAATTCATTCCTGGCGTGATTTACCGAAACTCTATAACCAGTGGTGTAGTGTTGTTCGTTGGGAAAAAACAACCCGTCCGTTCCTACGTTCGCGCGAATTTCATTGGCAGGAAGGCCATACCATTCACGCAACTGCCGAGGAAGCACAGGCAGAGACAATACAAATGCTTGATGTCTATGCAAAATTTGCCGAAGAATATCTTGCTATCCCTGTTATTAAGGGCGTAAAGACCGAGAAAGAACGTTTTGCAGGGGCTGTAAATACATATACAATCGAAGCTATGATGCACGATGGTAAGGCTTTGCAGTCGGGCACTTCACATTTCTTTGGTGATGGTTTTGCTAAGGCTTTTGGCATACAGTTTACCGATAAGGAAAACAAACTTTCTACACCTTTCCAGACTTCCTGGGGCGTATCAACCAGACTTATCGGCGCGATTATTATGACTCACGGCGATGATAACGGTCTTGTTCTTCCACCCGCAATAGCACCGATACAGTGTGTGGTTGTTCCTATTGCTTCACATAAAGAAGGCGTTAGTGAAAAGGCAAATGAAGTTTGCGAGAGAATTAAGAAAATCTGCCGCGCTAAGATTGATTTGTCCGAGCAGTCACCGGGTTGGAAATTTGCAGAGTATGAGATGAAGGGTGTACCGCTTAGACTTGAAATCGGTCCGCGTGATATAGAAAACAACAGTTGCGTAATTGCAAGACGTGATAACGGTGAAAAGATTACGGTTAGTCTTGATAATTTAGAAACAGAAATCCCCAAACTCTTAAACGCTGTTCGTGATGGATTGTTTAAGAAAGCCTATGAGCGTAGAGAGAGTATGACCTATACTGCGAACAATCTTGAAGAGATTTGCTTTATCGCAGAAAATAAACCCGGCTTTATCAAAGCTATGTGGTGTGGCGAACGCGAATGCGAAGATAAACTTAAGGAAACTGCAGGAATTACTTCACGTTGTATTCCGTTTGATGGAGAAAAAATCGGAGACACTTGTGTCTGCTGCGGCAAAAAAGCCGATAAGATGCTCTATTGGGGCAAGGCTTATTAATAGAAATGAAAAAAGGAAGGGTAGAAACCCTTCCTTTTTTGTTATAGATTAATTATTTTAGCACTCGCGTTTTCTGCAGCTTCTCGGCAATCATTGTGGCAGGTAAAAAAGATTATTTGCGAATTTTCGCTATATTTCTTCAAAAATTCCATAGCGGTTTTAAGGCGTTCATCATCATATTGTGAGAAAGCATCATCAAGAATAATCGGTAGCGACCCTGATTCCTGACCGATCAATTCTGCAAGAGCCAAACGCAGTGAAAAATATGCCTGGTGCATAGCGCCTTTGCTAAGATATTGGAGTCCGTGTGTACCAAAATTCTCCTTATCGGAAACCGAAATATCAAAGTTTTTTGATACCGAAATGCCGTTATATTTTTCATTTGTGACCTGAGATAAGAGCTTTAAGGCTCTGTTTTCCAATACACCGCTAAAACTTCTGCGGACTTCGGCGAAGGCTTCACTTAATGCTTCGTGTGCCACCGAGAGTGTTTCGTAGTAGTCAAGTTGTTCGGCTTTTTGTGTTAAGAGTTCGTTTTTTTCTCTTTCATATTCTGCCGGAACCTTAAGACCTATAAAAGCTGAACGGGCTTCGGCTTTAAGAACCGCGAGTTCGCGAGATACCGCATTATAATCTTCGGTGATTTTATTTAATTCTTCTTTTAATGTGTCCAATGAGCCGATAGCACCGTCATCACTTAAATTTATAAATGATAATCTTTCCTTGGCTTCCTTAAGATTTTTGCATCCTGTACCCTTTGCGGCATATTCTGCGGCAACTTTAAGTCTGCCCATTTCCTGTAAATTGCGGTTTATCAGGGCTAAATTTTCTTTAGCCGATGTAATATCAGGTGTTATGCTCAACTGTGAGGAAAAGGCAAGTAATTGTGAAAGGGCCGCCGCTGAAGTGTTTTGAGCTTCTAAAAGTGCGGTTCTTTTCTCAATCAGTCGTTCCTTCTTTTCGCCTAAAAGAGATTTGTTGGTTGCCTTTTCTACGGCTATTTTTTGCATTTTTTCTCTTAATTCGGTTTGCTTTTTGGTGTTTTCTTCAATTTCTCTGTTTATATTTTCACCCGTTCCCATTAAGGTCTGCATTTTTAAATTAAGTGCAGAATTATCGGGTTTACCCTTTAAAATAAATGCCATAGAAAATAAGATAACACCTATACCCGAAAAGGTAAATAGGAATTTCTCTATAAAAATTCCGCCAAATACCGCCAGACAGATGAGCAGTAAACCGATAACTAAAAGCGGCACATTGGTTTTAGACTTTGAGTTTTTAAGCTTTTCGCCACACTGTATAATTTCTATTTTTAAATCATCATTCTCTTTTTGCAATCGGGAAATTTGGTTTTCACATTCATAAAGTTGTGCTTCAAGAGTTTCGCCTGTGTCTGTATTATCGTTTTCATCCAGGGTGCAGACTTCGGCAGTAAGCCTGTTTACTTCTGCCGATAGCATATCACAAAGTTCCACGCTTTTTTCTGTCGAGCTTAGAAGTTCATCTAACTTATCGCAAAAAATTTTGTCCGCAACCACACCGTCGGATAGAGTTATGGTTTTTTCTAAGGCTTCGAATTCTTCGGCAACACGTACGAATTCTTGGAGCTTTGTTTTTATCTCTAATTTTTCGGCAGATTTAAGTCGTTCAAAACACTCTTTTTTATCACGCGAAAGAGAGTCGAGCTTAATTGTCAATTCGTCGATTTTTAATTCCAAAGCATCGCGCTCAGCTAATTTTTCTTTGTCTGCCGACATTTCTTCATCAAGTCTGATGATTGCATTTTCGAGTTTAACCAAGTTTCCACCGCGACCTGTTTTTGTTTTTATTTCTTCCATAGCGGCTGTGATACGGGATGATACCGCTTCAAAGGATACATTTTCATCTCCTGTATTTGATATATTTGACAGTTTTGAGTTGATATCGTCATCAGCATCACTGTCTTTTTCAAAAGCCACAGAGTTTGAAATAAATACACTTTTTTCAAAAGCGCCAAAGCCTACACCGAAAAAGCGGCTTCCTATATCGCTGTTACCTGATAAGGTCTCGCTTGTGCCCAAATCCAAGTTATAAAGAGTAATTTTATCGGTTGCATTACTTGAGCGGAATTCACGTTCAAGTCGATAAATATAACCTGAATGTTCGAAGGTTATACTACCTGCCATCGCACCGCCATCAAGTGGTTTGTATTTTGTTCTCGGGTTTTTAAAAACATCGGTAATTCTGGGTTTGCTACCGTAGAACATCATTTTTATAAATTCGGCAATAGTGGTTTTTCCGTTTTCATTTTTTCCATATATGAGATTGAAAGTATCATTGAAATCCAATTTAAAATCTTTGAATTTACCAAAGCCGAAGATATGAATGCTATTGATTTTCATTGAACTTAACCTCCGAAGAAAAGGCTTTAAGCCCTATTTGTAATGCGCGTTTTAACTGCTCGGCATTTTCGGGATTTGATGCTATTTTAGTTAGCATATTTTTAACAAATTTGCCTTTTAATGAAAATTCTTCTGCTAAAAGTTCAAGGTTTACATCGAGCTCTGTTCTGTCTTTTATTTTAGCGAAGAAAAGAGAATCGCCCAGTCTGCTTAAAATTTCTGCACAGTTTATGTGTGTGTGTTCAGATATTTTACCTGTAAGTATAATCTTATAGAGATTTTTTTCGTAATTTTTAGGGTTTCTTTCTTTAAGGACAGATAAAATACTGTCGGCAATTTCAGCGGATGTATAAAGTCCTGTAATATCCACTTTTTCTTCAAGATACTTTCGGGTTGCGGTTTCTACAAATGACAGAAGGCAGTTGTGCTTACTGATTTCACCGCAAATTACACCTTTTGGTCCGGTTTCATCAAAACCGTGTGGTTCGGGAGTGCCCGGATAAGCATAGCAGACATTTCCTGCTTTTTTGATACCAGAGAATTCGTGTACGTGGCCAAGAGCTATATAATCCATTTTGCTATCAGCTATAAAATCTAACGAGATGGGATTGTAAACTCCCGATAGGTCCGCACCCATATCTCCGTGAAGCACTAAAATATTGATAAGTTCATCATCTTCCGGGGTTAGTGAGAAACGGCTTTCACCCGACATATACACGCTGCTGAAAGATTTTCCGTATATACGTACACCTTTTTCTGCCAACGGTACACATTGGTCGTTATCGCCTAAAACTATAAGGTTTTGCGGTAACTTATATTTTAAAAATGGTGAGTCACAGGTGATGGGGTCGTGGTTACCGGCGGCAAATATGACGGTGGTATCAGGCGCTTTTTGACATGCGGCCAAAAAAGCTTCGATAACCTTTTCACTTACCGAGTTGTTTTCGAAAACATCTCCCGCAAGGAGTAATAAATCGATTTTATTATCCCTGCAGATTTTAAAAATATTTTCACAAGTTATAATAAGTTCTGCCTGGCGGATATTTCTTTTGTCCCCCGGCAAAGAAGAAAATTCTGCCCCTAAATGCAGGTCTGCAGTATGCAAAATTCGTAGCTTGTCCGACACGTGTTTCACCCCATAAATATTTATATATATGATTTTACCATTAATTTATATCTTTATCAAGAAAATATTGCCTTTAAAGGTAAAATAGAGTATAATATTAAAGAATATATTTATAGGAGAGTTTGTTTTGGACGTAAGGTTAGGCGACATTTTAATAATGAAAAAACAGCACCCGTGCGGAGCAAACCGTTTTACTGTACTGCGCATTGGTATGGATTTTAAAATCAAATGTGTCGGATGCGGACACGAAGTTATGCTTCCGCGCAGTAAGTGTGAAAAACATATAAAGCAGATAGAACGAAAGGAAGAACATTAATAATGTTTGATAAATTAAAATCGGTTGAAGAGAGATTTGAAGAAATAGGGGTGGAACTCACAAAACCCGAAACGGTATCTGATAATGAACTTTTCAAGAAACTTATGAAGGAACATAAGCAGTTGTCTCCGATAGTTGAAAAGTACCGTGAATATTCTGCGGCAAAGAAAAGTGAATCGGAAGCCAGGGAACTTCTTGATGCGGGCGGTTTGGATAAAGATTTCAAGGAACTTGTAGAAGAAGAACTGGAAAGTGCAAAACAAAAAATAGAGGAAACATCAGAAGAGCTTAAAATACTTCTTCTGCCGCGTGACCCTAATGATGATAAAAACGTTATCGTTGAAATCCGTGGGGGTGCAGGTGGAGAAGAAGCGGCACTCTTTGCCGGTAGCCTTATGCGTATGTATTCTATGTATGCAGAAGCAAGACGTTGGAAGACCGAGATTGTAAGCGCTAATGAAACAGAGCTTGGCGGTTATAAGGAAGTCAGCTTTATGATAGAGGGAGAAGGCGCTTATTCAAGACTTAAGTATGAAAGCGGTGTTCATCGCGTACAGCGTGTGCCTGAAACTGAAACCCAAGGCAGAATTCATACTTCAACCGTTACGGTTGCGGTACTTCCCGAAGCTGAAGATGTCGAGGTTGAAATCAATCCCAGTGATTTACAGATTGATACCTATAGAGCAGGTGGCGCCGGCGGTCAGCACGTCAATAAGACCGAATCGGCTATCCGTATAACCCATTTACCGACAGGCCTTGTTGTAGAGTGTCAGGATGAAAGAAGTCAGCACAAGAACAAGGATAAGGCTATGAAAGTTTTGCGTTCACGCCTTTATGAAATGATGATGCAACAGCAGAATGATGCTATTGCTTCTGACCGTAAGTCACAGGTAGGCACGGGGGATAGAAGCGAAAGGATAAGAACTTACAACTATCCGCAAGGCCGTGTTACCGACCACCGTATCGGGCTCACGCTTTATAAAATCGAACAGATTTTAAACGGAGATATTGATGAAATTATCGAGTCGCTTATAACCCACTATCGTGCCGAAATGTTAAAGGCGGATGAACAGTAGTAATGATAACAGAAATTATTGAAATAAACAGTACAACTCAGAAAGAAGAAATTGTACGTGTTTCACAAATTTTAAAAAGTGGCGGAGTTGTCGCAATACCTACCGAGACGGTTTATGGACTTGCGGCATCTGCTCGGGATAATGCGGCGATTGATAAGGTGTTTGAAGCCAAGGGCAGACCGCAGGATAATCCGCTTATTGTTCATATTGCCAATATGGATATGTTGGAAGATGTAGCGGTTGATATCCCTGACGTAGCATATCGATTAGCGGAGCTTTTTTGGCCGGGACCTTTGACTATGGTGCTCAAAAAAGGACAAGGCATTTGTGAGAATGTAAGTCGCGGTATGAGTACTGTGGCGGTAAGAATGCCGTCGGATGAAATTGCGCGAGAAATAATATCGGTGTCACATTTGCCTATAGCGGCACCTTCTGCCAATATTTCGGGAAAGCCCAGTCCTACCACAGCCCAACACGTTATAGAAGATTTGTCAGGTAAAATTGATGCCGTGGTAAAGTCCCACGACTGCACCATTGGTGTTGAGTCTACCGTAATATCGCTTGTTGGTGATACGCCGCGCCTTTTAAGACCGGGCGCTGTAACTCACGAACAACTTGAAAATGCGATGGGCAAGGTGCATATTGATAGCGCAGTATTAAATGAATTGGAAAGTGGCGCACAAGCAGCATCCCCCGGTATGAAATATAAACATTATGCACCCAAAGCCGAAGTATTTTTGGTTGAGGGCAGTGCCAGTGAGTTTGCAGAATTTGTAAAAGAGCAAACAGATGCTGTGGCAGTAATCTTTAGTGAAGATACAGATATTAAGATACCGTCTATTGTTTACGGCAGCAAGGATGATGAACTGACTTTAGCGCAGAATGTGTTTGCCGTTCTCAGAGATATCGATAAACAAGGTTTTCAAAAGGCATACATACACGCACCGGGTAAAAACGGTGTAGGACTTGCCGTTTATAACAGGCTTATAAGAGCCGCGGCATTTAAGGTGATAGTACTATGAAATTTGTTTTAGGACTAACAGGGCAAACAGGTGCGGGTAAAAGTGATGCTGCCGCTATTGCGGCAGAGCTAGGCTTTTACGTAATAGATTGCGATAAAACCGCTCACCGTGTTATGAACAAAGATGTGGTAAAAGAAAGGCTTTGCCTTACCTTTGGCAGTGATATTTTATCAACAAACAATACTATTGACAGAAAAAAATTAGCTGCAAAGGCTTTTCTTAATAATGAAAGTACCGAGCTTTTAAACAAAACCGTACTCCCATTTATAGTAGAAGAAATAGAAAGTTTAATAAATTTAAGCGATAAGGATTATGTATTGCTTGATGCTCCAACCTTATTTGAAAGCGGCGCTGATAAAATGTGCGATATTACGGTGGGTGTTGTAGCCGATGAGTCGATAAGATTTACCCGTATAGTAAATCGCGATTTTCTTACCGCCGAACAAGCTCAAAACCGTATAAATGCAGGTAAAAGCAATAGCTTTTATAAAGAAAAATGCGATTATGTAATCGAAAACAATGGTGAAAAAACCGAATTTATAAATAATTTCACACAACTGTTAAAAAATATTTCTAAAAGGAGTATTTAAAATGGCTGAAAAGACAAAGGTAGAAATGTTAAAAGAAGAACTTTTTGTAAAAAAACAGAACGGCAGACTCGTAAGCGATGATACCGTTTTATCGGCGGCAGATGAATTTTGCGCAGGTTACAAAAAATTCCTTGATAATGCTAAAACCGAACGTTTGGCGGTTGATACCACCATAAGTATGGCACTAAAATTTGGTTTTGAAGAATATGTGCCGGGTAATAAATATAAAGCTGGTGACCGCTATTTTGTCAACAATCGCGGCAAGGCTTTGGCGCTTGTATGTGTAGGTAGTGAGACTGCTGATAAGGGAGTTAAAATTACTGCGGCGCATATAGATTCACCGCGTCTTGACTTAAAACCCAATCCGCTTTATGAAGATATTGAATTAGCTCTTTTAAAAACCCATTATTACGGCGGAATAAGAAAGTACCAGTGGACCGCAGTGCCGTTATCGCTTATAGGCGTTATTGTAAAGCGCGATGGCACTAAGGTCAATGTAAATATCGGTGAAGATGAATGCGACCCTAAATTTGTTGTTAATGATTTACTGCCGCATTTGGCAAAAGAACAGTCAAAGCGCACACTTGATGAAGGCATAAAGGGTGAAGAACTCAATGTGCTCATCGGCAGTCATCCCTTCAGAGATGATAAGGGAAGCGAACTTGTAAAACTAAATATTCTTAAAATATTGAATGAGAAATACGGTATCACCGAAGCAGATTTTGTTTCGGCTGAGCTTGAATGTGTGCCATCTGTCAAGGCCTGTGATATAGGACTTGACCGTTCTATGATTGGCGCATACGGACAGGATGACCGGGTTTGCGCATATCCTGCTGTTATGGCGGCATTTGATACTAAAAATCCGCAAAAAACACTCGTAACGATTCTTGCCGATAAGGAAGAAATCGGTTCTATGGGCAACACAGGACTTGAGTCCTCATTCCTTAAGTATATAATTTACGATATAGCCGAAATGCAGAATGTATCACCAAGTACTGCGGTGAGAAATTCAAAATGCTTGTCGGCCGATGTAAACGCCGCAACCGACCCCACATTCCAGGATGTTATGGAACGCAGAAATGCCGCATATCTCAATTACGGTGTTGTAATCACCAAGTATACAGGTGCTCGCGGTAAAAGTGGCACATCGGATGCATCGGCGGAATTTATGGGTGAAATCCGCGCTATGCTCGATAATGCAAATATTGTATGGCAGACCGGTGAGCTTGGCAAAGTCGATATGGGCGGCGGCGGTACTGTTGCTCAGTATATTGCAAATCTCGGTATAGATGTTGTGGACTTGGGTGTTCCCGTATTATCAATGCATGCACCTTTTGAAACAACCGCTAAATATGATATTTATATGGCATATCTTACAATGAAAGAGTTTGCAAAGTAATGGAAGAAATAAAATTAGGTCGTTACCGTCATTTTAAGGGTAAAGAGTACGAAGTTATCGGTGTTGCGCGTCATAGCGAGACACTTGAAAATATGGTCGTGTACCGAGCTATGTATGGTGAAAAAGCTTTGTGGGTCCGCCCGGCATCTATGTGGAATGAAACGGTAGAACAAGATGGCAAAAAAGTAAAAAGATTTATTTTTATGGGAGAATAAAGGGCAGCATATAGCTGCCTTTTATAATAGAAAAATGGAGACAAAGAAAAACCGCATACCGCTTATTGATACGGTACGCGCAATAACAGTCATAAGTATGGTTGTTTATCACTTAATGTGGGATTTAGTTTATATTTATGGCTATGATTTCGGCTTTTATAAGGGAAGGACAGGCTATATCTGGCAACAAAGCATCTGCTGGACCTTTATACTATTATCGGGGTTTTGTTGGAGCTTGGGTAAAAACAAGCTAAAACGCGGCTTCACGGTGTTTTTAGCGGGGCTCATCGTTTCGGTAGTTACATATATTTTTATGCCATCGAACAAAATAGTTTTTAGCGTTTTAACGATGCTTGGAAGTATGATGCTTATTATGATACCGCTTGAAAAACTGCTTAAAAAAATACCGCACATTATAGGCGGTATTTTAAGCACGATTTTATTTTTTATTACCAGAAATATTAATGATGGATTTTTGGGATTTGAGGGTATTAACATATTGCGTATGCCGGAAGAATTATATGCAAATTATCTGTCGGCATATATCGGTTTTCCGCCCCGTAATTTTTCTTCGGCCGATTATTTTTCTATAATCCCGTGGGGCTTTCTTTTTATCACGGGATATTTTGTATATCAGATTTTTAAAAAGTATGATATTGATGAGAAACTTTCTCGTATTGGCAGTATAGCGCCATTGAACGTTATAGGCAAAAATTCGCTCATCATATATATGTTGCACCAACCGATAATATATTTGATTTTAGAAATATGTCATTAATAAGCAGCGCTACCACACTCTGTGTGGTAGCGCTTTTACATTTTAATATTAATTTGAGAGATAATATTTTACAAGTGTCTGTAAAAGGGTATCTCTGTCAACCCGCCTTATAAGGCTTCGGGCATTATTATGGGTTGTAATGTAAGTTGGGTCTTCGGATAAAATATAACCAACTATCTGGTTTATGGGGTTATAGCCCTTTTCCTTTAAAGCGTCATAGACAGTAAACAAAATGCGTTTTATTTCAAGCTCCTGTTCATTGCCGAGCGAAAAAGTCATTGTCTTATCATTCATAAATAACACCCTCTTTATAATTTTTTCTACATATTTATATTTTATAACAGAATTTCATAAAATACAAGTAATTTTTTATGAACGCAGCGCCGCGCCTACACTTTCGAGTTTCTTGATAATGCGATTTGTCACATTTTCAATTTCTTCATCGGTTAATGTGCCTTCGTTGCTACGGAGCCATACACTGAAAGCGACACTCTTTTTGCCTTCCGGAATCTGAGCACCTGAGTACACATCGAAAAGTTCTACTTTTTCGCAAAGCCTTGAGGCACCCGAAATAATAGCTTTTTCGAGCGTACCGATTTCCAAATCAATGTCGCAAAGCATAGCAAAGTCACGTTCAACGGCAGGGAATTTAGGTAATGGCTTGTATACGGTTTTGCGTTTGTTTATCTGGAACAGTTCATCAATTTTAATTTCGGCAACATAAACTCTTGTATCGATATCAAACTTTTCTGCAACTGCAGGGTGAAGTTCGCCAAATGTACCTACAACTTTGTTGTTGGCAAGTACTTCTGCCTGGCGGCCGGGATGCAGATAGTTTTCATTACTTCTGCGGTAATCGCTGTGTGCGCCGAAAAGAACCAGAATGTCATCAACAATTCCCTTAAGGGTAAAGAAATCTTCATCTTTTCCGTATACACCGATAGATAATGTCGGTAATTCATCAGGTTGTTCGGTAATAGGTAACTGTTTTGCAATAAAGCGTTTGCTGACTTCGAAAAATCTGCCGCTAGTTATTTTCCTGTTTATGTTGGTGGAAAGCACAGAAAGCATACTTGTTGTAAGCTGTGTACGCATTACAGAATATTCATCGCCTAATGGGTTAATGAGTTTAATCTGGTTGCGGCGGGTATCATCGACTGACAAATCCAATAAATCAACTGCGCGCGAAGCAACAAATGAATAAGTGGTAATTTCATTAGCGCCATAAGAACATAAAAGAGATTTTAAAGCATCGGTTTTGATTCTTTCGGGCAACTTTTTACCGCGCATAACTTCACCGCGCATATTTGTGCCGACAATATGGTCATAACCATAGATTCTCATAATTTCCTCAGCCAAATCTGCTCTGCCTTCGATATCATCTCGGATGGATGGTATGCGGCAGGTGAGTGTATCGCCTTCAATTACGGCATTAAGGTCTAAACTGTTAAGGATAGAGAGAATTTTATCTTCGGGTACATCTACGCCGACGAGTTCTAAAATACTGGAAGTTTTTACCTTTACTATACGTTCTTTTGGCAGACCGATATTCTTATCGATTTCGCCATCAATGATATCACCCGCATCAAGCTCATCTATAAGCTGTAAAGCACGTTCCATAGCAAAACGAGTGTTAATTATATCAACGCCTTTTTCGAAGCGGCCGCTTGATTCGGTATGAACGCCGAGAGCACGACCGGTGTGGCGCACATTATCACGGCGGAACTTAGCACACTCTAAAAACAAATCGGTTGTTGTATCGGTAATTTCGCTTTCAAGTCCACCCATAATACCTGCAAGGCAAGAAGGTACTTCGCCATCGGCAATTACAAGCATATCGGGATTGAGATTATACTCTTTACCGTCAAGTGTGGTAATCTTTTCATTTTCTTTAGCGTTTCTAACTATCACGTGTTTTCCGCGAAGTTCATTATAGTTGAAAGCGTGCATAGGTTGGCCTGTTTCGAGCATTACAAAGTTTGTAATGTCAACAATGTTGTTAATGGGGCGCATACCCGATGCCGAAATTGCTTTTTTCATCCAGTCGGGAGACTCTTTTATACGAAGGTTTTTAACCACACGACCAATGTATCTCGGACATAAATCGTAGTTTTCTACATCGATTTTTATATAGTCATTAATGTCTCCACCTATAGTTTTGTAGTTCGGAACGGGCGGGTTATATTTTGTGCCGAGCACAACTGAAATTTCCTTTGCAACACCTAAAAAGCAGTTACAGTCAGGGCGGTTGGCGGTGATTTTAAAATCAATAATATAATCGTTAAGACCCAATACATCGCGCATATCGGTACCGGCCGCAAGGGAAGAGTCAAGTATTAATATACCGTGTACACTCGCACCCTTATAGTCTTCTTCAGTAAGGCAAAGCTCTTCACCAGAACAAAGCATACCAAAAGAATCTACACCGCGGAGTTTACCGGATTTTATATTCATACCGTTAGGTAATGCCGAGTCGTGCAAAGCGGCGGGGACCTTGTCACCAACGCTTATATTTTGTGCACCGGTTACTATCTGAACGGAGTTGCCGTTTCCTATATTAATTTGGCAAATCTGTAAATGGTCACTGTTTTCGTGGGGAGTAATCTCGGTGATTTCACCGACAACAACGTTGCGGATTTTATCTCCCATATTTTCGATAGATTCTATTTCAAATCCCGCCAAAATCATCTTTTCACAAAGTTCTTCTACGGGTACATTTATCTCTACATAATTTTTTAAGTGGTTAAGTGAAATTTTCATATTGTTACCTCCTTAAAACTGTTCCAAGAAACGCTTGTCGTTTTCAAACAGTAAGCGAATATCACTTATCTTATGGCTTGTGGTGGTAAGTCGGTCGAGACCGATACCGAAGGCAAAGCCGGAATATTCTTCGGGATCAATACCGCAGTTGCGAAGAACGTTTGGGTGTACCATACCCGCACCGAGAATTTCTATCCAACCGCTGCCCTTACAAACGCGGCAACCTTTACCGCCGCATTCGGAACAGGTAACATCAACTTCAACGCTCGGTTCGGTAAACGGGAAGAAGGATGGGCGGAACTTAACGGCAGTATCTTTGCCGTAAATTTCTCTTGCAAACTGTTCAAGAACACCTTTAAGGTCGCACATTGTAACACCCTTGTCTACAACAAGACCTTCAATCTGGTGGAAAACGGGTGAATGGGTGGCGTCAACTTCATCTGCCCTGAAAACTCTGCCCGGGCAAATAATACGAATGGGTGGTTTGCGGTTTTCCATAACTCGAATCTGGGCCGCAGAAGTCTGTGTTCTGAGCAGAAAATTTTCCGTTAAATAGAATGTATCTTGCATATCACGGGCAGGGTGGTCAGCAGGAACGTTGAGCGCTTCAAAACAGTAGTGCTCGGTTTCAACTTCGGGACCATCCACAACATCGAATCCCATCGACTGAAAAATATCAATCATATTATTAAGCACGGAATTTAAAGGATGAAGATGTCCAACGGTGCCTTTTTTAGCGGGCATTGTAATATCGATGGTTTCTTCCTTTAATTTTTGTTCGGTGGCGGCTTTTTTTAATTCTTCACTGCGAACGGCTATGAGCTCATCAACCTCCGCTTTTGCTTCATTAACAAGTTGTCCGACAACCGGACGCTCTTCCGGAGAGAGTGAACCCATCTGTTTTAAAAGCGCGGTCAGTTCACCTTTTTTACCTAAGTATTTGATTCTGATTTCTTCGATTTCCGCCAAAGTAGTGCTCTTTGCCACTTCTTCTTTAGCGGCAAGTTTTATTTTAGATAGCGTTTCTTTCATTACTTTTCCTCCAAAAAAAATAAACTCCGTCCCCGATATACAGGGACGAAGTCAAAAAATACAAACTCCGTGGTACCACCCACATTTTTACTCTAAGAGCAAACACTCTTTTGACACATAACGGAGTCAACCGTTGGCGCTTACTGTCAATTCGGCACCACTGCTCAGAAGGGAACTTCGATAAAAAGCTTTTCATAAACACACTTTCAGCCACGGTGTATTCTCTCTGGATGATAGCAATAAATCTACTTTTCTTCATCACTGCATTTATACTAAAAATTATATTAACATACTATTTTTAAAAAAGCAAGTTTTTTCTAAAAAAGTTGGCGTAATTTTATAAATGCCGCCTTTTCTATTCTTGATACATAGGAACGGGATATACCAAGCTTTTTAGCTATTTCGTGTTGTGTAAGTTCCTTGCAACCGCCAAGTCCGTATCTGTAGCAAAGAACCGTCTTTTCGCGGTTATCAAGAGCATCATTTATGATGAGCTTAAGCTTTTGAAGTTTTAGTTTTTTGTCTATTTCTTCGGTAATATCTATGTCATCGGCAATTATGTCGATAAGTGTTAATGTGTTGCCATCTTTATCGGTATCAATAGGGTCGGAAATATAAACATCTCCCGCTGATTTTTTCAGATTTCTGAAATGCATCAGAATTTCGTTTTCAATACAGCGCGCGGCATAGGTGGCGAGTCGGATGCTTTTATCGGGCTTGAAGGTTGATATACCCTTAATAAGACCGATTGTGCCGATTGAAATTAAGTCTTCTGAGTCTCCGCTACTGCCGCTGTATTTCTTTACTATATGCGCGACAAGACGTAGATTGTGTTCAATCAGTTTGTCTTTTGCTGGTTTATCACCTTGAGACATTTTCAAAATAAGTTCGGTTTCTTCGGCGCGTTTTAGTGGCGGCGGGAAGGAACTTGTAGGCGCTACGTGAAGTGCCATATATAGAATATGCGATGCGATTTTGCAAATTAAGTCCCAAAACAAAATAATCACTCCCATAATAACAAATATATGATATAAAAAGATTGTCTTATTAAATTTTAGTTGCAATTATTATTAAAGTGTGTTAAAATCTATTAGGATTAATATATAGAGACTTTGATGGAGAGAGTAGTCAGGTACCGATATTTTAGCGAGTCGGTGATGGTGTAAGACCGATGTAGGCGCCCTGTATGAAAATCACTCCTGAGTTATCCGCTGAAATAGTAGTAGGCGCGTATCGGCCGTTCACCGTTAAAAGAACCGCAGATGTCAGTCTGCCGTAATAGGTGGTTAACGAAAGTGGGCTTTCGTCCTGTTATGGACGGGAGTTCTTATTTTTTTAGGAGGTTACTTAATGTATAACAGTATTTCACCTAATGTAAACTTTGTAGAAGAAGAAAAAAAGATAGGAAAATTTTGGGTTGATAACAAAATTTTCGAAAAGAGTATCGAAGACCGTAAGGATGGTGAGCCCTACGTATTTTATGACGGACCACCGACCGCTAACGGCAAACCGCATATAGGTCACGTACTTACCCGCGTTATCAAGGATATGATTCCGCGTTACCGCACAATGAAGGGTTGTATGGTTCCGCGCAAAGCGGGATGGGATACCCACGGTTTACCGGTTGAACTTGAGGTTGAAAAACTTTTAGGACTTGACGGTAAAGAACAGATTGAACAGTACGGATTAGAACCGTTTATCGACCATTGTAAAGAAAGCGTTTGGAAATACAAGGGTATGTGGGAAGATTTTTCGCATACTGTAGGTTTCTGGGCTGATATGGACAACCCGTACGTAACATACCATAACGATTTTATAGAGTCTGAGTGGTGGGCACTTAAACAGATTTTTGAAAAGAAACTCCTTTATAAAGGCTTTAAAATTGTGCCTTACTGTCCGCGTTGCGGAACACCGCTGTCGTCTCACGAAGTAGCACAGGGATATAAGAATGTAAAGGAACGCAGTGCCGTTGTTCGCTTTAAGGCTGTAGGTGAAGATGCTTACTTCCTTGCTTGGACAACTACACCTTGGACTTTGCCTTCTAACGTTGCGCTTTGCGTTAATCCTAACGAAACATACTGCAAGGTAAAGGCGGCAGATGGCTATACCTATTATATGGCAGAAGCACTGCTTGAAAAAGTGCTTGGTGATTTAAAGACGGAAGATGCTCCTGCTTACGAAATCCTTGAAACCTATAAGGGTAGTGACCTTGAGTATAGAGAATACGAACCGCTTTTTGACTGCGCTGCCAAGGTTGCCGCAAAGCAGGGCAAAAAGGGACACTTTGTAACAATGGATAATTACGTTACAATGAGTGACGGTACAGGTATCGTTCATATAGCTCCTGCATTTGGTGAAGATGATGCCCAGGTTGGCAGAAAATATGATTTGCCGTTTGTTCAACTCGTAGATGGTAAGGGCGAAATGACAGAGGATACCGATTATGCGGGTACATTTGTCAAAGATGCAGACCCGTTAATTCTTGTTGACCTTGATAAAAAGGGGTTGCTCTTCTCGGCTCCTAAGTTTGAGCACGATTATCCTTTCTGTTGGCGTTGTGATACTCCGCTTATTTATTACGCGAGAGAATCCTGGTTCATTAAAATGACTGCTGTTAAGGATGACCTTATCAGAAACAATAACACAGTTAATTGGATACCCGAAAGTATCGGTAAGGGCAGATTCGGTGACTGGCTTGAGAATGTTCAGGACTGGGGTATTTCCCGAAACAGATATTGGGGTACACCGCTTAACATCTGGCAGTGCGAGTGTGGACATTTACACTCTATCGGTAGCATAGCCGAACTTAAAGAATTGTCGAATAACTGTCCTGATGAAATTGAACTTCACCGCCCGTTTATTGATGCGGTTACTATCAAGTGTGAGAAGTGCGGTGGCGAGATGCATCGCGTACCCGAAGTTATCGACTGTTGGTTTGACTCGGGCGCTATGCCGTTTGCACAACACCATTATCCCTTTGAAAATAAAGAATTGTTTGAAAGTCAGTTCCCTGCCGACTTTATTTCTGAGGCAGTTGACCAGACTCGCGGTTGGTTCTATTCACTACTTGCTATTTCAACCCTTATTTTCAACAAAGCACCATATAAGAACGTAATTGTCTTAGGTCACGTTCAGGATGAAAACGGACAGAAGATGAGTAAATCTAAGGGCAACGCGGTTGACCCGTTTGATGCACTTGAAACACACGGTGCCGATGCAATACGTTGGTATTTCTATACCAATTCTGCTCCTTGGTTGCCCAACCGTTTCCACGCGAAAGCAGTAACCGAAGGACAACGCAAGTTTATGGGTACACTCTGGAACACATATGCTTTCTATGTGCTTTATGCCGAAATTGATAAGTTCGACCCGACAAAGTATAACCTTGCCGACTGCAAACTTACAGTTATGGATAAATGGTTGTTGTCAAGACTAAATTCTACAGTTGTCAAGGTTGATGAAAATCTTGCAAATTACCGTATACCCGAAGCGGCAAAAGCTTTGCAGGAATTTACCGATGAAATGAGTAACTGGTATGTTCGCCGCGGTAGAGAACGCTACTGGGTACAAGATTTGACAGAAGATAAGATTGCGGCTTATATGACACTCTATACAGCCTTAGTTGTTACTGCAAAAGCTGCGGCACCGATGGTACCGTTTATGAGTGAAAATATCTACCGTAACCTGGTTTGCAATGTAGACAAAGCCGCTCCTGTAAGCGTACATCTTTGTGACTTCCCGACAGTTGATACTTCAAGAATTAATACTTCTCTTGAAGAAAATATGGATAAAGTTCTGGAAATTGTTGTTTTGGGTCGTGCTGCAAGAAATGGTTCAAATCGCAAAAACCGTCAGCCGCTTGGAACGATGTATGTCAAACTCGATGGCAGTCTTGATGAGATTTATCTCGATATTATAAAGGATGAGCTTAATATTAAAAATGTAAGCTTTACAGATAATGTTGATGATTTTGTATCTTACAAGTTTAAGCCGCAATTAAAGACTGTTGGTCCGAAGTACGGAAAACAGTTAAACGAAATCAGAACTGCGCTCTCAGAACTTGATGGCAATGCCGCTAAAGCTGAACTCGATGCAAACGGCAAACTCGTACTTGACTTACCGACCGGTAAAGTAGAACTTGAAACAGAAGACCTGCTTGTTGAATCTGAACAAAAAGAAGGATTCTTCGCACTTACCGACCGCGGCATTACGGTTGCTATTGATACTGTACTTACCGAAGAACTCATAGCAGAAGGTTTTGTAAGAGAAGTTGTATCAAAGGTACAGACAATGCGTAAGGAAGCCGGATTTAATGTTATGGATCACATTAACATTACTGTTGCGGGTGAAGAAAACGCAGTGGTCACCGCAGTTAAGTATAAAGAAGGAATTGTAGGCGATACATTGGCCGACAGTCTTACCGCTACAGAACCTACGGGTTACGTAAAAGAGTGGGATATCAACGGCGAAAAACTTACAATCGGCGTAGAAAGAAAATAAAAAAACAAGGTGTCTTACGACACCTTGTTTTTTTATACTATTTTCTCAAAATCACTGGCAGGGTGTTTGCATAACGGGCATATAAAATCTTCAGGCAACGGTTCGCCTTCGTACACATAACCGCATATTTTACAAACATACCCCTTTTTTGAAGCCGCCTTTTTTGGCTTTACATTTTTATGATAAAAACTGTATGTCATTGTAGGTTGTTCGTTCAGTATTTTGGTTTCGGTAACCGTGCATATAAACATTCCGTGTGTTCCAAGGTCGGTATAATTTTCTACCTTCAGAGAAATAAAAGAGTTGCTATATTCGGTAAGATATAAAAGTCCGTTTTCTGCTCTGTCGGCTTTTACACCTATAAACTTATAATTATCTTTACCGCTTTTCATACCAAAGTTTTGAAATAGCGAAAAGGGTGCCGTTTCATCGAGACAGTTGAGCGTCATAACACCGCTATTTTTAATGATATCGTGCGAGAAGTTTGATTTATTTATGGTAACGGCAACCTGAAGTGGCTCGGCAGTTACCTGCATAACCGAGTTTAGTATAAGCCCGTTATCAAGTTCTTCACCCTTGCAGGTGACTACATAAAGTCCGTATTCAATTTTAAAAAGGGCTGTAGGATCGATTTTCATTGAGAATATTCTCCTTTAAAAACACTTTTTACAGGTTACTACCTTATCTACTTTTTGGCAAAGTTCGTTTTCGCTTTCGCCGTTTTTCAGAAAATCGGTAATGTTTTTAATAGTCGTTTCGGCAATGTTGTTTAGAGCTTCTTCGGTTAAAAACGCCTGGTGAGAAGTTACAAGAACATTTGGCATAGATATAAGTCGGGCAAGATTGTCGTCATCAACTATGTGTCCGGAATAATCTTCAAAGAAAAAGTCGGATTCTTCTTCGTAAACATCGAGACACGCCGCGCCGATTTTACGCGATTTAATTCCTTCAAGCAATGCTTCGGTATCGATTAAAGCTCCACGTGATGTATTTAAAATTATAACACCTTTTTTACATTTTTCAACGGCGTTTTTATTGATTATATGGTGGGTGTCGCGCGTAAGGGGACAGTGTAGAGAAATAATATCACTTTTTTCATAAATTTCATCAATAGATACATATTTTATATTGGACGTGTTATCAGGAAATTTATCATATGCAATAACGTTCATCCCAAAGCCGCGGCATATATCAATGAAAATTTTTCCTATCTTACCCGTACCTATAATACCAACGGTTTTACCGTGCAAATCAAAACCTGTAAGGCCGTTTAGCGAAAAGTTAAAATCCTTTGTGCGAATGTAGGACTTATGTGTGCGGCGCACCGAAGTCAGCAGCATCGCCATAGTGTGTTCGGCAACAGCATAAGGGGAGTAGGCGGGTACGTGGAAAACGTGGATTTTTCCGTGGGCGTGTTTAAGATTTACGTTATTGTAACCGGCGCATCTCAGAGCGATAAACTTAACCTTATATTCGCATAATTTATCAATAACTTCGCTCGATACAGTATCATTGACAAATACGCAAACACCGTCATAACCTTGAGCGAGCGATACGGTATCGGGATTAAGTTTTGTCTCAAAATACTTGAATACCATATCATCGGTTTTATATTTTTCAAAAGAATCTTTATCATATTGTTTGGTATCAAAAAATGCTATTTTCATATTAACTCCTTAAAAAGTATTTTTAATTATTTTACCCCAAAATTATAAAAAAAGAAATATAAATTTTTTACGCCGCGGATTTTTAAAATCCGCGGCGGAAAAAACTAAAGTTGGAAAGAAATTTATTTTATGCACAGTGGCGGTTAAAGGAGCTATCGGCTGTTTTAACCTTTAATCTGCGTCGCTTTATATGGGACTTTATCTTGTTTTCGAAGGAAACCAATTTGTCTTGATTAAAATACCCCCATATAATAAAGCCTACTGCTACTATCTCTAAAACTGTCTGAAAAAGGTGTAAAGTACTCATAATTTTACCTCCCGAACATTTGTTCGTTTTCTGTATTTTTATTATAATCGACAAAGAGTGATTTGTCAACTACTTTTTACAAATTAATTATAATATTTTAATTGTCCTAAAAACAGTACATTTGCAAAAAGAAAATATTGTTGAAAAAAATAGAAAAAAAGACTATAATATTATAGGAGATGAATTATGAAGATTTCGTTTTATACATTGGGTTGCAAGGTTAATCAATATGAAACACAGAGTATTGCAGAGTGTTTGAAAAAAGCAGGGCACGTTATAGTGCCCGATTTTGTCGTGCCCGATGTTTTTATAATTAATTCCTGTACGGTAACGGCCGAGAGTGACCGCAAAACACGGCAGATGCTTCACCGTTACAGACAGAAATTTCCTAACTGTGTTTTGGTACTTTGCGGGTGTATGCCACAGGCTTTCCCCATACAAGCAGAGGGTTTAATGGAAGCAGACATTGTAACCGGCAATACTTCTCCCGAAGAAATCCCGTACCTTATTGAAGAGTTTTTACGGACCGGTAATAGAATTGTGTGCGTCGGAAACCATACGGTAGAAGAAGAGTTTACGACACCTGGCATAACAGAATTTGAAGGCAGAACACGTGCCTTTGTTAAAATCGAAGACGGTTGCGACCGATTTTGTACCTATTGCATAATTCCTAAAGCACGTGGATTTATACGCTCTAAAAAATGTGATGATATAAAAAAGGAAGCCGAATTATTAGCACAAAACGGTTATAGGGAAATAGTTTTGGTTGGCATAAATTTGTCTTCATTCGGGAAAGATACGGGCGAAGATTTAGCAGATGTAGTAGATGCGGTATGTTCGTTAGAAAAAATAGAAAGAGTGCGGCTCGGCTCACTCGAACCCGACTTGATGAGTGATGAGATGCTATATCGCTTCGCCGCCCAGCCTAAGTTTTGTCCGCAATTTCATCTGTCACTCCAGTCAGGGTGTGATGCCACACTTAAACGAATGAACCGAAGATATGATAGTGCTTTCTATTATGATTTGGTTTGTCGCATAAGAAAGATTTTCGATAATCCGTCTATTACTACCGACATTATGGTCGGCTTTGCAGGGGAAACCGAGCAAGAATTTTGCGAAAGTATTGATTTTGTAAAAAAGGTAGGTTTCGCACTATCTCACGTTTTTGCATATTCAAGACGTGAAGGAACGGTTGCGGCTAATTTGCCGAATCAGGTTACCAAAAAAGAAAAGTCATTAAGAAGCCGTAAAATGATAGAAGCAACGAAAAAATCTCAATTTGATTTTTATAATACACAAATAGGTAAAACCGCCCATGTGCTTTTTGAGATAAATGAAGACGATGTCTATTTAGGTTACACCGAAAACTACACACCGGTTGAATTAAAAAGTAAAGAAAATCTTTGCGGAAAAACCGTAAAGGTTAAAATAATATCTAATCAATTAGAATTTTGCGTAGGTGAGATATGCGATTAAAGTTTACTGTCGGCGGTATGTCATGCGCCGCTTGTAGTGCAAGAATTGAACGCGTAATAAATAAGATTGACGGTGTAACGGCTCAGGTGAATTTACTCGCGGGTACTATGCTTGTAGATTTTGATAATAAGAACATAACTCCAGAAGACATTATAAAAACGGTACAAAAGGCAGGTTTTACTGCTGAGATTTTTGTAAAAGATACCGTCCAAAAAGAAAAAAAGGATGAGCATAAGGAGTTTAAAATCCGTATAGTCTTATCTTTTATATTTCTTGTTCCGCTAATGGTTCTTTCTATGCAGCATATGTTTGGTTATTCTTTACCCTTAAAGGCAAACATATCGGCATTACTTCAGTTTATTTTTACTCTGCCGATTATTGCAGTAAACTATAAATATTTCACTGTTGGCTTTAAAAATCTTTTTACAGGCAGTCCTAATATGGATTCACTGATTGCGCTCGGTTCATCTGCGTCGGAAATTTACAGTGTCTATAATTTGATATTATTGTTTTCGCAAGATTTGGCGGGGCATTTGTATTTTGAATCGGCAGCTATGATTTTAACGCTCATAACACTCGGTAAGTTTTTTGAAAGCAAATCTAAAACACGTGCCACCGATGCTATCAGTTCACTAAAAAATCTTGTAGCTCAAACTGTCACTGTAAAAAAAGAACAGGAAACAATAGAAATCTCCGCCGAGACATTAATGGTGGGGGATATAGTAGTGTGTAAAGCGGGAGACTCATTTGTAGCGGACGGAACCGTGGTTTACGGTAACGCCGGTGTCGATGAATCTATGGTAACGGGTGAGAGTCTGCCGATACAAAAAGAAATCGGCCACAGGGTTATTTCGGGTACCATAATAAAGAGCGGATATATAGAATATCGCGCCGAAAAAACGGGAGATGACACAACTCTTGCAGAAATTGTGAGACTCGTGGAAGATTCTGCCGCCACAAAGCCGCCAATAGCACGTCTTGCCGATAAAATAAGCGGTATATTTGTACCGACAGTTATGGGTATTTCTATATTAACGCTTATTGTTTGGTTGTTACTTGGAATTGGTGCCGATTCGGCTATTAACTTTGCAGTTTCGGTATTGGTTATTTCCTGCCCTTGCGCGTTAGGACTTGCCACGCCGGTTGCTATTATGGTGGGTACCGCAGTAGCGGCAAAAAACTCACTATTATTCAAAAACGCTCCAAGCATTGAGCATCTTCATAAGACCGATGCTTTAGTGCTCGATAAAACAGGCACTATAACAAAAGGTGAACTGTCGGTTTCTTTTGTTAAAGCATTTATAGACTATAAAGAATTTATAAAAATTGCTTTAAGTATTGAAAGCGTATCGGAACATCCCATAGCCGCGGCAGTTTGCCGCTTTGCAGACAGCGAGAATGCAGAAAAATTACCCGTACAAAACGTAAAAACCCTTTCGGGTTTCGGGATTGGTTGCGACATAGACGGCATAACCTATTATTCCGGTAATGAAAAATTTGCACAAAATACGGGTGTGGATTTTTCGGAGCATAAAGAACTATTGCATAGTCTTGCTGTGTCGGGCAAAACCCCCATACTATTTTTTACACAAAATAAGGTTATAGGCTTTATAGCAGTTAGCGATACCGTAAAACCAACTTCTGCTATTGCCATCAGCGAGTTAAAAAAGACTGGAATAGACATATATATGGTAACGGGGGATAATGAGCTTATTGCCAAGAAAGTCGCCAAAGAAGTTGGGATAGATAATGTTATAGCCTCAGCTTTACCGGGGGATAAAGAAAAATTTGTACGGGAATTAAAAGAAAAAGGTAAAATTGTAGCAATGGTAGGAGACGGCATAAACGATGCACCGGCACTAAATACGGCCGATATAGGTGTTGCCATAGGCGCGGGTACCGATATAGCTATAGAGTCTGCCGACGTTGTTTTAATGAGAAACGATTTATTGGATGTGCTTTCGGCTGTTATATTGAGCCGTAAAGTAATAAATAACATCAAAATTAATCTCTTCTGGGCGTTTTTCTATAATGCGCTTGGCATTCCTGTTGCGGCGGGGGTTTTATCGGGTTTTGGAATTGTTCTAACGCCTATGTTTGCAGCAGCGGCGATGTCGCTTAGTTCCATCTGTGTTGTGTCAAATGCTTTAAAGCTTAAGAATATAAAATTTATCAGAGGGGAAAGACGAGATGACTAAAAAACTTTATATTTCGGGTATGGTATGCAATCACTGTAAAAAAAGTGTTGAAGAAACCCTGAACTCTTTAAGCGGCGTAAAAAACGTTGCGGTGGATTTGGAAAATGCCTGTGCAGTGGTAGAAACCGAAAACGATACTCCAAATAGTGTTTTTATAAGCGCAGTTGAAGACAAAGGATTTACGGTTAAAACCATAGAATAAGTAATTTATTGGAGATTTAATATGATTGTCAGAATTATATTATTGTCGGTGGCATTACTTGCGTGTGCAGCATTGGTGGTTGCCTTTATCAAGAAAAAGATAAAAACAAAAACGCTGATAATAAGCATAATATCAGCGTTTTTGGGTGTTTCAGTAGCCATAGTGGCATTCACTGTATTTTTCGATACACATCTCAATATCAAGGGTGATAGTGAGATGAAAGTAAATCTTTTCAGTATTTATGCCGACCAGGGTTTTGATGCGTATACAGGATATACAAGTCTGAATGACAAGGTTACTGTAAGCTCGACAGTTGATACAACAAAAGTCGGTGAATATGAAGTGGAATATTCATTGAAATTTTGTTACAGAGATTATAAGGCAGTACGCAAGGTTAGGGTGGTAGATAATATCTGGCCGACTCTTACGCTCAAGGGCGATAAACACATTATAGTATCCAAAATTGATATGTATAAAGAAATAGGGTTTAGCGCCAGTGATAATTATGACGGAGACATAACAAGCCTTGTTAAGACAGAACAAAAAAGTGTCGGTGACTCGTTATATGAAATAACCTATAGTGTATCCGATTCTTCCGGTAATATAGTGACCGATAAACGCGAAATCGAAGTTAAGGACATAGTAAAACCTGTAATTTCTTTAAGCGGATATAAAACGGTATATGTTATTTTAGGTGAGAATTATGCGGAAGCGGGGTATAGCGCTATCGATGATGCAGATGGTAATATCACAAAAAATGTAGCAGTACAAAATACAGTAAACACATCGGAGCGTGGTACATATAATATAATCTATACTGTCGCAGATGCGGCAGGTAACACAACTTCTGTAACGCGTAAAGTTGTAGTTTGTACAAAGGATGAACTGACGGCTAATAGAATTTGTTTAACATTTGATGATGGTCCAAGCAGTAGTGTTACGGTACAAATACTTGACACACTCAAGGCAAATGATGTAAAGGCCACATTTTTTATAATTGATTACAGTAGCGACAAATTACCGATAATAAAGAGAATGATAAATGAAGGTCATACCATAGGCATCCACGGATATTCTCATAATTATGCAAAAATTTATGCGAGTGATGAAGCATTTATGGAAAACATAAATAAGCTTCGTGATAAGCTATATAACGATACGGGATACTATACTAACATTATGCGTTTCCCGGGTGGCAGTTCAAATACAGTAAGCAGAAATTATAGCAAGGGAATCATGACACGACTGACCAATCGTGTTACTCGTGAAGGTTGGAGATATTTCGACTGGAATATAACAAGCAAAGATGCCGAAAGCAGACCTTTGACTGCCAGTCAGATTGCAAACAACGTTACGCGGTCTCTTTCAAGGGGACGTTCCAATATAGTATTGATGCATGACTCAAATGCTAAAAAATCTACGGCGCAATCTTTACAAAGTATTATAAATTACGGTAAACAAAACGGATATCGTTTTTGTGCTATAGATGATACGGTCCCTGAAAACCACCACGGTATAAATAACTAATAAAAAAATGCAGTCGTAAGACTGCATTTTTTATTCTTCTATTATTTGTTTTAGTTGTTCGCGACGGCTTAAATCTTCGCGTATCAATGTGTAAATAGTGGCTACAAGCGGTACGCCTAAAAGCATACCCAATACTCCAAAGAGTGTGCCTCCGATGGTGATTGCAACAAGTACCCAAAGAGCAGGGAGACCTAAAGAACTTCCGACGACCTTCGGATATATAAAATTACCTTCTATAAACTGTAGAACGATTATAAATACAATAAATAAGAGCGCCTTTATCGGAGATACAGTCAGTATCATAATTGCCCCCACAGCCGCACCAATATATGCGCCGACAATAGGAATAAGTGCGGTAAAACCGATAAGAGTACCTATCATAGCGGCATACGGGAAGCGGAAAATTAACATACCGATTGTGCAGAGAATTCCAAGAATGATGGCTTCTGTACACTGTCCTACAATATACCTTTTAAAGCAACTATTAAGGACAGATAAGAAATGAGATATTTTACGGTTTATTTTCTGCGATAAATAATTTTCTGTAATCTTCTTATATTGACAAGAGAGCTTTTCTTTCTGAACCAAAATATATACAGAGAAGAAAATACCGATAAAGGTTGTTACAGTGCCAGAGAAAATACTTGTTACTGCGCTCAAAACGATGGTAGCGGCATCGCCAAGGCCTTTGCTCAGATAGTCGGCGGCATTGCCGAATATCTTTGCCCATTCAATATTTTTAAGTTCTGCCAATATATTTTCCGGCACCACAACACTAATCCATTCGGTTTTAAGTAACCTTTGAATATGTTTTGGTATTTCCTGGATTAAAAACGTAATACAAGAAATTAGTTCGGGTAAAATTAAATATAACAGTAAAGCAATTAATCCAAGTAAGGAAAGGATGGCGGCTATTACACAAATAATGCGTTTGCCCTTTTTAAGTATATTTTTATTACTGAGATTTTCAAAAAAACTTTCATAAAACGACATAACAAGATTGAGCACATATGCTATACAAAGACCGATTATAATTGGTGTTGTTGCAGCTAAAAGCGATCCCAAAAAGGTTGATACACCGCCCCAATAAAATATACATAGATATAATATAAATACGGTCAGTGCTATTCTAAAACAGTTTTTCCAGGTGATATTCATTTCTTATCCTTTCGTATTATTTAATTTTTCGATAATATCAGGGACACACTCTATTGTATCCGACTGAAATTCGGGCAATTCAATATTTTTATCAATCCAGCACCCCGTAGTTTTAATCCATACGGGAGTATATCCTACGCGGCGGCTCGGTTCTATATCGTTAATCGGGTTGTCACCAATGTAAAGCATATCGGTGGGAGGTATATTTAGTCTTTTCGACATTTCTTCAAAAATACGAACATCGGGTTTATGAACGCCGAAATCACTGCTCACAATAATTTCATCGAACATATCGGTAATACCCAGCATTTCCAGTTTTTTATACTGTAGTTCGTGTATACCGTTTGTGATAAGTCCCACTTTAATACCCATATCACGTATTTTTTTAAGTGTGGGAATAGTGAAAGGGAAGCTTACAGCCTCTCGCATATATATAGGTATAATGTGTTTCTCAAAAAAGTCTTTCTTTTCGACGCCATCTTTCAGTGCTCCTTGAATAGAAAACTCATCATACATTTTATCCCATCCGTAATGTATGTAACGCCGGTCATTGTCGACGAAATAATCTGCAATTAGTTCTCGGGATATGTCTTCATTAAAAGGCATCATATCTGCCGGTGTATTCATAACAATGTTTCGGAGAGTTGCATATCGGTCAAATAAGGTATGGTCCAGGTCGAAAATTGCCGCCCTTATCATAATACGCACCCCTTTCAAGCAGTTACATTTATATTATATTTTTTTATTAATAAAAAGTCAACTGCCTTCTGAAAAACAAAAGAGTGGTTTCCGTTACGAAACCACTCTTTTTAATTAACAATTTATTTTGTTCCGAATATACGGTCACCCGCGTCACCGAGACCCGGCACTATATAACCGATTTCGTTTAATCCATCATCGACATTAGCACAGTAGATTTCCACATCCGGATGCTTTTCCGATAAGGCTTTAATGCCTTCAGGGGCCGCAATCAAGCAAAGGAACTTTATGTGTTTACCGCCGTATGATTTAATTTGTGTTATAGCATCGATTGCCGAACCGCCCGTTGCAAGCATTGGGTCAACCACAACAATTAATCTTTCATCAATATCTGGTGGTAACTTGCAATAGTATTCGTGCGGTTGCAAGGTTTCTTCATCACGGTACATACCGATATGACCAACCTTCGCATGTGGCACAAGATTTAAAATACCGCTTACCATACCAAGACCGGCACGGAGAATCGGCACAACAGCCAACTTTTTACCTTGAATGGTCTTCTTGGTGGTTTTACCCATTGGTGTTTCAATTTCAATATCGGTAAGTGGCAGGTCACGTAATGCTTCATAACACATAAGCATTGTTATTTCTTCAACCGATTCGCGAAACTCTTTATTTGAAGTTTCTTTTTTGCGCATAATGGTTGTTTTATGCTGGATAAGTGGATGGTCAAAAACAGTTAATTTTGCCATGATATACAGAACCTTTCCGTAGTTTAATTAATCTTTTGCACGTGAAGTAATAAGATTTGTAATTATACCGAGAATAAGTGCACAAGCAATCGCTGTTAAGCTAACCTCACCAAACGAAATGGAAAGGCCGCCAATACCGCAAATAAGAATTACAGCTGCAACAAAAAGGTTTTTGTTTTGTCCTAAGTCAACAGGCTGTAGCATCTTAAGACCGCTTACCGCGATAAATCCGTAAAGGGTAATGCAAACGCCGCCCATTACACAGTTAGGAATGGAAGCCAGGAATGTTACGAAAGGACCAAAGAAGGAAATTACGATAGACATTATAGCAGTAACTGCAATGGTGATAACCGAAGCATTACCTGTGATAGCTACACAACCTACTGATTCACCGTATGTGGTGTTCGGACAACCGCCGAAGAACGCACCTGCGATAGAACCAACACCATCACCAAGAAGTGTTCTGTGAAGACCGGGGTTTTCAAGAAGGTCGCTTTCAATGATGGAAGAAAGGTTCTTATGGTCAGCAATGTGTTCAGCAAACACAACGAATGCAACGGGAACATATGCTACTGCGAGTGTAGCAATATAAGTACCATCTATTTCCTTAACGCCCTTAAGAGCTTCGATAAATGAGAAATCAGGAATAGCAAAGATTGTCATTTCCTTGAATACGCTGAAATCGATTACCATAAGAGCTTGATTTGATGTAGCAATACCGATTACAGTAAAGATTGCGGCAACTACGTAACCGGCCAAGATACCGATAATAAACGGAATAAGTTTAACCATTTTCTTACCGAAAACAGAGCAAATAATAACTACAAAAAGTGTTACAAGACCGCAAATAAGTGTAACATAAGGACTTGCAACCGAAGCACCGTTTGCGTCAAGTACTTTTCCAAGAGATAAATCGCCAACAGCGTTGCCGGCCAAAGAAAGACCGATAATAGCAACTGTGGGTCCGATAACTACAGGGGGCATAAGCTTGTTAATCCAGGAAACACCTGCAAACTTAACGACAAGTGCTATTACTACATAAACAAGACCTGCAAAAATTGCACCAATGATTATACCTGCATAGCCTGCTGCCAAAGAGATAGCACCGCCGAAAGCGGCAAACATTGAGCCGATGAATGCAAAGGATGAGCCCAAGAATACAGGGCTATTGAACTTGGTGAACAATAAGTAAACTATTGTACCTACACCTGCGCCAAAGAGAGCTGCTGACTGAGACATACCGTTACCTATAATGGACGGTACTGCGATGGTAGCTGCGAGAATTGCGAGAAGTTGTTGGAAAGCAAAAACAATAACTTTACCAACTGAAGGCTTGTCTTTAACATCGTAAACAAGTTTCATTTTAGGTTTCCCTCCAAAAATTAATTTATAATCAGCAAAAATGCAAAATTATACTAAATCAAGGCATAAAAAATGCCGACGGAAACCGTCAAGCATATTAGCAAAAACAAAATAAAGATAAAGAAATAAGGAAAAGCGCTTTATAAACGGAAATATGTGCAACTTTCATAATTTTTCACCGCATCCTTCTTTATTTCTTATTACAAATGTATCATATTTTATAAACAAAGTCAAGCAATTTTCGACATAAAATCATAATTCCTTATTGAAAAAAACAAGCGGCTATTGTACAATATTTAACAACAGATAAATAGAAATCGGTGATAAAAATAAATATAAAAAAATGGTTGTCACAAAACTCAGAAAGTCTTAAAGGTAAAACAGTAGCAATTACGGGAAGTACGGGCGGAATAGGCAAACCGCTTTCAGAAATGTTGGCATATTTATCTGCAAATATTGTTTTGGTAGACAGGAATTTCGAAAAATCATATGCTTTCGGAACGTATTTGCAGGAAAAATACAGAGTGAAAATAGATTACATAACTGCAGATTTATCACAAATAGAATCGGTTAAAAGGGCCACAGAAAAATTAAAAGTATTAAAAATAGATATATTTATTCACAATGCGGGGGCTTATTATATACCGCGCGAGATAACCGATACAGGTTATAATAATGTATTTAATATTAACTTTATATCACCTTATTATATAATAAGGGAACTGCTTGATACCTTCAGGGAAAACACGGGTAGGGCAGTAATTGTTGGCAGTATAGCGTATAATTATTCTAAAATTGATAAAACCGATATTGATTTTTCTTCAAGAAAATCTGTGGCAAAGATTTATGGTAATGCGAAAAGATATTTGATGTTCTCCCTGTTTGAACTGTTTAAAAATGAAACCAAAGCGACTCTTTCTGTTACTCATCCGGGTATTACTTTTACAAATATCACCGCACATTACCCTAAACTTATTTTTGCGGTTATAAAGCATCCAATGAAATTAATTTTTATTAAACCTCAGTGTGCCGCACTCAGTATAATAAGGGGTGTGTTTCAAAGCACACCTTATAAAAAATGGTTTGGTCCGCGCTTTTTTGGAATATGGGGCAAACCTAAAATGAGTCGGATTATAAATTGCAGTGACACCGAGAGTGAAGAAATTTTTAAACACGCAGAAAGAATTTATACAGAAATAAAGAAAAAAACACCTTGTGCCCAAAATTGACACAAGGCGTTTTTCTATTTCGCGTATCCTTGTTTTTTAATAAGAGAAATTACCTTATCTGCATACATTTCGCAATTTTTTGTGCTGTCGCATTCTACCATCACGCGTATTACCGGTTCGGTACCGCTTTCCCTGAGTAGTATTCTGCCTGAATCACCTAAAGTGGCGGTGATTTCACCCATGAGGGATAAAATTTCTGCGTCACTTGTAACGGCGGATTTATCTTCTACAACAATATTTTTTACTGTTTGCGGGTACATTTTTACATCTGCAGCGAGAACACTAAGGGGAAGTTTGCTTTCCATCATACATTCTGTAAGCATAATTGCAGTCAGTATACCGTCACCCGTAGATGCATATTTTTTAATTATGGTGTGGCCGCTTTGTTCACCACCAATACTTACGTCATGTTCTATCATCGCTTCGTGCACATATTTGTCTCCGACTGTGGTCTGAATGCATTTTATACCTGCGTTTTCTATAGCCTTAAAAAATCCGATGTTGGACATAACAGTAGCTACAACAGTATCATTTTTTAATAGCCCTTTCTTTTGCAACATTCTTGCTAAAATGTATATAATATGGTCACCGTTGATAACCCGACCGCTCTCATCTACAGCAATACATCTGTCGGCATCTCCATCAAAAGCAAAACCGACATCGCAGTGTTTTTCTTTTACAAAGCGACAAAGCAAATCTATATGTGTCGAACCGACACCCGAATTTATGTTGACACCATCAGGCTCTGCACCGATAATGTGGGTTTTTGCGCCCAACGCATCGAACACAGATTTTGCAATCATCCAGGAAGAACCGTTTGCGCAATCTAAGGCAATATTCAGATTTTTATAGGAGTTTGCCGCAACCGAAATCAAGTAACCGACATATCTGTTTCTTCCCGCAACATAGTCTATTATCTTACCGACATTCTCTTTCTTTGCAAACGGAAGGTCGCCTTCGATTCCGAATTCTTCGGTCTTGCCATCAATATATTTTTCTATTAGGGATAACGTGTAGTCATCCATTTTCTCACCGAAACTGTTTATAAGTTTAATGCCGTTATCGTAAAACGGGTTGTGCGAAGCCGAAATCATAATCCCGCAGTCGAATCCGTCTTGATGGGCAACATAAGATACACTTGGTGTAGTGGTTACGTGAAGCATATATACGTCTGCACCCGACGCAGTAAGTCCAGCCGCAACCGAATATTCAAACATATAACTGGAGCGGCGGGTATCTTTTCCCACAACTATTCTCGGCTTACGAGTACTCGTGCGATTTGCTACCAAATCTGATGAATAATACCAACCGAGAAAACGACCTATCTTGTAGGCGTGGTCGGCAGTTAGAACAGTACCTGCTTCACCGCGGAAACCGTCTGTTCCAAAATATTTGAGTTTATAGTTTATGTTTTCTATAGGTCTGAAAATTTGTTCGGTATTTTCGATTGATAGCGGAATTTCATCACGTAATAAGTCGTCAAGGGTTATATTAAAAATAAGTGATAAATTTAATATAATATTTACTTCGGGTAACGATTTATCTGATTCCCATTTAGATACAGACTGGCGTGAAACATCTAATTTTTCTGCTAACTGTTCTTGAGATAAATTATGCGAAGTTCTTAGTATTGCAATTTTTTGTCCTATGGTCATTATTGTTATCCTCCTTATAGAAACAGTTTAATTATAATTACTGAAGAACACAAGCAAGTTCAGTTGTCTAAATTTTGTCAACTATCGGTTGCATAAGTATTTTATGCGAAGAGGAAGAATTTTATAAACAAAAATACCGCAGTAAACACTACTGCGGTAAAGATTTTATAATAGATTTTTAATTATTTCTTCGCGTGAGCATGGGTGTATATCGGCGGGTGCTATATCAAATATCGTGAAACAACCACTTATACCGCGCTCATTCATTCTTTTCACGGCTCTTGCATAAGAAACCAGAACACTTGCGGTAAACTCGGGGTTTGAATCGAGCTTCAGACTATATTCAATAATGTGGTTGTTTTCAAGGTTTATTCCGGTTTTTCCTGAACGTATAACAAAACCGCCGTGAGGTATTGCGCTATGATTCTTTTTCATTTCTTCTTCAGTTATAAAATTAACTGTAGTATCATAGTCGGCAAAATATTTTGGCATAGTTTTTATCTGCTGTTCTATTTTTCCTTTATCTGCACCATCTTCTGCTACTACAAAACAAAGTCTTGTATGTTTTTGCCTTGTGGTAAGGTCCGGGTTTTTGCCGCTTCTTACAAGGCTAAGGGATTCTTCTACAGGACAGGTATATTGTCTGGCATCCTTGACGCCTTCAATTCGTCTTATCGCATCTGAGTGACCTTGGCTTACACCCTTTCCCCAGAATGTATAGTCTTTTCCGTCAGGTAATATTGCACTGCCGTAAAGCCGGTTGACAGAGAACATACCAGGGTCCCAACCGACAGAAATCAGGGCGACATTTTTGCCGTTAGCTGCTGCTGTATCAACCTTTTCAAAATGAGCAGGTATATCAGCGTGGGTATCAAAACTGTCGATAACATTAAAATCACGAGCAAGTGCGGGGGTCATTACTGGCAGGTCCGTTGCACTACCACCGCAAATTATAAGAACATCGATATCATTTTTATATTTCAGTATATCATCGGCTTTATAGACTTTAGCAGTGGGTGTACTGATTTTAACACTCATCGGGTCTCTTCTTGTAAAAACACCGAACAGTTCCATATCACTGTTTTGACGTATGGCATTTTCGACACCGCGACCTAAATTTCCGTAGCCGTATATTGCAATTTTCATTTCTTTCATCCCTTCCTTAATAATAATAATTTTTAATGCGGAGTTTGTCAATAATTTCTTGTACTTGACAGTGCTTTTTTTGGATGGTATACTTATTTCAATTTAAAAAAAGGTGTGAATGTTTTTGACTTTAGCAGAATTACTTATTTTGGCCGTCGGTCTTTCGATGGATGCATTTGCTGTTGCAGTGTGTAAGGGACTATCGGCACCAAAACTCAAGCCTATACATATGGCGGTAACAGGACTTTGGTTTGGCGGATTTCAAGCGCTTATGCCTCTGATTGGCTATTTTTTAGGCTCATCATTCCAAAAATATATAAGCGGTTTTGACCATTGGATAGCATTTATATTATTGTCGCTTATCGGCGCTAATATGATAAAGGAATCGTGCTCGTGTGAATACGAACCGAGCGATGCATCATTTTCGCCAAAAACAATGTTTGTTATGGCGGTAGCCACAAGCATTGATGCTCTGGCGGTAGGAATTACCTTTGCGGTACTGCCTAATGTAAATGTTCCAATAGCAATCACTTTTATTGGTGTTATAACCTTCATCCTTTCTGCCATTGGTGTTTTTGTCGGTCATAAATTCGGCAAGAAATATAAAAGCAAGGCGGAATTTACAGGCGGTATAATACTTATACTTATGGGTATTAAAATACTGCTTGAACATCTGAATATTATAAAACTATAATAAAAAAAGCCACTTTAAAAGTGGCTTTTCTTTTTTATTTCTTTTTAGCTTTAGCATTTGGTTTGCGTTGCTTCCAGAGTACCCAGACAGGACCCGAAATAAAGAGTGTGGAAATACTACCTGAAATAAGACCAAATGCCATTGGAATAGCGAAACTACGGAGTGTTGATAAACCGAAAAATTCCGATACAACAATAATTGTTGTGATTGCAAGAACGGTTGTTATGGTAGTGACGATTGTACGAATCATTACTGAATTAATACTCTCATTTACAAGCACTGCAATATCTTTTCCGGGATACAGTCTTTTGTTTTCACGTACACGGTCGTAGATAACGATTGTGTCGTTAAGGGAGTAACCGAGCAATGTCAAAACAACTGCTATAAGGTTTGAGTCAACGGGTAATCTGAATGCTGTACAAGCAAGGAATGCGATGACACAGTCAAGAATCAAAGCAATAAATGCAGTAAGCGCTGCAGATACACCGCCGATATTACGGAAACGGAAACCAACATAAACTACAACCAAAGCACCCGCAATCAAAACAGCAACAAGGCTCTTTGCGAAGAATGAACCCGCAATAGTCGGGCTAACAGAGTTTGAGTCATAGCTTTTGATGTTATTACTTGCAAATGCCTTATTAAGGGCGGATGTAAGCGCTGCTTGTTTGTCTGTAGAAAGAGAAGAATTACCGGGAAGTGTAATAACAAGCTGTTGTGTAGCACCGCTGATAGAAGTATTGTAAGAAATATTAGCTTCAGTGGAGAGAGCAGTATTTACTGTCTTTTCTACAGTTGCATTGTCAAGTGTTCCTGTATATGTGTAGGAAAGTCTTGTGCCACCGCTAAAGTTTATATCAAGCTTTACACCGAAGATACAGGATAAAACAATTCCCAAGATTATTACGGCGGCATAAATGATGGCTACTGGTTTTAATGTTTTGGTAAAATCGATATTAAACTTAGTCTTCATTTTTAGCACCTCCGAATAACCAGGGTTTACGCATACAGTTGAATTTTGAAAGGCTCTTCATCATAAGCTTCGAAGCATATACACCCATAACAAGGTTGAACACAACGCCTATGATAAGTGTGTAACCGAACGAGTATATGGAACCTGTAATTGAAGAACCGAACAGTCCCATAATAGGTGAGAAAATTTTAGCAAGTAAACTGTCGGGTGTTCCAAAAGCACCCATAAGAACAACAGCTACTATAAATATTGTAACGTTACCATCGATAATAGCGCTTAAACTGTTTTGATATCCCATTGAAATGGCACCGTCAATAGTCTTACCTTTTTCAAATTCTTCACGGATACGTTCAAATGAAATAACGTTGGCGTCAACACCCACACCGATTGAAAGTATGATACCCGCAATACCGGGGATGGTGAGTGTGAAACTGTCAAGCCCTGAGAAGTAACCTGATGTACAAGCTATAACACCTGCAAGTTGTCCAAGAAGTGCGATGGAAGCAATAACACCGGGAATGCGATAACGAATAATCATAAGTAAGCAAACGAGAATAAATGCGGCAGAACCTGCAATTATCATAACGTTCAGAGCATTAGCACCGAGTGTGGGCGATATTACCTGAAGTTTGCTGTCATCAACCGTTAGAGCGAAGGGGAGAGAACCTGCGTTAATCTGGTTTGCAAGGTCTTGAGCGGTTTCGGCGGTAAAGTTACCGGTGATAATAGCGTTGTTGCTTGTTATCTTTTCATCAACTGTAGGAGCTGAAATCATTTCATCATCCATCCAGATGGAAATCTGTTGATATTTGCCTGTGGCTTCTGAAAATTTAGACATACCGGAATCTGTGAATTTAAGACTTACGACATAGTTGTTTTTTTCGTCAATAGCAACTGACGCAGAAGCGATATCTTTAGAACCGCTTAACAAAACCTTCGATTTATCTGTGTCTGCACAGAAGGATAAAACTGCGGTTTTGCCAAGCTTGTTGATGGCTGCCATCGGGTCGAAGGTAGTTTCGTTTGCAGACCAGGGGAAACGTACGATAATCTGATGTTTTAAATTGTCTGCATATACTTCGTAGTCTGTTACATTATCTGCCATAAGACGTTTTTCTATGATTGTCTTGGCCGATGCCATATCATCATTTGTAATTTCTACGTCTTTTATATCGGGTGAGAACACTGCTTCGACACCACCGCTTATATCAATACCCCAGCGGATGTCATTTGCGCCTTTGATGTGGACAAGTCGTGTGTCACCATAATAGCTCGATATACCGAAAAATGCGGTAAATGTAAGAGCCAGGATAAGAAACAACACAACAAAAAATGTTGCCTTGCCTTTATTTTTTGCTTTCATGGCTTTTTCTCCTTTTCTTTATGCTTTAGACAAATTCTCAAGTGCAGCTAACTTAATAGCACAGCAGAGAATTGTTGATGCACGTTTTACTTCTGCTACCGAAGGATAGGATGGAGCAATACGAATATTGCTGTTGTCCGGGTCCTTTCCGTAAGGATAGGTAGCACCAACACTTGTGAGTTTGAGCCCTGCTTTAGCACAAAGTTCTTCCACACGTTTAGCTGAGCCCGGTAAAACATTTATGCTTATAAAATATCCGCCCTTTGGATTTGTCCACCAAGCAATTTCCTTACCTGAAAGTTTTTCGTTCAGTTCATCAAGCACCGCTTGGAATTTTGGCTTTAATATTTTTGCGTGTTCCTTCATATGCTCTTTGAGTAAATCAAAATTCGGGAACATTCTCGCGTGACGGAGCTGATTTAATTTATCCGGACCGATGGTCTGATGTGTCATACGCTTCTTTAACATTTCTACGTTTTTAGGACTTGCCGCTTCAGCAGCAACACCAGCACCTGGGAAGGTTATTTTCGAAGTTGATGTAAACATAATAATATTGTCTTCAGTGCCGTTCTTGACGCACTCATCATAAATATTAAGAAGGGTATCACCTTCATCATACAAGTCGTGTATAGCATAGGCGTTATCCCACATAATGCGGAAGTCCTTAGCCGCAGGTTTAAGGGCGGCAAGGCGCCTTACGGTATCGTCAGAGTAGGTTATACCTTCGGGGTTTGAGTATTTAGGCACACACCACATACCCTTAACCGTTTCATCTTTTACAAGCTCTTCAATCATATCCATATCCGGACCGTTCGGAGTGTTTTTTACGGGTATCATTTCGATGCCAAAATGCTCACAGATACCAAAGTGTCGGTCATAGCCCGGTGCGGGGCATAAGAACTTAACCTTTTCTTGCAAAAGCCAGGGTTTGTCGCCAAAACCGTGTGTCATAGCCTGAGCGATGGTGTCATACATCATATTGAGTGAAGAGTTACCGCCTACGATTATCTGCGACTGGTCAATTCCCATAATCTGTGAAAAAAGATGCTTCAGTTCAATAAGACCATCCAGTCCGCCGTAATTACGGCAGTCGGTACCTTCGCAGTTTTTATAACCGGTTGTATTGTTGCCTACAAGGTCAAATATTCTGCTGCTTACATCCATCTGGTCAAAACCGGGTTTTCCGCGCGTCATATCAAGTGCGGTGCCCATATTTTTCAGATGCTCATATTCTTCCTTTACCTTTATCATTTCCGCTTCGCGCTGGGCGGCGGTCATACTAATATAGCTTGGCATACTTATCGCCTCCATTGAAAACCCCGTAGGGTGTATACCTTGAATCTAAAAGCATATATAATTTATTAAATCAAAAAATGTGTGATTTGTCAATATATATTATAAATATAATATACAAAAATGCCGTTCGATCGAACGGCATTTTGCTTTAGTTTATGTTATTTTTCTAAATTGAATTGCTCACCGCAACCGTATTTTTCATATACATAATCAATATCCTTGTCACCGCGGCCTGAGAGACATACAAGTATAGAACCTGATTTGTGCTCTTTGGCATATCTTATAGCATAGGCTAAGGCGTGTGAACTCTCAATAGCAGGGATAATACCTTCGTAACGGCAAAGTAAGAAGAAAGCTTCCATTGCTTCATCATCCGAGACTGTTTCGTAGTGGATTCTGCCTTTGTCTCTGAGATACGCATGTTCAGGACCTACACCGGGGTAGTCAAGACCGCTTGCGATTGAATAAACAGGTAAGGGCTCACCGTTTTCATCCTGTAACAGATAGCTGTCAAATCCGTGGAGTCGTCCCTTTGTACCAAACTTCATTGTAGCAGCGTGGTCACCGACATTTTCACCTTTTCCGAGAGGCTCAACACCGTAAATTTCAACAGGGTCTGCAAGGAACGGGGTGAACATACCAAGTGAGTTTGAACCGCCGCCGACACAAGCGCATATAGCATCGGGCATAATACCTGTCATATCCAAAAACTGCTCTCTTGCTTCAATGCCGATAACCGACTGGAAGTCACGTACCATTTTCGGAAACGGATGTGGACCAAGAGTAGAGCCGATGCAATATATAGCGTGGTCATATTCTTTAAGGTACGCATCAAATGCGGCATCAACTGCTTCCTTAAGGGTTTTAAGACCCTTTGTTACAGGAATAACATTGGCACCGAGCATTTTCATACGGATAACATTAGGCTTCTGTTTTTCGATGTCGACTTCGCCCATATATATGTCGCATTCAAGTCCGAAGTAAGCTGCAGCGGTAGCTAATGCAACGCCGTGTTGACCGGCGCCTGTTTCAGCGATTAACTTTTTCTTGCCCATATATTTTGCGAGTAAGCCTTCACCCATACAGTGATTAAGTTTGTGTGCACCGGTGTGGTTTAAGTCTTCTCTTTTTAAATATATCTGGCAGTTACCGAAAAGACGTGAAAGACGTTCACAGTGATAAACCGGGGTAGGACGTCCCTGGAAATCTTTGCGGATTCTCCTGAGTTCGTTTATAAATTGTGCCGAGTGACAAATAGCTTCATAAGCATTGTCGGCTTCCAAAAATGCGGGGATAAGTTCTTCGGGCAGATAAGCTCCGCCATACTCACCGAAATAGCCGTCTTCACTCGGAAATTCTTTTAAATAGTTGTCAAAATCTTTATACTTGTTCATAATAAATATTCCTTTCAGTAGATTGTTTTTGAAAAGTTAATTATTACGCCATCGTTTTGATAAAATAAACATAAATTTCTCCTAAAAACAAAAACTTGCCCCAAATATATGGGACAAGATAAAATCATCCTGCGGTACCACCCAAATTAAAACAAAAGAGTTTTCCCTCTGTAACGCATACTAAAATATGCGGCGTAGATGTTAACGGAAACGCACCCCGTCGGAGCCTACTAAATGTTCGGTCCGCCCTCAAAAGCCCATTCGTAATATTCTTAGCTTATCGCATTCTCACCGACAGCGACTCTCTTTAAAGTAATAAATAAAACTACTATTCTTTCTCTTCGGTTTATTTTTTTATAATTCTACCACCATTTTTATTTCTTGTCAACCATAAATAAACCTTTACTTTTTGCTAAAAATATATTATGATATAGTAAAATATGTTAAGGTGGTCGTATTATGAGATTTATTGAAGTAGAAAATTATGAACAGTTAAGTAAAATGGCGGCAAATATAATTGCGGCTCAGGTTACACTTAAACCTGATTCGGTTTTAGGACTTGCAACAGGTTCTTCACCGGTCGGCACATACAAAGAACTTATTAAGAAAAATCAGAACGGTGACATTGATTTCTCATCGGTTAAAAGCATAAATCTTGACGAATATATCGGTCTCGATGGAGATAATGACCAGAGTTATCGTTATTTTATGAATGACAATCTTTTCAACCATATAAATATAGACAAAGCAAACACATTTGTTCCAAGTGGTATTGCAGAAGATATCGAAAAGGAATGTAACGCATATGACAATATCATAGCTTCATTCGGTGGCATAGACTTGCAGCTTTTAGGTATCGGTCTTGATGGGCATATCGGTTTTAACGAACCTGATGATTGCTTTACAAAGGCGACACACAAGGTATCTCTTGATGAATCAACTATCGAAGCCAATGCACGATTTTTCGCAAGTAAAGATTTAGTTCCCCGTGCTGCCGTAACAATGGGTATGGGTGGCATTATGGGTGCAAAGCGTGTGCTTCTCGTAGCAAACGGTGAAAATAAAAAAGAAATTCTCGAAAAAGCATTCTTTGGTCCGATTACACCCGAAGTTCCGGCATCTATTTTGCAACTCCACAGTGATGTAACTGTTATATACAGTAAAAAATAAAGACACGGAGATGTATACTTATGGATAAGAAAATAGTAAAGGTTCTCTCACAGTACGGATTTTCAGAAGATGGCATATGCGATTTTGCGCCATATGGCGACGGTCTCATTAACCACACCTTCCGTTTTGTATCTGAAGGAAAGGCTTATCTTTTGCAGCAAATTAACACTGCAGTTTTCAAAAATCCTGAAGGACTTATGGAAAACTTTGTAAATGTTACGGAATACCTTAAAAAGAAAATTGCGGCATACGGTGGCGACACCGAGCGTGAAACACTTACTGCTATAAAGACAATAGATGGCAAGAATATCGCGGTGGTAGATGGTGACACATACAGACTTATGATTTTTATAGATGCCATAAGCATAAATGTTGCCGAAAAAGCAGAACAGCTTTATACAGTTGCCGCCACATTCGGTAAGTTCCAGAATATGTTGGCCGAGTATCCGGCGGATACATTATTCGAAGTTATTGTAGATTTCCATAATACACCCGTACGTTTCGGACATCTTGAAACCGCTATCAAGGAAAACAAGGCGGGCAGATTAGATTCTGTCAAGGCCGAAGTTGAGTATGCATTGAGTATGAAAGACCGCATAGGTGTAGTGGCCAACGGTTTAAAAGATGGCTCAATTCCGCTTCGTGTAACACACAATGATACCAAGCTTAATAACGTTTTGCTGGATAAGGAAACAGGTGAAGGCGTTTGCGTAATTGACCTTGATACAGTTATGCCGGGATCATATCTCTATGATTACGGTGATGCACTTCGTTTTGCGGGTAATAACACTATTGAAGATGATCCCGATTTATCAAAAGTTTATCTTGATTTTGATAAGTTCGCATCATTCACAAAAGGTTATTTAAGTCAAGTAGCACCCGTACTTACCCAAAAAGAGATAGAACTTTTACCATTTTCCATTGAATTGTTGACATATGAGTGCGGTATAAGATTCTTGGCCGACTATCTAAACGGCGATACATATTTCAGAACAAAATATCCTGAACACAACTTAGTAAGGGCAAGAAATCAGTTTAAGTTAGCACAGGATATAGATAGTAAGCTTGATGAAATGTCAAAATTTATTCGGGGTACTTTAGGTTAATAGTATGAAAAATTTAGTAATAAAAAATGCAAAAATTAATGGCGAAATTACCGATATTACTGTAACCGACGGCAAAATCACTGCAATCGGCAAAACCGATAAAACTGGTTACGATGTTAAAGGTAATAAGGTTTTCTCAGGTCTTATAGATGTACATACACACGCGGCTATGGGCCTACAAGCAAACGACGGTCAAATAGAAGAGATGGCGGATGTGTTGGCAAAACGCGGTACAACCGCATTTCTTCCTACAACTTCTACAATTCCTTATGAAATGCTCGAAAAAGCAACAAATATAGATATTGATGCAGTAAAAGGTGCGCGTGTTTTAGGATTCCACGCAGAAGGTCCTTACTTAAGTTACAATAAAAGGGGAGCGCAAAACCCTGATTATCTTAGAAATCCTGTATTGGAAGAGTTTGAAAAGTTCCCCAATATGCGTATGGTAACATTAGCCCCCGAACTTCCCGGTGCTATGGATTTTATAAAAAACAGCAAGGCGATAACCGTTATAGGTCATACTGAGTGTGACTATGATATGGCTATGGAAGCTATTGAAAACGGTGCCAACTGTCTTACCCATACCTTTAATGCTATGCCGCCTATTTTACATAGAGCACCAAGCGTTATAGGTGCAGCGGTAGAAAAACATATTTATGCTCAACTTATTTGCGACGGTATACACGTTCACCGCGGTGCAGTGTGGCTTATTTACCGTGCTTTTGGTCCCGAGAAGACCGTATTTATAAGCGACTCAATCGAAGCCGCAGGTCTTCCCGATGGAGAATACGGTCTTGGCGGCATGAAAACTATTGTTAAAGATGGCAAATGTATGTTAGCCGATGGCTCGGGAACAATCAGCGGTAGCACAAGTTTCTTGCTTGACTGTGTTAAAAAGGCAATCGAGTTTGGCATTCCCGAAAAAGATGCCTTTAGAATGGCTTCGCAAACACCTGCCGAGTTACTCGGTATTAAAAAGGGTAAAATCGAAGTGGGCTATGACGGAGATTTCATAGTGTTGGATGAGGAATACAATCTTCGTACAACCATTATTGAAGGCCAAGTATATTACGAAAAATAATCATAAGAAATCCCCGACAGTGTCGGGGATTTTTTGTTTCTCTTAATAGTTTTCTTTTTTGATTTCAAAGTATGCTTTCGGATGAGCACAAACGGGGCAAACCTCTGGGGCAGCCTTACCGATGTGAATGTGTCCACAGTTTGAACACTGCCAGATAACATCATTGTCTTTTGAGAAAACAATTCCGCCCTGTACATTGGCTAATAATTTAAGATATCTCTCTTCGTGTTCTTTTTCAATTTTTGCAACTCCTTCAAAGAGTGCAGCAATATCATTGAATCCTTCTTCACGTGCGGTTTTAGCAAATGAAGCGTACATATCTGTCCATTCGTAGTTTTCGCCGTCTGCGGCATCTTTAAGGTTAGCAGCAGTATCCGGGATACCGCCGTTTAAAAGTTTGAACCATATTTTAGCGTGTTCTTTTTCGTTATTTGCGGTTTCTTCAAAAATTGCAGCTATCTGTACATAGCCGTCCTTTTTTGCCTTGGAAGCATAGTAGGTGTATTTGTTACGCGCCTGTGATTCACCTGCGAATGCCGCCATTAAGTTAGCCTCTGTTTTTGAACCTTTTAATTCCATAATAAATACCTCCGTTTTTATTTTATTATATACTGAATTTTACATTTTACAATTAAAAATCAGCATTAGTTGTGAAAAAATTTTTTTCTGATAATCTCTTGTTATATAAATCTACTGCTGTATTTGCGTGTACAACGTATGACATAATAATGATAGGTAAAGTAAAAATGAGCGGTACTATAAAAACCGATATGGCAAAATATAATATAAACGATAAAAGAAGAGCACACATAGGACCCATACTGATTTTTGAAACCTTCTTTGATAGAAGCATTATTTCTAGACAGTCAAGGTTATCGTTCAAAACAAATATATATGCGGCGAGATAGTGGCGCATAATTATAAAGGCTAACACTACCGATGCGATACCACGCAGAAAGGCCCCGAAAACCCATAGATTACTGAACCATATAGGCATACCGTTTTCCTTGAAAAACGGCAGATTTCCACTTGCCAGTATATCAATCAAAACAGCGGGTAGCAGCAGTAAAACTGATACCAATAAAATTCGTGATATAAGCAGTGAGCCTAATTTTAAAGATTTTAGAAGTCTTTTGCGTGTGGAAAAGTAGTGAAAAACGGTGTATAGGGTTGTGTCGGTGCCTTCATAAATATATCTGAATAACCGTAATGTTCCAAGCCATAGTGGAAAGCCTGTTACTATACCGATAAGCAACATTGGCAAGGAAACAATGGCAAGCGATATTCCACCTGTAAAAAATTGCGATAGTATACTAAAAATCATTAGTAAAAACAAAATAAAAAACAGAAAAATCATTACTGTCGCAATGGCTAAAGGCCATCTGCCGCTAAGCCGCGATTCAGCAGTCTGTTTTACCGATTTACTGTTTGGTAACAAGGTGTATCATCTCCCATCTGTTTTTATTATACTACAAAATAAAGGTAAAAAGTTAAATAATTTTTAACTTTGCAAAGTTGGCCATTAATTTCTTTTTGCCAACATTCTTAAATTCTATCTCAAGCAGACTGTCGTCACCCATAACGCTTACGGATAACACAACTCCTTCGCCAAACGTTTTATGCTCAACAGACATACCTGTTCTATATTTGTTTGTATCTTTCGCAGTTTGCCTGTTCCATACAGATGAAGAATAGTTTTGAGAAGTGCTGCGCTGTGAGTAGGCGGTATCAAATAAACTGAATGAATTCCCACTTTTCTTAAAGTTACAGAATTCTTCGGGTATTTCCTTTAGAAATCTTGATGGTAAGTTTCTGTTTGTACTACCAAATAAAAGGCGGGTTGTAGTGGATGTGATGGTCAGTTCTCGCTTTGCTCTCGTAATTGCAACATAGGCAAGGCGGCGTTCCTCTTCAATGGCGGCCGTTCCATCATAGATTGATTGTGTGCCGGGAAAAATACCTTCTTCCATACCGCTTATAAAGACCTTGTTGAATTCAAGACCTTTTGCGGCGTGTATGGTCATAAGAACAACCTTGTCATCGTTTTCGAGCGAATCAATATCTGTAACAAGTGCGATTTCTTCCAAAAATCCCGAAAGAGTGGGGGCTTCATTTTCTTGTTCATACATAACGATACTTGATAAAAATTCGTTTATATTATCTACTCTGTCTTGCTCTTCTTCACCTGCGGCTTTAAGTGCGGCAAGGTAGCCTGTTTTATCAAGCATCTGTTCAAATAATTCGTGAATAGAAGCAGTTTCTGCGCTTTCCCTTAAGTTATCAATGATCGCGCAGAATTCTTTCACTTTACTCGCGGCGCGTGATAACAGCGGATAGTCATCTGCTGTTTTTAAAACTTCAAATAGCGAGAGCCCTAAACTGTCAGAAATTTTTGCGGCGCTATCGACCGTGGTGTTACCTATGCTGCGTTTAGGTTCATTTATTATTCTTTTAAGGCGTAAATCATCATAAGGGTTGTTTATAACCGACAAATAGGCGAGAACATCCTTTATTTCTTTTCTTTCAAAGAACTTTGTACCACCTATTACTCTATAGGAAATGCCGCTACGTGCAAAAACATTTTCAAGTGCATTTGATTGCGCGTTCATTCGGTAGAGAACGGCGTGGTCAGAGAATTTTGCACCGCCGCGTACATTTTCAAGAATTCTGTCGGCTATGTAGGAAGCTTCATCCTTCTCGTCAAAAGCGGTGTATAGAGTTACTTTATTGCCGTCACCGTTTTCGGTCCACAAATTTTTTCCTTTTCTGCCGGTATTGTTTTTGATTACGGCATTGGCCACATTTAAAATATTACCGGTCGAACGGTAATTCTGCTCAAGTCGGATAACAGTAGCGCCGGGAAAATCTTCTTCAAAGTTCAAAATATTTTCGATGGTGGCGCCGCGGAAATGGTATATACTCTGGTCATCATCACCGACAACACAGATATTTTTGTGCTTTTCGGCCAAAAGACTTATGAGTACATATTGTGCGTGGTTGGTATCCTGGTACTCATCTACCAAAAGGTATTTGAATTTGTTCTGATAGTAGTCGAGAACATCCGGATTTTCGCGGAATAATTTGACGGTATTATTTATCATATCGTCAAAGTCCATCGCATCGTTATTAAGCATTTTTAAGCAGTATTTTTTGTATATTTTTGCGATGGTATTATCGCGGTAAGAAGAGTTGTCTGAGCTATACTCTTCGGGTGTGATAAGCTTGTCTTTTGCGCGCGAAATAGCCGATAAAACAGACTTTACAGGCAACATTTTTTCTTCGATGCTGTTTTCTTTCATAATTTCTTTTATGATTTTTTTCTGGTCATCGGTATCGTATATCGTAAAATGGGATGTATAGCCGATTTTTGATGCAAATCGGCGTAGAATTTTACCGCATATAGAGTGGAACGTACCGGCCCAGACATCATCTGCCTGTTCACCGAGTTTGAGTGCAATTCGTTCCTTTAATTCGTTTGCGGCTTTGTTGGTAAATGTTATTGCAAGAATTTCCCAAGGCTTTGCGGGAGTTACTGCAAAAAGTGCAGGGTCAATATATTCTCTTTTGCTATCTAAAAACTCTTTTGCCACAGATACTTCCTCATCAGTAATCCAGGGCTCTGAGTCATTTTTATAAGCATTTCCATATTTCACAAGATAAGATATACGGTTTACGAGTACGGTGGTTTTACCGCTACCTGCACCAGCTAAAATTAAAACAGGACCAAGTGCGGCAGTAACAGCTTTCAGTTGCATATCATTCATGCGAGAAAAGTCTTTTTCTATAATTTTGTCGCGAATCTCTGCTTTAGTCATTAAAAATCCTCCGATTTTTTGGTTAATCTCTGAATATTTTACAATATTATTAAAAATATAGCAATATAGAAATTGACCTTTTTGAAATTTTGTGTATAATAGGTTTGTTAGGAGTTGTTTTTATGAGAAGAACAGAAATAGTAAATCTTTTTAGCGCGACTGCAGAATATGACCAGAAAAACGTTACAGTCTGCGGTTGGGTAAGAACTATCCGCCAGTCCAAAAACATCGCTTTTATGGAAATTAATGATGGTAGTTGCTTTAAAGGTTTGCAGGTTGTATTAGATAAAGAGAATGTGCAAAATTTCGATGAAATCATTTCACAGAATGTTGGCGCTGCCGTAAGTGTTATGGGTGTTCTGTTAGCCACTCCCGAAATGAAACAACCCTGTGAATTACAGGCGAGAGAAGTTAGCGTTGAAGGTGCTTCAACACCTGATTATCCGCTTCAGAAAAAGCGCCATTCTTTAGAGTTTTTAAGAACCATACAGCATCTGCGTCCGCGTACAAATACCTTTTCTGCGGCATTCAGGGTGCGTTCTGTTGCGGCTTATGCAATCCATACTTTTTTCCAGGAACGCGGATTTGTTTATGCACATACGCCGCTCATTACTTCTTCCGATGCTGAAGGTGCAGGGGAGATGTTCAGAGTAACTACTTTACCGGCTGAAAACCCGCCTGTAGACGATAAAGGTAATGTGGATTTTTCAGAAGACTTCTTTGGTAAACCAACTTCTTTGACAGTTTCAGGACAACTTGAAGCAGAGTGTATGGCACTGGCTTTTGGCAAGGTTTATACCTTCGGTCCTACATTCCGTGCAGAAAAGTCATACACCGCGCGTCATGCGGCGGAATTCTGGATGATTGAACCGGAAATTGCTTTTGCTGATTTAGCAGAAGATATGGAACTCGCACGAGATATGCTTAAATTTGTGCTGAAGTTTGTAGTTGATAATTGTCCTGATGAACTTAATTTCTTTGAACAACATTTTGAGGCAGGACTTAAGGATAAATTAAACTCGGTAATCGAAGCCGATTTTGCTACTGTAAGTTATACAGATGCTATCAAGATGCTCGAAGAAAGTGGACATAAATTCCAGTATCCTGTTAGTTGGGGATGCGATTTACAGACAGAACACGAGCGCTATTTAACCGAAGAAATATTCAAAAAGCCCGTATTTGTAACCGATTATCCAAAAGAAATCAAGGCGTTCTATATGCGACTTAATGATGATGGCAAGACAGTTGCCGCAGTGGATGTTTTGGTTCCCGGTATCGGTGAGATTATTGGCGGTAGCCAGAGAGAAGAAAGAGAAAATCTCTTGCTCGAAAGAATTAAGGAAATCGGTGCTAATCCGGAAGATTATGACTGGTACCTTGACCTTCGCCGTTTTGGTGGTGCAAAACACGCGGGATTCGGTCTTGGCTTTGAAAGACTTATTATGTATATGACAGGAATTCAAAACATACGCGATGTTCTGCCTTTCCCGAGAACAACCGGATACGCAGAGTTCTAAAATTTTTAAAAACCCGACGGAAAAACCGCCGGGTTTTTTGTTTAGAAATTTTTAAAATAAGCAATACTATAAACGAATTTACTGTTTTACTTGACAAGTGCACCCCACAAACTGTAAAATATATAGTGATTAATTGTATGCTTTTAAGATAATAATATATAAATATATTTAAAAAATATTGGAGGAAAACATTTGATGCAGAAGCCACTCGGAAAAAATGTTAAGACCGAGAAAAAGAACGATAATAAGAAAAAAGAATATAAGAATACAAAAAGCAGTGTGCCAAAAAAGAAAACCAATTCAAAAAATACTGTTGCGAAAAAGAATGTCAAGAAAAGTCCTAAAAAACAATCAAAGCCGGTTATGCCCGTTCGCATAATACCGCTTGGCGGTCTTGATGAAATCGGAAAGAATATTACTCTTTATCAATATGGCGATGATATGTTTTTGGTTGATTGCGGTATGTCATTCCCTGATGAAGAAACACCGGGTATTGATATCGTTATACCCGATTTTACATTTGTTCTTGCAAATAAGGATAAAATCAAGGGACTTGTACTTACGCACGGTCACGAAGACCATATCGGTGCTATACCGTATCTTCTCAAAAATTTCAATGTTCCGATATACGGTACCCGTTTGACTTTAGGCCTTGTAGAAGGAAAACTTAAAGAACATCAGTTACATTCTTTAGCGAAACTAAATGTTGTAAAGCCCGGAGATATAATAAAACTCGGTGCATTTTCGGTTGAGTTTATACACGTTAATCACTCAATTCCCGATGCTGTAGCAGTAGCAGTAAGATGCCCTGCGGGACTTATTGTCCAGACAGGTGACTTTAAAATTGATACAACGCCTATTGACGATAAGGTTATTGATATGGCGCGTTTCGCTGAACTTGGCCGAGAAGGTGTACTCGCCTGTCTTGCCGATTCTACAAATGCAGAGCGCCCGGGTTTCACCGCATCTGAGAGAATAGTCGGCGAATCATTTGCCAATCTTTTTCAAAAAGCGGGTAAACACAGAATAATCGTTGCAACGTTTTCTTCCAACATACACCGTATTCAACAGATTATTGATGAAGCGGTGAGATGTGGTAGAAAGGTCGCGGTTTCGGGCAGAAGTATGATAAATGTTGTTAATATTGCATCGCAATTAGGTTATCTAAAGGTTTCTGACGGAGTCCTTATCGATATCGAAACAATCAAGAAATACATGCCCGAGCAGTTGGTAATTATAACGACGGGTAGCCAGGGTGAGCCTATGTCGGCACTTCACCGCATAGCATCCGGAGAACACAGAAATGTGGAAATTGTACCCGGGGATATGATTATCATCTCGGCAACACCTATACCGGGCAATGAAAAGTTGGTTGGCAAAGTAATAAATGTCTTGATGAAACGCGGTGCCAATGTTGTATACGAAAAAATGTACGATGTTCACGTATCGGGTCACGCGTGTCAGGATGAACTTAAATTATTGCTGAGTATAGTCAAACCAAAATATTTTATTCCCGTTCACGGTGAGCAAAAGCATCTTGTAAAACATTCTGCGGTAGCTCAAAGTGTTGGTATACCGAAAGATAATATTATGATAGCCACCAATGGTAATGTGCTTGAAATAGGCGCAAAAGGTATTAAATGTGCTGAGACAGTACAGGCGGGCAGAGTACTGGTTGACGGTCTTGGAGTGGGGGATGTCGGAAGTATTGTACTTCGCGACAGAATACATTTAGCCGAGCACGGAATCATTATAATCGTTATGACAATGGATTATGTTTCGGGAGAAGTGGTCTCGGGACCTGATGTTGTATCGCGCGGTTTCGTTTATGTTAAGGAATCAGAAGAATTAATGGGTGAAATAGTCGAATTATCTGAAGATATACTCGAGCGGTGTTATATGTCAAATATTCGTGACAGAAACGCTATAAAGGGGAAAATACGTGACGGAGTTTCTAAATTTCTTTATGAGAAAACCCGCCGAAGTCCTATGATTCTGCCAATTATAATGGACATATAGGGGTGATATTGTGAAAAGGAAAAACGGTTTCGGTTTTAATGTAGTATTTTTAATACTTTTTGCCGTTTTTGCTATACAAACAGGGATAATGTTCTTTTACAACAAGACATTTTTCTTAATAAGCGTTGTTGCTTTAGCTTTGTTATTGATTACCTTTTTTACATTTTATAAAAAAGCAAAAAGATATATCAATACCCGACTGATACGTGGAGTGGAGATAATGTCGCAGGCCGAATCGGGTGCGCTTGATATGATGTCGGCACCCTTGCTGTTTGTGACGGGAGATAACCGTATTATGTGGGCGAATAAGGCTTTTGGGGCATCTGTTTTACACCGACAGGATGTTATCGGCAACGATATATTCAGTATTATCGGCAGTAATGATTATGACAAGCTTATTAATAAAAAAAGTGTAGAAATTGCTCTTAATGACAAAATTTTTAAGGTATATATACTTCCCAAAAGGGAAATGAATATCATATTTTTTGTGGACCAGACATCACTTAAAAGAACGGCGGCGGAGTATCGTTTTTCAAGACCCGTTGCGGCCATACTTGAAATAGACGCGCTTGATGAAATACTCAAAGATGCAAAGGACAGTAAAAAAGTTCAGGTTCGCGGAGCTGTACAGGACATAATCGAAAAGTGGTTCCATACTGCAAACGGAATTATGTATACTTTATCTGCAAATAGATTTTTGTTGATATTTGAAGAGCGCTACTTGAATAATTTTGAAGCCGAAAAATTCAGTATACTTGAAAAAATCCGTAACTTTGAAATAGATGGTAATAAATATCTTACGCTGTCGATCGGTGTGGGACGCGGCTGTAAAAATTTTGCCGATTGTGAAATTTTCGCACGTCGTGCGCTTGATATGGCTTTGAGTCGCGGCGGTGACCAGGTTGCCGTTAAAAGTCCTGATGAAGAATATAAGTTTTACGGTGGTGTAAAAGCCGTTTCGGAAAAAGGCTCTCGTGTCAGGACAAGGGTGACAGGCAAAGCACTCAGCGATATAATGAAGTCTGCAAGTAATATATTGCTTATGGGACATAAGTTTTCCGACCTTGATAGTTTGGGTGCGGCTTTCGGTTTTGCTTCTATTGCCGAAAATTTAGGCAAGGAAGCGAGAATAGTAATAAACAGGGAAGAAACTATGGCAAAATCTCTGGTTGACTATCTGACCGCTAACGGTTACGGAAAATTACTCATAAATGAAAAACAGGCACTTGAAATAATCGACGATGATACACTTCTCGTGGTTCTCGATACGCATAGACCGTCTTTCTGCGAGAGCGAAACAGTTTATAAAAATGTACTTAAAACGGTAGTAATAGACCACCATAGAAAAGCAACCGATTATATTGATAATGCGTTACTTTTTTATAACGAAACAACCGCATCATCAACCTGTGAAATAATAACGGAGTTCTGGCAGTATATGGAAATAGGCAAAATGAATTCCTGTGTTGCCGAAGCGCTTATGGCAGGTATTATGCTTGATACTAAAAACTTTGTACTGGGTACAGGTGTCAGAACTTATGAAGCGGCCGCTTATTTGCGTAAATGTGCGGCACAACCTGTAACGGTTAAAAAACTGTTTAGTGATTCGATGGAAGTTTATAAGCGTAAATATGAAGTTATGTCTTCGGCAAAACACTATGGTGAATATGTTATAGCAGTAAACGAAAAACACGACGCTCTTTCTCGCGTAGTTTCGGCTCAGGCGGCAGATGAATTGTTGGGCGTAAATAATGTTAAGGCATCCTTTGTTATGTTTAAAAACGCAGATGTAATAAACATTTCAGCCCGTTCTTATGGTGAGTTTAATGTCCAGATAATTATGGAAAATCTGGGCGGTGGCGGTCATAAAACAATGGCGGCGTGTACATTAAATACCGATAGTTTTGAATCGGCAGAGCAACAACTTATAAAAGTTATTGAAGAGTATATTAAAGGATAGGTGATATATATGAAGGTAATTTTGTTAGCAGATGTGAAGGGTCACGGAAAAAAGGGCGAACTCTGTTCCGTATCCGATGGATATGCAAGAAATTTTCTCTTCCCGAAGAAATTGGCGGTAGAAGCCGACAATGCAGCCTTAGCCGAGCTAAAAAGTCGTGAAGATGCAGCGGCACATCACAAGAAAGAAGAAATAGCGGAAGCCCAAAAATTAGCGTCCGAACTCGGCGGCAAAAAGTTCACTCTTACCGCTAAAGCGGGAGCAAACGGTAAATTATTCGGCTCTGTAACATCGAAGGAAATTGCGGCTGTGGTAACTGAACAGACCGGTATCCAGATAGACCGAAAAAAATTAAGCGTGGCCGACATTAAGGCTTACGGCGAATATACCGCAGAGATAAAACTTTATACCGGTATATCGGCAAAATTCACAGTAGAAGTCAAGGCGTAAAAATAAAACATAAGGGATAAAGATATGGAAGAAAAAACAATTTTTAATCTTGATGAGCACCGTCTGCCTTATTCACCCGAATCCGAGCAGTCACTTTTAGGTTCTATTCTTATTGACCCCAAAAGTATAGAGCTTGTGGCAGGTACCATCAAACCCGAGTATTTTTATATTCCGCAACACAAAGAGATATTTAAGGCACTTTCGAGTATGTTCGAACTTAGCCGCACAATAGACTATGTAACACTTCTCGAAAAACTTAAAGACGATAATGTTTATGATGAAGCGGGTGGTAAGGAATATATTTCCCGACTTATACAGATGGTACCATCTGCGGCTAATATCCTTACATATGCCTCTATTGTCAGAGAACGTTATTATACCCGTGCGCTTATTCTTGCGGCGCAGGGAATCATTAAGGATGCCAGTGAAAACTATACAACGGCAGACAGATTACTCGATTCTGCAGAAGAAAAAATTTATGCTATAAGACAAGGCAAAGAAGTGGAAGGCCTTACACATATTAAGGACGTTATTGAAGGTGAAACCTACGACCGCCTTACCAAGATTACCGACCCCGAAACCAAGGATGATTATATCGGTATACCTACAGGAATCGGGGACTTGGATAGAGTAATCACAGGTCTTAATAAATCTGATCTGATTATTGTCGGCGCCCGTCCGGGTATGGGTAAAACTTCTTTTGCGCTTAATATTGCGAGAAACGTTGCGTTAAAGTCTAAAAAGACGGTTTGCTTCTTCTCTTTGGAAATGACCCGTGACCAGTTGGCTCAGCGTTTGCTTTCTAACGAGGCATCGGTTACAAGCACAAAACTCAGAACGGGCGAACTCACAGCTGAAGAGTGGACAAGACTTGGTAACGCAGGGGCTGATTTATCAAAAGCAGATATTTACCTTGATGAAACATCGGGTATTACAGTGCCAGAGATGAAGGCAAAATTAATGCGTATGCGTAAGAAACCCGACCTTGTAATAATTGACTATTTAGGTCTCATGCAATCTGCGAAGCGTACCGAAAACAGAGTACAGGAAGTCTCTGATATTACCCGTAACCTTAAAATTATGGCTAAAGATTTGAAGATACCCGTAATAGCCTGTGCACAGTTATCGCGTGGTACCGAAACAAAAGGCAAGTCGCATAGACCTGCCCTTGCCGACCTTCGTGAATCGGGCTCAATCGAACAGGATGCAGATATTGTTTTGTTCCTTTACAGAGAAAAATACTACGATAGCGAAAAAGGCGATGATGAAGAAAAAGGGAACGAAAACAAAGCAGAGTGTATCGTTGCTAAAAACCGCCACGGTGAATTAACTACCGTTGATTTGTATTGGGACGGTCAATTTACTCGCTTTGCTTCTCAGGATGTGTTCAGATAATGAAGAATAAAGTTTTAAGGGCAATCGAAGATTATGGAATGCTCCGTGGTGTAACAGAAGTAACTGTTGCGCTTTCGGGCGGTGCCGATTCAGTGGCGCTGCTTCATTGTCTTTATTCTATGAGAGAGCAGTTGGGCATCCGTGTCTTCGCAGTACACCTTAATCATAATCTCCGCGGTGAAGAGTCGGACAGAGATGAACTGTTTGTAAGAAAATTTTGTGAAGAATTGGGTGTTGAACTCACCGTGCAGAGTACCGATATAGTTGCGGTATGTAAAGACACGCGTGAGAGTACCGAACTTGCCGCAAGGCGCGTACGGTATGAGTTTTTTGAAAAAGAGAAACACGGTGTAGTTGCAACGGCTCATACTGCGAGTGATTCGGTAGAAACCGTTATTTTCAATATGACACGCGGCACAGCTATTAAAGGCCTTTGCGGTATACCGCCTGTAAGAGAAGGGTATATAAGACCGCTTATTTATTGTACAAGGCAGGAAATCGAAGATTATTGCAGTAGTAATAATTTAGAATTTGTAAATGACAGTACCAATTTTACCGATGAATATACGCGCAATAAGATACGTCATAATGTAGTACCTGTTTTGAAGAATATAAACACTTCCTTAGAAAATGCCGTTATGCGTATGTCGGATACTTTGCGGGAAGATAATTCGTTTTTAGAAGAAGAAACCGAAAAGCAGTTTTTGGCTTCGGTGAGCACAAAAGGAGCCGATGTATTAAAGTTAAAAGATATGCACCCTGCGATAGCAAAAAGAGTGCTCAAAAGGTTTTTTGAAAATAGTTTTTCGGCCAGTCTTGATAGCGTTAATTTAGAACTGCTTTATAAAACCGCTATAGGAAATATCGGTGCTACGGTTTTGCCTTCGGGTGTCAGTGCGGTAATAAAAAATGGTTTTCTGTGTTTTTCTGATGGTGAGAATATACCCGATTTTAATTTCAAAGTCGAAATAAAACAGGAAAATATAAAAAAAATTAACAGTTTGTTATTAAATAGTTGTATTGACTGTGGTAAAATAGTCGGTGAATTAAATGTAAGGACCCGACTTTCCGGTGACAAGATACGGCTTAACAAACGCGGTATTACAAAGTCACTCAAAAAACTTTTCAATGAAATGAAAATACCGGCAGAAGAGCGCGAGTTAATACCTGTGATAAGCGACCGTAAAGGCGTAGTGTGGGTATATGGTGCGGGTGTCGATGAACGTGTCAAAGTAGATAAAAACACGGAAAATATTTTTATAATAGATACACAAAAAATATTAAATTAGTTTTGGGGATAATAAAATGTCAATGGAGAAAGATATCGAAAGGGTACTTATATCCGAGCAAGAAATAAAGGATATTTGTAAAAGACTCGGCGAACAAATTTCAAACGACTATAGGGGTAAAAAACTCCTGCTTGTCAGTGTGCTTAAGGGCGCTGTGGTATTTATGGCGGATATTATGCGTAATATAACAATAGATGCCGAAATTGACTTTATGGCTATTTCATCATATCACGGCTCACAAAGTACCGGTGTTGTACAGTTTAAAAAAGATTTGGATATAAATCCCGATGGATATGATATACTTGTTGTTGAAGATATACTTGATACAGGCCTGTCGCTTAAGTATATTGTAGATGTTTTGCTGAGAAAGAATGCAAACAGTGTTAAAATATGCGCGTTTCTGGATAAACCTGAAAACCGCAAGGCAGATATAAAGGCTGATTATGTGGGTGCACAGGTGCCTAATGAATTTGTTGTAGGCTATGGACTCGACTATAATGAAAAGTATAGAAATTTACCTTACCTTGGGGTGCTCAAACCCGAAGTATACAGTAAATAAATAATTTCTCGAAAGGATGTACTAAATGAAGAAAAACCTTAAAAGCGTATTGCTTTATATAGGTATACCGCTTATTCTTATTGCTGCAATAGCTTTTGCCGGTTTCGGCACTAAAACGGCAAACAAAACAAAATATTATGAGATTGTGGATATGGTTATAACCAATCAGATTTCAGAATATGAACTTAATCTTTATAGCGGTGAGCTCAAATACGTTAAACGTGCAGATGGTAAGACGTATAGATATACTGTAGCCGACCCATCCATATTCTATAACGATGTCAATGATAAGGTTATGGAAATAAATGAAGCTAACCGCGAGAGTAACCCTGATATGACCATTAAACAGGATTATAAAAGCGGCAGTGCGGCTTCCTGGATTGTTGATTTGTTACCAACTATAATTATGGTTGTACTGATGGTTGTGTTCTGGCTCTTTATTATACGCCGTATGAACGGTGCTATGGGTCCGGACAAAACAATGGGCTTTGGAAAATCCAAGGCAAAACGTGCAAACGATAAACGAAAGACAACCTTTGCCGATGTTGCAGGTGCCGATGAAGAAAAACAAGAACTTGAAGAAATAGTTGATTTTCTTAAAGCACCAACCAAATTTAACGATTTGGGTGCCAGAATTCCTAAGGGTGTTCTTCTTGTTGGCCCGCCCGGAACAGGTAAAACATTACTTGCCCGTGCAGTTGCAGGTGAAGCGGGAGTTCCGTTTTTCAGTATTTCAGGTTCCGACTTTGTTGAAATGTTTGTAGGCGTGGGTGCATCCCGTGTAAGAGATTTGTTTGAAGAAGCTAAAAAAGAATCACCTGCGATTATATTTATCGATGAAATAGATGCCGTAGGACGTCAACGTGGCGCAGGTCTTGGCGGCGGCCACGATGAACGTGAACAGACGCTTAACCAGTTGCTTGTTGAAATGGATGGTTTCGGTGCAAATGAAGGGGTTATCGTTATGGCGGCTACCAACCGTCCCGATATACTCGATAAGGCGTTATTGAGACCCGGCCGTTTTGACCGACAGATAACGGTAAACTATCCCGATGTAAAGGGCAGAGAAGACATTTTAAAGGTTCATTCACGCGGTAAACCGTTGGGACCGGACGTATCCCTTGAAACTATTGCAAAATCAACTGCAGGATTTACGGGTGCCGACCTTGAAAACCTGCTTAATGAAGCAGCTCTCCTTGCCGCACGTAAGGGACTTAAGGCTATAACACAAGAGCAGATAGAAGAAGCTACAATTAAGGTTGTTATGGGTACAGAAAAGAAATCCCACGTTGTTAAAGATTCTGATAAGTGGATTACTTCCTACCACGAAGCAGGTCACGCTATTGTATCTTTCTTTTTACCGACACAGGACCCTGTACACCAGATTTCGATTATACCGCGTGGTATGGCGGCAGGCTATACAATGTATTTGCCAACCGAAGAAAAGGGCCATGTATCCCGTAATCAGATGCTTGAGCAGATTTGTTCCTTGCTTGGCGGTCGCGCCGCAGAGCAACTTACTCAGGATGATATATGTACAGGCGCTTCAAATGATATTGAACGCGCTACCGATTTGGCAAGAAAAATGGTTACCCGTTTCGGTATGAGTGAAAAATTAGGCCTCGTAACCTACGGCAACGGTAATAATGAAGTGTTCTTGGGTAGAGATTTTTCATCTACACCTAACTATTCCGATAAAATTGCAGCTACTATTGATGAAGAAATTGAATCAATAATAACTAAGCAGTACAGTAAGGCTATTGATATATTGAAAAACAATATGGATAAATTGACCGTTGTTGCTAATGAACTTTTCCATAACGAAAAGATAGATGGCGAACGTTTCAGAGAAATAATGAATACATCAATCGCAGAATAAAATTTAAACCCCACTTAAAGGTGGGGTTTATTTGTTGACTATATTATTTTTATATGCTAAAATATACCAGAAAAGTAGGTGAAGAAATGAGTAGTTACACAGATTTTGCGTTGTTTTATGATATGTTCACACGCGATGTCGATTATGAAAATAGAACAGAATATCTTTGTGAAATTTTCAAAAAATACAGTAAGACTCCCACATTACTTCTTGATATGGCATGCGGCACGGGCGGATTTTCTATAGAATTTGCAAAACGTGGCATCAGCGTTATTGGCGCCGATATGTCGGAAGATATGCTGTCTGTCGCAAAAGAAAAAAGCGAAAAACAGAATTTGGATATTCTTTATCTTTGTCAAAAGGCAGAAGACCTTGAACTCTACGGTACAGTGGATGGTGCGGTATGTTGTCTTGACAGTGTTAATCATATAACCAGCTATAAGGAACTTGTACGCTCATTTAAGAAAATATCACTCTTTTTGGAAAAAGATTGCCTTTTTATTTTTGATGTCAATACAGAATATAAGCAAGAAAACATTTTGGGGAACAATACATTTATTTTGGAAGAAGACAATGTTTTTTGTACTTGGGATAATTTTTATGACAGAGCCAAAAAATATACATATATAAATATGGACTTTTTCGTGAGACGGGAAAACGGCAGTTATGACCGCTTTTCAGAAAGCTTTTGCGAACGCGTTTATATGCACGAGCAACTCTCTCGCGCATTAAGTGCCGCAGGACTCAAATTAGAAAAGGTTTTCGGAGAAAATACATTTAAAAAACCAAATGATAAATGTGCGCGTGCCGTGTATGTTGCAAGAAAGGTGTAATTATGGGAAAATTAATAAGATGTATAACAAGTAACGGACAGGTTATGGCAACCGCCGTTGATACAACCGATATAGTGGCAAAAGCAGAACAGATACATTCAACTTCTGCTGTTGTAACCGCCGCGCTTGGCAGACTGCTTACGGCCGCATCTATGATGGGCAATATGCTTAAAGGCAAGGATAATACCATAACACTGCGCGTCTCGGGTGGTGGGCCTATCGGCTCTGTTATAGCCGTCGCTGATTTTACAGGGGATGTGCGCGGTTACGTTACAAATCCGGTTGTTGAGATTCCGCTTAACAGTAAAGGAAAACTCGATGTGGGCGGCGCAGTGGGAACCGATGGAAGTCTCTATGTTATTAAGGATTTAGGACTTAAAGAACCATATAATGGTTCTGTAGGTCTGGTTTCTGGTGAGATTGCCGAAGATATCACCGCTTATTATGCTTTGAGCGAACAAACTCCTACAGTATGCGCTTTGGGTGTTTTGGTTAATCCTGATTTAACCGTAAAAACTGCCGGTGGATATATAATCCAACTCTTACCTGCCGCCGAAGAGAAAACAATCGATTTGCTTGAAGACGGTATTAAGGATATAAAATCGGTTACACAAATGCTAAATGAGAATATGACACCCGAAGATATAATAAGACGCGCACTTAAAAATTTCGAAGTAGAAGTTCTTTACGAACAAGAGATAGAATATAAATGTAATTGTAGTAAGGAACGAGTAGAAAAAGCGCTTATTAGTATGGGAAAAGAAGAACTTATAAGTATGGCAGAGGAGATGGAAGAAGCAGAAATTAACTGCCATTTCTGTGATAAGATTTATAAGTTCACAAAGGCAGAATTGACAGCGCTTTCACGAAAGTAAAAAAAATAAAAAAATTATAAAAAAGTGTTGACATTTAATTTCCTTTGTGGTAATATAATGCTTGTCGCTGGTGAGTTTCAAGAGGAAGCAATACCGCGTGGCACAGTCGTGGGAGCATAGCTCAGCTGGGAGAGCATCTGCCTTACAAGCAGAGGGTCACAGGTTCGAGCCCTGTTGTTCCCACCAAATGTGGCCTGGTAGTTCAGCTGGTTAGAACGCTAGCCTGTCACGCTAGAGGTCGTGGGTTCGAGCCCCATCCAGGTCGCCAAATGCCTCTGTAGCTCAGTCGGTAGAGCAGGGGACTGAAAATCCCCGTGTCATTGGTTCGATTCCGATCGGAGGCACCATTTATGCGGATTTAGCTCATCTGGTAGAGCGCCACCTTGCCAAGGTGGAGGTAGCGAGTTCGAGCCTCGTAATCCGCTCCAAAGGACGCTTAAAAGAATTAAGCGTCCTTTATTAAACTAAAAATAAAATAAGGCACCATAGCCAAGTGGTAAGGCAGAGGTCTGCAAAACCTTTACGCCCCGGTTCAAATCCGGGTGGTGCCTCCATCATAATCACCTTCCAAATCTGAACCATTTGTGTTCGATTAGAAGGTGATTTTTCTTTATAAACCCTTTATTTAAGCGACTTTACGGTCGCCTTTTTATTTTTCTCTTATCGAACACTTTTTTAAAAACAGCTCAAATTACGTCAGTAATTATTTTATTTTTCCAAATTCGAACCATCGGTGTTCGATTCACTTTCCTTATAAACGCTTATACTACGGTAATATTTTGATTCA
>JAZLAW010000022.1:0-76345 GCA_045613385.1 Acutalibacteraceae bacterium | reverse complement strand
AAAGCTCTCAAGTACGGCACACTTAAGCTTACAGCCGATAATACAACCAAGAAGGTTGTTGATGGTGATGTAACAGGTAAGACATTTACATTTAATGTAGCACTACCTGAAACAATGATGCTCACAGCTGAATATGTAGACCTTGAAACACGAGAAGCTTCCCTTTATCCGATGTACGAAGGTTACAACCCGACCAAGTCTGGTATCCGATTTGTAACACGCGTCCCGCAGATTAAGAAGTCGGGCGATACAGGTGTCATGGCAGAAGGATATTCATCTGTTGGTACACTTATTATACCCGTTGTATTGTTTGATGACAGTATAGCATTGCCGTCTACTGCTGAAGAATTGGCAGGAGATAGGGTGGCTATCGGTACCTTTAATTCTGAAGGAATAAGATATAAGGCCCAAAATGTTAAGTTTGAACGTGTCAAAACTCTGACCGAAGCATATTCGGATATTTCGGCAGCCCTTGTCAATATTCCAACAGAAATGAAAGATATTGATATTATGGCCATACCGTATTTGGTTAAGTCGGATGGCTCCGTTGTATATCCTGAAATTTACAACAATAAACCTTATGAAATACTCTCTGATTCATTTAACGGAATAATCAATAAGGCATATCCCGCAATGACTGATACCGATGGTGTAATAGAAAACGAAGAATTGTATAAAGTTTTCGATATGATAGGTACTGATAATGAATATGACCTTAATGAAAACACTTCGGCTATTTCCTATGGCTTAAACGAAGATATAACATTCAAACTCAGATTAGCAGGTCAGTATAAAGTGCTTTGGAAACTTTATATTGATAATGATTTGGTTGATAGCGGAGAAGGTGGCGGTCAAAAAGGCGACATATTAACCGTTGAAACCAAATTAACCAAAGCAGGTGTTGCTTCATTAGTTTTAGAAGTATACGATGCTTATGGTCAGTTAATTACTTTCTCCAACGGAGAGAAAGCATTTACAATTTCTGCTGCGGCAGATTATCAGAATGTAGGAGTCCTTTCTTCTAAGGAGATGTCAGAATCAGAGGTATCTGAGTTTTATGATTCTATTGCAGTAGACAATAGTGGCTTGGTTGCCAAGATTGTTAGCGGAATAGAATCGGATAGCTTCAAGACTTGGCTTAAAGGCATAAAAACAAGTGGATTCACTTACACCGATAGTGGCAAAGAAGTATTTACCATTACTTATATAGACTCACAGGATGAAAACGGAATAACCTATGATAAATATAATGTAACGGTTTCTGCCGACAATATAACAGGTCTTAAATCTAACTTTGTAATGACCGTACCACAGACAGCGGCAACTCACGTGTATGACATCTTTGCAGAGTTTAATGGATATGGCGTGACGGCTTCGACATATAATTATGCACCACATACTATTTCATTGTGTGTTTTAAGTGATGCTACAGCCGTTTCGGGTGACGCGGCCGTAATTAAAGAAACCTACGAATATGATGTAGTACTTAGAGACTATCTTGCGCTGCAGTTTGCAAAGGCTTATCCGAAAGCTTATAGCGGTGGCGTGGATAAACTCACAACAAGTGGCAATGGATTCGGCGGTTGGCGTGCAGTAGTAGCGGCAGCGACAGATGACAATGCAAATGTATGTTATGCAGATAATGTTTGGGTTGGCGGCACAACAGATGTTCTCAGACCCTTATTAACCGCAAATGCCATTAAGAATATAGATGATAGCGAGTTTGCACTTTATATGAGTGTTGATTCCGTAGGCGAACACATATCGCTTTGGAATCTTCTTTCAATGTATAATTCTGTTACTACAGCAAAATTAAATCTGTATCACTATGGCTTAGCCAATAATTTTGAATATGCACTTGAAGAAGGTGAATATTTCACCAAAATCCAAAAAGGTGCTCTTGATAAAACAATAACCGAGAGTGAACTTCTGGATGTATATCGTGATCATACAGATAAACGAATCGGTGAAATCAAAAATACATTTGGTACATACACACCGAGTAGCGGCGCAAAAACAGTCTATGTTTCTAACTCTCCCAATAATGGTGCTTGGGATAGCAAAGAAGAACCATACCTAGTCATTTTCAAGAGAACAGTGTATAACGACGGTACTGACCCGAATGCACCCATTAAAACCCTTAAGGGTGTTGCCGATAGTATAGCAAATGGTGTAATACCTGAAGGCAGCGTTATTTGTCTGAAACGCGGTGATACCTGGCGTGAAACATTAGATATAAAAATAGCTGGTGTTACTATATGTACTTATGGCGAAGGCGAAGCACCTGTAATTACTGCATCCCCCGATAACTCCGGCGGAGATGCAAGTTATTGGCTTGAAACTGATGTGAAAAATGTATATGTGTATAAAGATGTTATCACAGCTAAAGGTGCCGTGGATATAGGCTCAATCGTATTTAAAGACGCTAACGGCAAAGAAAGTTATGCATTTAAGTCGGTATATCGTACAGATTCTACTACACCGTTAAATCCGGACCCACGATTATATGTAGGGTCATATGAAGAGTCATATGAAGAGTCATATGAAGATTTATATAAAGATTTAAGTTATGATTTACAGATGTATCACGATTATGAAACCGGCAAGGTATACCTGTGCAGTACCGAAGGCAATCCGGGAGACCGCTTTACTTCCATCGAAATGATAGGCGGCGCAGTGGGTATGATAATTTCTACCGATAATGTAACGGTTGACGGTATTTGCTTCAAGTATTGCTTCTTTGGTATTAGCGCGAGTGACCGTTATTATATGGCGGCAACAGAAGGTGCTTTAGAAGGTCTTACTGTAAAGAACTGCGAATTCAGTTGGATTGGCGGAAATATCAACTTCTCAAATTCACAGAATGAATTACGTTATGGTAACGGTCTTGAAGTTTGGGGTGGCGCAATCAATTTCAATGCCACAAACAACTACTTCTACCAGAACTACGATGCAGGTCTTACATTCCAGTGGGCAGACAAGGATGCTACGGTTGAAGACAAATCCTATCCCGCCCGAGACATCTACTTCAACGATAACGTATTTGATAATTGTAACTACTCTATAGAGTATTGGTTGGCTGTAAAGGGTGAAGAAATAACAAACTTCAAAATTTATGACAATCTGTGTTGGTATGCAGGTATCGGTCTTTGCTCGCAACGTATGGGCGGAAATCGAAGCGCTCATATACAAAGTAGTGACCATGCAAATATTACAAACGAGGACACTCCGATTGTAATTGAAAACAACCTATTCGCTTTAGGCCGTGACCAGTTGTGTTATGTATATGACCAGAAAAATATAGGAGCTAATTTCAATAACAATATTTATGCACAGTATAACGGAGTAAAAATGGGAACAAATGCTAAACAAACATTCTATATGGAAGCGGATGTTTACGATAATCTTCCGAAAATTTTCCGTGATTCTAACGCTAAAATTATAACAGTAGTTAAATAAGTAAACAAAACAAAAAGAAGTGCAGTTTCCTGCACTTCTTTTTTCTTTTATTGAGTTAAAAAAACATTCCGCAAAAGGTGGAAAATAAAGCGAATAAAAATCCGGCGACGACATCTCGTATAAAATGTATACCGCATAGCACTCGACTTACAGCTAAAATAATCGCTAATACCGTAATTATAATTCCAAGGGGAATATTTATAGGGAAGACTGTAAATGCGATTATAAAAGCTGAAAAAGTGTGGCGGGAAGGGGAAGAGCAACCTTTAGTTTTTTTCTCATATAGTGGTTTTATATCGTATTTTTCATATGGTCGCGGAAAGTTAAGTAACCTTCGGATAATACTTAAAACAATAAATGATATAAGCGGAACAAGTAAGGCTTTTAAAATTTCGGGATAATTAACTAAATATAAGTAGAGCAAAAACAGGGGATAGAAAATATAGATAGACACGGTTATTGATTTACCCAAAACAATAATTAGCTGTTTTAAAAAAGTATGATTTTCGAAAAAACAAATAACTTTTTTATAGGTATTTTCGCTCATAATGGTCCCCTTTCTGTTATTCTTATATAATATTAATATAGTTTAAAAAAATAGTCAAATGTTTTCTTGAAAGTGCTTGATTTATTAATTTAAAGTGGTATAATGCAAGTAAAAATGGCAAGGAGATGATATGCTATGTCATCACAGGTAAAGCGTATTGATATGTGTAATGGTCCTATTTTCTGAAATGCCGTTAAATATACCATACCTATAATTTTTTCGGCATTGCTCCAACTCGCATTTAATGCCGCTGATTTAATAGTTGTTGGTAGATTTTGCGGCAGTAATAGTGTGGGGGCTGTTGGCGCTACCGGTTCTCTTGTTACTTTGATAGTTAATTTTTTCATGGGTTTGGCTTCGGGTGTTAGTGTTACGGTTGCCAATACCATCGGTGCGGGTAGAAAAGCCGATACAAAACGTGCCGTACATACTATAGTTCCACTCGGTATTATTGCGGGCGCCATAATAACTGTTTTGGGGCAGATTTTATCGACTCCGTTGCTTCATCTTATGGGGACACCCGATGAGATTTTACCGCTTTCAAGTCTTTATCTTAGAATCTATTTCTTGGGCATGATACCCAGTTTTTCATTCGAGTTTATGGCATCAATTTTCCGTTCGGCAGGCGATACCAAGACCCCTACAATATATTTGAGTATTGCGGGTATCATCAATGTTGTTTTAAATGTGTTTTTTGTAACAGTATTTAAAATGGATGTTGCGGGTGTTGCACTTGCAACTATTATCTCTCAAGCTACTTCTTTTACCCTTATTTTATTAGCATTAATGAGAAGAAAAGATGAGTGTCGTTTTCAAATAAAACACACTTATATACACCCCGCACCTTTCAAAAAAATACTTTCAATAGGTGTCCCCGCAGGACTTCAGTCTTCACTCTTTGCTATTTCTAATGTAATTATTCAGTCATCTGTAAATAGTTTTGGCGCCACTGTTGTTGCGGGTAATGCCGCCGCCGCCAATATTGAAGGTTTCGTGTATGCATCTATGCACGCACATTATCATACGTCTATTAATTTTACAGGACAAAATGTTGGTGCGGGAAAGTTTGAACGAGTAGTCAAATCAATAAAATGTTGTTTTATAAGTGTTGTTGTGGTTGGTTTGTTATTAGGTACAGTATGTAGAATTTTTGCGCCAAGTCTACTTTCCATTTATATAACCGACAATCCGGAAGCCATACTTTATGGTATTAAGCGTATGTCATATGTTGCTCAGTTTTACTTCCTTTGCGGAATAATGGAAGTATTTACAGGCGCTATACGTGGTTTAAATGCTTCGGTTACTTCACTGTTTATTTCGGCAATAGGTGTATGCGGTGTTCGCATTATGTGGATTTTAACGGTATTTAAAATACCGCAGTTCCACTCGGTTGATAGTTTATATTTCTCATATCTAATTTCTTGGACGGCGTGTATCGTAGCACAAATTATAGCGATAGTTATTGTTTATAATAAGAAAAAGAAAAGGTATTCAAAAGAATAAAAAAGCTCCTTCAAAAGAAGGAGCTTTTTATTTAGCATTTTTCCAGTAGTCTTATATAAAACTCAACCGAACGGCATAGAGCATCTATTCTAATGCGTTCATTGTTCCCGTGAATTGTGGCTCGTTCTTCACTTGTTAAATCCATTGCGGAGAAGCGGTAAACCTTATCACTTATTCTGCCATAGTGACGTGAATCGGAGCATTGTACCATAAGGTAGGGGGAAACGATTGAACCTTGCCAGGTATCTGCTACGGCAGAAGCCACCTTTTCCCATTCCGAACATTCGGTTTTTGAAATCCTGCTTGGATTAGTGCCTTCGAGCATAGTAATTTCAATATCTTTATCATCAACAGTTTTCTTCAAGTACTCTAAAACACTGTCGGTTGTATCAAACGGGTTGATGCGTATATTTGAAACAAGCGTAGCTTCGGGCGGTATTACGTTTGGTGCGGTACTGCCATTTGACTGCGTAAAAGCAACCGTTGTACGCATAAGTGCATTTAGTTCTCCGCCTGATTTTGTACATATAGAATCAAGCACAGGATAGAATAGCCAAAGATTTGCAAAAATCATACGGTATATAAAACTTGAATGTCTGCCTAAAGTGTCAAACATTTCGGCAACCGGTATTGTCAGGTGTGACTTTGTAGGATAGTGCGAGATGTTAAGACAAGCACGGGATAAACGCTCAAAAGGTGTATTTGGCTTGGGGGCTGATGCGTGTCCACCACCCGATTTGGCTGTGTATTTGACATTCATAAGACCCTTTTCAGCAATACCTATTAGTCCGCACGGCGCCTTTACACCGGGGAAAACATTCTCAACAACCGCACCGCCTTCATCAACAACAAAGGAAAGCTTTATGTTATTTTCTATAAAATAATCAACTATGTTGATGGCACCTTTACCGTTTGTTTCTTCACCGCCCGAGAAAGCAAAGTAAATATCTTGCTTTGGCACAAAACCTTTTTCAATTAAATGTTCAGCGGCAGAAAGTATAGCGTTCATCGTAACTTTTGTATCAAGGGTACCGCGACCCCAAATAACACCATCTTCAATAATTGCTTCAAAAGGTGGTTTTTCCCACAATTCTTCATTTACGGGAACAACATCGTAGTGTGCCATCATAACTGCGGCGGCATCACTGTTTTGACCTTTCCATTTAAAAAGCAGGGCTCTGTCGGGCAACTCTTTGAACTCACAAGTCGCTGCGACATTAGGGTAGAGAGTAGGAAGCAGGCCAATTAACTTTTTAAACTCTGCATCATTTTCAAGAGAAGAGTCATAGTAGGAAATGGTTTTGCATTTTACAAGCTCACAAAGGTTTTCTACGGCGCGTTCCTTGTTAAACTCAACCGTCTTTATATGTTTATTTACTGTTTTTTCGGGTTTAAACAAAAGTGTGCGCGTTAGTACAACTAAAATAATCAAAACAATAATTGCCAATAAAACAATCATTTATAGCATTCCTTTCTTGTACATTATTCGGGCTACGGCTATTGTAAACAGTACGCCGACAGGCACCATAATACCTACTGTACCTGCGTTCAGTGCCGGTACAAAAATGAACAGTATAAGCATTAAAATAATAGGCGCTATAGAAAGCTTTGCGTTTTTTGCTATAAACACAACTGCAAGTCCACCGAATAGTGCGGGCAAAATCATATCAAAAGCAGGTTTAAGCGCTTCGCTTTCAAGTATTGGGGTGAGCGGTATAATAAGTATAACACCCAAAATTATAATTATTGTCGTAACAATACTTGAAACGGCTATTGAAATTGTAGAGATAATTTCTCCTTCTTCGGTGCTGGGCTTTACATTTGCTCTTTCCATAGCGTCAACGGCACATGGAAGTTTTAAGTTTGAAATGTTACCCGTTACAAAGGATAAATATGTACCGCCTGCGCCAAGCATAGGCACATATGTGAAAATTTCAATAATACCAACCGCCCAATACATAGGCACAGTAGCAAACAGTCCCTGAGCCAACGCTTTCCATTGTGGCGCAGCGCCGAATATTAAGCAAACCGCAATCGGAAAAGCAAAAAACAAAACACAAAGTGCGATACCCCAAATCTTACCGTCGCGGTGTACACTTTCAAGATAGGTGAGTTTCTTTTTATCAGTCATTTTTATGTACCCCCTTAACCTAAAAGATTTGAATAAGGTATGGCTGAAATCATACCAATAACCAAACTTAGCGGCAACGCATAGTCTTCAATCCAGCGAATTTTGAACTTTTTAGAAAGCAAACCGCATACCGCCATAACTACTGCTGAAGTAACCATTACACAAACGGGTATAAGACCAACCGTTTCGCCCTTGAATACAAGACCGACATCGCAGAAAACATAACCCAGGAATGCCGAAATCATACCAAGGAACATAGCGTTATTAAAAATCTCGCCCCATTTTTTGTCTTTCATACCAATCTTGTTCATACCGCCCTGTATCTTCTTTGTAACAAAGGGCACCAGAATAAGACCTGCGGCGATACCGATTGTCATAACCCAAAGTACAGTTACAAAGACGGAAGGGTCGGTAATCTTTTCACCTGCGGCAAGACCTAATGCCTGTAAAGCATTGTTGGCGGCGATTGTTTCATAAGAAATTGAACCGATAATTGATAATCTGAGCCAAGGTAAAGCCACACCCAAACTTTTCGAAAGGGCAACAACCCCTACGAGAATTGCTACTGCTGGGGCAATGGTGAAAACCGCTGAAGAAGAAATGGTTTTTTTAATTTTGCCGATATCCATATTTAACTCTTTTGCGCGGCGTATTGCTCGAACCAAAAAGTAAATTGATTGTGCAAGAACGACCGCAATCAGCAGCCCTACCAATATGAACAGTATAGGACTATTTACACTAAAAGGCATATTTTTCATCTCCTAAATATTATTATATATAATGTATCATAAATTTCTACATTCTTCAACAAAAATTCAAACTATTGCTTTTAAATGGGGAATAGGTTAAAATAAAAAAGGTGATAAAAAATGTATGATATTGTGTTATTTGATTTGGATGGTACAATTATTAATTCTGAGAACGGAATTTTAAACTCTATTGAATATGCGCTGGGTAAATATGGAGCAGAAATGCCAAAGCGCAGTACCCTTAATTTCTTTTTGGGTCCACCGCTTGATGATTCGTTTTCAAAATTGTTGAAAATCAGTAAACAGGATGCCGAAATACTTGTAAAGTATTATAGAGAGTATTATAGAGAAAAAGGTATTTTTGAGATACAATTGTATGATGGTGTTGAAGATTTGCTAAAAGAAATCAAAACTTCGTGTAGAAAGGTTGTTCTTGCAACATCAAAGCCTGAAGAGTTTGCCAAAAAGATATTAAAACATTTAAATATAGATAAATATTTTGATGTAATCGCAGGTGCCACGTTTGATAATACGCGTAGTGAAAAACCCGATGTTATTGCATACGCGCTAAAGAGAGTCGGTGTGATGAACAATAATTCTGCCATAATGGTTGGTGACCGTAAATTCGACTGCGAAGGTGCGGCAGAGCTTGGTTTGGACAGTATAGGTGTTTTGTATGGCTTTGGAAGTCGGGAAGAATTAGAAACGGCGGGTGCTACTTATTTGGCAGAAACTGCGACGGATGTTTATAAATATTTGTGAGTGTGATAGAGTGAAATATATAGCAAAAATTAAAACCGATTTCCCCACAAAGTTCGGTTTGCCAAGACAATCTGGTCTTAATGATGAAATAAAGGGGAAAATCATTTTCGAAAAAGAGTTCCGTAATCCCGATGCTCTTCGGGGTCTTGAAGAATTTTCACATTTGTGGATTGTTTGGGAGTTTTCAAGTGCAAAACAGGAAAAGTGGTCGCCTACAGTAAGACCGCCGCTTTTAGGTGGAAACGAGAAAAAGGGTGTTTTCGCAACACGTTCACCATTCAGACCCAATCCAATAGGACTATCGGTTGTAAAATTAGAGAAAATACAAATGACAAAGGAACAAGGTCCCGTGATATATGTATCAGGTGTGGATATGATGGATGGCACACCCATTTTTGATATTAAGCCATATCTTCCCTATGCCGATTCTGTGCCGGGAGCCACAGGAGGTTTCACTGATAATTTATCTGAAAGGAAATTAGAAGTAACTTTTCCGGTGGAACTCAAACAAAAAATCTCAGAAGATAAATTAGAAGAGTTGATTTTTGCTTTAAGCGGTGACCCACGCCCTTCTTATATAGAAGATGAGAAACGCGTTTACGGATTTTTCTTTTGTAATAGGGAAGTAAAGTTTACAGTAAAAGAAAAAACACTTACAGTCGTCGAAGTAATATAAAAGGCATCCTACAAAAAGTAGGATGCCTTGTTACTGTAATGCGGCCGCTATTTTTTCTGCGTTTTCGATAAGGGCACTATCATCACTGTCTACTATAATATCGGCATATTTTTCGTAAAGGGGAGAGCGTTCATCAAAAAGCTCTTTTAAAGTGGTGCTATTATGCATAACAACACCGCGAGTAGAAATATTGTTGATGCGCTTTTCTAATTGTTCAGGGGTCACGCGAATGTATACAACAGTTCCTATTTGCTTTAAATGTTGCATTGCTTCTTCACAGTAAACAACGCTGCCGCCGGTTGCAATTACTGTATTTTGTGCGGTGATTTCCTTATTTGCATTATTCTCTGCATTTTTAAAATATTCGGTACCGTACTCGTTTATTATTTCGTATAATTTCTTGCCTTCTTGTTGTTGAATCAAAAGGTCTGAATCGAGAAAACTGTACCCTATAATCTTGGCAAGAAGTACACCGACTGTGCTTTTTCCGCAACCGGGCATACCGATAAGAATTATATTGTTTTTCATAAAAAATACTCCGTATGTGTTTTAGATAATTGTAATCTTAAAGACGCGAAAAGTCAATAAAAACGGCTTTTTCAAAAACTTACAAAAGCGAATAAATTTTACTTGATTATTTTAAATCTTTGTGTTAAAATAGTTTTTGCCGTGAAACAAACGGAAAGGATGCGCTGATAGCTCAGCTGGATAGAGCATCTGCCTTCTAAGCAGAGGGTCGGGGGTTCGAGTCCCTTTCAGCGCGCCAATAAAAAAGCAGACACCTGATAGGTGTCTGCTTTTTTATTACTAAAATCTATTCCATAAGCAGGTCTATGCGTGTGCCGGTTGCATTATAGTCGTTATTAAACCAATGCTGTATTTCGGGGTACATTCTTTGTCTTAGATGTGTGAAATACTGATGTAAATCGAATACAGGTTGAACTTCTTCTTCGTGCAGTCTCACATAGTTTAAAAGCTCTTCCCATTTTTCCTTTGCGTTTTGTAAACCAACATGTTTTGTTAATTTGTCGGCTGTACATTGTTTAATGAGAAGTCCGCAATGGAAATTAATATATTTGATGGAAGCGGCATAACAATGATTCATACTGTCCAAATCAAGTGTTGCTATGTATTTAAGCATTTCCTTTGCGGCATAGATTACCTTGTCGTATGGAACGTCAACATTATCATGGGCAATGCTCGATAAATAGGTGAGATATTTACTGAACACTTCAGCTTCGGTACCGAACGCACACTGGAAGTATTCTTTTTTCATAACTTCAAAGTCTACCGTATCATCCCATAATGCCTTTGCCATGACCCAAGAACCAAGACCTGTAGGCATAAATGAGCGTTGGCTTTGACAAGACATCATACCATGTATATTAAGGTCCTTAAGACAACGGATGTCTTCGTGAATAATATTTGCCAGGAATATACTACCAAAATCGAAGTAGTGTTCACCCGCATAGTAGTAATATTCGTGCGCAAAAGAAGAAACATCTTGATGCTCTTGCCATGCTTTTAAGAAGGCAAGTAGGTCTTCGGGTTGTTCTGGCATTTCGTTTTTGTTTCTTACATACTCGGGCAACGGGTCGGTAAGGGGACCCATATTTTTGTAGGAATATAAATATGTTCTATGATAGGGCGCATAGCAATATAAAAATCTATCAGGGTTATTAAGTAGAGCCTTAGTGGGCGCCCACATAAAATCGGTGTAAATAGCTATAGCGATTTTTTGCTTGTAGCCGTGTGCAGTAAGTACGGCATCTACTTCGTTAAGCAGTGTGACATACCAGTCTGCCGGACGCATTTTCTGACATTCTTCACATTCGCAGTGGTTGTTTACTCCATCTGCCAATGGGAACATAAGAATATCTGAATCAGGGTTGTTTTTAACATAGTTTAGCACAAAATCAGCAATAGCTGTTTGCACTTTTTTATTAGAGTAACATAATTGTGTTACACCCGCGGAGCCCCTGATATATTGGCGTTTGCCATCGGTCAGAGCTATTATTTCTTTGGTCTCTTCGGGTAGGTCTTCAAACTTCGGTGTAAAATTAAATGGACCCGTATGCCAACCGTGGCCTACAACGTAAAGCACCATACCACGCTTTTTAATTTCGGCGGTAATAATGTCGTTATATTCAATTTCTTCTTCGAGCGTTAAAAACTTCTTTTCGGGCAAGGGGTTGTAATCGTGTTCATACCAACGTCTCAAAAAGTAAGTGGGACGTTCAAATTGTATATAATATTCGTTAAAGCCTGCCTTGGCACACCAGTCAATATTTTCAGTAAGGTTTTCTAGTTTTAATGCACCTTCAATCATCATTGCGCGATGGAAATGCTCGGCAGTTCTTAAAAAAGAAATATTGTCTTTTGAAAAATCGTGATTTTCGGGAATGTATTCACCGTCGGCTCCGTGGCGTACCCATTTAATACCCAGCGCTTCGAGATACTGATAAACTGCAAAAAGAACACTTCGGGGATTAGAACCTAAAAGCTTACCGCTAAGTTCTTTAATTGATACTTCTGTAGTGTCTTCTTCGGTTTGTTCTTTGTCCCAAAGACCAAGAATAATTCCGTCAGTATTATCGCCTTTGTATTCACAAAGTTCTACCGAAAGGGAATTATCAAGCAACAAAAGATATTTTCTTAATTCTTCTGCCGCAAATCTTATGGTTTTTTCATTGCTTTTTATGTAAATGCTAACTTTTATCATAGACTTCACTCCAAGTACTAATTTATGTGTTCAGTATAGCACATATCACAATTAAAAGTCAAGGAAATTCAAACGATGAATCTGGCAACACTGATTTATTATATTACGGAATAAAATTACAAGATAAAGCGTATATTATAATGGGTGATATATGTGAAAAAAAGATGGAAAACCTTGATTGTAGCTATACTTATACCATTAGTGGTTGGCGGCCTGTCTGCGTTACTTACAAGCGGCGCTATGAAAGATTTTGAAAAGGTAAATCAGCCACCGCTGACTCCGCCTATGTGGTTATTTCCTGTGGTATGGGGGATATTGTATGTATTAATGGGCATCGCTTCCTATAAAATATATACTGCTGAACATTCTGCGGGAATGGCGGGGAACGCGCTACTGTTCTATATGCTCCAGTTAATTTTCAATTTCTTCTGGTCCATTATTTTCTTCGGTGGAAAAATGTACTTGTTCGCATTTATCTGGTTGCTCATTTTGTTAGCACTTATAATTATTACGACGGTAAAGTTTTACCGTATTTCAAAACCCGCAGGACTTTTAATGATACCTTATATTATATGGGTGGCATTTGCAGGGTATTTAACACTCGGAGTTTATTTGCTCAACAGATAGTAAAAATCCCGGATTCGCAAGAATTCGGGATTTTTCACTGCATAAAAATTCTCTGAAAATTTTTTAAAAAAGTACTTGATTTTTCTGTTTACTTGTGTTATTATACGAAAGTACGCTATGCGTATAGATATGCGATGATGCGGGAGGTGGCCCACTTCGAGTGGGGAAATTTCCGCGGAGTATGTCCGATTTTAAACCGGGCGAAAGAAACTTAGAACCTGCGCTTCCGACAACTTGCGAGTCGGTATGTGCCGCGGCAGTTAGCTGCCGTACCCGGATTTTGCTGTAACCCCAGTGTATCCGGTTTTATAATGTACCGCAAAGAAACACACGGTACGGTGTAAGTTTTGCCCGCCAACTATTTTAAGGAGGCGACTATCCATGGCAGTAAAAGAAAAGATTCGTATCAGAATCAAGGGTTACGACCACGCACTTGTAGACCAGTCCGCAGATAAGATTGTGGAAACCGCTAAACGTACAGGCGCCAGAGTATCGGGTCCGGTTCCGCTCCCGACAGAAAAAGAGGTTGTAACAATCCTACGCGCTGTTCATAAGTATAAGGACAGCCGTGAGCAGTTCGAAACAAGAACTCACAAAAGGCTTATCGACATTCTCAGACCTTCCAACAAAACTGTTGAAGCTCTGACAAGTCTTGAGCTTCCCGCCGGTGAAGAAATCGAAATTAAGCTTTAATTATTAATAAGGTATCTATTTCGGTGTGGTCAAGTTGGTGAGAACCAACCAATAACCAAAGGAGGATAAAAAAATGAAAAAAGGTATCGTAGGTAAAAAGCTCGGTATGACCCAGCTTTTCGATGCTAACGGTAACGTTGTTCCCGTAACTGTTATTGAAGCAGGCCCTTGTGTTGTTGCTCAGAAGAAGACAGTTGAAAACGACGGTTACGAAGCAGTACAAATCGGTTATGGCGATTTGAAGGCTTCAAAAGTAAACGGTCCTATGAAGGGACACTTTGCTAAAGGCGATGTAGCTCCGAAGAAGGTTCTTCGCGAATTCCGTCTTGAAGACACCAGCAGTTTGAATGTCGGCGATATTATTAAGGCTGACATATTCGCTGAGGGCGAAGCTGTAGACGTACGCGGCACTTCAAAAGGTAAGGGCTACGCAGGCGTAATTAAGCGCTGGAACTTTAGCCGTCTTAAAGAATCACACGGTACAGGTCCTGTACATCGTCATGGCGGTTCTTTAGGTGTTATTGACCCGGCTAGAGTATTCAAAGGCAAAAAGATGGCAGGTCACTTGGGTAATGAACGTGTAACTGTTCAGAATTTGAGTGTAGTTAAGGTTGACGCTGAAAACAACATCATTGCCGTTAAGGGTGCGGTTCCCGGACCTAAGGGCGGTATCGTTGTTCTTTTCGATAGCGTTAAAGCTTAAGGGAAGGAGTGTTTTAAATGCCTAATATAGCAGTAGTTGATATGGCTGGCAAAAATGTTGGTGAAATCACATTAAGCGATGCCATTTTCGGAATTAAGCCGAATGCAGTTGTAATGCATATGGCGGTTGTAAACTATCTTGCGAATCAGCGCCAGGGCACTCAGTCCACTTTAACACGTACCGAAGTTTCCGGTGGCGGTAAGAAGCCTTGGAGACAGAAGGGAACAGGCCACGCAAGACAGGGCTCTATCAGAGCACCACAGTGGAGACATGGCGGTATCGTACATGCTCCGAAGCCGAGAGATTATTCCTATTCACTTAATAAGAAGGTTGCAAGACTTGCACTTAAGTCTGCTCTTTCTGATAAAGTTGCTACAGGTTCTCTCATAGTTCTTGATGAACTCAAACTTGATTCATACAAGACCAAAACGGTTGCTGAATGTCTTAAGGCTATCGGCGCCGCTAAGAAAACTCTCATTGTATTAGCTGACAACAATGCTTTTGCAGTTAAGAGTATTGCAAACATTGCAGGAGCTAAATCTGCACAGGTTAACACCATTAACACTTACGACATTATCAATGCTGATACACTTGTAATTGTTAAGGATGCAGCCGCTAAATTAGAGGAGGTGTATGCATAATGAAAACCGCACAGGATATCATTATCGCTCCGGTAATCACCGAAAAGAGCATGTCAGGTATTGCTGACAAGAAGTACACCTTTAAGGTAGACCGTAATGCCAACAAAATCGAAATTGCAGCCGCAGTTGAAAATCTTTTCAAAGTAAAGGTTGCTAAGGTAAACACCATTTCGGTTAGAGGTCAGGCAAGACGTATGGGCCGCTACAGCGGATATACAGCTGCTTGGAAAAAGGCTATCGTAACCCTTAAAGCAGATTCCAAACCGATTGAATTCTTCGACGGTTTAATGTAATCCGCCGAAAATCAGTTGAAATTAATACATTTAATTTCAGGTGATGTATGAAGCCGTACGGCTTCGCTAAGCCAAAATAGGAGAGTGAAACAAAATGGCAATTAAACATTACAAGCCGACTACCCCCGGTCGCCGCGGTATGACAACTATGGATTATTCCGAGTTATCAAAGGTAGCGCCCGAAAGAAGTTTGCTTGCGCCTTTAAAGAAAAATGCCGGTCGTAACAGTTATGGCCGCATCACCGTACGCCACAGAGGCGGCGGAAACCGCAGAAAGTACAGAATTATCGATTTCAAGAGAAACCGTTTCGGTATCGAAGCTACAGTTATGACTCTTGAATACGATCCGAACCGTTCTGCGTTTATAGCCCTTGTACAGTATACAGATGGTGAAAAGCGTTACATCATCGCACCGATTGGTCTTAAAGTCGGCGATGTTATCGTAAGTGGTCCCGATGCTGATATTAAGCCGGGTAACGCACTTCCGCTTGCAAACATTCCTGTAGGTACAGTTATTCACAATATTGAACTTTATCCCGGTAAGGGTGCACAACTTGCACGTTCAGCAGGTAATATGGCACAGCTTATGGCTAAAGAAAACGGTATGGCATTGCTCAGACTTCCGTCTGGCGAACTCCGTAACGTTCCTGCAAACTGTATGGCAACTGTAGGTCAGGTAAGCAATCCTGAACACAGCAACGTAAATTACGGTAAAGCAGGTCGTAAGCGTCATATGGGTTGGCGTCCTACAGTTCGTGGTTCTGTAATGAACCCGAATGACCACCCGCACGGTGGTGGTGAAGGTAAGTCACCTATCGGCCGTCCCGGTCCTGTAACTCCGTGGGGTAAACCTGCACTCGGTTACAAAACAAGGGATAAGAAGAAACGCTCTGATAAGTATATTGTTAAGCGTCGTTCTAAGTAGTCTGCGTAAAGGAGAATAATTATGGGTAGAAGTACTAAAAAAGGTCCTTTCGTGCAACCTGTGTTGCTTAAAAGGATTATAGAGATGAACGAAGCAGGCGAGAAGAGAGTTCTCAAGACCTGGTCACGTTCTTCAACCATATTCCCTGATTTCGTTGGACATACAATCGCTGTTCACGACGGACGTAAGCATGTTCCGGTTTATGTAACTGAGGATATGGTTGGACACAAACTCGGCGAATTTGCCCCCACAAGAACATTCAAGGGCCACGCCGGTGCAAAAACAACAAAATAAGCAGAAGGGAGAGTAAAAAATGGAAGCAAGAGCTATATTAAAATATGCTCGTATTTCACCCCGTAAGGTGAAAATTGTTTTGGATTTAATCCGAAATCAAGATGCTGACAAGGCTATGGCCATTCTCAAATTTACTCCCAAAGCTGCTTGTGAGTATTTAGAGAAGCTTTTAGCTTCAGCAATCGCGAATGCAGAAAACAATCATAATATGGATGTATCGAAACTTTATGTTGCAGAATGTTTCGTATGCCCCGGCCCGACACTTAAGAGAATTCGTCCTAAGGACCACGGCCGTGCACACCGCATTCTTAAGAGAACAAGCCATATGACAATCGTACTTAAAGAACGTGAAGACTAAAGAAGGAGGTTAAAGTATGGGACAGAAGGTTAATCCACATGGTTTCCGTGTGGGCGTAATTAAGAACTGGGATTCCCGTTGGTTCGCCAATGACAAGGTTTTCGGAGATACTTTGGTTGAGGACTATAACCTCCGCAAGTTCTTAAAGAAAACACTTTACTCTGCAGGTGTTCCGAAGATTGAAATCGAACGTGGAGCTTCCAAAGTAAGACTTCACATTCATTGTGCAAAGCCGGGCATCGTAATCGGCCGTAACGGTTCGGAAATCGAAAAGCTCCGCGCACTTTGCGAAAAGAAACTCGGTCAACCTGTAAACATTAACATCGTAGAAGTTAAAAATCCTGATGTTAACTCAACACTTGTAGCTGAAAGCGTTGCTGAACAGCTCGAGAAACGTGTATCCTTCCGCCGCGCTATGAAGATGGCTATCGGCCGTGCTATGAAGTCAGGCGCTAAGGGTATCAAGATTATGGTTTCAGGCCGTCTCGGCGGTGCTGAAATTGCAAGAAGCGAACAGTATCATGAAGGTACCATCCCGCTTCAGACCATCCGTGCTGATATTGACTATGGTTTTGCAGAAGCAAATACAACCTATGGTAAACTCGGCATCAAGGTTTGGATTTATAAGGGTGAAGTTCTTCACGATTCAAAGGCTCGTAAGGAAGGAGGAACCCGCTAATGTTATTACCGAAGCGTGTTAAATACCGTAGAGTACACCGTGGTCGTTTGACCGGTACTGCTTCAAGAGGTACAACAGTATCTCACGGCGATTTTGGTCTTCAGGCTTTAGAACCGGCGTGGATTACCTCTAACCAGATTGAAGCAGCACGTATCGCTATGACTCGTTACATCAAACGTGGCGGTCAGGTTTGGATTAAAATTTTCCCCGATAAGCCGATTACAGAAAAACCTGCTGAAACTCGAATGGGTTCAGGTAAAGGTTCTCCGGAATATTGGGTAGCCGTAGTTAAGCCGGGCAGAATAATGTTCGAAATAGGCGGTGTTAGCGAGGAATTGGCTCGTGAAGCTATGCGTCTCGCAGCAAACAAGCTTCCTATTAAGTGTAAGTTTGTTACAAAGCAGGAAATGGGTGGTGAGCAGTAATGAACGCAAAGGAAATCAGAGAATTATCTTTACCTGAACTTAATGATAAGTTGGCAAAGCTTAAGGAAGAGTTATTCAATCTCCGTTTTCAGCTTGCCATTAACCAGCTCGACAACCCCACACGTATAAACGCTGTTAAAAAGGACATCGCACGAGTAAAAACAGTTATTCGTGAGACAGAACTTAAAGACAGCGCAAATGCTTAATTCAGGGAGGTAAAGCTAAATGAGCGAAAGAAACCTTCGTAAGACAAGAGTGGGTAAGGTAGTTAGCAACAAAATGGATAAAACAGTTGTAGTTGCTATCGAAGACAACGTTAAACACCCGCTTTATAAGAAGATTATTAAGAACACTATTAGACTTAAAGCTCATGATGAGAACAACGAATGCAACATTGGTGACAGAGTTCTTATTATGGAAACACGTCCGTTGTCGAAAGACAAAAACTGGCGCGTTGCTCAAATAGTTGAAAAGGCTAAATAGTTTAAGGAGGAAAACACTGTGATACAACAACAGAGTTACCTCAAGGTTGCTGACAATACCGGTGCTAAAGAAATTATGTGCATCCGTGTTTTAGGAGGCTCCAAAAGGAGGTATGCCAACATTGGCGATGTTATCGTTGCTTCTGTTAAGAAAGCTGCTCCCGGTGGAACAGTTAAGAAGGGCGATGTAGTTAAGGCTGTTGTAGTTCGTTCTGCAAAAGGTCTTCGTCGCAATGACGGCACATACATCAGATTCGATGAAAATGCAGCAGTAATCATCCGTGAGGACAAAAACCCGCGCGGAACTCGTATTTTCGGACCAGTAGCCCGTGAGCTCAGAGATAAAGATTATACAAAGATTCTTTCTCTCGCTCCGGAAGTGCTTTAATGGGGAGGTAAAAGTTAATGAATAAACTTCACGTTAAAACAGGCGATACTGTAATACTCCTCACTGGAGATGACAAGGACCGCGGCAAGACCGGTAAGGTACTTGAGGTTAGTCCGGAAGAAAGAAAGGTAATTGTTGAAGGCATAAACGTTGTTAAAAAGCACGTTAAGCCGCGCAAAGCTGGTGACCCTTCCGGTATAATTGAAACCGAAAGCCCAATCTATGCTTGTAAGGTACAGGTAGTTTGCCCCAAGTGCAACAAACCCACCCGTGTAGGCTATAAGATTTATGCTGACGGTAAAAAAGACCGCATGTGCAAAAAGTGCGGCGAAACCTTTTAAGAGATAAGGAGGACATGACATGTCAGTATTGAAGGACGATTACAAACAGAATATCGCTCCTGCATTGATGGCAAAGTACAATTATAAGAGCGTCATGCAGATTCCGAAGCTCGAAAAGGTAGTTATCAATGTAGGTTGTGGCGAAGCTAAGGATAACTCAAAGGTTATCGACGCTATTATGAGCGACTTAGCAGCCATCACAGGCCAGAAGGCAGTTCCTTGCCGTGCTAAGAAGTCGGTTGCGAACTTCAAGCTCAGAGAAGGTATGCCGATTGGTGTTAAAACAACTCTTCGCGGAGAAAAAATGTATGAGTTTGTTTACAAGCTCTTCAACATCGCTCTTCCGAGAGTTCGTGACTTCAGAGGAATTAATCCCAACGCTTTTGACGGCCGCGGCAACTATGCAATGGGCGTTAAAGAACAGTTGATTTTCCCTGAAATTGAGTACGATAAAATAGACAAGGTTCGTGGTATGGACATTATTTTTGTTACTACTGCAACCAACGACGAAGAAGCACGTGAGTTACTTACTCTTATGGGCGCTCCGTTTGCGAAATAAGGAGAAGGAATTATGGCTAAAACATCTATGAAAGTTAAGCAGGCAAGAACTGCTAAGTTTTCAACAAGAGAATACAGCAGATGCAAAATCTGCGGCCGCCCGCATGCTTATCTTCGCAAGTACGGCATTTGCCGTATCTGCTTTAGGGAGCTTGCTTACAAGGGCGAGATTCCCGGTGTAAAGAAGGCAAGCTGGTAAAAAGCAAAGGCTAAAGGAGGTCGACGTCATGCAAATCACCGATACAATCGCTGATATGCTTACAAGAATTCGTAATGCATCTTCAGCAAAACACGATTCGGTTGATATACCTGCATCTAATGTAAAGAAGGCAATCGCCCAGATTTTACTTGATGAAGGTTACATTAATGGCTTTCAGTTCGTTGAGGACGGAAAGCAGGGCGTACTTCATATAACCTTGAAGTATGGCCCGAATAAAACACAGGTTATTTCCGGAATTCGCAGAGTTTCTAAACCTGGTCTTCGTATCTATACAAATGTAGAAGATATGCCCAAGGTTATGAAGGGACTCGGTATTGCAATTCTCTCAACCTCTAAAGGAATAATCACCGATAAGCAGGCACGCATCGCCAATGTTGGCGGCGAAGTACTTGCTTTTGTGTGGTAAGGAGGTGCTGAGGAATGTCAAGAATAGGACTTAAACCTATCGCAATTCCTGCCGGTGTAGAAGTTAAGATTAATGGTTGTGAAGTTACCGTTAAGGGACCGAAAGCTGAACTTAAAAATACTTTCAGCGAAGATATGACCATTACTGTAGAGAACAACGAAATCACAGTTAGCCGCCCGAGTGATGTTAAAGAGCACCGTTCACTTCACGGTCTCACACGTACACTCATAGCTAATATGGTTGAAGGTGTTACAAAAGGCTTCAGTAAGGAATTGGATGTTAACGGTGTAGGTTACCGTGTATCAAAACAGGGTAAAGACTTAGTTATGAACCTCGGTTTTTCACACCAGGTAGTAATTTCCGAGATTCCGGGTATTACAATCGAAGTTCCTAATCCGAACAAGATTATAGTTTCCGGTTCTGATAAGCAAATGGTAGGCCAATTTGCAGCTGATATCCGTTCTAAGCGTCCGCCGGAACCCTATAAGGGCAAAGGCATCAAGTACGCGGATGAACATATCCGTCGCAAAGAAGGTAAAGCTGCCAAGGGCGCAAAGAAATAATAAAAGGAGTGTATTAAAATGGTTAATAAGCCTGATTCTAACAAGGCTCGTATCCGCAGACATATGCGTGTTCGCGGTAAAATCAACGGTACTGCAGAGTGCCCCCGCCTTGATGTATTCCGCTCCAACAGCAATATTTACGCCCAGCTTATAGATGATGTAAAGGGTGTAACTCTGGTTGCCGCTTCGTCTACCGAAAAAGAGTTCGGTACAGCTAAGGGTAACAAAGAAGAAGCCCGCAAGGTTGGACAGTTAATTGCTAAACGTGCTGCTGATAAAAATATCACCGAAGTTGTTTTCGACCGCGGCGGATATGTTTATCACGGACGTGTCAAGGAGCTTGCCGAAGGAGCCCGTGAGGGCGGCCTCAAGTTCTAAAAGAAGGAGGAGGAATACTTTTGGCTACAAAATTTGACATCACAACATTAGATGACCCTAGAGCATTAAAAGAAAAAGTAGTTGCTATAAACCGTGTTTCCAAGACAGTAAAGGGCGGACGTATTATGAAATTCTCTGCTTTGGTTGTTGTAGGAAACGGTGACGGCGTAGTAGGCTTCGGTTTGGGTAAAGCCGGTGAAGTTCCGGAAGCTATCCGCAAAGGTATTGAAGACGCTAAGAAAAATCTCATTAAGGTTTCTCTTAAGGGTACAACAATTCCGCACGAAGTTATGGGTGAATTCGGCGCAGGTCGCGTTCTTATGAAACCGGCTGCACCCGGTACCGGTGTTATCGCCGGCGGTCCGGTTCGTGCCGTACTTGAAACTGTAGGTGTTTCGGACATTCGTACCAAGACATTGCGTTCCAAGAATCCTTGCAATGTTGTTCGCGCTACCATTCAGGGTCTTGCTTCATTGCGTAGTGCCGAAGAAGTCGCAGTAATCCGCGGCAAATCGGTTAAAGAAATTATCGGTTAAGGAGGAGCAGCGTAATGGCTAAAACAAAAAAGGCTGCCGGCCTTAAAATTAAATTGGTTAAGAGTGTAATCGGTTGCAAGAAAGACCAGATTGCTACAGTTTATGCTTTAGGTCTTAAAAAGATTGGTGACGAAGTAATTCAACCCGATAACGACCAGACCAAAGGTAAGATTAAAAAGGTTATCCACCTCGTAGAGGTAACTGAGGCTTAGGTCTCAATAAATCGACTATTCGGTTAATGAATAGCGCTACTAAGCAAGGAGGTGCGAAAAATGAAACTGCATGAACTTACTCCCGCTTTTGGTTCTACAAAGGAAGCAAAGCGTATAGGCAGAGGTCATGGCTCCGGCAACGGTAAAACAGCCGGTAAAGGTCACAAGGGTCAGAAGGCTCGTGCCGGTCGCGGTATGAGAGCTGGTTTCGAAGGCGGACAGATGCCGCTCCAGAGACGTATCCCTAAGCGTGGCTTCAACAACATTTTTGCCGAGGAGATTGTGGCTATCAATGTTGCTGCTCTCAATAAATTTGAGGATGGCGCAGTTGTAGATGCTGCAGCTCTCGCAGAAAAAGGTATTATCAATAAAGCTGATGTAGCTGTTAAGGTTCTCGGTAACGGTAACGTTACAAAGAAACTCACAGTAAAACTCACAGCTTTCTCTAAATCTGCTGAAGAAAAAATCACTAAGGCCGGCGGAAAGGCAGAGGTGACTGAATAATGTTTGAAACGATTAAAAATGCATGGAAAATTGTTGACCTGCGTAAAAAAATTCTTTTCACATTTTTCATTATTCTCATTTTCCGTATAGGTTCTGTAATCCCGGTTCCGTATGTGGATGTTGAAGGATTAAGAAATTTGGCAAGTGGTTCAAATGAATTCTTCAGTTACTTGTCAATCTTGACAGGTGGCGGTCTTGAATATGCCGCTATCTTTGCTATGTCAGTAACACCGTATATTAACTCTTCAATTATTATACAGTTGCTCACAGTAGCAATTCCTGCGCTTGAACGTCTTGCAAAAGATGGAGAAGAGGGACAAAAGAAGATAGCTCAAATCACTCGTTATATAACAGTTGTGTTAGGTCTTATTCAAGGTACTGCATATTTCTTCTATCTAAAGGGAAGTTCGCTTATCAGTGTAGAAGGAACAGGAGCTATGATATTTGCAGGATTTGTTATCGTTCTCTGCTTTACTGCAGGTTCTGCACTTGTAATGTGGTTGGGCGAACAAATAGATGTAAATGGTATTGGTAACGGTATTTCAATTTTGCTTTTCTCAGGTATTATTTCCCGTGGTCCTGATGCAGCAGCATATTTGTGGGCTTACTGGTCTGTACCCGGTGCGGCACCTAAACTTATCGTTATAGGTATAGTTTTAGTGTTCTTAGCAATAATCGGCTTTGTTGTTTGGATGACAAATGCAGAGCGCAGAATACCAGTTCAGTATGCTAAGCGCGTGGTAGGAAATAAGATGTATGGCGGACAGAACACACATATTCCGATTAAGGTTAATATGTCAGGTGTTATGCCGATAATCTTTGCTTCATCAATTCTTATGTTACCCACAATGATTCTTTCGTTCTGGCCGAGCGCTAGAAACAACTTTTTTGGAAAAGTTTTAGAGCTCTTCAGTGTACAAGGAATTTTCTATGCGGTAATCTATTTCTTCCTTATTATCGGATTTGCGTATTTCTATACAACAATCCAGTTTAATCCGGTTGAAATGGCAAATAATCTCCGCAAGAACGGTGGTTCTGTTCCGGGTATACGCCCCGGCAAGACAACATCTGATTTTATTCAGAAGATTTTGTCAAGAATTACCTTGATGGGTGCTTTATTCCTTAGTGTTATCGCTATTCTTCCTATTATCATAGGAAATGTCGGCGGAATCTCGATTTCGCTTGGCGGTACTTCGGTACTCATTATGGTTGGTGTTGCATTAGATACTGTACAGAATCTTGAATCACAGATGATGATGCGTCATTATAAAGGATTCTTGGATTAATTAGGGAGAGAAAATTATGAAATTAATTCTTCTTGGCGCTCCCGGTGCCGGTAAAGGCACTCAGGCAGAAATTATCTGCGAAAAGTTTAATATTCCCGCTATTTCTACCGGTAATATTCTCCGCGAGGCGATTAAGAACGGTACAGAAATGGGCGTGAAAGCAAAGTCTTATATTGATAACGGTGAACTTGTTCCGGATGAAGTCGTAATTGGTATAATCAACGACAGGTTATCTGAAAAAGATTGTGCAAACGGCTTTATCCTTGACGGTTTCCCGCGTACAATCCCACAAGCAGAAGCGCTTGATAAAATGAATATAGGCATCGATTGTGCTTTATCCATTGAAGTTGCTGATGAGAAAATTATGCAACGTTTATCGGGTCGAAGAGTATGCTCGGGTTGCGGCGCAAGTTATCATATAGATTATAAAAAACCTGCAAAGGAAGGCATCTGCAATAATTGCGGCGGTGAACTTGTTCAGCGTAACGATGATAAGCCCGAAACAATTATGGAACGCCTTACAGTTTATCATAATCAGACAGAACCACTGAAAGATTATTATAAAAAAGCAGGTAAACTCATAACAGTAGAAGGACAGGAAGAAGTTGCTGATACAACGAAACTTGTTCTTGCTGCATTGGAGTTTTAGTTATGATAGTGCTTAAAACCGGTCGTGAACTTTCTATTATGAAAGAAGCTTGCAGAATATCGGCAGGAGCATTAAAGATTATTGGTCAGGCTATAGAGCCCGGTGTAACTACGGGTGAACTTGATAGGATAGCTGAAGAATATATTTTAAGTCAGGGCGCGAAGCCTAATTTTAAAAATTATCAAGGTTATCCTGCAACAGCCTGTATATCAATAAATGACGGGGTGATTCACGGCATACCGTCTGACAAACGCGTTATTAAATCAGGTGACATAGTCAGTGTGGATTTGGGCGCGGTGTTTGAAGGATATCACGGTGATAATGCCGCCACTTTTGCAGCAGGGGATATTTCCGCTGATGCAAAGCGGCTGATAGACACGACAAGAGAAAGCCTTTATGAAGGCATAAAGTTTGCTCGTGCGGGCGGCAGAATAGGTGATATCGGCCATGCAATTCAGACTTATGTTGAATCCCGTGGTTTTTCCGTTGTCCGCGATTTCGTGGGCCACGGTATAGGCACACAGCTTCATGAATCGCCAGAAGTTCCGAACTTTGGCATTTCCGGTAAGGGAATCCGACTTTTACCCGGTATGACAATAGCAATAGAGCCGATGATTAATTTCGGTCGGCCAGATGTAAAGGTTTTACCGGATGGTTGGACTGTTCTGACAAAAGACGGTTCTCTGTCTGCACATTTTGAACATACGGTTGCCATCACTCCTGATGGACCACAAATTATGACAATAGTCTGATGGAGGTTCAAATGGATATAGGACGTATAGTGTGTTCGATTTCCGGACACGATAAAGGATTTTATATGGTGGTTGTAGGGAAAAAGTGTGACCATTTGCTTGTCGCTAATGGCAAACAAAGGAAACTCCAAAACCCGAAACTAAAGAATATAAAACATCTTTTTCTTACGGAATATTTTGTGGAAACAGAACAGTTACAATCTAACAAAAAGCTACGTAAAGCAATATTCAGCTTTATGTGTAAGTATAAGGAGGAAAATATATGTCAAAAGAAGATATGATTGAACTTGAAGGTACAGTAGTAGAAGCAATGCCTAACGCAATGTTCAAGGTTGAAATTCAGGGTGGACATATCATCTTGGCTCACATTTCAGGTAAACTTCGTATGAATTTCATAAGAATTTTGCCCGGAGATAAGGTAACGGTGGAAATGTCCCCGTATGATCTGTCTAAGGGACGTATCACTTGGCGTTCAAAATAAACAGAGAAAATTTTAGGAGGTATAATCCAAATGAAAGTCAGACCTTCTGTAAAAAAGATTTGCGAAAAGTGCAAAATCATTAAGCGCAAGGGAAAAATCATGGTCATCTGTGAAAATCCCAAGCATAAGCAGCGTCAGGGTTAACCTGCGCAGACAATACAATGGAGGTGCATTGATAAATGGCCCGTATTACCGGTGTTGACCTTCCGAACGAAAAGCGAGTTGAAATCGGACTCACTTATATCTACGGAATCGGTCTTACAACATCCAGAAAAGTCCTTGAAGCAACAGGCATCAATCCTGATACACGTTGTAAGGATTTAACGGAAGATGAAATTTCAAAATTGCGTGAATACATCGACCACAACCTTCAGGTTGAAGGTGACCGTCGCCGTACAATCGCATTCGACATCAAAAGACTTATTGAAATTGGTAGCTATCGCGGACTTCGTCACCGCAAAGGTTTGCCTGTAAGAGGACAGCGCTCAAAGACAAATGCTCGTACTCGTAAAGGTCCGAAGAAGACAATAGCTAACAAGAAAAAGTAAGTAGGAGGAAGATAATATGGCTACTAAGACTACTGCAACACGCAGACGTCGTGAAAAGAAAAATATTGAACGCGGTGCTGCCCATATCCAGTCTACCTTCAACAATACTATAATCACACTTACCGATACACAGGGTAATGCTCTTTCTTGGGCATCTGCCGGTGAACTTGGTTTCCGTGGTTCGAGAAAATCTACTCCTTTCGCTGCACAGAGTGCTGCTGAGACAGCTGCTAAGGCTGCTATGGAGCATGGTTTGAAATCAGTAGAAGTATATGTTAAAGGTCCGGGTGCAGGCCGTGAGGCTGCTATTCGTGCATTACAGTCAGCAGGTCTTGAAGTTACTATGATTAAAGACGTAACTCCAATTCCGCACAACGGTTGCCGTCCTCCGAAGAGAAGACGTGTCTAACCAAATATATGGAGGTGTGTTAGATGGCAAGATATACCGGAGCAGTTTGTAGATTATGCCGCCGCGAAGGACAGAAATTGTTCTTAAAGGGTGAGCGCTGCTATTCCGATAAATGTTCCGTTGGTATCAGAGCATATGCTCCTGGCCAACACGGACAAGGCCGTAAGAAATCTTCTGAATATGGTTTACAGCTTCGTGCTAAACAGAAAGCAAGAAGATTCTATGGCGTACAAGAAGGCCAGTTCTACCATTATTTTGAATTGGCAGAACGCAAACAGGGTATTACAGGTGAAAACTTGTTACAAATCCTTGAAAGCCGTATTGATAACGTTGTTTACAGAGCAGGTTATGCTTCATCAAGAGCCGAAGCCAGACAGCTTGTTGGCCACGGTCACTATGAAGTTAACGGCAGACGCGTAGATATTGCTTCTTACTTGCTTAAAGCAGGCGACGTAGTAGCTGTTTGTGAAAAGAGCAAGGCAAGCGATAAGTTTAAATCTATCGTTGAAGCTAACGGTGCAAGACCTGTACCGGAGTGGATGGATATCGACCGTGATAACCTTTCGGTTAAGGTTGTAAGCCTTCCTGAACGCAGTCAGATTGACGCTCCTGTTGAAGAACAGCTTATCGTAGAATTCTATTCTAAGTAATAGTATTTTATTAATCGGATATTTCCCGCATAAAATATTCGGTTTTAAAATCCACATATGCGGAGAAGTGGAGCTTTAAATGTTAGAGATTGAAAAGCCCAGAATTGAAACGCTGGATTTATCTGAAGACGGCAAATACGGCAAATTCAGAATGACCCATCTTGAGCGTGGTTATGCAATTACACTCGGTAACAGTATGCGTAGAGTTTTACTCTCTACACTTCCGGGTGTTGCACCCACAACCATAAAAATAGACGGTGTTGTTCATGAATTTTCGACAGTAAAAGGCGTCAAAGAAGATATAACCGAAATAGTCCTTAATATAAAAGGACTTATTGCTAAGCTTCATTGCGATGGTCCTAAAACCGTTTATATTGAAGCTGAAGGTCCGTGCGAAATCACAGCAGCTGATATAAAGGCTGACAGTGAAGTTGAAATTCTCAATCCTGATTTGCATATTGCAACACTCGATGTTGATGGCAAACTCAATATGGAACTCACACTCGATAAAGGTCGCGGATATGTTCCGGCAGTCCAGAACAAGCCCGAAACAACCGTTATCGGTGTTATTCCGGTGGATTCAATTTTCACACCTGTTTTAAAAGCTAATTTTACTGTTGAAGATACTCGTCAGGGTAGTGAAATTAATAAAAATGCTCTTACCCTTGAAGTATGGACAGACGGTTCTATTATGGCTAATGAGGCGGTATCTATGTCCGCTAAGATTTTGATTGAGCATTTTGAACTTTTCCTTGATTTGTCTGATGTTGCAGCTACAGGCGAAAGCTTTATGGCTGAAAAGGGTACAAGCGATAAAGAAAAAGTTCTTGATATGACAATCGAAGAACTTGATTTGTCTGTTCGTAGCTTTAACTGCTTAAAGCGGGCAGGCATAAACACAGTAGAAGACCTTATCAATAAGTCTGAGGAAGATATGATGAAGGTTAGAAATCTTGGCCGCAAGTCCCTTGAAGAGGTTATAGCGAAACTCGATTCGTTCGGTTTCACTCTCAAAAAGGATGAAGATTAAGCCAAAGAATATCCAGAAGGAGTGAGTATAATGCCAGGTACAAGAAAGCTTGGAAGAACCAGCGACCACAGAACTGCAATGCTCAGAGCTATGGTTACCTATTTGTTTGAAAACGGCAAAATCGAAACCACAGTTACTCGAGCTAAAGAAGTTCGTTCGGTAGCAGAGAAATATATTACACTCGCTAAAGATAATAGTCTTCATAGCAAACGTCAAGCTTTAGCTTTTATCACTAAGGAAGATGTAGTTGCAAAACTTTACAATGAAATCGCTCCTAAGTATAATGATAAAAACGGCGGTTATTGCCGCATCACAAAGACCGGCCCACGCCGCGGTGATGCTGCAGAAATGGCTATTATTGAGTTAATCTAATTTCTCAATCTGGTTTAGTCCTCACATCGTAAGTCTGTAATTCCAGCCTTATGATGCGGGGACTAAATTTTTGCAAGAAAAAAGCGATGAACTGAATGTTCATCGCTTTTAATTATTTGTGATAGAGTTTTTTGCTTTCGTGTATTGGCTCACTCGTTACGTTAAGACCTAACTTGCGAAGTGTGTGTTCGTCCGAGTCGGCGAGAATTACTGTCGAATGTAATTCAAGTCCGCGAAGTTTGGGTAACTGTTTGAGCGCAAGTGCTGCAGTTTTGTCGGTCGCCGCGCATATGGATAATGCAATAAGAATTTCATCTGTATGAAGTCGCGGATTGCGGTTTCCGATATATACTGTTTTTAACTGTTGTACCGGCTCGATAATTTCGGGGGAAATTAGCTCGGTTTCGTCGGGTATGTCAGCTAAAATTTTAAGTGTGTTTAAAAGTGCCGCCGAACAAGGACCGAGTAATGAAGAAGTTTTTCCTGTTACAATTTGTCCATTATCTAATTGAATTGCAACCGCTGGTTTGCCGGTTTCTTCGGCTTTATTCAAAGCCGGAATAACGGTTGCGCGGTCTTCGGGTGTTATACCTGCCTGTTTCATAAGCAGTTCAATCTTTCTCACCTGAGCAATATCAGCATTTCCGCGTTTAACTTCTACACGCGCTTTATAGTATCTGCGGATAATTTCTTGACAGGAAGCTTCTCTTATTACACCATCATCGAAAATTGCACTACCTACCATATTTACACCCATATCGGTAGGGCTTTTATATGGTGAATTGCCTAAAATTTCTTCCATCATAGCATTAAGAACAGGGAAGTTCTCAACATCTCGGTTATAATTTACCGTAGCCGTACCATAAGCTTCAAGATGGAATGGGTCAATCATATTAACATCATCAAGGTCGGCAGTTGCCGCTTCGTAAGCGAGATTTACAGGGTGCTTAAGCGGTATATTCCATACGGGGAAGGTTTCAAATTTCGCATAACCTGCTTTAATACCGCGCTTGTGGTCGTGATATAACTGAGAAAGGCAGGTAGCCATCTTACCGCTACCGGGTCCCGGCGCGGTTACAATTACTAAGGAGCGAGTAGTTTCTATATAATCATTTTTTCCGAAACCATCTTCACTTACTATAAGGGGAACATCGGAAGGATAATTTTCTATAGGGTAGTGGCGATAAACGTTAATACCGAGTGTCTTAAGGCGGCTTTCAAAAGCAATGGCTGCGTGTTGGTTGTTAAAACAGGTGATGGCAACACTGCCAACATAAAGTCCGATTTCTCTGAATACATCAATCAGTCTTAAAACGTCATTATCGTAGCTTATACCAAGGTCACCGCGCTTTTTGTTTTTTTCAATGGCGTCGGCATTTATTACGATTACTATCTCAGCCTGGTCTTTAAGATTGAGAAGCATCTTAACCTTACTGTCGGGAGCAAAACCCGGCAATACACGGGAAGCGTGGTAGTCATCAAACAATTTTCCGCCGAACTCAAGATATAATTTGCCACCAAAATATTTTATTCTCTCCCTGATTTTCTGGGATTGTAGAGTTATATATTTCTCGTTGTCAAAACCCTGCCTTTTCATAAAATCCCCCATAGTAATAATATATTATTTATTATAATATTTTATAGCAATAGTTTCAAGCATAAATTTAATTATTTATATAATACTTGCCGAAATTGAATATATGTGTTAAAATAATATAGATAATGTATTTAAAAGGTGATATTAATGGAAGAGTTAGCAAAAAAGAAGGTACTGAGTTGTATCCAACCGAGTGGTATGTTAACCCTTGGTAACTATATAGGCGCTCTTAAAAACTGGATTTCTATGCAGGAGGAGTTTGACTGCACCTATGCAGTTGCAGACCTTCATGCTATTACGGTCCGTCAGGACCCACAAAAATTCCGTCAGCAGATTTATTCTACTGCGGCTTTGCTTTTAGCTCTTGGCATCGACCCTGAGAAAAGCAATGTGTTTATTCAGTCACACGTTGCGGCACATTCACAACTGGCGTGGATACTCTCTTGTTATACACAGTTCGGTGAATTATCCCGTATGACACAGTTCAAAGAAAAATCAATAAAACACGCCGATAATATAAATGCGGGTTTATTTTCTTATCCTGTGCTTATGGCGGCAGATATTTTGCTTTATAAACCTGATTTGGTACCGGTTGGTGCAGACCAGAAGCAACACCTTGAAATTGCACGTGATATAGCTACACGTTTTAACCATATTTACGGCGAAGTGTTTACAGTTCCGGATGCGTATATTCCCAAAGTGGGTGCACGTGTTATGTCACTTCAGGACCCCACAAAGAAAATGTCAAAGTCGGATGAAAATGTGAACTCGTGGGTAGCAATACTCGATAGTAAAGATGATATCATAAGGAAATTCAAACGTGCTGTTACCGATAGCGAAGCGAGAGTTTGTATTGGTGAAGATAAGGCGGGTATAAATAACCTTATAGGAATCTATTCATCCGTTACAGGTAAAACTGCCGATGAAATCACAAAGGAATTTGAGGGCAAAGGATATGGCGACTTTAAATTAGCGGTAGGCGAAGCCGTTGCCGATGAGTTGGCCCCCATAAAAGAAAGATATAACACATTTATCAGCGATAAAAAGCAACTTGAAGATATTTATCGCGCAGGTGAGCAAAGGGCAGAATATATTGCAAATAAGACAATTTGTAAGGTTATGAAAAAGGTTGGCTTTGTGCTATGAGTTTTTGTTTTGCCGGTAACAAACGCGTTGTAGAAACAGTAGAACAGTTTATAGCTGAACGCCGTATACCGCACGCTGTTTTGATAGAAGGCGAAACGGGCACAGGCAAACGTACCCTGGCTACTTTTTTGTCGGATGCGGCTGTTTGTGCAGAAAACAATGCGCCCTGCGGAAAATGTCGAAACTGTCTACTGAGCGCGGGTAAAAACCATCCTGATATTATAAAAGTTTCTCTTTTGGAAGATAAGAAAAATATTACGGTAAATCAGATAAGGGAAGTACGCGCATCATCATATGTAAAGGCGCATATGGGCGGCAATAAGGTTATTGTAATTGAGAATGCTGAAACTATGAACGAACAAGCCCAGAATGCGTTGCTCAAGGTATTGGAAGAACCGCCTAAGAATGTGATATTTATATTAATAGTCCAAAACGCATCTATGATGCTTGATACTATAATATCTCGTTGTGTGGTTTTGTCTCTTACGGTGCCAAAAACCGAAGAGGCGGCCGATTATTTAAAATACAACCTTAAGGCAGATTATAACGAAATTATTGAAGCCTTAAAGAGCAGCCGCAATAACATTGGCAGGGCATTATCTTTGTTATCGGAAAAAGATAAAAAAGATGATATAGTCCGCGATTTTGCAGAAGCTTTAATTATGGGTAAAGGAGTTTATGAACTATTAAAACTTTCTTACCCGCTTGAAAAAAGCAGGGTAGCTTGTGCTGAATTTGTTAAAAATCTTAAAACAATTCTGGCAGAAGAAATCTGCTTAAATACAAAAAAGAATTTATCGGTCGAAAAACTTATAAATTACTATGATATACTCGCTGATGCCCAGCCAAGTTTAGAGACAAATATAAATATTTCTTTGTTTTTAAATGCGCTTATATGTAATCTGTGCAGTGCAGTATAACGGAAAGGATAAAATATGATACAGGTTGTTGCCGTTAAATTTAAACAAGATGGCAGAATTTATTATTTTGACCCTGATGGTAAAAAAGTCGAAACAGGTCAATATGTAATCGTTGAAACATCCCGCGGAACAGAGTGTGGAAATGTCAGTGAAGGCTGTCATTTCGTACCGGACAATAAAATAGTTGCTCCGCTAAAAAAGGTTCTCCGTATTGCTACCGAAAAGGACATTGCCAAAATGGAAGAAAACCGCAAAAAAGAAATCGAAGCTTTGGCAATTTGCGAAGAACTGGTTGCAGAACATAAGCTGGATATGTGCCTTACCTGTGCGGAATATTCATTTGATGGGAGCAAAATTATTTTTTACTTTACATCTGAGGGCAGGGTCGATTTCAGAGAACTCGTAAAAGATTTAGCTTCCAGATTACACACAAGAATAGAACTCAGACAAATCGGTGTCCGAGATGAAGCAAAGATGCTCGGTGGTATCGGTATTTGCGGTCAACCGTTTTGCTGCTCAAGATTTTTATCGGATTTCCAACCCGTTTCGATAAAGATGGCAAAAGAACAGGGATTATCTTTAAACCCCACAAAGATTTCGGGTTCCTGCGGAAGACTTATGTGTTGTCTTAAGTACGAGCAGGACGCGTATGAACAGTTAATAAAGACGACTCCCGGTATAGGTTCGGTAGTAAAAACCTATTCAGGCATTGGTGTTGTATCTGATGTTAATCTGATAACGGGTAACCTTATGGTTAAGATAGAAGATAATGAAATACCCACAAAAATCCATAAAAGCGAAGTGGAATTTATTTCATCGGGCAAAAAGAAAAAACCAAAGCCGGAAAACAATAATACAGAAAATCAGTAAAATAAAAAATAGTACTTGCTTTTTAGTAATCTACTTGTTACAATATAAGTAAATTGGAGGTGTAGAGAATGGCTTATAAAATTACTGAAGAATGCATCAGCTGTGGTGCTTGTGCAGCAGGTTGCCCGGTAGAAGCTATCGCCGAAGGTGATGAGCGTTATGTGATCGATGCTGACGCTTGTATTGATTGCGGTGCCTGTGCTGGTGGTTGTCCTGTTGAGGCAATCGTTGCTGAATAATTTACTTAATGAAGGACGGCTTGACCGTCCTTTATTTTTTTGCCGAAATGGTTGAAATAATAGAAAAATGTGGTACAATAATAATGTAAATAATTATTAAGGAGATATGAAAAATGGAAAAAACAGTTTTAGTTGAAATTTCTGCACGTCACGTGCATGTATCAGAAGCCGACCTTGAAACACTTTTCGGCAAGGGATATAAACTTACACCCAAAAAAGATTTATCTCAGCCCGGTCAGTTTGCCTGTGAAGAACGCGTAACTGTTGTAGGTCCTAAAAAGGAACTTGCAGGCGTATCTATTCTCGGTCCTTGCAGACCGTCAACACAGGTGGAAATTTCTTTGACCGATGCTCGTTCAATCGGTGTTAAGGCTCCAATTCGTGAATCAGGCGATGTTAAGGATAGCGGTGCTTGTAAATTAGTAGGACCTTGCGGCGAAGTTGAACTTACCGAAGGCGTTATTGCAGCAAAACGTCATATACATATGACACCCGAAGATGCCCAGAAGTATAACATTACCGATAAGCAGATTGTATCGGTTAAAATTCCTACCGAAGGCAGAGCTTTGGTTTTCGATGATGTAGTTGCACGTGTAAGTTCTAGCTACAAGTTGGCGATGCATCTTGATACTGATGAAGCAAATGCAGCTGCAATTCCTGGCGGTTGCACAGGCATTATTCTTGACTAATATGTTTGGAATTTATATTCATATACCGTTTTGTGTGCAGAAATGCGCATACTGTAATTTTTATTCGGTAGCTACTACCGAATTGTTAAAAGAATATATAGATAAAACGGTTGATGAAGTTAATAAATGGGGCGGGCAAATAGCCCGTCCTGTTTCTTCTGTGTATATAGGCGGCGGAACACCCAGTATTATGTCAGGTGCTCAACTCGGGCGCTTGATGGATGCCATACGTAAAAATTTTAACGTTACTGACGGAGCCGAAATTACTGTAGAAGTAAATCCAGGGGACAAACTGGAAACATTACTTGCAGATTTCAGAAAAACAGGATGTAACCGATTGTCTATCGGTGTTCAGAGTGGTAACCCCGATGAGCTTAAAATACTTGGTAGACGCCACACGGTACTTGATGCCGAGAAAGCGCTAGCTGTAGCAAGGAATAGCGGATTTGATAACATATCGCTTGATTTAATGACTGCTTTGCCAAATTCAAGTGAAAATAGTCTGAAAAAGAGCCTTGAATTTATTTTATCTATGAAACCTGAGCACATTTCCACCTATATGCTAAAACTCGAACAGGGAACTCCTTTGTATAAAATAAAGGAGCAACTTATTTTACCCGATGAAGATATGTCGGTAAAACAATATCTGCTAACCCACGAAATTTTAGAGAAAAGCGGATATAACCATTATGAAATATCGAACTTTGCAAAACTTGGATATGAAGGCCGACATAACAGTAATTATTGGCAGTGCGGAGAGTATCTCGGAATAGGCCCTGCGGCACATTCTTTTTTGGACGGCAAACGTTTTTATTATACTGATGATTTAAAATCTTATCTGCAAAATCCCGCCATCGTGCCTGATGGTGAAGGCGGCGGAATGGATGAGTATATTATGTTAGGATTGCGTTTAAAAAAGGGTATCAGCGGGAGAGAGTTTTATGAACGCTTTTCTACAGATATGCCAAAAGAGATTTTTGAGAAAGCAAAATTTTATCAAAAGCACGGTTTGTGCCGGGTGACAGACCAAACGATTTCACTTACCGTAAACGGTATGTTGGTTTCCAATGGTATTATTTCTTCATTTATTAAGGAGTTATTTTAATGAAAACTTATAAACTTCATTTAATCCGCCACGGTATGACCGATGGTAATTTGAAAGGACAGTATATAGGCAGAACTGAGTTGCCTGTAACACCGGAAGGTGTTGCCGAACTCACAAGGCTTAAAGAAAACCTTGAGTATCCCGAAGTGCAAAAAATATATTCAAGTCCGATGCTTCGCTGCAGACAGACTGCGAAGATTATTTATCCTGACAGAGAGATACTTGTAGTTCCGGATTTAATAGAGTACGATTTCGGAGAGTTTGAAGGAAAAACAGCAAACGAACTTGAAATATTGCCCGAATATACCGAATGGACTTCCGGTAAACGTTCCGCGCCTCCTGGCGGCGAAGATAATACCGAGTTTGTAAAGCGTATATGCGTTGCTATTAATACTATTGTCCGCGATATGATGGAAAATGATGTAACAGATGCGGCAGTATTTATGCACGGTGGTACAATAATGTCATTTTTGGCGGCGGCGGCATTACCGCGGCAGAGCCTGTTGCAGTGGACAACCGAAAACGGCAGGGGATATACAATAATGGTGACCCCTTCTTTATATCAGCGTAGCGGAATAGTCGAAGTGGTAGATTATATATAAAACAAAAAACAGAGTGTGAGCACTCTGTTTTTATTTTGCGTTTTTCATTAAATTTTCGGCCATTGAGCGCAACTCTTCTTCGCTTTTTCCAAAGTTTGTGCTTTGTGTTAATGTCTCTTGTACAAACTTTGGAAGTGAGTCAAAGTATGCCTTGAACTCAGGATTTTCGTTCAATAATTCCTTCATAAAATCACCCTTTAATAGTTTGAACTACTAAAGGGTGAAATATGTATTATTTTTGTAGAGCTTTTTGTTGTCTTATATCGGTGCCGAAAAATTTGATAAGTTCATAATTGCCGAGAAAACGCGAAGAGATACGCGGTGTATATCTCTGCTCAATTTCGGCAAACGTAAGATTAGTGTTAATTATTGTTGGTCGGCGGTTTAGGATACGCGTGTTTACAATATTATAGAAAACCGACTGTGTGAACGTTGTGGAAAACTCGGTTCCAAGGTCATCTATTACGAGTAAATCTACACTAAGCAGAGCTTCCATTTTATCATTTGTGCCAGAGTATGAAAAGTGTTCCTTTTCAACTTCGGCGAATAAATTTTGCGCTGAGCCGTAAATGACACCGTATCCGCGTTCAACCATTTCGGATACGATAGATAAAGACAAATGTGTTTTGCCGAGCCCCGTGTTTCCCATAAACAACAAACTCTTTGAATTTTCGCTAAAATTAATACAATATTCCCTTGCCATTTTGAGAATGCCTGTCATTACTTTTCTCGGCACCACACCGTTTTTATCGGGTGTGGTAGAATAAAACTTCAAATCGAAATTCTCGAACTTCTGGTTTGTTATAGGCATTTGTTTCGATAAATTTTCAAAGGTAATCTGTTTTGCAAGTATCTTGACACAGTCGCAGTATTTACCGTCTATATATCCGGTGTCCGAGCATTTTTTACAGTTGACTTCGGGCTTTATAAGACCCGCATCCCTTAAAATCTGGTCTTTTCTTTGTGTCAGGGTAGAGGACTCTATTTTAAGTATTTCAAGACCTGAAAAATCACCGGAAAGGGCAGCGATAGCCGCTTTAGACCCGATTTTTCCAAGCACTGTATCTATTTTTTGAAGTTCGGGGATGTTTGCATAAACCTTTTCAAGTTCGTTATTATATATGCTATCGCGTTTTCGTGCGTTTTCGGTAATAATTCTGAGCGCTTTCGAATAAGTTTCACTATTATAGCCCATTATTTGGTTTTCCCCCATATCCTTCGTTTATTAGTTTTTCTATTAAATCAAGTTCTTCTTTAGTGTGACCGAAATCACTTTCTTCTTGAGCTTTAGAATTGCCTTTTTGTATTTTATTTAGAGCATCTTTTTCGGTTTTTACTCCACCGTTATACCAGTTTTCGAGAATTTTTGCCACATACGCCATAGAAAACTTAGATTTTGTGTCAACACATTGTTCATAGGCCAAACGAAGTATAGCGCGGTCAAAGCCCCATATATTTATCCATTTGTCCGAGTTTTCAAGTTCCTTACTGCTTGGCATTCTGTCATCCAATCCAAATGCGGTTTTGACAATTTTCCAGGCATTTTTTTGGTTGCAAAGCTTGGTTATATGTTTTTCGGCGTCAGTTATTGTGGTAATACCCCTATTCATCCAATCTGCCGCGGTACGCTGGATGAAACCTAAATTACAATTATTTTCATTCTTAGCATACTCAAGTAACATAAGAATTAATGAAGCATCCATACCTTCATCTTCATATAGCCAAAGCAGAACGCGCGATTCGTTATCCTTAAGCAGTCTGCCAAATCTGACCTGTGATTCGCGTAAAAGAAAAGCAAAACGTTCGTCAGTACTCGCGCGAACAGTAACATCGCGGCGGGTAGGCATTTCGGTGATTGGCTTTTTGGTGATTTTAGGCTTTTCTTCGGCGGTATTTTGCGATAATTCAGGCGCGTTTTTAGACATAAGAATACCTGAATTGCACCAGTAAAGCAAAGCATCATCAACTTCACTTTTGGGTATGCGAAGCTCTTCCGCCATTTCATCTGCAGTCTTATTAGCTGAGATATGGCGGAAAAAATATATAATTACTTTAAGTTGCGTTGCACTTGCAAGTTTTAAATGCCGGTCGGCAACATCACCCGGTAGGGTGAAGGCACTTTGAAAGCTTGCGGGGTTTACATAATATTCCATAAAATACACCTAAAAAATAATATAGGAATATTGTATCACAAATTTTTCGCCTTGTAAACCGACCATAATTTTGCAAAAACAGGTAATAACACAACAATTTGAAAAAAATATCGCTTTTTACCGAAAAAGTACTAAATGTTGTTAAAAAATTTTTTTAAAACTATTGCAGTCAGCACTATTTGATAGTATAATATAACATATATGTTCAAAAGGGAGTCTTGGTATGTCAGTATTGGTTACAGGCGGTGCGGGTTATATAGGAAGCCACACCTGTATTGAAATGATTAAAGCGGGTTATGATGTTGTAATTATCGATAACCTTGATAACAGTAACGTTGAGTCGCTCAGACGCGTTGAGAAAATCGTTGGTAAAGAGATTAAGTTTTACGAGAATGATGTAAGAGATAAGGATGCTCTCCGTAAAATATTCAGCGAAAATAAAATAGATGCTGTAATTCACTTTGCCGGTCTTAAGGCGGTAGGTGAGTCGGTTGCAAAACCTGTTGAATATTATGATAATAACCTTATCAGTACAATATACTTACTTGAAGTTATGCGCGAATTTTCCGTTAAGCGTCTTGTTTTCTCTTCTTCTGCTACCGTTTATGGCGTAGCAAAAGAAATGCCGCTCAAAGAAGGTATGCCGATAGGCGCTATCAACCCTTATGGCAGAACAAAGTTGTTTATTGAAGAAATGCTTCGCGACCTTTATGTGTCTGATAACACTTGGAGTATTGCATTACTTCGTTACTTTAATCCTATCGGCGCACACGAGAGCGGTACAATCGGTGAAGACCCCAAGGGTATCCCGAATAACCTGATGCCTTATATTTCACAGGTAGCCGTTGGCAGACGCGATAAGCTACACGTTTTCGGTAACGACTATAACACAATAGACGGTACCGGTGTGCGTGACTATATTCACGTTTGCGACCTTGCAGTCGGCCACGTTAAAGCGGTTGACTGGGCGCTCGAAAACACCGAGTGTCAGGAGTTCAACCTGGGAACAGGCAACGGTACGAGCGTTTTAGAATTAAAAGACGCATTTGAAAAGGCAAGTGGGGTAGAAGTACCTTTTGTTATCGACCCACGCAGACCCGGTGACCCCGATGAAGTTTATGCCGATGCAACAAAAGCAAAGGAAGTTCTCGGTTGGGTAGCTACAAGAAATATCGAAGATATGTGCCGCGATACTTGGAATTGGCAGAAAAACAATCCTAACGGCTATAATGAATAATAACTAAAAACAACCCCGCCGCAACTAATCAGTTGCGGCGGGGTTTTATTAATCTTCATTTTCTTCGTTTTCTTCAGGTAACTTTTCTGCAGTAACGCGTGTGATTCTGCGTTCTTCCACTTCTTCAACCGTGAACTTGTACCCGGAAAACTCAACTATCGGGTTTTCATCTTCACCTGGTATTCTGCCAAGTTCAGACATTATAAGACCGCCGATGGTGTCATATTCGCCTTCAGGGAACTTAGTGTCGAGTATTTCTTCGACTTCTTCAAGGTCGGTAGTACCGTCAAGACTGAATGTGGTTTCATTAACCTGTTCAATTTCTTCATCTTCGTTATCGTATTCATCCTGCATGTTACCAACAATGGATTCAAGCAGGTCTTCTATGGTAACAAGTCCTGCGATACCGCCGTATTCATCACATACAAAAACCATCTGCAAGTGCTTTTCGGTCATTTCGCTGAACAAATCACCGCAGCGTTTTGATTCGGGAAAGAATACTGCTTCACGCATAATGTGAGAAATTTTAAAACTTTTGGGAACGGGTTTTCCTACATACTTTAGTAGGTCTTTAACATAAACAATACCTTTGATATTATCAAGGTCTTCATCGTAAACGGGAATTCGTGAATAACCCGCTTTGAGTGTTTTATCGATAATTTCTGAGAAATCATCACCCATTTCAACCGCTTCAATATCGGTACGGTGTGTCATAACATCGGCGGCGATGATATCGTCAAACTCGAAGATGTTATTTATCATTTCCTTTTGACTTTCTTCGATTACGCCTTTTTCTTCACCCGCATCCACGAGCATACGGATTTCTTCCTCGGTAACTTCTTCCTCACTTGCATTTGGGTCAAAACCTAAAAGGCGAACGACAATATTGGTAGAGAAAGAAAGTATTTTAACAAACGGCTTAAACAGACCGTTGAAGAAAACAAGTATACCTGCTATTTTAAATGATATGGCCTCGTACTTTTGCATTGCAATTCTCTTGGGCGCGAGTTCGCCAAGCACCAAGGAGAAGAACGAAATAATAAGAGTTATAAGCACGAGTGAAGCGGTGGAAAGCCAAGCAGGGACAAGATTCATGTGTAAAAGCCCGGCCAAGAAATTAGCAACAGGGTCCGCAAAGCTTTCAGCGGCAGCTGCCGAAGTTAAAAATCCTGCCAAGGTTATACAAATCTGTATGGTTGATAAAAAGTTGGACGGATTTTTAGTAAGCTTTAAAATCTTTTTGGCTTTTTCGTTACCTTCTTCAGCCATACGCTGAAGTTTAACGTCGTTCAGAGTGATAATTGCAATTTCGCTCATTGCGAAAAAAGCATTAACTAAAATAAGGGCAAATAAAAGAAAAATTTTGAGAATTAAATTCCCAGGGTCATCAGGCATTTTAATAAAACTCCATTTCTTAATATATTTCCTTTATAATACCTTCTTTTAGATAAAAAGTCAATATTTTTACAAAAAAGGTAATAAATCACTTAAAAAAATACAAAAAAACTATTTACTTATTTTGTGAAAAGTAGTATCATATATTATGTATGAAACCGTCGGTTTCGCAGAATAAATAAGGAGGAATTTTCCAAATGGCAAGAAAGTTCAAAACTATGGACGGTAATAATGCTGCGGCTCACGTATCCTATGCGTTTACTGAAGTTGCCGGTATTTATCCGATTACTCCGTCCAGTCCTATGGCTGACTATGTTGACCAGTGGTCTGCACAGGGACTTAAAAACATTTTCGGTACCACAGTTAAGGTTTCCGAAATGCAGTCAGAAGCAGGTGCTGCAGGTACTGTACACGGCTCTCTTAATGCCGGTGCACTTACCACAACTTACACTGCATCTCAGGGTCTCTTACTTATGATTCCTAATATGTACAAGATTGCAGGTGAATTGTTGCCTTGCGTGTTCCACGTATCTGCACGTTGCGTAGCAAGTCACGCTCTTAATATCTTCGGTGACCATTCTGACGTTTATGCTTGTCGCCAGACAGGTTTTGCAATGCTCGCTGAAACAAATACACAGGAAGTTATGGACCTTGGTGCAGTTGCTCACTTGGCATCTATCGAAGGCCGCGTACCTTTTATCAGCTTCTTTGATGGTTTCCGTACTTCTCACGAAATTCAGAAAATTCAGGTTTGGGATTACGAAGATCTTAAAGAAATGTGCGATATGGATGCAGTTGCTGCATTCCGTAAACGCGCTCTCAACCCCGCACATCCTGTAATGCGCGGTTCACACGAAAATGGCGATATTTTCTTCCAGCACAGAGAAGCTTGTAATAAATATTACGATGCTATGCCTGCCATCGTTGAAAAGTATATGGACAAGGTTAATGCCAAACTTGGTACCGATTATAAACTCTTCAACTACTACGGTGCTGCTGATGCAGAACGCGTAATTATTGCTATGGGCTCTATTTGCGACGTTATCGAAGAAGTAATTGACTACTTAATGGCAAAAGGCGAAAAGGTTGGTCTCGTAAAGGTTCGCCTGTATCGTCCTTTCTCTGCTGAAAAGTTGGTTGAAGCTATCCCTGCAACAGTTAAATCTATTGCAGTTCTCGACCGTACCAAAGAACCTGGCGCACTTGGTGAGCCGTTGTTTATGGACGTTGTTGGCGCTCTTGCTGCAACAGGCCGCAAGGTTGACACCGTTATCGGCGGTCGTTATGGCCTTGGTTCAAAAGACACTCCACCTTCAAGCGTATTCGCCATTTACAAAGAACTTGCAAAGGATGCACCTAAGGCTCAGTTCACCATCGGTATTAAGGATGACGTTACAAATCTTTCTCTTGATGAAGAAGAAGCTCCTAACACAGCTGCTGAAGGCACAATCGAATGTAAGTTCTGGGGTCTCGGTGGCGACGGTACCGTTGGTGCTAATAAAGACTCCATCAAGATTATCGGCGACCATACCGATAAGTATGTTCAGGCTTACTTCCAGTATGACTCCAAGAAGACCGGTGGTATCACAATTTCTCACCTGAGATTTGGTGATAAGCCGATCAAGAGTCCTTACTATATCAATAAAGCTGACTTCGTTGCTTGCCATAACCCGTCTTATGTAATCAAGGGTTACAAGATGGTTAATGATGTTAAGCCCGGCGGTGTGTTCCTTATCAACTGCCAGTGGTCAGCAGAAGAACTCAACGAGCATATGCCTGCTCAAGCAAAACGTTATATTGCTAACAATAACATTCAGCTCTATACCGTTAATGCTATCGATTTGGCAGCTCAGATTGGTCTTGGTAAACGTACCAATACAGTTCTTCAGTCTGCATTCTTCTCACTTTCTAAGGTTCTTCCTGCCGAAGAAGCTATCGGCTACATGAAGGAAAAAGCCCAGAAGTTCATGAAGAAGGGTAAAGAAATCGTTGAAATGAACGAAAAGGCTATCGATGCGGGTGCTACAGCTTACGTTAAGATTGACGTTCCGGCTGACTGGGCAAACGCTACAGACGACAAGACAGCAGTAAAAGAAAACGGTCCTGCTAAACTTGTTAAGATGGTAGATAATATTATGAAACCCGTTGGTCTTATGGATGGTGATTCCTTACCGGTATCTGCATTTATCGACCACGCTGACGGTACATTTGAACACGGCGCATCGGCTTACGAAAAACGCGGTGTTGCAGTTATGGTACCTGAATGGAATAACGAAACCTGTATCGGTTGTAATAAGTGCGCATTTGTATGTCCGCATGCTACAATCCGTCCGTTTGCATTAAGCGCTGATGAAATGGCATCTGCTCCTGCAAACACCAAGGTCGCAGTTAAAGAAAAACTCGTTACAAACAAGGGCTACAGCTATACATTGGCAGTTTCTCCGCTTGATTGTATGGGTTGCGGAGTTTGCGTAGGCGTTTGTCCGACCGCATCTCTTAAGATGGTTTCTCAGGAATCTCAACTTGCAGAACAGGATGTATTCAACTACTGTGTTGCTAATGTTACTGAAAAAGACGGTATTGCATCTGATGCTAATATCATTTCTTCTCAGTTCAAGAAACCGCTTCTTGAGTTCTCCGGCTCTTGCGCAGGTTGTGCTGAAACTTCTTATGCACGTCTTATCACTCAGCTCTTTGGTGACAGAATGTACATCTCTAACGCCACAGGTTGTTCTTCAATCTGGGGTGGTCCTGCTGCCACATCTCCGTACACCACAAATGCTGAAGGTCACGGTCCTGCTTGGGCTAACTCTCTCTTCGAAGATAACGCTGAACACGGTTACGGTATGTACTTAGGTCAAAAGGCCGTTCGTGAACAGCTTATCGAACAAGTTAAGGAAATGGCTGCTTCTGAAAAGGCATCTGCTGAGTTTAAAGCTGCTGCTGATAACTACCTTGCAACATTAGATGACGGTAGCAAGAATACTGCCGCAACAAAGGTTCTCGTTGCAGAACTTGAAAAGGCAGAAGCTGCAGGTTGTCCGGTAGCACCCGAAATCCTTTCTAAGAAAGAATTCCTTTCTAAGAAGTCTGTATGGATATTCGGTGGTGACGGTTGGGCTTACGATATTGGCTTTGGCGGCGTTGACCACGTTCTTGCAAGTGGTGAAAATGTAAACATTATGGTATTCGATACCGAAGTTTACTCTAACACAGGCGGTCAGGCTTCTAAGGCTTCTAACATCGGTCAGGTTGCTCAGTTTGCTGCTGCAGGTAAAGCAATCTCCAAGAAGTCTCTTGCTGAAATCGCTATGTCTTACGGTTATGTATATGTAGCACAGATTGCTATGGGCGCTGACCAGAATCAGACCTTAAAGGCAATCAAGGAAGCAGAAGCTTACAACGGTCCGTCACTTATCATCGGTTACTCACCTTGTGAAATGCACTCAATTAAGGGCGGTATGGTAAACTGTCAGGCAGAAATGAAGAAAGCCGTAGATTGCGGATACTGGGATTTATTCCGTTACAATCCTGCTCTCAAGGCAGAAGGAAAGAATCCGTTCTCGCTAGACAGCAAACCTGCTACTGCAGATTATAAAGAGTTCATCTTGGGTGAAGCTCGTTACTCTTCACTTACACGTTCGTTCCCTGAACGCGCTGAAGAACTCTTCGATATGGCAGCTGAGACCGCAAAGGCTCGTCGTGCTCATCTCGAAAAATTGGTTGAAGTTTACGGTAAGTAATTTAACTGAAACTACAAAAAGCCCGATACGAAAGTATCGGGCTTGCTTTAAGATTAGGTGTTTTTGATGAGCAAATTTAAAAGTTGTTGTTTTACTGGATACAGACCATATAAGTTTCCGTTTAATTTTTCTTTATGTGATGCAGAATATGTTGAGTTAGAAAACAAATTAGTCGATGCGGTTTTTTCTCTACCTGAGCAAGAATGTTTTACGTTCTACTGCGGTATGGCAATGGGATTTGATATACTTGCAGGGGAGACGGTTGCACTCTTAAAAAGTACATACAAGTCCGCAAAAATTGAACTTGTAGCAGTAATTCCATACGAAAACCAAAGCGAAAAATTTGATGATGAATGGAAACAAAGATATGACCATCTATTGAAAAAATGCGATAGGCTGATATATGTTTCCCGTGAGTATAATAAAGGTTGCTTTGCCAAACGTAATAGATATATGGTTGATAACAGTGATTTTGTTATAACCTGGTTTGACGGTAAAAGCGGCGGTACGGCACAGACTCTGGGTTATGCTGATAGATTGGGTAAAAAGATAATAAACCTTGCCGAAAACGGTGTGCACACCTATGAGTTTGATGAGCCGTATGAAATATATGAAGATGAATAAAAGGATGAGTCAATAGACTCATCCTTTTAATTTACCTTATTTATCGGAGTTCCTTTTAAAAACTCCGATATATTATTTTCTACAATCTTAAAAAGCCGCTTTCTTGTTTCATATGGCAGCCAGGCTGAGTGCGGTGTGATGGTTATGTTGGGCGCTTTGAGTAGGGGACAATCGGCTCTCATAGGCTCATAGGCTACGACATCTACTGCCGCTCCCGAGAGTTTACCGCTTTGGAGCGCATTTAGTAACGCGTCTTCATCGACAAGACCGCCACGCGCAGTATTTATAAAGAAAGAATTATTTTTGAACTTTTTGAAAAGTCCGGAGTCAAACATTTTATTGCTCTGTTCGGTTAAAGGTATATGCACTGTTACAATATCGGATTTTTCAAGTAACTCATCAAGGGATACGAATTTTGTTACACCATCATCACGCACAGTTCTCGTGTGTACAATAACGTTCATATCAAATGCACGGGCAATTTCAGCAACTTTTTTCCCTATACTGCCAAAACCGATAATACCGATAGTTTTATCGGCCAACTCATCAGTATCAAAGGCGATAGGGGAGAATAACGGACTTTTAACCCAACCACCCTGTTTTACGAAGTTGTCGTAATCGGAAATTTTTGAATAGTGGTTTAAAATATAACCGAATGTCTGTTGGGCAACGGCATTTGAGGAATAACTTCCTGCGTTGCAAACGGTAATACCGTGTTTTGTACAATAATCAATATCAATATTGTTGTATCCCGTTGCGAAGGTACCTACGTATTTGAGAACCTTTGCACACTTTAATGCAGCGGCATCAACCGAAATTTTATTGCAGAGCAAAATATCCGTGTCTACAATTTCTTTTAATAACTCGGAATAAGTCATATTGTCGTAAACGACAAGGTCACCAAATTTGCGAAACGCATCGAACGACATATCGCCGGTTGTAAGGACAGCGCCTTCAGTAATTACAATTTTCATTGTTTTTTCTTTTGTACCTTTGTTTTACTGCCGTCAGCTTCTACTATATAGGCATTATCAAGTTGCGATTCCAAAGAACGCTTGAACGAGTCTATATATTCGCGGCGAAGAGTGTATTGTTCTGCTTTTTCTTCTTCGGTAAGTCCGACTGTTTTTTGCTTTTTGGCAAGTTCATTAATTCTGTTGATTTTTTCTTGTGTCATACTTAAATCTCATTTCTTCCATCTAATGCGCGGGATAAGGTGACTTCATCGGCAAATTCAAGGTCGCCGCCAACAGGGATTCCGTAAGCCAATCTTGAAATTTTTATACCCATAGGCTTTATAAGGCGGGACAAATAACTTGCCGTAGCTTCGCCTTCTACCGTAGGATTTGTTGCCATAATTACTTCTTGTACCGCACCATCTGCCAAACGCGCCAGTAATTCCTTTACTGTCAACTGCTCAGGTCCAACCGAGTCGAGCGGAGAGATACAACCGTGTAGCACGTGATATAATCCTTTATATTCTCGGGTTCTTTCAAATGCCAGAACGTCCTTCGGTTGCTCAACCACACAGATGGTTGTGCGGTCGCGTGATTCACTCGAGCAAATATCACAAATTTCAAGGTCTGTAAAGGCTTGACAACATTTACAGTAATGTATTTTTTGTTTGGCATTTACAAGCGCCGCGGCAAATTTTTCGGAATATTCGCTCGGTTGAGAGAGAACAAAATAGGCAAGTCTCTGCGCGGTCTTTTTGCCGATTCCCGGCAGTCTTTCAAATTGAGAAACAAGCTCATTCAAAGAAACTATGTTATTTGACATAACTGTTTACCTTAAAAGAGTCCCGGTATGTTGAGACCGCTTGTGACTGCACCCATTTCTTCTTCGCTTGTCTTAATGGCATTTGTAATAGCTTCGTTGACAGCAACAGTTATAAGGTCTTCAAGCATTTCAGGGTCTTCGGGGTCTACAGCATCGGGATTGATTTTAATATTTTTTATAAGGTGACGGCCATCTACAGTAACGCTTACTATACCGCCGCCAGAAGTGGCCGAGTATTCTCTGCTTTCAAGGTCTTGCTGGAGAGCTGCCATATCTTCCTGCATTTTCTGTGCCTGTTTAAGCATGGCATTCATATTATTAGGACCGCCTGAATTTGGGATTCTGCATTTCATATATAAAACTCCTTTAATTTGATTTTTGCGGCACTTCAAGTTCTGCTAATTTGTTGCGCAAAGCTTGAAGCGGGTCATCACTGTTTATCTTTTCACGTTTACGGTAGGGCCCTAATTTGTAGGAATTACCTGTAACGGTTTCAATAGCGCGACGTAAAATTTCTTTATATCTTCCGTTAGAAGAATTCATAAGCTCGGCAAACTGTGGGTTTTCACAGTCCACTAAGAAGAAGTCTCTTTCGATAAAGGCACGTGAGTTGTTGAGTATACCGCGAAGAAGCGGCGCACTCTTACCGAGTTCATCAAGAATTGCTATCCACACATCTTGCCCTAAAATACCTGATGGCACGGCGTCTTGCGGCTCTATCGGTACTTCTTCTAAAGTGGGTTCTTCGATGGCGGGCGAAATTAATTTTTCTTCGGGCTCGGTGACGAGCACAACTGTTTGCGGTGCCGATTCTTTTTCACTCGGTATCTGTATTGTTCGTGGCATTTTTTCAAGCGCCGCGATACGTCTTTCAAGACTGTCAATATCGTGTCTGAGTGAAGGACTACACAGTTTTACAAGCATAAGTTCCATTTCACTCCGGCGGTTGCCGTTTTGCATTTTAACGGTGGTATCCTGTAGATAACGAAGTGTTAATACAATATCTTCAATACTGTAGTTTTCGGCTTGTTTTGTAAGAGCCGACATATGTTCACTTGAGCAAACTATAGGTTTTGGATCACCTTTAACAGTCTTTACAATCATTAAGTTTCGGTAATGCAAAATAAGGTCATTTAAGAGTTTTAGCATATCCACCGAAGAATTATAAAGTTGGTCGGTGAGCAATAAAAGATTTTGTATATCGTTATCTTTAATAAAATCTGCAAATTTTATTAAGTAATCGTTTCCTGCAAGGCCACAGGTTTTAGCTACGATTTTTTCAGTTATGTTTTTATCGGCAGAAATACAAAGGTCAAGCGTAGATAAAGCATCTCTCATACCGCCGTCAGCGAGTGAAGCAATCATAGCGGCGGCACTGTCTGTAATATCAAAGCCCTCAAGTTCTGCAATCTGTTTTATTCTGTCGCAAATTATTTTAGGCTCAATACGTTTAAAATCAAATCTCTGACAACGTGACAGAATAGTGGATGGAAGCTTATGAACTTCGGTTGTTGCTAGTATAAAAATTACGTGAGCCGGGGGTTCTTCGAGAGTTTTGAGAAGCGCATTGAATGCGCTGATAGTCAGCATATGCACTTCATCGATTATATAAACGCGGTATTTAGCAAGTGCGGGGGTAAAGTTGACCTGTTCTCTGAGTTCACGGATATTTTCGACACTGTTGTTTGAAGCGGCATCTATTTCTACGATATCCATAACTTCGCCGTTTTCAATAGCGCGGCAGGAATCACACTCGCCACACGGATTTCCGCCCGATAAGTTAGTACAGTTTACCGCTTTGGCCAAAATCTTGGCGCAGGTTGTTTTACCGGTACCGCGGGTACCTGTAAACAAATATGCGTGAAAAATTTTGCCCGAGGCGAGTTCGCTTTGCAATGTTTTTGTAATATGCTCTTGACCCACAACGTCAGAGAAAGTTGTGGGTCGGTATTTTCTGTACAAAGCCTTGTATGACACCAAATTCACCCCATAAAAAATCGTGTAATTTGACGCACGAATGGACCGATTTACTGCGGCGCACAGGAAGAACTACTTAATGCTGCTCGGTTCCCCGCCTGACATGGTTCGTAGTTTCCCGTCGCACAGGACCCGCCCATTCGCACGCCGAATCACACGATAATTATTTTTTAAATATTCGGCACCAAAATTTAATTTGGTGCAGGAACAGTAATACACTTTACTGTTTCGGCTAACAATATTTATTATAATATAAAATTTAATTAATATCAATAGTTACTTTTTAAAATTTTTGTTGTAATTAGGGAACAATAAAGGTATAATTAATATATATAGCTATTTTTAGAGGTGAAAAATTTGAAAAGACTAATAATAGAATCGTTATTTGCTCTCGAACATACAATTTCTTCAGAAATTTTTACCGATTGTGTGTACGGTTGGGAAGTTTTACCCAAGATAAATGAGTTTATAAAAAATATAGGCAAGACATTAAATAGTGAAATATATGAAAAAAAAGGTGAAGACGTCTGGATAGCCAAAAGCGCTAAAGTAGCGCCCACAGCATCTATTACAGGACCGTGCATTATTGATGAAGAAGCCGAGATACGTCATTGTGCATTTATAAGAGGAAATGCAATAGTTGGTAAGAAATGTGTAGTGGGTAATTCAACGGAACTAAAAAATGTAATTTTATTTGACTGTGTTCAGGTTCCGCATTATAATTACGTAGGCGATTCAGTTCTCGGTTACCGTTCACATTTAGGAGCAGGAGCTATAACATCAAATGTAAAGTCTGATAAAAGTAAAGTAACCGTTTCGGTGGATGGCGCAAAACACAATACCGAACTTAAAAAATTCGGCGCTATGATTGGCGATTTTGTAGAGGTTGGTTGTGGAAGCGTTCTCAATCCCGGTACAGTTGTAGGAAAAAATACAAATATATATCCGCTGTCTATGGTTCGGGGGTATATTGCCGCCGATAGTATTTATAAAAATTCGGGCGAAATTATCCGCAGGAGCTAAGGGTATGGAAAAGTGGGATATATTGAATTCTAACGGACAACCGGTGGGGAAAACGGTGGTTCGTGGCCGCTCGATACTTTCAAGCGGAGAGTATCATCTGGTAGTGCATATCTGGGTGGTTTCGGATGATGGGAAATATCTTATACAGCGTCGTTCAGAAAAGAAACATCTTATGCCGGGAGAATGGGCGGCAACAGGCGGTGCTGCCGTTTCGGGTGAAGATTCGTTTACTGCGGCTTGCAGAGAACTTAAGGAAGAATTGGGTATTGAGTCGAATAGAGATACGCTTAAATTCTTGCAAAGAATAAAGAGAAGAAATGCCTTTGTCGATGTGTGGGTGATGCACACAAACATACCCGTTTATAAACTGAAACTGCAGAAGAGCGAAGTTTCAAGAGCAAAATGGGTGACAAAGCAAACCTTACTTAAAATGATTAAAGAAGGCAAATTCCACGACTACGGAAGTTATTATTGGCAGGTAGTTTTAGGACATAGCGAAAGAAAAGAGTTAGTATGAGTTTTAATGAAGAAAAAATAAGTTGTGCAGTATGCAAAGCATATCTCTTTGAAGAAGATGATATTGTGTATTGCCCCATATGCGGTGCGCCGCATCATAGGGAATGCTATAATTCGGTAGGCAAATGCGGATTTGAAGATTTGCACGGTACACCGAAACAGTATGAGCGTAAAAAATCTCCGGCAACCGATGAAATAAAAGATAGTGTCGTAGAAACGGGTAATTTACACAAGAAAAAGACCTGTCCGCATTGTATGAGAAAAATTGATAGAGATTCTAAGGTATGTCCCTATTGCGGCAGACCCGGCATATCAGGGGTATATGTTAATTTTGATTTATTCGGCGGAGTATCAAGGGATGCCGATATTGGTAAATCTGTAACGGCCGAGACCGCAAGGGAGTTCGTTTCTGTGAATTCACAAAGATATTTACCTAAATTTTTGTCCTTTAAGGAAGGAAAAAAGATTTCTTGGAATTGGTTGGCTTTCTTGTTTCCGGAAGGTTGGTTTTTGTCACGAAAAATGTATAAAGCAGGGGTATTGGTAATTACAGTTCTCATCGCACTCCAGATTTTTCTTTTTCCGCTGACAGCAGTATTAAACCAGAATATATTTGCAAATTACGAAGAATTAACAGCCTTCTTAATGCAGTATATAAATGAGAGTATGCTAAACGGTCGGGTTTTCCCGATTGTTTTGGCGTTTATCGGCTCTTTAGGAACTATTGCAGTAAGATTTATAGCAGCTTTATTCGGGGATAGAATATATTATAATCACGTTTTGGACAAAGCAAGTGGTGTATCAAAACAGGATTTGGATAGAGAAGAATATTTAAGAAAAAACGGTGGAGTTAATCTATTTGGATTTTTGCTCGGTGTTCTTGCGATAAACAATTTACCGAATATTATATTTACATTCTTTATGTAGCAAAAGAAGGGAATCTTTATGAGCGTATTTTGTGTCAACTGTGGTACAGAGAATAATGAAGATTATAAATTTTGTAAAATGTGTGGTAAACCGTTGGAAATCGGCAGCGAACCTAAAAAGGCAGATGAAAGTTCATTTGTATCCGAAGAAATCGATGGCGTATCTAAAGAAAATATGAGTGTTTTCGTTGGTAAAAATGCGTATAAGATTTTGTCAAAATTCACGGGGATGGAACTGGCATCATCCCGCGTTTCCTGGTGTTGGCCTGTAGCCGTTCTCAGCTTGTTTTTCGGATTTTTCGGAACGGCAATATGGCTTTTTTACAGGAAAATGTATAAATATGCTTTTATATCGGTGGGAATAGCTACATTTCTCTGTATTCTAAAAACATTACTTACATACGAGACTACCGTAGCAACTTTGACTTCTTTTTTCGAAATGTTTAATTATATGATTGAAAATGAGGTCACTGATACGAGCATTTTGGCAAACGAATTTCAAATGTATATAGACGGTCTTTTGAATACTGTGAAAGGTATGAATTTTGCCGCGATAATTTCTGATTTAGAAACGGCATCGTCGGTTATACTGAGCGGTTTGTTCGGACTGTTTTTGTATAAGGACCACGCAGTATCAAAGATTGACGATATAACAGAAAAATATGCCGACTCTCCGCTTTTAAAATACCGCTTTAAAGAGTGCGGCGGTGTCAGTGGCGGTATGGCATTCCTGGGTGTAGTTTTAATGTTAGTAATAAACGGCATATTATCTTCATTGCCGATGATATCGTTTTTAATGACGCTATAAAATAAAACAAGGAGTATAATTATGAAAATCAAAAAGGCTATTATTCCCGCAGCAGGACTCGGAACACGCGTTTTACCCGCATCAAAGGCTATACCGAAGGAAATGTTACCTATAGTGGACAAACCGGCTATCCAGTATATCGTGGAAGAAGCGGTAAAAGCGGGAATTACAGATATTCTTATAATAACTAACCGTGGTAAAGGTGCTATTGAAGACCACTTTGACCATTCTATAGAACTTGAATATATGCTCGAAGAGAAGGGAAAGGCCCAAGCATTAGATGAAATCACATCGGTTACAAAACTTGCAAATATTTATTTTATCCGCCAGAAAGAAACAAAGGGTTTGGGAGATGCAGTGCTTCGCGCAAAGGAATTTGTTGCTGATGAACCCTTTGCAGTACTTTACGGAGACGATGTAATTATAGGCAAAATTCCCGCCATCGGTGAGCTTTGCGAAGCCTATGAAAAGTACGGCAAAAATGTCGTGGGTATTAAGGAAGTCACCGATGAACAGGTTGTAAAATACTGTTCATTAAAGGTAGATAAAGTAGATGAGAATATATTTGAAGTCAGCGATATGATAGAAAAACCGAGTATTTATAATAAATTTTCCAATTATTCCATTCTCGGTCGTTGCGTTCTTGATGCAAGAATTTTCGATATACTCGAACATACACCGCTTGGTGTCGGAAATGAATTACAACTGACCGATGCTATGAAGACTATTGCCCGTAGGGAAGGTATGACAGGCGTTGTGTTCAGCGGAGAGAGACATGATATGGGAAATAAATTCGGTATGCTTAAAGCAAATATCGATGTAGGCCTTACGCATCCCGAAACAAAGGAAGAACTTAAGGCATATATTAAGAAACTGGCAGAAGAAATCTGATGAAACACTATACCACCTTGCTTTTTGATTCGGATGATACTTTGCTTGATTTTAAAGCCGCCGAGGGTTCGGCACTTCGGCAAATGATGACCGACAAGGGTTTGCCCTATAGTGAAGAAAATGCGAAAATCTACAGCCAGGTAAATAAAGGTTTTTGGGAAGCATTTGAACGTGGCGAGATTGAGAAAAAAGAAATTTATGTAGGCCGCTTTAAAAAATTCTTCGAGAAAATTAATATAAACGCCGATGCGGCATCTGCAGCGGCGGCATATGAAGAAAATCTTGGAAAGAATCATCAGCTCATTTCTGGTGCCATAGAACTACTCGAAAACCTGTATGAAAAATATAATATTTACATAATTACAAATGGTCGCGATGTTATTCAGAAGAGCCGCCTTAAAGACAGTAATATTATAAACTATGTCAAAGGTGTTTTCATTTCGGAAACTGTTGGTGTACCTAAGCCTGAAGAAGAATATTTCAATTATGTATTAAAAAATATAAAAGAAACCGACAAATCAAAAATACTTATTATTGGCGATAGTATGTCTTCCGATATTTTAGGCGGAATAAATTCGGGGATAGATACGTGTTGGTATAATCCCAATCAAAAGTCGCTCAAATATAGACCCACATACGAAATAAACGTATTAGAGCAACTTGAAGATTTGCTAAAAGATTAGAAAGGGGATAAATATGCTTTGTTTTGATAAGATACCGCAGTATGTATATGATATATTATCTAAAAACGGTGTACAGAAGGAAGACATTTATCTTCTTACATATTGCGATATGGATACAGAGCATACTCTGTGCGATACATATATAGCCGCAACCAAGGAATCCTTGTTTGTTTTATCGGGAAACACAGTGCTTGACAATGTTAAAGATAAGCGGCACAGTGTTAGCGCTTTTTGGGAAGAAAAACGATTTTCACAATATAATTTGAGTCACATTGAAAAAGTTATGGTCGAAGAGTTGCTTTCAACTTCACGATTGGTTGCAGTAACAACATCCGGCGAAAACATTTTTCTTGCCGCTATGACAAATTTCTGCAAAGAAAACTCAGCTGTATTCGTAAAATATTTTGCCCGAATGAAAAAAGGAGAACTAAAGTCTTCTGATTTTTCTGTTGACCCTGAGGATAATCCCGATTTTAACAGGTGCCCTAAATGCGGTATGCGCTATCCGGACAAAAACAGGAAAATATGTCCGCGTTGTATGGAAAAAGGAAAACTGTTTATAAGATGCGCTGCTTTTTTCACAAAGTATAAAAAAGAACTCGTAATACTTATTTTGTCTCTTGTGGTGCTTACAGGAACCTCTATTTTAGTGCCTTATTTCTCAAATGGATTTTTCTTTGATAACGTACTTACTGAAGGCGGAAATCTTTACGGTCAGATTGTTTTGGCAATAGGAATCATAATGGCGACAAGGCTATTATCGAGTATTGCAGATATAATCAATGGTTACGTTTCATCAAAAATTTCGGCAAAGATTATTTTCGACCTTAAAAATACAATTTTCGGTGCTATAGAGAAACTGTCTCTTCGTTTTTTTACAGGAAGACAAACAGGCGGTCTTATGACACAGGTTAATTCCGATTCAAATACAATTTATCACTTTTTTAACGACACCATGCCGTATTTTCTTATAAATATAGTTCAGGTTGTTGTGGTTCTGATTATACTTTTCAGTATGAATCCGTTGTTGGCCGCTTTATCTCTTGGCTTTGGACCGTTGTTTTTTGTGATTATGCGACTGTCGTATGGACATACAAGAAAATTACAGGCACATAGATATTCCGGCGTATCACGAGTCACTTCGCATCTTTCGGATGTACTGGGCGGCATACGTGTTGTTAAGGCTTTCGCCAATGAAGAGCTGGAGAATAAACGTTTTGGTAAAGGTAATGTTTCCGCAATAAATGCCAACAAACGCCTTGCACTTTTTAACTCATATGCATACCGTTCGGTAGGCATTATATTTTATCTTGGGAATGTGGTTTCTCTTGGCGTTGGCGGTTATATGGTTATGAAGGGTTACTTCACATACGGACAGCTCATCACCTTTACTGCATATATAAATATGATTTACAGTCCAATGCAATTTTTTTCTCAGATGATAGATATGACGGCTTCTTGTTCAAACGCAATGCAAAGATTGTTTGAAATTTATGATACTGAGCCCGAAGTAAGTGAAAAACAAGATGCTATTACTCCCGAGAATATAAAAGGTGAAGTGGAATTCCGAAATGTGGATTTCGGATACAATAAAAATAAAAAAGTGCTTTCAAATGTAACATTTACTATTGCCGCTGAGCAAACGCTCGGTATTGTGGGTCATACGGGTGCGGGTAAGAGTACCCTGGCAAATCTCCTGATGCGACTGTATGATACTGACGAAGGTGGCATATATATAGACGGTATAAATGTCAGAGATTTGTCTTTCGAAGCATTACACAAAAATATTGCTATGGTATCTCAAGAAACATATTTGTTTATAGGCAGTATTTTTGAAAATATTAGATACGCTAAACCTGACGCGAGTTATGATGAAGTTATAGCGGCGGCAAAAATAAGCGGCGCTCACGACTTTATTGTAAAATTACCCGATGCGTACGATACCAAAGTAGGATTTGGCAACACCGAATTATCGGGCGGTGAGCGGCAGCGTATATCTATAGCCCGGGCAATATTGCTGAATCCTAAAATACTTATTTTGGATGAAGCACCCGCCGCTATGGATACAAGGACAGAAAAAATGATACAAAATGCTCTTAATACCTTAACACAAGGTAAAACGACAATTATTATTGCGCATAGGTTATCTACCCTTAAGGATGCGGATAAACTTATCGCGATAGAAGATGGTCGCGTGGTAGAAGAAGGTACACATAAGAGTCTTTTAGAGAAAAAAGACGGGGTATATAATCGCCTTTATACTTTGCAGACCAAGGCACTTAAAGAAGCGGGAATTGTTGAATAGGAGAGTTATGATGGTTGATAATAATTTACTTACCGATTTGTCATTGAGCACAATAAAGATAGACCGTTCAAATGCTTCCTTCTGCGAAAAAAACGGTTTTGTGGCACTTGAAATACAGTTGGAAGAAAACAAAAAAACATACGATAGAGTTTTCTTGCACAGGATGTTTCCGTTTGAACTTAAATGGCAATACATATCGGTGTGTGATGAAGAATCAAATGAAATAGGTATTATATACGATGTGTCAGACCTTGCAGATGGCGAAATCCAACTGGTTAAGACAGAACTTGCAAGAAAATATTATTCGCCTGTTATAAAGAAAATAAAGTCGGTTAAAGAGAGATATGGGTTTTCCTATTGGTCGGTTGTTGTAGATGAAGGCAGAGCGGTGGAGTTCACGGTACAGGACACCTTCCGAAACACGCTCAAGGTAGGAGATGACAAGGTTATCGTACTTGATGTTGACGGAAACCGATTTGTAATAGAAAGCGTTCTGGCTCTTGACAGAAAAAGTTACAAAGAAATAGAACTCTATTTATAGAAAAGAGATTTGTTAAATGTACAATATTCCAAAGGAATTATCGGATAAACTGTGTGCAGTTTTGTCTGAAGAAGTTATGCATAATTTACAGGTTTGCTTTAGATTTAACCTTAAATGTGATAATCTCACAGATGTTTGCAACGGGGTTATTGCAGCGGATAAAGAAAACCTGTATGTTGTAGAAGATGGACAAATTAAGCAAATTGTAAAGGTTTCAGAAATAAAAGAGCTTATTACCGATATGGGTGTAGGCTGTGTTTTTGTGTCATACATAAAGAAACAGGACAATTCGGTTAATTTGCTCTGCCGTTCCGATGGAAAATTTATAAATAGCATAATTAAATCTGTTAAAGATTATAATTATTTTCTTGAGAACGGAAGGTTGTTATATAAGGAAGATTCTTGTTCTGAGAGAGGCAAACAACTTTCCAGGGAACAGAAAAAGCAGTTGTTTAAAAAAGTCTGGGAGTTGTTGTCACCACATAAAGTATATTTAATAATCGCTTTCATCTCATTTTTTGTAATGAGTGCAATTAATCTTATTGCGCCTATTTTAAATAGAATTGCCGTTGATGATTATATTAAAAGCCCAAATCCGGAAGGTTTGAAATTAGGAAATTTCGCATTAATCATCTTATCAATGTTCTTAATAGAATGTATTGTCCGCGGAATTAATATGGTAAGGACACATTTGTTAATATGTGCGAGCAGTAAAATGACGCGTGATTTGAGAAACCGACTTTTCAGTAAGGTCGAGAGTCTTTCTATAACAAAGATTTCAAAATACACTACAGGCGATCTTTTGCGCCGAGTCATGCAGGATACACAAACCTTCGATGCGTTCGTAGTAAGCCGTTTCCCGAATATTATTGAAGAATTAACGGTTATGTTGGCTGTAAGTGTGTATATTCTTTTTTATGACCCGATATTGTTTTTGTTTATAATGTTGCCAACTCCTTTGGTTGTATTGTTTTTCTATTTATTCAGAAAAAAGATGCGTTCACTTTTCCGGAGAAACTGGTCTGCTGCATCAAAAACCAACTCGGTTTTACACGACATTTTTTCGGGTATTAGGGTTGTGAAATCTTTCGGAACAGAATATAGAGAAGGCGAACGATTCAGAGAATTTACCGGGACAGAGAGAGTACTACAGGAAAAAATCGACTGCATTTGGAGCATTATTATGCCTATATTGCGATTTTTCATAAGTTTTGGAGAGTTTATTTTACTTTTCTACGTTGGAAATAAGATTCTCGGCGGCAGTATGACGCTCGGTGAAATGTCACAGTTTTCTTTTTATATTACAAAAATTTATGGACCACTTCGCATGATATCAATGATTCCCCGACAGGTAATGGAATTCACAACATCATCTTCAAAGATTTTCGAAGTACTTGATGAAGAAGCCGATATTACAGAGTCTGAAAATCCCCAAAATCCCGAAATCAAGGGGAATATAGATATTAATAACATTTCTTTCGGATATGATATCGGCAAGGAAGTTCTGAAAAATGTAGATATACACATAAAACCGGGTGAATTTATCGGTCTTGTTGGCGCTTCGGGCGTTGGTAAGACAACCCTTATCAATCTTATAATGCGCCTTTATGATGTCGAAAGCGGAAGTATTACTGTTGATGGTGTAGACATAAGAAATATTTCAAGCGAAGCTTTGCGAAAGCAAATAGGCGTCGTTTTACAGGAAACATATTTGTTCTCGGGTACGGTATTTCAGAATATTGCTTATGCAAAACCTGATGCGACAAGAGATGAAGTAATTTCCGTATCGAAACTTGCGGGTTGTCACGAATTTATTAAGAAAATGCCCGATGGATATAATACCAAAATCGGCGAAAAAGGTCTGGGGCTTTCAGGCGGTGAGCGCCAACGTGTAGCAATCGCACGTGCACTGTTACATAATCCCAAAATACTTATATTAGATGAAGCTACCGCTTCTCTTGATACCGAGACCGAAAAACAGATTCAGGATGCATTGGCCCGACTCTCGAAACAGTGCACAACAATAGCCATTGCACATAGACTGTCCACTCTTCGCAACGCAACGAAACTTGTTGTTCTCGATAAAGGAACGGTTGCCGAAATAGGAACTCACGATGAGTTGGTGGCTAAACAAGGTATCTACTACGGTCTTGTTATGGCTCAAAGACAAATGTCAAATATAGAAATTGATGATTAAAAAAAGCGATGCCACGGCATCGCTTTTTGTATTTTAGGTGTTTTTTTGCTAACAATATTTTTGGTGAAGATATGAAGAAAATTAATTTTAGAACTGTAACAAGTGGTATTACTATTGGCATTATAAACGGACTTATGGGCGCGGGCGGCGGAATGATTGCGGTTCCGCTTTTAAAAAATCTCGGCTTTTCACAAAGTAAGGCACAAGCAAACGCTATTTTGGTTATATTACCGATTTCGGCAATCAGTGCGGTTATGTATTTGTTGCGCGGTAACGTAGCTATTGTAGATGCAATACCCTTTATACCGGGTGGCATAATAGGCACACTGATAGGCACTTTTATTCTTTGTCGGTTACCGCAAAAAGCACTAAAGAAAATATTTGCGTTATTTATGATATGGGCAGGCGTACGCCTGTTCATACGATGAATATTATAGCCCTTTTAGCAGGGCTTTTTTCGGGTGTTATCGCATCAATGGGTATGGGCGGCGGTGCGGTGCTGCTTATATATTTAACGGTATTTAAAAATGCCGAGCAGTTATTGGCCCAAGGAATTAATTTATGGTTTTTTATACCCATAGGATTATTATCAATAATAATTTATGCGCTAAAAAAACAATTAGATTTTAAAAGGGCGCTGCCTATAGCCGCGTTTGGTATTTTGGGTAGTTTTGTGGGTATTTGGCTGACAAGTGTTTTAAAGGCTGCTTTCATCTCAAAAATATTTGCGAGCTTTTTAATTGTACTTGGTATTATAGAACTGTTTAAAAAGGATAAAAATACCCCTTGAAAAAGGATGGATACTTTGATATACTAAAAAAAGAATAAATGTTCGGGAGGTTTTTGTATGTCAAGACCGACTTTAAAAGAAAAACAGTTAAAGGTATATAATTATCTTGTTAAAAAGATTTCGGCAGGACTTCCGCCAACAGTCAGAGAGATTTGTAATGCTACAGGTATAAAGTCAACATCTACCGTGCACGAAATACTTAATGTTCTCGAAGAAAACGGTTATATTTATAGGGATGCCAAATATTCACGCGCTATCAGAATAGAGGGTGCATCAGATTCTGTACAGGTACCCGTTATCGGTCGTGTAACGGCGGGACAACCTATTTTGGCAGTTGAAGAAATAGAAGACTACATTCCGTATCCTACAAAGGATGCCGAAGGCCTGTTTGCGCTTCGCGTTCAGGGGTATAGTATGAAAAATATAGGTATTATGGATGGTGACATAGTCGTTGCCGATAAAGATGCATATGTAAGAGATGGCGATATAATTATCGGTATGGACGGCGATGAAGCTACTGTAAAACGTTTAGCAAAAGATAAAAACGGCAGGGTGGTTTTTATGCCCGAGAATGAAGATTTTGACCCAATTTATCCCGAAAACCCATCGGTACTTGGTAAGGTTATCGGAAGCTACCGAAAGTATTAGGAGTTAGTATGAAAAAATATGTTGAATTATTTACCGATGGCGCGTGTTCGGGTAATCCCGGCCCTGGTGGATGGGGTGCTATTTTGCGCTATGGGGAGAAGGAAAAAGAACTCTGCGGCGGTGAAAAGGAAACTACGAATAACCGTATGGAATTAACTGCCGCGATAATGGGACTCAGAGCTCTTAAAGAACCCTGTATGGTGAGACTTGTGACCGACTCTAAGTATGTTGCTGATGGCATAACAAAGGGTTGGGCTGAGAGTTGGCAAAAGAACGGTTGGCGCAAAGCTGATAAAAAACCTGCCCTTAATACAGATTTGTGGGAAGAACTCTTAGAACTCTTAAAAATGCACGAAGTTCGGATAGACTGGGTTAAAGGACATGCGGGCCATCCTGAAAATGAACGTTGTGATATTTTAGCAGTAAATTTTTACAAAAATTTTTAAGTTTAGTATTGAAAAGTATACCGAAATAGTATAAAATAATCGTTGGTAAAAATTTAATGTTGAGGAATGAAAATGGAAAGATTTATTTATGCCGATAATGCGGCTACGACCCGTCTTAGCGAAAAGGCTTTAAATGGTATGCTGCCGTATTTAAAGGAAGAATATGCAAATGCTTCAAGCCTTTATAATTTTGGGGCAAAATCAAAAGAAGCGATTGAAGAAGCACGACAAAAAGTAGCGGAAGCTTTGGGTGCAAGAAGTGGGGAAATATATTTCACCGCGGGTGGCAGCGAAGCGGATAACTGGGCAATAAAAGGTTATGCCCACGCCATGCTTAAAAAGGGTAAAAATCATATAATTTCGACAAAGTTCGAGCATCACGCAGTACTTCATACACTCGATACCTTGAAAAAAGAAGGCTTCGAAGTAACTTTACTGGATGTCCATTCAGACGGATTGGTACGTGTAGAAGAGCTTGAAAATGCGATTAAGGAAACAACAGGACTCGTTACAATAATGTACGCCAACAACGAAATTGGTACCATTCAGCCTGTGGCTGAAATTGGTGCGGTGTGTCGTGAAAAGGGAATTGTGTTCCATACCGATGCCGTACAGGCAGTGGGTAATGTTCCGATTGATGTAAAAGAACAGTGTATTGATATGCTTTCTATGTCGGCGCATAAATTCCACGGTCCGAAAGGTATGGGCGCTTTGTATATAAAACGCGGCATACCGTTTGGTAATTTGATTGATGGCGGCGCACAGGAAAACAGACGCCGTGCGGGTACCGAAAACACGGCAGGTATAGTAGGAATGGCGATTGCTCTTGAAGAAGCGATGGCTACTATGGAAGAAAGAAATCGGAAAAACCGCGAAATCACAAATTATATAATGGATAATTGTCTGAAAATTGAGCGTTCCCGTGTGAATGGTGATAGAGAAAACAGACTTGCAGGAAATGTGAATATGTGTTTTGAAGGTGTTGAAGGAGAGTCATTACTTTTAATGCTCGACGCTAAGGGCATTTGTGCATCTTCGGGTTCTGCTTGTACATCAGGTTCTCTTGACCCGAGTCACGTGCTTTTGAGTATAGGGCTTAAACACGAAGTAGCACACGGCTCACTCCGTTTGTCGTTTAGCGATGAAAGTACACTTGATGATGCAAAGTATATTTGCGAAGTTTTACCGCCAATTATAGAACGTTTGCGTTCTATGTCACCGTTGTGGGATAAAATTGTGGCGGAAAGTAAAGGGGAATAATTGATGTATACAGATAAGGTTATGGAGCATTTTACAAATCCGCGTAACGTGGGTGAACTTGCCGATGCCAACGGTGTGGGTGAAGTTGGTAACGCTAAATGCGGAGATATTATGCGAATGTATTTAAAAATAGAAAACGGAATTATAGAAGATGTTCGTTTTAAAACTTACGGTTGCGCATCGGCTATTGCTACGAGTTCTATTGCCGCCGAGATGGTAAAAGGTCAGCCTATTGAAAAGGCGCTCGAATTATCAAACAAAGCGGTAGTTGAGGCGTTGGGTGGTTTGCCGCCGCATAAAATACATTGCTCGGTTCTTGCAGAACAGGCAATAAAGGCGGCTCTTGCCGATTATTATACAAGACAGGGTGTTGATCCAACACCGTTTGTGGGTGAAATCAAACACGATTGCGACCATTGTGAAGGTTGTTCAAAATAGGAAGGTAAATTAATCATTATTAGCAAGTCTTTTTCATATACTTTCTTTAGGAAACATATGAAAAGAAAGGCTTGATAATTATGAAGGGTTATTTTCCTGAAGGTTGGCTAAGTGATACAGTATCTAACAAAAAGAAAATTCATACGCCGCTTAGTATAACACAGTCTATGCAGTCGGGGGATATTCTTGAAGCCACTGCCTTTATGTGCGATGCCGAGCATAATCTGATAGTAAATCTCGGTTGTATGAAGGGGATTATCCCAAGAGATGATGGCGCTATAGGTATCAGCGAAGGAAATGTTCGGGATATTGCACTTATTTCCCGTGTCGGCAAGGCGGTTTGCTTTACTGTAAAAAGTGTTGAAACCGATAGTGACGGCAAAATGTATGCCATACTGTCCCGCCGTATGGCTCAGGAACAATGCATACAAAATTATATTAAGTGCTTGATTCCCGGGGATATAATAGATGCCAGGATAACCCACCTTGAAAGTTTTGGCGCTTTTTGTGATATAGGCTGTGGGATAATCGCACTCTTACCGATTGATTCTATTTCGGTATCCCGTATATCTCATCCATCCGACCGCTTTTGTGTCGGAAGTGATATAAAGGTTATTGTCAAACAGATAATGCCGGATGGAAAGATAATGTTATCCCATAAGGAATTACTGGGTACTTGGCAAGAAAATGCCGATTTACTCAAAGCAGGGCAAACCGTAACAGGTATAATACGCTCGGTAGAAAGTTATGGTATTTTTGTAGAGTTGACTCCCAATCTTGCGGGACTTGCAGAGCCTAAAAATGATGTGTACATAGGTCAACAGGCCAGTGTGTTTATAAAAAGCATTATACCAGAGAAAATGAAGGTAAAGCTTATTATAATAGATAGTTTTGATAGTGATTTTATAACGCCCGTGGAGTATTTCTGTTCAGATGACCATATTGAAGAATGGTATTATTCACCACCAAATTCTATAAAGCAGATATACACGCAGTTCTAAAGTTGGAAGGAAGTTTAAAATGAGTGAAAGAAAATGTAGCGAGACAGCTTGTAACGGAGATTGCAGTAATTGTGCATCGGCAAAAAAGGAACCTGCCAGTCTTATTGCGCAAACCAACGAGTTCAGCAATATTAAACGTGTAATCGGCGTAGTAAGCGGCAAGGGAGGCGTAGGAAAGTCCTTAGTAACAGGCGGCCTTGCAGTTAGTATGAAACGCGCAGGTTATGAAACGGCGGTACTTGATGCAGATATTACCGGTCCGTCAATTCCTAAAATGTTTGGAGTTAATTCACGCGCTTTGCAGGATGAGCGCGGTATTTTACCGGCCGAAAGTAAGGGCGGTATTAAGCTTATGTCGGTGAATCTTTTGCTCGAAGATACAGAATCGCCTGTAGTATGGCGCGGCCCGGTTATCGCGGGTGCGGTGAAGCAGTTCTGGACTGATGTAGCTTGGGGAAATGTTGACTATATGTTTGTTGACTGTCCGCCCGGAACGGGAGATGTGCCACTCACCGTTTTCCAAAGTCTGCCGCTTGACGGAATAGTTATAGTAACTTCTCCGCAAGACTTGGTATCCTTGATAGTTAAAAAGGCATATAATATGGCAAAAATGATGAATATTCCTGTTCTCGGTATTGTGGAAAATATGAGCTATGTAAAATGTCCTGATTGCGGTAAGGAATTTCATATATTCGGTAGCAGCAAGACCGAAACGGTTGCCGATGAATTAGACCTTCCGTTACTTGCGAGAATCCCGATTGACACTAATATGGCGTCCCTTGTAGATAACGGTATGTTTGATAGAATTGAGAATAATTATTTTACCGATGCGGCAAGGTATATCGATGCAAAACTGAATAAATAAAGTATAATCTCCCGAAGGAAATTCGGGGGATTATTTTTTATTTGAAATTATAAACAAATGTGGTATAATTATAAAATAATATGCAAATGGGGAGTTAATATGAGAATTGTTGTAAAGGTTGGCACTTCTACTCTGGCATACAGTTCAGGCAGACTGAATATAAGACATATTGAAGATTTTTGTAAGGTGTTGAGCGACCTTAAAAACCAAGGACACGAAATAATTTTGGTTTCAAGCGGCGCTATAGGCATGGGTATGGGCAAATTGTCCTTGAAAAAGCGACCCGAAGATATACCCACAAGACAGGCAGCAGCAGCAGTCGGACAATGCGAACTTATGTATACCTATGATAAGTTGTTTTCCGAATATAATCATACCGTCGCACAACTTCTTATAACAAACTACGTGCTTGGCAATAAAGATATGGCGGATAACTTTAAAAATACTCTCAATAGGCTTCTTGAACTGGGAGTAATACCAATTATCAATGAAAACGACACCGTATCAACCGCAGAAATAGGTATTGGCGACAATGATACGTTAGGTGCTATAGTAACAGTTCTCTCAGACTCAGATTTACTCGTTCTTCTCTCCGATATTGACGGACTGTTTACCGCCGACCCACATAAAGATGCGAATGCAAAATTAATACCTGAAATCACCGAGATAACGGAAGAAATGCGTTTGTCATCAGGTGGCGCGGGAAGTGAGAACGGTACGGGCGGTATGATAACAAAACTGGCTGCCGCCGAACTTTGTATTGGTTCAGGTTGTGATATGATTATAGCAAACGGCTCTAATCCAAAGGTTTTATATGATATAATGGATGGAAAACAGGTTGGAAGCCGTTTTATTGGAAGGAAGTAGTAAATTGACTACAGAACAAATTTTAAATAAAGCAAAATCGGTAAAAGGTAAAATAGCAGTACTTAAAACCGATGAAAAAAATAACTTGCTTTTTAGTATGGCGGATGCGCTGGTTTCTGCTACAGATGAAATTTTAAAGGCCAATAAAATTGATGTAGAAAAAGCAAAAGAAACAGTAAGTTTGGTTATGATAGACAGACTTCTATTGACAAAAGAACGTATAATGGCTATGGCAGATGGAATTCGCGCCGTAGCCGAACTGCCTGATTTTGTTGGAAGAGTGTTGAGCGAAACATATAGAAACGGCCTGAAAATTCAAAAAGTATCTGTGCCGATAGGTACCGTTGCAATCATATATGAAAGTCGCCCGAACGTTACATCGGATGCGGCGTCATTATGTATTAAAAGCGGAAATGCCTGTGTATTGCGCGGCGGAAAAGAAGCTTTTAATTCCAATATGGCTGTAGTAAACGCTCTTAAGAAGGGTATAGAAAAATGCGGTTATCCGGGTGACTTTATAAATCTTATCGAAGATACATCCCGAGATAGCGCCACAGCTCTAATGACAGCAGTGGGCTCTGTAGATTTGCTTATTCCACGTGGCGGCGCAGGACTTATAAATGCCTGTGTAAACGGTGCTAAAGTTCCCTGTATCCAAACCGGTACCGGTATTTGCCATATATATGTTGATGATAGCGCCGATTTTGATATGGCGCTCAGTATTATTGAAAACGCCAAGACATCGCGCCCATCGGTTTGTAATGCGGCAGAAGTGTTATTGGTATCAGACAAGATTGCCCCGAACTTTTTGTCACTTCTTAAAGAAAGACTGGTGGATAAAAGGAAAGAAGAAGGTAAGCCGTCGGTAGAATTAAGACTTGATGAAAAGGCATCTGAATTCATAGATGGTATCAGTGCCACCGATAATGATTTTGATACTGAATTTTTAGACTATATATTAGCCGTAAAAATAGTAGATTCGGTTGAAACAGCTATAGAACATATAGCGGTTCATTCAACAGGTCACAGTGAAGCCATTATTACTAACAATACAGAGAAGGCTGAACTTTTTACTGCCTGTGTTGATAGTGCGGCGGTTTACGTCAATGCTTCAACCCGTTTTACCGATGGCGGAGAGTTCGGACTTGGTTGTGAAATGGGAATTTCAACACAGAAATTACACGCCCGTGGACCTATGGGACTTAGTGAACTTAATACCTATAAGTATGTAATACAGGGTGACGGACAAATAAGGTAGGGAGCAAAAATGATAAAGGTTGGATTTATAGGCGCAGGTAACATGGGTGGCGCACTGGCAAAGGCGGCGGCAAAGAGCGGTAGTGTGAAAATGCTTATTACCGATACAAATATAGAAAAAGCGGCAGAACTTTCAAACAGTCTGTCGGCAGAATGTGTTTGTGCTACAGAAATTTGCAACACCGCAAAATATATTTTTTTAGGGGTAAAACCGCAGGTTTTACCCACAGTTTTAAATGATATTGCGGACACTCTGAAAAACAGGCATGACAGATATGTACTTGTCAGTATGGCGGCGGGCGTCAAGTGTGAAAAAATCACCGATATATTGGGTTTCTCAGTACCCATAATCCGCATAATGCCTAATATGCCCGTAGCAGTAGGAAAGGGTATGATAGTTTATACCCTGAACGGTGTAACTGATGCAGAAAAAAACGAATTTGTTTCGTTTATGGGAAATGCGGGTGCTTTTGATGAAATCGAAGAAGAACTCATCGATGCCGCAAGTGCGGTAAGCGGATGCGGACCTGCTTTTGCGTTTATGTTTATGGACTGTTTGGCAAAGGGCGGAGAAAAAAGCGGATTAACCTATGAGAAAGCTTTAATGTATGCCGCTAACACAGTTTTAGGCTCAGCAAAAATGCTGCTCGAGACAGAGTTTACACCCGGTCAGTTAATCGATGCCGTTTGTTCTCCTAAGGGCAGTACAATAGAAGGTGTGCAGTCACTACAAAACGACAATTTCGAATTGATAGTAAAAACTGCGGTTGATAAGTCATTTAAGCGCACGACAGAACTTGGCAAATAAAAATTCACAAGAGCACCAATTATCGGTTGAAAGCCTATAATTAGTGCTCTATTTTTATGCATATACTTGACTTAACCACAATATATAGAGTATAATATATTTGATTAATCATAAATAGGAGAAATTCCGAATGGCAAATAAAAGTACGGTATACAATAACGAAAGTATTGAGAAACTGAAGGGACCCGACCAGGTAAGACTGAGACCGGGTGTTATTTTCGGTTCGGATGATATTGAAGGTTGTAAACATTCAGTTTTTGAAATTATTTCCAACTCAATAGATGAAGCGCGAGAAGGTCACGGTAATAAAATTATTGTCACAAAATATACCGATGGCTCGGTGGAAGTACAGGACTTTGGCCGCGGTGCACCGGTTGACTTTAACAATAAAGAGCAGTGCTATAACTGGGAACTTATATTCTGTGAATTGTATGCAGGCGGTAAGTACGGTACAGCCAGCGGCTCAAACTACGAGTACTCAATAGGTCTTAACGGTTTGGGACTTTGCGCCACACAGTTCGCAAGTGAATATATGGATGTTGAAATTAAACGTGATGGCTTTAAATATAATCTTCACTTTGAAAAGGGCTTTAATATAGGCGGTTTACAAAAGGAAGAATATGCAGGTCGCGATACGGGTACGAAAATTAAATGGAAACCCGACATTGAAGTTTTTACCGAAGTGGATATAGTTCCCGCGGAACTTATGGATATACTTCACCGACAGGCAATAGTTAATAAAGGACTTTTGTTTGTCTTCCGTGAACAACAGGGAAGCCGTTTTGTTCAGACGGAGTTTGTTTATAAAAACGGTATAGAAGAATACCTGCAAGAAGTTGTCGGGGAGCAGAAACTTACGAATATTGTTAGTTGGTCGGGGGACCGCAAGGGCAGAGACCGCGAAGACCGACCTGAGTATACCGTAAAAATGAATATGGCGTTTTGTTTTTCAAACAACCATAAATTACTTGAATATTATCATAACTCAAGTTGGCTTGAAAACGGCGGCTCACCCGACAAAGCAGTAAGGGCAGCCTTTGTAGCACAGATTGATAACTATATCAAGAGTAATAACAAGTATAAATCAAATGAAAGTAAAATTACTTTCTCTGATGTTCAAGAAAGTTTAGCAATAGTAACCAACTGTTTTTCTTCTATTGCTTCTTATGAAAATCAGACCAAAAAGTCGGTCACCAATAAGTTTATCTATGAAGCGATGAATGATTTTATCCGCCGCCAGTTAGAGATATATTTTATCGAAAACAAGGCCGAAGCCGATAAGATTGCCGAACAGATATTAATTAATAAGCGCAGTCGTGAGCGCAGTGAAAAAGAAAGACTTAACTTGAAAAAGACCATGCAAAGCAGTAACAGTATGGTCGACCGCGTTCAGAAATTTGTTGATTGCAGAACAAAAGATATTAACGAGCGCGAAATATTCATAGTTGAGGGTGATTCTGCTTTAGGCTCCTGTAAACTGGCACGTGACCCTGATTTTCAGGCTATTATGCCGGTGCGCGGTAAAATACTTAACTGCTTAAAAGCCGAATATGATAAGGTTTTCAAAAGTGAAATTATAACCGACCTTATTAAAGTTCTCGGTTGTGGCGTTGAAGTTAAAACAAAGGGAAACAAAGATTTATCAACCTTTAACCTTGATAATCTGCGTTGGAATAAGATAATAATCTGTACCGATGCCGATGTTGACGGTTTCCAGATTCGTACTCTTATATTAACTATGATTTACAGGGTAATGCCGACGCTTATTAATGCGGGTAAGGTATATATAGCAGAAACCCCGCTTTATGAAATTGTCACTAAGGATATGACCTATTTTGCTTACGATGAGACCGAGAAAAATGAGATAATTCAAAAAATCGGTGACAAAAAGTATAAAATAAACCGTTCAAAAGGTCTTGGTGAAAACCAGGCGGATATGATGAACCTTACTACTATGAATCCCGCGACACGCCGTCTCATTAAGGTTATGCCTGATGATGCCGAGCGTACTGCACAAATGTTTGATATTTTGCTTGGTGATAATCTTCAGGGCAGAAAAGACTATATAGCCGAATACGGATATATGTATATCGATGATGCCGATATAAGCTAATAAAGGAAAAGGAAAGAGAAAATGGCTCCAAGAAGCAAAAAAGAAACAAAACCCGAAGTAACAAATGATATTTTGGAAAAAACATATATTTCAGGCGCAGGGCTAACCGTAGAGCAACCGATAGTCACAACGCTTGAGACAAACTATATGCCATACGCAATGAGTGTAATTGTATCACGTGCAATTCCTGAGATAGATGGTTTTAAACCGTCACACAGAAAACTCCTTTATACAATGTATCTGATGGGGCTTTTAAACGGCGGTACTGTAAAATCAGCTAACATTGTCGGTCGTACAATGCAACTCAATCCGCACGGGGATGCCGCAATATACGAAACGATGGTAAGACTGTCTGAAGGCTATCAGGCATTGCTTCATCCGTATGTTCAGTCCAAAGGTTCATTCGGTAAGGCATACTCTCGTGATATGGCATACGCTGCATCACGTTATACCGAAGCAAAATTATCTCCTATATCTGCCGAGCTTTTTGCGGATATAGATAAGGATACTGTGGATTTTGTAGATAACTATGACGCCACATTAAAAGAGCCTACATTGTTTCCTGTTACGTTCCCATCGGTACTTGTAAATGCGAATACGGGTATTGCAGTAGGTATGGCAAGTTCAATTTGTCCTTTTAACCTTAATGAAGTTTGTAAGACTACAATAGAGTATATTAAGGATAACGATATAAATATTGCAGATACACTTTTAGCGCCCGATTTCCCCATAGGCGGCCAACTGATTTATAACCGTGAAGAAATCGAAAAAATATATGAAACAGGCCGTGGCAGTTTCAAGGTGCGCGGTGTTTATACCTATGATAAAAAGGCAAACTGTATAGATATAACCGAAATTCCCCCGACTACTACGAGTGAAGCTATTATCGAAAAGGTAATAGAACTCGTCAAGCAGAAAAAAATCTCTGAAATAAACGATATCCGAGATGAAACTGGTCTTAAAGGACTTAAAATCACAATAGATTTAAAGCGCGGTGTAGATGTAGAAACGTTTATGAAGAAACTTTACCGAATGACACCGCTTCAGGATAGTTTCGCTTGTAATTTCAACATACTTATAGCAGGTTCACCGCGTGTTATGGGCGTTAAGGAGATTATAAGCGAGTGGGTGGCATATAGAAGTGAATGTGTGCGCCGTAGAGTTTATTTCAATTTAACAAAAGCCAAAGATAGATTACATTTACTAAAAGGTCTTCAGAAAATACTTCTCGATATTGATAAGGCTATAAAAATCGTGAGAGAAACCGCAGAAGAAAAAGAAGTTGTTCCAAATCTTATGATTGGTTTTGGAATAGACGAGACACAGGCAGAATATGTGGCCGAAATAAAACTCCGTCATTTGAATCGCGAGTACATTTTAAAGAGACTTGATGACATTGCCCGACTCGAAAAAGATATTGAAGAGATGGAATCTATTCTTAATAGCCGTAATAAAATTGCCCGAATAATAATCGGTGAGCTTGAAGAAGTTATGAAGAAATACGGTACAGACCGCCGTACATCGATTATAACGATAGATGAAGAAACCGAAGAAAAAGAAATCGAAGTTGTCGATGAATCTCCGGTGACCTTGTTCTTTACAAGAGATGGATATTTCAAAAAAATTACGCCGCAGTCTCTTCGTATGAGCGGTGAGCAAAAGTTAAAAGAAGGCGACGAAATGTCGCAGATTATCGAAGCTACAAATGCTCACGAATTGCTCTTCTTTACCAACAAACAACAGGTGTATAAGGCAAAAGTAAGCGAATTTGCAGATAGTAAGGCCAGTTTGCTTGGTGATTTTGTAGCAAGTAAACTTGGTTTTGAAGAAGCAGAAAACGCGGTTTATATGGTCGCAGTCAGAGAGTATACAGGTAATATGCTGTTCGTATTTGATAACGGACGTATTTCAAAGGTAGCGCTTAGTGCATATGCCACTAAGACAAACCGCAAAAAATTAATCGGCGCGTATACCGATAAATTTACTCTGCATACCGCGCTTTATTTACCGACCGAGACCGATATTTTGCTAACGTCTACTAATGGCAGAATGTTACTTGTAAACAGCGGTGCATTGCAAACGAAGTCGACAAGAGATAACGGTGGTGTAGCGGTTATGACACAGAAAAAAGGACAGAGAATTTTCACTGCCGAAGTTTATACCGATGGTATGCTCGATAGTCCGCATCGCTATAGGACCAGAAATCTTCCTGCGGCAGGTAGTTTCAGGCATCAGGAAAAGGCCGAACAATTAACCATTTAAAACAAAAGCCACTTCGGTTTTCCGAAGTGGCCTGTCAGCTAAATATATTCAAAACAAACGCAATAACTAAATCCAGGTTAGCTGACATTATTAATATAACGCAAAAACTGAAATATATTAAAGGAATTATTTGACAAAAACTTTTTGTTGCTATAATATATTAAGGTATTTATAAAACTTTTACGGAGGGGACCGTTTTGGCAAAAGAATTAGCAAAGGTTTATGATTCACGCGAAGTTGAAGACCGAATTTATAAAACCTGGCTTGACGGAAATTATTTTCACGCAAAATGTGAAAAAGATAAGGAAACATATACAATAGTTATTCCGCCACCGAACATTACAGGACAGTTGCATATGGGACATGCGCTGGATAATACCTTGCAGGATATACTTATCCGTTTTAAACGTATGCAGGGATTTGATACACTCTGGCTTCCGGGCACCGACCACGCATCGATTGCTACCGAAGCATAAATTGTTGAAGCAATGCGTAAAGAAGGCATCACTAAGGATGACATTGGCCGTGATGGCTTTTTGGAACGCGCCTGGAAATGGAAAGAACAATATGGCGGCAGAATTATTGAACAGCTTAAGAAACTCGGCTCGTCTTGTGACTGGGAGCGCGAACGCTTTACATTGGATGAAGGTTGTTCCGATGCGGTAAAGGAAGTTTTCGTAAAACTTTACGAAAAAGGGCTCGTTTATCGCGGTGAACGTATTATTAACTGGTGTCCGCATTGCTTAACTTCAATTTCGGATGCCGAAGTTGAGTATGAAGAACAAGCAGGACATTTTTGGCATTTGCGCTATCCGTTTGTAGACGGCAGCGGTTATCTTGAACTTGCCACAACCCGTCCCGAAACATTACTCGGAGATACTGCGGTTGCTGTTAATCCAAATGATGAACGCTATAAAAGTCTTATAGGCAAAATGTTGGATCTGCCGATAGTTCATAGACAGATTCCCGTAGTTGCTGACGACTATGTTGAAATGGATTTTGGTACAGGTGTCGTTAAAATTACACCTGCACATGACCCCAACGATTTTGAAGTGGGACTGCGCCACAACTTACCGGTTATCAATGTTATGACCGATGACGCAAAAATCACTGCAGATTATCCAAAATATGCAGGGATGGATAGATACGAAGCGCGTAAAGCAATCGTTGCTGATTTAGAAGCCGAAGGTGCACTTGTTAAAATTGAAGACTATAGCCATAATGTCGGCACTTGCTACCGTTGTTCAACTACTGTAGAACCGCGTGTTTCAAAACAGTGGTTCGTTAAGATGAAACCACTTGCAACACCGGCTATTGATGCGGTTAAAAACGGCGAAACAAAGTTCGTTCCGCAACGCTTTGAAAAGGTATATTTCCATTGGCTTGAGAATATTCGTGACTGGTGTATTTCCCGCCAACTCTGGTGGGGACACAGAATACCCGCCTGGTATTGTGCGGATTGTGGCGAAATAACCGTTTCAAAAGAAACCGCTACTGAATGTAAGCATTGCGGCAGTAAGAATATTGGGCAAGACCCCGATACACTCGATACTTGGTTCTCTTCGGCTTTGTGGCCGTTCTCAACTCTCGGTTGGCCTAACGAAACCGAAGACTTTAAGCATTACTACCCAACCAATACTTTGGTAACTGGCTACGATATTATTCCGTTCTGGGTAATGCGTATGATGTTCTCAGGGTTAGAGCAAACAGGCCAAGTGCCATTCGATACCGTTCTTATTCACGGTCTTGTAAGAGATAGCCAGGGAAGAAAGATGTCAAAATCTCTTGGAAACGGTGTTGACCCGCTTGAAGTTATCGAGCAGTATGGTGCCGATGCGCTTCGTTTCTCACTTGCAACCGGAAATAGTCCGGGTAATGATATGCGATATATCCCCGAGCGTGTTGAAGCAAGTCGCAACTTCGCCAATAAACTCTGGAATGCGGCAAGATTTATTCTTATGAATCTTAAGAGTGATGAGCAGTTACCACTACCCGAATATCCAACCTTGGAAGATAAATGGATACTCTCAAAATATAATAGATTGGTTCGTGATGTTACCGATAATCTTGATAAGTTTGAACTCGGTCTTGCAGTTCAGAAGTTATATGACTTTATCTGGGATGTTTATTGCGACTGGTATATTGAAATCAGTAAAGCGCGTCTTAATGGACAGGATGAAGTTTCTGCCAACAATGCAAGGGCAGTACTAACCTATGTAATGGATGGTATGCTCAAACTTCTCCATCCGTTTATGCCGTTTATTACTGAAGAAATCTGGCAGTCATTACCGCATAGCGGCGAATCTATAATGGTGTCCGATTGGCCACGTTATTCCGAAAAACTTAATTTTGAATCGGAAGAGACCGAATTTGAAAAGATTATGTCGGCCATTAAGGCAATTCGCAACCGTAGGGCAGAAATGAATGTTCCGCCGTCAAGAAAAGCAAATGTTACTATCGAGACCGACTCTAAGCAAACATTTATAGATGGACAAAGCTTTATTTGCCGTCTGGCATTTGCTTCGGCTGTTTCGGTTGTGGATAACGCTACAGATAATGATGCAATATGCATTATTACCGATACCGCAAGGATATATCTTCCACTTGCCGAATTAGTCGACTTTTCCGCTGAACTTGAGAGACTCGGAAAAGAACTCGAAAAGGCAGTGGTTGATAAGGAATTTTTTGAGAAAAAACTCAATAATCCGAACTTCGTTGCCAAAGCACCTGAAGCACTTGTTAAGACTCAACGCGAACAGTTGAGCAAGGTGCTTGAAAAAATTAGTATGATTGAAGGTAGTATTGCCGATATAAAATCTAAAATTTAATTTATAGCTGTCGACAAAATATAGCAAAGTTTTTAAAGACAAGCCACTATTATATATAGTAGGCTTGTCTTTTATTTTTTAGGAGGTGCAAAAATGTCGGTAAGAATAGATACAAAGGGCGAAGTGGTGACGGCATATCTTTCGGGAGAACTCGACCACCATACCGCGAAACAAATGCGCGAAAGTATTGATGAAGCAATAGAACTTAATATGCCCACATTATTAATAATAGATTTTGCCGATGTTTCTTTTATGGATTCGTCGGGCATCGGTCTTGTAATGGGCAGATATCGTCTGCTTTCCAAAACAGGTGCCGAACTTAATATTTCCGGTATGTCGCCGCAGATATATAAGGTTATGAAATTGGCAGGAATTGAAAGATTAGCAAAATTAGATAAGAAGGTATAAAAATGAAAACAATAAATAAATTCACTATGACATTGCCATCTGTATCGGCAAACGAATCTTTTGCAAGAACTACGGTGTCGGCTTTTGCCTTGTTGTTGGATCCGACAATCGATGAACTTGCAGACATAAAAACAGCGGTGAGTGAAGCGGTTACTAACTGCATAGTTCACGCTTATCGCGAACAAATAGGTAATATATACATAACCGCTGAAATACGTAGCGACCACTCTATATTAATCAAGATAAGGGATAAGGGGTGCGGCATAGAAAATATAGAACAGGCAATGGAACCGCTATTTACTACGGCGGGTGGCGAGCGCGCAGGACTGGGCTTTGCGGTTATGCAGAGTTTTATGGATAGCATAAAAGTGCGTTCGGCTGTCGGTAAGGGAACAACGGTTGTAATGACTAAAAAAATAAGTTTAAGATATTCCGCCAATGCTAATCAATAACGAAGAAAAAATCATAAAGGATAATATTGGCCTTGTGCATAGCTGCTGCAAAAGATTTGTTGGTAGAAATATAGAGTATGATGATATGTTTCAGGTGGGTTGTATGGGGCTTTTGAAAGCTTCACGCGACTTCGATGAATCGCTCGGCTTTAAGTTTTCAACATATGCAGTACCTGTCATATTAGGGGAAATAAAAAGACTTTTTCGGGATACCGGTGCCATTAAGGTATCGCGAAGTCTAAAAGAACTCTCTTTAAAGGTTGCAACGGTAAAGCAAATAGAAGAACAAAAAAACGGATACACTCCAACGGTCAGTCAGTTGGCTGAAATTATGAATGTAGAAGTAAACGATATAAATGAAGCACTTTGTATATCAATGCCGACAGTTTCTCTGACGTATAGCGATGACGACGGGACCAAGGAACTTGAAATACCATCACAACACGGCGAAGAAGAATTGGCTAACCGATTGTCAGTGGCACAAGCGATAGAAAATCTCGAAGAAAGGGACAGGAAAATTATTTTACTAAGATATTTTTCCGGGCTCACACAAACCGAAGTCGCCAATAAACTGAATATGTCTCAAGTCCAGGTGTCACGTAGAGAAAAAAAGCTGCTGAAAGATTTAAAAATATTTCTTTCGTGAATAATGTACAAAAAATAGGGTAGAATGTGTTTTAGTAATGCCATATTTTTACTTTTTTAAAAAAATTTAAAAAACTGGTTGACTTTTCTATGGGTAGCACTTATAATCGTAAATCGTGATGCCTTTAGTGAAAGATTTCAGGCAACAAAAAAACTTTAAAAAAAGTTAAAAAAATGCTTGACATTGTTCGGTCACTGTGGTATTATAATTGAGCGCCCAAAAACAGGGGAGCAAAAATGGACCTTGAAAATTAAACAACGACAATAATAAGGACCCGACAATTCTTAAGAGAAATCGAGAGAGTAAACAAGGACAAAGATACGTCAGTATCGAAGAAG
>JAZLAW010000021.1:0-27166 GCA_045613385.1 Acutalibacteraceae bacterium | reverse complement strand
AAAGCACCTTAAAAAGATAAATTTTTAGTGGGATAAAAGGCGAAAAGCCGTGGTAATGCTGGCGCATACCACGGCTTTTTAACACATTAGACCGCAAAAATTTACTTTTTAAGGCATTTTATCCCTAACCATAACACCCGTACTCAGGACTTTTTCATTTTTATTCTTAAAAAATTGATAAATATAAATACAAGCACTATAATGCCGAAATATCCGAAGAGCGGATAAACGGTTCCTATAAGTCTATCAAAACCGAACAAACTCGCAAAATATGAAAGCGCAGACAATAAAAATATTGCTACAACCATTTGCTTTTTTGTCATATAGAACTTGAGTCTGACATAGTTACCGAGAGAGACTAAACTTGTAAGTGCCGTACCAAACATTCCCCCGAAAAGCAACACCGCATAAATCAGTGCCGCGCCTTTATTCACCTGACAAAATGCCGTGAACATCGGCAGTTCTGTATCTTTTGCATTGGGTACACAAAACACAGAAAGTAATATAGCAAGTGCAATAAAAATAAGCAACACAGTACCAAAAAACACTCCGTAAATATATGTGTATTTGGTTTTTTGTCTTGTGGCGAGCGGTGATATTACACCCACAGAGGAAAAAATACTGTATGAAAGATAAGTAAGGGCGGCAAAAAACCAGTTGCCAAGTAATTCATTAACATAAAAATCCTTGACTGTCGGTAATGTCGGAAAAGAATTTTTTGATATTAGAACAACTGCCGCAATAACCGCAAACAAACAAATCAAAGGGACTAACAGAGAAAAGAATTTTGACAAACCGCCAATACCGGTACAGGCGATAAGTGCTAAAAGTATGCAAAAAACAATCCCTGTAATATACGGCTTTATTTTCACCGCATCAAAAATCAACTGGGTTGCACCTGCTACCATAATAACAATAATAGCAAAAATTAGTATTGCCTGTAAAATACCGAAAAAGGAAGAAATTATTTTATTACGACGCGGAAAAACTATATCTTCAAATTTTTCGGCATCGGTTTCCTTAGCTATGTATATAATCATAATTCCGAAAAAACCGATAAGCGTGACCGATAAAAACAGCCCGATTATACCAAGCAGTCCGAAATCACCGAAGAATTGCATAAGTTCGTTGCCAGAGAGATATCCCGCGCCTAAAAAACAACCCGCAAATATAAAACCTAACGATAAAAAATTAATTTTCTTCACAAAAATCCCCTATTTCAAAAACTCTGCTAAAATGCAGAGTTTTTTTCTTCTTAACATATATTTATGCAAACATTTCCAAAATAGATACTTTTAATTCTCTCTGAGAATCTTTTGAAGCGCTTTATAATCGGGCATATAATACTCTACTAGACTGTAAAATTCCCTACTATGATTATGATGTTTCAAATGTGCCAATTCGTGCACAACTACATAATCTATAGCTCTTTTTGGATATAACATAAGTCGATACGAAAAGCATATATTACCCTTACTACTGCAACTGCCAAATCTTTTTTCGGCAGAAGTAATCTTTACGTTTGGCGGAACAAGTCCCATAACAGATGAAAAATGTTCTACCCTTTCGGGCAAATACACCTTTGCCCATTTTTTTAATTCAGCTATATCTTTGGCTGTTAAATTTTTGGTTTTCTCTGCCTTTTTGTGACGCAACACTATCTGCTTTTCTATCCAAGCACTATGTGATACCACAAAGTTTTCTATGGTTTTTGAACTTACAAATATCGGCGCCTTGACTTCAATAGTGCCATCTGACAAAACGGACAAGCACATAGTTTTTCGTTTTGAGCGGATTAAATTATACTTATACATCTATTTTCTTATCACCCGATATATTAAGCTGTTTTTACCGGTTTCAGATTCGCAAAATCTATAAGCAGATAACACTTTTTCTTTTACTGCGGCAAAATCATTTACCGTACTCGAATATATTTCGGCAATCTTTTCGCCCTTTTTTACTTTATCTCCGGTCTTTTTGAAAATAGTTATTCCCGCAGTAAAATCAATTTTATCTTCTTTTTTGGTGCGCCCCGCGCCCAAAAGTACTGCCGCTACACCCAGGGTTTCGGCATCCATCGACTGAATATAACCATCGGTCTCAGATTTGATTTCTGTTTTGAATTTGGGAGTGGCAAAACTATCCAAATCATCGAAAAGAGATATATCTCCGCCCTGTGCGGCTATCCATTCAATAAATTTTTCGTAGGCTTTGCCGTTATTTAAAACTTCACTAACTTTTTGTTCGGCAAATTTTAAATCCCAGCCGTTGCATAAGCTCAACATATTTGCGGCAAGGCAGACTGCCACTTCTTTAAGGTCGTTTGGGCCGTAGCCTTTTAATACGCTCACCGCTTCTTTTACTTCTGCCGCATTACCTATAGCAAATCCGAGTGGTACAGACATATCGGTAATTATCGCACTAACCTTTTTCCCGCAACCATATCCTATATCAACCATTTGTGAAGCAAGGCTTACTGCTTCTTCTTCGGTTTTCATAAATGCGCCCGAGCCTAACTTAACATCCAGAACAATAGAATCGGTTCCACCCGCCAACTTTTTACTCATAATACTTGATGCAATAAGCGGAATGCTGTTGACAGTAGCCGTCACATCTCGGAGCGCGTAAAGGCGCTTGTCTGCCGGTGCTAATTCGCCGCTTTGTCCCACAACCGCAATTCCTATTTTCTCTACCTGGTTTTTAAACTCATCGGGTGTAAGGGTGGTTCTATAACCATTAATTGATTCCAGTTTATCGACTGTACCACCAGTATGGCCAAGTCCTCTGCCCGACATTTTTGCAACACAACCGCCAAGAGCCGCTACAACAGGGCCTACAATAAGGGTAGTTTTATCCCCGACTCCACCTGTACTATGCTTATCGACAGTCTTACCGCCAAAGGATGATAAATCTATTGTATCTCCTGAATGCATCATAGCATCAGTCAGGATAATGGTTTCTTCCTTATTCATACCGATAAAAAATATAGCCATTAACAGAGCTGCCGCCTGATAGTCTGGAATATTACCCTTGGTATACTCATTTATAAACCAACGAATTTCGTTCTCGGTCAGAATATTACCATCGCGCTTTTTGGCGATTATATCGTACATTCTCATAATTACTCTATTTCCTTTTTAAAACTTATTCCGTGAGTTTTATATTCTATCTCAAAAATATCGGCAATAGTGGCGGCGATATCCGCAAAACTCTGCCTTATACCGAGATTCACATTTTTCTGTCCACCAAAAATTAAAAGCGGTGTATATTCTCTTGTATGGTCGGTACTTTCATCTCCGGGGTCGCAACCGTGGTCAGCGGTAATTATAAGCAAATCTTCCGCCCTTAATTCCTTTACGAATTCTCCCAAAAAATCATCAAATTCACTTAAAGCCTTTGCGTATCCGTCAATATCGTTGCGGTGGCCATACACCATATCAAAATCAACAAGATTTGCAAAGCAAAGTCCGTTAAAATCTTCCTTTACTATCCGATTTAATTTATCCATTCCATCGGCATTTGATACGGTTGGTATCGATTTTGTAATGCCTTTAGCCGCAAAAATATCATTTATCTTTCCTACCGATATAACCGAAAGATTGTTATCGCACAAAGCATCTAATACCGTTTTACCCGTTGGAGCCAATGAATAATCGTGTCTTCGCGGCGTCCTTATAAACGGATATTCGCCGTCAAACGGACGAGCTATTACTCGGCCGACACTTAACAATTCACGTGCAATTTCGCAATACCTGTAAAGTGTCTCAACAGGCACTATTTTTTCGTGAGTCGCAATCTGGAAAACACTATCGGCAGAAGTATACACAATGGGTTTCCCCGTTTTTAAATGCTCTTCGCCATAGTCCTTTATAACCTCTGTGCCTGAATACGGTTTATTACAGAGTATACCGATACCTATCCTTTTTGTAAATTCATCAATTATTTCTTTTGGGAAACCTTTCGGGTATGTTGGAAAAGGAGTACTTACATTCAACCCCGCAATTTCCCAATGACCCGTTGTGGTGTCCTTACCCGCAGACACTTCTGACATTTTAGCAAAAGCCGCTATCGGTTCTTTGGCCACTCCTAAATATGAAAGTCCATCTATGTTACCAATTCCCATTTTCTTTAGATTTGGTATATTAAAAAATGGAGATTTTGAGATGCTTCTCATAGTATCTGCCATAGAATCATTATATTTATCGGCATCGGGTAAAGCGCCCACACCTACAGAATCAATTACTATTAAGAAAACTCTTTTCATATTTCTTCTGCCCGTTTTGCCACTGTCAGTGCTAACTTCATCATTTCGGTGAAAGAATTCTGTCGTTCTTCAGATGAAGTTGTTTCACCTGTAATAAGACTGTCTGATATTGTACAAACAGCAAGTGCTCTTTTACCTGCTCTTGCGGCATTCATATAAAGGGCCGCAGCTTCCATCTCAACGGCCATTACACCCATTTTGCCCCATTTTTGAGCACTTTCACTTTCATCGCTATAAAAAGTATCACTCGAAAGTAAATTGCCAACGTGATATTTCAAGTTTTCCTCAGATGCAACATCCACCGCTAATTTAAGAAGTGAATAATCGGCTATGGGAGCAAAAGTGCCGTTCAATTCATATTGAGCTGCATAGTTGGAATTTGTACAGGCACCCTGTCCTATTACTATATCGCGAACATTAATATCGACCTGCATAGAACCTGCAGAACCAATACGGATAATATTTTCCACGCCGAAAAAGTTAAACAACTCATAACTGTAAATACCCATAGATGGCATACCCATACCACTTGCCATTACAGACACTTTTACACCGTCGTAATATCCTGTATAGCCGCCAATACCCCTGACGTTATTTACGAGTCGTGCATCTGTAAGAAAATTTTCAGCGATAAACTTCGCGCGTAGCGGGTCACCCGGCATTAGTACGGTTTTTCCAAAATCTTCGGGTATGGCATTAATATGCGGAGTCGGATACATTTTCTCGCTCAAGTGAGTCACTCTCCTTTACAATATTTACAATTCGGCTTGTGCCAAGTCTATCAGCGCCAAGTTCTATAAATTTTTCAGCATCTGCGAGTGATGAAATACCACCTGCCGCCTTTATTTTTTTACCATTTTTGATATGTTTTTTCATAAGGGATATATCATCGAAGGTTGCGCCACCGGTTGAAAATCCTGTAGAAGTCTTTATAAAATCGGCTTCACTATTATTTATTATTTCACACATTTTTATTTTTTCTTCATCGGACAACAAACAGGTTTCAATAATCACCTTAAGTGCTTTTCCACCGCAAGAATTTTTGACTTGATTTATTTCGCGCAATATACTGTCATATTTTTTATCCTTTAACATACCGATGTTTATGACCATATCAATTTCATCTGCACCGTTTTTTACCGCTTCATCAGCTTCAAAACATTTTGCTGCCGTTGTGTTATATCCGTTAGGAAAACCAATTACAGTGCAAATTTTAAGGTTTTTGCCGTATAATTTCCTGACATCACCCACAAAATGCGGTGCAATACAAACTGTTGCGGTTTTATACTTTACCGCATCATCGCAAAGCGTGATAATTTCGTTCATTGTGGCATCGGGTGAAAGCAATGTATGGTCCACTATTTTTAAAATATCCTGTATCTGCATAACTTAACCATCCTTACAAAACATAAAAATTCGTATCCCACGCCGGTATATACGGATGATGGCGCATATAGATTTTATAATCGGGATTAATTTCATTTAATAAAAGCGGAATCGTAAACAGGTCTTCGTTTCTGTGATATGCCGCTATATTTAGTTTTGGTTTATTTGATGACAAGACGTTTCTGGCGCCTGAAATGGCATTTAATTCCTGGCCTTCGATATCCATTTTGATAAATGACACATCCGTGTCCTTAAGCAAAGCATCAATACTTACCGCATCTATATACTCTTGCCCCTTAAATGCGACAGAATTTCTACCCGAATTCATTGAAAAAGGTATTTTGCCGCAAGTATCACTTATACACACATTAAAACACTTAATGTTTTTTATTCCTTCAGTATTATTTGTTAGTTTACGAAAATTTTTAAAGTCGGGTTCGGCCGCTATAATCTCTTTGTAGCCACCCGTATTATCTATAAATTCCTTAACCGTGTCTCCTGTATATGCGCCTAAATCTGCGTATACTTCGGTGTCTGTCAAGTCAAGCAATCTATATACATCCTGTTTGCTTGATTCAATCTCGAAAAGATAATCGAGCTTTCCGGTTAATTTATACATAACGGTATTTTCAAAAACCCTTTTTGATTGCCTGTCAGCCAATAATTCATAGACCTTTTTTAATTTTTCTTTATGTATTTTTACATATTCCATATCAAAAATACTGTCTTTGTCTATTACGGGTACATCGGGCGCATAGGTTTCCACAATGGAGGATATTTTTTTAATATTATCCATTACATCTGCCAGTTGTGTGCCAAAGCAGACAAGCGCGATAAAATCACCAAAATTTTCTACCGCGTCGGAAAAACTTATAACCTGAAAACCGCGAAAAGTACGGTTACGGACAAAACCATCACTGGCGAAAACTCCACTGACCGAAATGCCGCGGCTTATTAGCTCATCAAGTATTTTATCGGCGCCGTTTCCGGTGCCGTAAAGCAGTATTTTTTTATCGGTTTTCTTTAAATAATTCCATAAATCCGTCATACTTTTCTTCCTATCAATTCTATAATTCAATTATACATTTAAGGGTAAATATTGTCAACACGAATAACCCCGCCGGTATTTACCGGCGGGGTTTAAAAGCTATACAATTTTTCTTTTTTCGGTCTTGTTTACGCCCATTATACCGCCGATACAGCCCGACAACAGAATAACCGCTAAGTGTATAAAGGATATAGCCGTAATTTTATCGTTAAGAAAAGCCGAAACTATCGTTACTATAACGAATATAACTCCTGCTATAAGCAAACCGTTGATAAGTCCCTTTTCACCGTTTTTGCGAGCCGAAAAATAGGCGCCCGTAAATGTTCCGATTGCCGCGCAGACCGATGCTATTGGAGATGCATATTTTACGCTTATATTAAAAAACACCATCAAGGCTGCCGCGATTAACAAGGCTAACAATAATACACCGACCGATACGGCCGCGCCAATAAGTATATTAATATAAAAACTATTGCTTTTGTTCTGTGTCTGTTTTTTTAACATAACAAAATCCCTCCGAAATATACTATTCCGAAGGGACCTTTTTTATTACTTATTTACTTGGTGCATCATCGTGAATTGTAAGATTCGACTGAACAGCCCAACGTTCGATTTTCTGCTTTGTATGGTCAAGTACAGATTCAATTACTATACTGTCTTCCTTCATAGAAATAATCTTTCCGTGGAATCCGCCGATTGTTACAATCTCATCGCCTACCTGAAGACTGTTTTTTAATTGTTCTTCTGCCTTTTTCTTCTTATTCTGCGGTCGAATAATCATAAAGTACAAAAGTAAACCAAAAAACGCAATGTAAGCCACCATTATAAGTCCACCCTGCATATTGAAACCTCCATATATAATTTTCTTATTTATTATACCTAAAACATTTATGTTTTGCAAGTATTAAATTCTGCGGCCTAAAATTTGTTCTTTTTCGCGTTTGAACTCGGCAAAAGTGCCATTATCAAGGGCATTTCTTATATCACTCATAAGGTTATTATAGAAATACAGATTATGAAGCACCAACAGTCTGCCCGAAAGCATTTCCCCCGCCTTCATAAGATGGCGGATATATGCCTTGGAATATCTGCGACAAGCAGGACAGTTGCAATTTTCGTCAAGCGGTGTCATATCATTTTCATATTTTTTATTGTTTATATTAACAATTCCCTTGGATGTAAACGCATGTCCGTGACGGGCATTTCGGCTTGGCATAACACAGTCAAACAAATCTATTCCTCGTTCAACACCGTTAAGTATATTAACTGGGGTGCCAACGCCCATCAGATAACGAATTTTATCCTTTGGTGCAAATGGGACTACGTTATCAAGTACATCATACATTACTTCTTCGGGTTCTCCAACCGCCAAACCGCCTACTGCATAACCGTCTAAGCCGAGTTCGGCAATTTCTTTCATATGTTCTATTCTCAAATCATTATAAGTGCAACCCTGATTTATACCGAATAGCATCTGTTCAGGATTAACAGTGCCCGGTAATGAATTAAGCCTTTTCATTTCAGCCATACAACGTTTCAACCAACGAGTTGTACGCTCACACGACTCCTTGGAATAACGATATTCTGCAGGGTTTTCTACACACTCATCAAAGGCCATCGCAATAGTTGAACCGAGATTCGACTGTATTTGCATACTCTCTTCAGGTCCCATAAAAATGCGTCTTCCATCTACGTGCGAATTAAAAGTAACCCCTTCTTCACGTATTTTTCGAAGCGCCGCTAAAGAAAACACCTGAAATCCACCGCTATCGGTGAGTATAGGTCCATCCCAGGTCGTGAATTTATGCAGCCCACCGCAGTTTTTTATAAGCGTATCTGTCGGTCTTACGTGCAAATGATATGTATTACAAAGCATAACCTGACATTTTATTTCCTTTAAATCGGCAGCAGAAACGCCACCCTTTATTGCGCTTTGTGTTGCTACATTCATAAATGCGGGTGTCTGAACAGTACCGCGGTTTGTTTTAAACTCTCCGCGTCTGGCATTTCCTTCTTGTTTTAAAACCTTAAACATAACTTTCTCTCTTTACAAAAATATTTAGACAATGAGCATTGCGTCACCGAAACTGAAAAATCTATATTCTTCTTCGACTGCTGTTTTATATGCATTCATCGTGTTATCGTACCCCGCAAATGCCGAGACCAACATAATAAGAGTGCTCTCTGGTAGATGGAAATTGGTAATCAAAGCATCCATTACCTTGAATTTATAACCGGGATATATGAATATGTCAGTATCTTCGCTACACGCTCTTATTTCACCGAATTTCGATGCGGCGCTTTCAAGCGTCCTGCACGAAGTGGTGCCAACACAGATTACACGACCACCACTTTCTTTTGTTTTATTAATTATACCAGCCGTTTCTTCACTAATAAAATAGTGTTCTGAATGCATTTTGTGTTCTGTTATTTCATCCACCTTTACAGGTCGGAATGTACCAAGTCCAACGTGCAGAGTAACAAAAGCAATATTAACTCCTTTGTCCTTTAACCTTTCTAACATTTGGGGTGTAAAGTGGAGTCCTGCCGTAGGAGCCGCCGCGCTTCCAAGTTCTTTTGAATATACCGTCTGATAACGCTCTTTATCCTCCAGTTTTTCTTTTATGTAATGTGGAAGTGGCATTTGTCCTACCTTATCAAGAACCGAGAAAAATTCTCCAACACAAGTAAATTCTATCACCCTGTTTCCATCGGGTAAAACATCGGTTACGGTACAGGATAATTCATCTGAAAACTTAAATTCGTGACCGCTCTTTGCTTTTTTTCCGGGTCCTGCAATACACTCCCATTTTAAAGAAGAAATCTGCTTTAAAAGGACAAACTCAACCATCGCACCCGTATCTATACGTGTGCCGAAAATTCGTGCAGGTAAAACTCTCGTATTATTTAAAACTAAGGTATCTCCGCTCTTTAAATAGTCATCCAGAGTATTAAAAACCGTATGGGTTATATCCCCTGTCTGACGCTTCAAAACCATAAGGCGAGACATATCTCTCGGTTCGATTGGAGTCTGCGCAATAAGGTTTTCGGGCAAAAAATAATTAAATTCGCTTTTTTTCATATTTTTTCTTAATTTCTCCGCTACAGATTAATTGACAAAATCACCAATTAATGATATATTAATATAATGATTAGTATACTAGGTATTATATTGCAAATTGTTAAATAAGGCAATACTTTATTTTAAATTTGCGTTAATTGAAAGGTTTGTTGAATATGAAAAAGTACAAAGTTGGTATTATTGGTGCAACCGGTATGGTTGGTCAGCGTTTTGTTTTGCTTAACGATGGTCATCCCTGGTTTGATATTGAAGTTCTCGCAGCATCTTCCCGTTCGGCAGGTAAAACATACGAAGAAGCTGTTGGAAACCGTTGGGCAATGACAAAACCTATGCCCGAATCCGTAAAAAAGATGCCTGTGCTTGATGCTACCGCAGATATGGAAAAAATTGCAAAGAGTGTGGATTTTGTCTTCTGTGCGGTTGATATGAAAAAGGATGAAATAAAGGCTTTGGAAGAAGCTTATGCAAAACTTGAATGTCCTGTTATATCCAACAACAGTGCTCATCGTTTCACACCCGATGTTCCTATGATTATTCCTGAGCTCAATCCCGAACATGCGGAAGTTATTCATTCGCAGAGAAAGCGCCTCGGCACAAAGCGCGGTTTTGTGGCAGTAAAATCAAACTGCTCACTTCAAAGCTATGTTCCTGCAATATTCCCGCTTGATAAATTTGGTATCAGTCGCGGTCTTGTTTGTACTTACCAGGCAATTTCGGGCGCAGGTAAAACATTTGAACGTTGGCCCGAAATGGTAGATAATCTTATCCCCTATATCGGCGGAGAAGAAGAAAAATCAGAAAACGAACCGCTTAAAATCTGGGGTAAAGTAGAAAACGGTGTTATCGTTAATTCTGAAACACCGAAATTAACCGCCCAGTGCTTACGTGTTCCTGTGTCTGATGGACATACCGCAGCGGTTTTTGTAAGCTTTGATAAAAAACCGAGTAAAGAAGAAATTCTTGATATATGGAAGAACTTCAAAGGTCGTCCGCAAGAATTAAAGCTTCCGAGCGCTCCAAAGCAGTTCCTTAACTACTTTGTAGAAGATAATATGCCTCAAATCAAACTTCAGCGCGAACTTGAAAACGGTATGGCTATCTCCATAGGTAGATTACGCGAAGATACCCAGTATGATTACAAATTTGTATGTATGTCGCACAACACTCTGCGCGGTGCCGCAGGTGGCGCAGTTCTCTTGGCAGAACTTCTTTGTGCGGAAGGTTATATTGATTAATCAGAAAGGACTCTTGTCTTATGAAAAAGAGAATTTTTACAGGCGCCGCTACCGCTCTTGTTACTCCAATGTTTGAAGATGGCTCGGTTAATTTCGCCGCGCTTGAAACAATAATCGAAGACCAGATAAAAGGCGGCATCGATGCGCTTGTTATCTGTGGTACTACAGGTGAAGCCGCAACTCTTGATACCGAAGAACATATTAAGGTTATCGAAGAAGCCGCTAAAATAACAAAAGGCAGAGTTCCGATTATCGCAGGTACAGGAAGCAATGATACTGCATATTCGGTTGAACTCAGTAATATGGCTATAAAAGCCGGTGCCGACGCACTTTTGCTTGTAACCCCATATTATAACAAAACCTCACAAGCAGGTCTTATCGCACACTATAACTATATTGCAGACCGCGTCGATGCTCCCATAATTCTTTATAATGTTCCGTCACGTACAGGTGTAAACATTTTACCTGAGACATATGCCGAACTTGCTAAACACAAAAACATCGTTGCGGCAAAGGAAGCAAACGGAGATGTTTCATCGGTTATTAAAACCAAGGCATTATGCGGAGACAACCTTGATATATATTCGGGTAATGATGACCAGATTGTACCTATCTTATCTGTAGGCGGAATCGGTGTAATTTCCGTGCTCTCGAATGTAGCTCCTAAAGAAACCCACGATATGTGTCAGGCTTACTTTGATAACGATACAAAGAAAGCTTTGGATTTGCAGATCAAATATATTGATTTAATCAATGCTTTGTTCAGTGACGTAAACCCAATTCCTGTAAAAGAAGCCATGAATATTATGGGAATGAATTTAGGTCCCTGCCGTTTACCGCTCGTACCTATGAGTGATGCTAAACGCGAAGCACTTAAAAACGAACTTAAGAAGGTAGATTTAATCTAATTTAAAGGGACGTGAAAAAATGCTTAAAATTATATTAAGCGGATGTTCTGGAAAAATGGGCTCTGTTATCAGTGATATTGTCGCCGATGATGAAAATTGTGAAATTGTAGCAGGTGTCGACCCCTTCTTTAAGGAAGGTATCAAATTTCCTGTATACCCATCCTTTCGCAATCTCCCAAAAGCTGATGTTATTATTGATTTTTCCAATCCTGCAGCGCTTGACGGTATGCTCGAATATTCTAAAAAACATTCAGTACCGACCGTTATTGCCACAACCGGCTACAACGAAAATGATATTAAAAAAATTAATGAAGCGGCAAATTTTGCCCCTGTTTTCTTTACTTTTAATATGTCTCTTGGTATCAACCTTTTAACAAACCTTATTAAACGTGCAACCGACATACTTGGTAATGATTTTGATATAGAAATTATCGAAAAACATCATAATCAAAAAATCGATGCTCCGTCGGGTACTGCCATAATGTTGGCAAACGCGGTAAATGATACATTATCCGGTAAAATGGTTTATGAATACGACCGACATTCCAAAAGAGAAAAACGCTCTAAAAACGAGATTGGAATTCACTCGGTCCGCGGCGGCACAATAGTCGGTGAACATGAGGTAATTTTCGCAGGTAATAATGAAGTTATAACTCTGACCCACCAGGCATTTTCAAAAAATGTATTTGCATTTGGTGCCGTAAAAGCCGCAAAGTTCTTATCTGGTAAAGAAAATGGCTTATACGATATGAACGATTTAATAAATGAAAAATAGAAGCACTTTTCAGTGCTTCTATTTTTTATAAATCTTTTATATAACAACGACGTCTCTTATGAAGAACAGTATCAAATGATTTCCACTGTGCCAGAATTTTAGCATTGGTTTCGAGCATAGGTCCTGTCTCGGCGTATTCAATGCCGTTCTTTGCCGCATTCTGAATTAAATGGTCAAGTATAATCGCATTGACACCGGCACCTTGCAAATCAGGCCTTACTGCAATCAAGAACATATCGAGCGCTTTGCTTTGCTCAAATGCTTTAAGTACGTCCAACCAACCCAACGGGAAAAGTCGGCCGCGCGATTTTTTCATTGCTTCCGCAACTGATGGTGCACTAACACCAAAGGCCACCAGATTATCTTCTTCATCCATTACAAAGCAGGTGTATTTAGGATTTAATAGCGGTATGAATTTATTTGCATATTTCTTTATCTGTTTTTCATTTAAGTCCACAACCCCGTAAAGCGGTGCATAAGCGGCATTTACAAGTTCAAAAACGCGTGATACATACGGTGCGAATCCAAATCTGGTTTTAACCTTAACCTTATGTAATTTTTTACGTTTCATTATGTGTTCGGCAATTCTGTGCATTTTTTCAGCTTGTTCGCCTTTTACATCAGGTACCATAATTTTATACTCGACCCAGTCAGTATCTTTTTTATAGCCCAATTTTTCAAGATGTTCATTATAGTATGGCTCATTATAATAGGTAATAAACATACTTCGTTTATCAAAGCCTTCTACCAGCATACCTTCCCTGTCTAAATCACAAAATCCGAGCGGACCGTGTACCTGATTACAATTTTTCTCTTTTGCCCAGTTTTCCACAGTCCCGAAGAGAGCCGACGATACTTCGATATCATCGATAAAGTCAACCTGGGAAAAACGCATACGCTGTGTTCCCCACTTTTCGTTAGCTTTATAACTTAAAATTGCGCCAATTCTACCCACAATTTTTCCGTCTTTATATGCCAAAAAGTTTTTTGCGTCACAATAATCAAAGGCAGGATTTTTTTCTTTATCCCAATCTGCAATATCATCTCCAAAAAATGCAGGAACAAAATTAGGATTATCTTTATACAGTTTATTCGGAAAATCAACAAAATCGCGTAGCTGTGATTTTGTTGTTACTTCCACAATTTGAACTGACGATATCTTAAGCCTTTCCTTTAACATAAAAAACCCCCGTTAAAATAAATTAAAATCCGGTATATATTTTTTGTCTGCGCTGATTATATCCTGAATAAAAATATTTTCCTCACCTTTATTTAAAAGATGGTTTAGAACCTTATTATATTCCCTTTCTGTAACCCGTCGGTTTATTTCTTTATACAGCTCGGCTTTACCGCAGGGAACATACTGAGCCATTAAACTGAAATATGCATTCGGCGTGTTTTCAAAAAACCAATCAATAATACTTATGGCTTCTTTTGTTGCTGACGGCAAAAGAAGATGCCGTACAATTATACCACTTTGCATAATACCGTTTTCATCTAACACACATTCGGGTATTAATTCGTATGCTGCTTTGAGTGCCTCACTTGCCTTTTCAAAATAGTCACTTGCCGCAGAATATTTTAACGCTTTTTCAACAGAAAAATATTTTAAATCGAAGAGATAAATATCAAATATATTCTGTTTTATACTATCACGCAGTTCATAGCCACTCGTATTACAAACAAGCGGAATTTTAGGTGTATAAATTTTAAGGGCAGCTTTAATCGTTTCAATATAGTGTGTGGGGTTTACAAAATTAATATTATGCGCACCCTTTTTTTCTAATTCGCGAAAAATTTCCGCCAACTCTTCTACCGAAATGATTTTGCCCTTATTCAGATGACTTATTTCGTAATTTTGACAGTATACACACCGCATATTACAACCGCTGAAAAATATGGTGCCAGAACCGCCCGTACCGCTAATACACGGCTCTTCCCCGAAATGTAAATCTGCCCTTGCTATTTTAGGTAGCAATGGCGCCGCACAATAACCGCCTATATTTTCATAATCGGTTCTTACTGCATTACATTTTCTCGGACAACTATTGCACAACTGTTTCATCTTCTGATACCTTTGGAACAGGATGGATTATCCGTTTTGTGACCTTTAATCCACCGTAAGTCATTTTAAACATAACTCTGCCTAAAAACGAATTACCGCAATTATCACATTTAAATTCATTCAAGAACCAATGATTGCGGTATTTGAACTTTTTGAGCGGTGGCACAACAAGACCACATTTATCACAGTTGAATTCGAGATGTTGCGGCTTAATTTCTTTACTGTTAAGTTTGCTTAAATAATAATTTTTAAATGTGAGTTTTCTAAAAAATTCGGGGTTGGTTGTATCCTTGATATACTCTTTAAATCTTTCTTCATTATAAGTACGTTTTAAGATTTCAGCAGTAATTTTGCTATCATCAACCGCCGTGTGCAAATCAAACTTATCGGTTGGGACCGACAACATTTCTGCGGCATCAGACAGTGATATCTGATTTACAATTTCCATACCTTTTAATTTCATTTCATTCTGAAAATACTTCTGTAAATCAACATATCTGCCGATTTTAAATGTAGTTTTGTCATCCAAAAACAACCGCGAATTTTCTATTATAGTAAATAAATCAGAATTGCTCCAGGTAAGCGTAATATAATCTTCCCCTGCCCACTCATTATAAAGATTTACCGCCTGTGCAAAAGGGATTCCCTTTAGCATATCTTCCGTGGTTATACCAGTAAGATTTGCAAAGCGGTTACTCACCTTTTTTGAAAAAGAAGAACGTACGGTTTTAGAAAATTTACCTACATTTTTAAAATTATCATCTAATTTTACCGCGCCAATCTGCAAAATCTGATTTACAAATCTGCCGTTTTTTTTACAGTAGGCGCTATCCCATTCTAAATCAAGAATAATATAGTTCATTTATTTGTTTTTAGACTCGTATTTCATACGAGCTTCCTTGTTTAATATTCTTTTCCTAAGGCGTATATTGTTGGGAGTGATTTCTACAAGTTCATCTTCTTTAATAAACTCAAGCGACTGCTCAAGACTGAGTATAGAATGTGGAACGAGTCTTAATGCATCATCGCTACCCGAAGCGCGTGTATTTGTCATCTGTTTTTTCTTACAAACGTTACAAACAATATCTTCGTTCTTTGGGTTTTCTCCAACAATCATGCCTTCATACACAGGGGTGCCCGGCCCGATAAATAGTCTACCTCTGCTTTGAGTATTAAAAAGACCGTAGCCTGTAGCTTCTCCTGTTTCATGAACAATTATTGAGCCTGTAGTTCTGGCCTCAATATCCCCTTTATATTCTTCGTAACCGTTAAACACGTGGTTCATAATACCGTTACCGTTAGTATCGGTCAAAAACTGTGAACGGTAGCCAAGAAGTCCGCGTGCGGGGATTAAAAACTCAAGATGTGAAGTGCCGCCATCTCTGACCCCCATATTTTTAAGTTCTGCCTTACGGGTACCAAGTCTTTCCATTACAGCACCGACATATTCTTCGGGCACTTCTATCATAAGTAGCTCAATGGGTTCAAGCAACTTGCCATCTTTATCGCGTTTATATATAACGGTAGGCGGTGACACCTGGAACTCATAACCCTGGCGGCGCATAGTCTCAATCAAAATTGAAAGGTGCAATTCTCCTCTGCCTGAGACCTTAAAAGTATCGGCAGAATCAGTTTCTTCAACCCGAAGGCTGACATTGGTTTCTATCTCTTTAAACAATCGGTCCCGAAGATTTCGCGAAGTAACAAATTTGCCATCCTTACCCGCAAATGGTGAATTGTTCACCATAAAATTCATAGCCAATGTGGGCTCATCAATTTTTACAAACGGTAGTGGTTCAATAGCATCAGATACACAAAGTGTCTCACCGATATTAAGGTCACTAAGACCTGCTATCTGTATTAAATCGCCAACCGTTGCGGTTTCACATTCAACACGTTTTAAGCCGTTAATCATAAACAGTTTTGAAATTTTAACATTAGTGGTTGTGCCATCATTATGACAAAGCACCGCGCTTTGTCCGTTTTTAATGGTACCGCGCACCACTCTGCCAACACCAATTCTACCCAAATAATCATCATATTCGATATTTGAAAATAAAACCTGAAGCGGTGCTTCAGTATCGCCCTTTGGTGCATCAATTTCATTAACGATAGTTTCAAAAAGCGGTTGCAAGTCGGTACCCAAGTTATCCGCATCAAGTGATGCATAACCGTCTCTGCCCGAAGCAAAAACCACAGGAAATTCTATCTGTTCATCATCGGCACCGAGTTCAATAAACAAATCAAGCACTTCATCTACAACTTCTGTTGGACGGGCCATAGGTCTATCTACCTTATTAACAACAACGATTGCTTTTTTACCGAGCGCCAAAGCTTTCTTAAGCACAAATCTTGTCTGCGGCATACAACCTTCAAAGGCATCCACCAGCAACAATACACCATCAACCATCATTAAAATGCGTTCAACTTCTCCGCCAAAATCCGCGTGTCCCGGTGTATCAACAATATTTATTTTAATATCCTTATAGATGACGCTTGTGGTCTTAGATAGAATGGTTATTCCGCGCTCACGCTCAAGGTCGTTCGAGTCCATAACACGCTCATCAACCTGTTCATTACTGCGAAAAGTTCCGCTCTGCTTAAGTAGTTGGTCCACGAGTGTAGTCTTGCCGTGGTCAACGTGAGCTATAATTGCAATATTTCTTAAATTTTCAATAGATTTTGATGCCATAAAATAAAACTTCCTTAAAATTTCAACTGTTTATTTATATATAACCTAACTTTATAATTATACAATTTTTTAAGTTTTTTGTCAATAAAACACGACAAAAACCGACATCCTAAGATGTCGGTTTTATTAATTAAAGAGCTTTTATTGTTTCCATAAGATAAGCTGCAAAATCTTTACAAGTTGCGCCATCGCGGTCACCTGTAACTACCACTTTTCTTTCGGTCTCATTACAGATGCTCATTGCCTTTGCTAATTTTTCGGCCTTATCTACAAAACCAATATGGCGGAGCAACATTTCAGTCGCCTTGAATATACTTGACGGATTAGCATATTCACCTATACCTTCTTCAATCATTCTGGGTGCTGAGCCGTGAATGGCTTCGAACATAGCATACTTATCACCTATATTAGCGCTACCTGCGGTACCTACGCCGCCCTGAATTTGTGCCGCTTCATCGGTGATGATATCTCCATAAAGATTAGGAAGCACAAATACCTGAAACTTATCGCGAATACTTTCATTAACAAGGTTTGCGGTCATTATGTCAATATACCAGTCTTCTGCCGTTATTTCGGGATAGTTTTCGGCTACCTTATGGCAGATTTCGGTAAATTTGCCATCGGTTTTCTTCATAATATTTGCCTTTGTAACAATAGCCACATTTGTTTTACCGTTTTGCTTCGCATACTCGAAAGCCGCCTTAGCAATTCGATATGTACCTGCATTTGTTGTTACTTTAAAGTCAACCGCTAATTTTTCGGGAAGCTCTACACCGCGTGAACCGAGTACATACTCACCTTCGGTATTTTCTCTATAAAAAATCCAATCAATATTTTTTTCAGGCACACACACCGGTCGAACATTGGCATATAAGTCAAGTTCACGGCGGAGTGCAACGTTAGCACTTTCCATTGTGCCGCCTTTTGGAGTAGTTGTAGGTCCTTTAAGCAGTACATCACATTTTTTAATTTCACTAAGAACATCATCCGGAATTGCTTTACCTACATTTAGTCTATTCTCGATAGTAAGTCCATCAATTATATTAAATTCAACTTTACCGGATTTCACTTCATCATCTAATAAAAACTCAATAAGTTGTTTTGCTTCTTTTACTATAATCGGACCTATACCATCGCCACCGACAATGCCTATAACTATTTTATCCGCTTTAAAATAATCCTTTGCGGTAGCCCCCGACTCCATAATTTCCACTCTTTTGAGTTGTTCGTTTAAAAGTGTTCTGAACTGTTCAACCGCAGAATTTATATAATTTTCCATTATTTGCCATTCTCCTTTGTATACTGCAACAAGCTACCTGCTTTAAGGATTGCCTTTTGTCTCTCGGTGAAATTACATACAAGTACAAATTCTTCGTTGGTTGTTTTATTTGTAAGTATAATCTCACCCTTATCCATACCACTGTAAACATTATTAAGTTCTAATTCATCGCCCTGATTCAATTTATCATAATCATCGGCATTTTTAAATGTGAGAGGCATTATGCCGGCATTAATGAGATTGGCAACGTGGATACGCGCAAAGCTTTTTGTAATAACGGCACGAACGCCGAGATATAACGGAACCAGTGCCGCGTGTTCACGTGATGAACCTTGTCCGTAGTTTGAACCACCAACAATAATGCTCTTACCCGCCGCTTTAGCTCGTTCGGGGAAGGTTGTATCACAAACGCCGAAGCAGAACTGCGATAAATGCGGAATATTTGAGCGGTACGGTAATATTTTAGCACCCGCCGGCATAATATGGTCTGTTGTAATGTTATCCCCTACCTTTAAAATAAGGGGTGCAGAGAGAGTGTCTTCCTGTGGAAAACTATCGGGGAATTTTTTAATATTGGGTCCGCGCAATATTTCAAGTTCTTTAGCTTCGTTCGCACCTGCAGGTTCAATTACCGCGCTATCATCTATTAAGAATTTTTCGGGTAATGTTACCTTCGGCATAAAGCCTAATTCTCTCGGATCGGTAATATAACCTGTGAGTGCTGCCGCAACCGCGGTTTCGGGTGAAACAAGATATACTTTACCATCCGCAGTACCGCTTCTGCCTTCGAAATTACGGTTGAATGTACGCAAAGATACACCCGCAGAATTTGGAGAAAAGCCCATACCGATACAAGGCCCGCAAGCACATTCAAGCAATCGTGCGCCACTCGCGAGAATATCGGTAAGTGCGCCGCACTCCGAAAGCATTGTGAGTACCTGTTTAGAACCGGGAGAAACCGACAAACTTACAGATGGCGGAATAATTTTATCCTTAAGCAAAGCCGCTACCTTTAACATATCAAAAAGTGATGAGTTGGTGCAAGAGCCGATGCAAACCTGGTCAACTTTTACACCTTTTAAACTTTCAACTTCTACAACATTATCCGGACTATGCGGACACGCTATAAGGGGCTTTAGTTCGGACAAATTTATATCGATAATTTTGTCATATTCGGCATCGCTGTCGCTGCAAAGCGGAACATAATCTTGCTCTCTGCCTTGTGCCGCCAAAAACTCACGTGTAATTTCATCAGACGGGAAAATAGAAGTTGTTGCACCAAGTTCCGTACCCATATTGGTTATTGTTGCGCGTTCAGGCACCGACAGGGTTTTAACACCTTCGCCACCCCATTCAATAATCGCGCCAACACCGCCTTTTACGGATAAAATTCGGAGTATTTCCAGACTCACATCCTTGGCGGTTACAAAATCATTCAATTTACCTGTTAAGTTTACTTTATACATTTTGGGCATAGTGATATGATATGCCCCGCCACCCATAGCAACCGCAACATCAAGTCCACCCGCGCCCATAGCAAGCATACCGATACCGCCGCCTGTAGGCGTATGGCTATCTGAGCCTATAAGGGTTTTTCCAGGTATACCGAAACGCTCAAGATGTACCTGATGGCATATGCCGTTACCGGGGCGCGAAAAATATATACCGTGTTTTTTGGCAACACTCTGGATATATCTGTGGTCATCTGCATTCTCAAAACCCGACTGTAATGTATTGTGGTCAATATAAGCCACACTGCGCTCGGTTCTGACACGCGGAATTCCCATTGTTTCGAATTCAAGATACGCCATCGTTCCTGTCGCATCCTGTGTTAATGTCTGGTCTATTTTAAGGGCAATTTCATTACCCGCAATCATCTCACCTTCTACAAGGTGGGCTTTAATTATTTTCTGTGCTATTGTAAGTCCCATTTTTATGCCCCCATAATGCTCTTTTTAGCATTTAAAATATGCTCGTGTATAAGTTCTGTCGCAAGTGCGGTATCACGTGCCGCAATGGCATTATAAAGTGCCTTATGTTCATTGATAGATTTTTCGGTACGTCCCGTATGCTCAATAGATGCCTTGCGGAATTTAACTATTTTCTTATGCAGCGGCAAAAGCGTCTGACAAAGAATAGGACTGCCACAGTTTTTATAAATGCTCTCGTGGAACTCGCTGTCTTTATATATAACGCGTTCGCTATCGTGCTTTCCGCCATAAAATTCCTGAAAATCAAGAATTTCCTTTAGTTTGCCTAAAGATTCTTCTGTCTGATTTTCAATAAACTTTTGTACCGCAATACCTTCAAGCAAAAGTCGAATTTCATAAATAACCTTTAAATCATCTTCTGTGATACCAAGAACAGTCATACCTTTGCTTGAATCTTTTATCAGATTCTCCTGTTCCAAGCGGTGTAACGCTTCGCGCACAGGTGTACGGCTAACGCCTAATTCTTCGGAAATAGCAGTTTCGGTCAGCACCGTACCAAATGGATATTTACCTATTAAAATATCTGCTTCCAGTTTTTCAAAAATCTGGTCAGCAAGTGACTGTGTTTTATGATTAAACATTTATTTTGCCCCCCTGAACTTACCACCTGATAATTCATCGATTTTCTTTTCGAGTTCTTCAGTGGTAAGCGAAGTCTGTCTGCCGCTTTCATATTCAGCATCGATACATTCTTTGAGTTTTATTACAAGTTCATCACGTTTGCCCACTGCGTTATCGCCTGACAATCCGTAATTCTGATTAATCCAGTAAGCAATACCTGCAAGTCCGCTTGTTTTACTTACCATAACAGCAGCGGGACGGTTCAAGAACTTTTCGGTATCAAAAATATTATAGATTTCCTGGTCCTTAAGCAAACCATCTGCGTGGATACCCGCCTTGGTGACATTGAAGTTTTTACCCACAAACGGTGTCATAGGCGGAATTTTATAGCCTATTTCATTTTTGAAGAAATCGGCAATCTCGGTAATAACAGTCGGGTCCATACCATCGAACGAGCCACGAAGTGATGCATATTCAAACACCATCGCTTCAAGCGGTACGTTACCAGTGCGTTCCCCTATACCAAGCAGTGAGCAGTTTACTGCCGAAGCGCCATACAGCCAGGCAGTTGAAGCGTTTGAAACCGCTTTATAAAAATCGTTATGGCCGTGCCACTCTAACATATCACTCGGCACATCGGAATAGTGCTGCAAACCATAAATAATTCCCGGTACGCTACGCGGCAAGGCAACTTCGGAATATGGTACACCGTAACCCATTGTATCACAAGCACGGATTTTTACAGGTATACCCGCCTGTCTCGACATTTCCATAAGTTCATTTACAAACGGTACTACAAAACCGTAAAAATCTGCGCGTGTAATATCTTCAAGGTGACATCTCGGCATAACACCTGCTTCAAATGCGTCGGCAACGGTAGAAAGATAACCTTCCATAGCCTGTTTACGAGTTTTACCGAGTTTTTTGAAAATGTGATAGTCACTGCAAGAAACCAAAATACCTGTTTCTCTGATTCCTAAATCTTTTACAAGTTTAAAGTCTTCCTTACTTGCTCGAATCCAGGTTGTAATTTCAGGGAATTTAAGCCCCAAATCCATACACTTTTCAATAGCTTCCCTATCCTTCTTGCTGTAAACGAAGAATTCACTCTGGCGGATGATTCCATACGGACCTCCAAGTTTTGAAAGCAACTTATAAATCTTAATTATCTGCTCTACGGAATATGGCTCAACAGACTGTTGACCATCGCGGAGCGAAGTATCGGTAATCCATATTTCTTCGGGCATATCCATTGGTACGCGGCGATGGTTGAACGGCACCTTAGGTATTTCCGAATAGTTATAAATATCGCGATACAAATTAGGTTCCGCAATATCCTGTAGACTATATTTATATGATTTTTGTTCTAATAGATTTGATTTTTTTGAAATTTCAAGCACGGTATCACTCCTAAAAATTCACGAATTCAAAAATCTGCGTATTTGTGTATACAATTATACATATTAAAAAGGGATATGTCAAGCACATATCCCTTGATTTTCCTTTATTTTAGCATCTTTTTAACCGAATTATGAATTTTCTGCATATACACCCCCGCTACCCTTACTAAAACTATATCATAAAGATAGAAGGTTATGTTTGCAAGTATCATAAATGTGGAAACGCCCAAAGCTCCATATCCGCCAACATCAAGCGGCATACCGAGTAATTTTACGGTTATAAAAAGTACACTTACAACGGCCGTATTAAACACTAAAAATTTAATTATATACTGCATTATTCGATTTCTCAGTTTCTCAATATATGCCTTTAAAACAGGATAATAACCAAACAACAGTATATACATAAATTTAGCTTCTGTTTCTGCAAAAATCATTACTAAAACCGATGTCACAATATATGTAAACCACGGCCATTTGCCACCTATTTCAATTAGCACAATAAGTCCCATAATTCCTGATAAAGCGGGTACTGCATAGGTAAAATATGGGAAATACGACAACATCATAAAAGCAACAGACAGTGCGGACATAAGCGCACAGAAGGTTATTTTTGAAGTATTTTTCATAAATTCACCTTAACAACAAGGAATTAAATCTCCGCCCATCATCTCACAGCAACAATCCATACAACAAAGCGTAGTACACGGGTCAGATGTGCAACAGGTACCGCCCATATTATTAGGTGTGGAATATGGGTTGCCGTATCCCCTGTTCTGTCGTTGCATACGATTAAATGCTTCGCGATATTCGGCATTCCCCGGGTCCATACGACAAGCATTTGCAAAACTTGTATAGGCCCCTTCAAACCAACCGCGGCGATAAAGCACCGAGCCATTAAGAAAATACCACTCCGCATTACGTGCAGATACCGGTACGCCATCAAGCAGTTCCTGTGCTTCTTCAAGTCTATTCTGGGTAATGAGTGAGCGTATATCGGCAAACTGTGAATCGTTAGCGCCGCCCGAATATGTTTTTCCGGAGTTTCCACCTTTACGGCGTTCAACTATCTCATCATAAGCCTCGTTAATTTCCTTCATTTTTTCTGCAGCTAAATCAGACAACGGATTATCTGCATAATTATCGGGATGATACTTACGCGCAAGTTCCCTATACGCCTTTTTTATTTCATCATCAGTTGCATTTGGAGATACCCCCAACACTGCATACGGGTCCATCATATTTCTAACTCCTTTTTCATTGTATCTTCTAATCCTAAGTATATTATATTTCCTAAAACGTTTTTTAATTTACAGATATTAAGCAATTCAAAAGCTTTAATCATTTCTTCAATACATAAATTTAATTGAACTGTAGCATATTTTTTATAGTTTTCTTTTTCTTTAAGGGGATTAAAGTTACCTTTTTTAATATCTTTTGGCAAATCTACAGCTGCATCAAGGATATATATATATCTGCCCATACAGTAACCCAAACGTTCAAGTGCCCGTTTATCAAACTCATTCTCGCTACACATTTTAAAAACTTCGCCAAGCATAATTGCCGTAGGGTCGGCCGCAACATCTATATTAGCTAATGATATTTCCGCTTCTTTCTGATTTTCAAAATATTTCCTGATGATTTCCGATAAATCTTTATTTTTTCTTTCCGCTTTTTTAAACGCGGTAGAAAACATAGGTTTCAATAAAAGGTATTTTATCTTTCCAATTCCCTTTTCATCATCTATATTATCAAGCAATTTATAATATAACAAAATTATTGCCGCGGTTGATGCAAACGTCAGTTCATCATCAACATTTTTACAGTAATTACACTTTTTTAGCGGATTAAAGGAACAACATTTACGCTCGGTTAATACCGAAGTTTCCTTAAGTGACATCTCCAACAGGGCTAAAAAAGTGAAATCATAACTTAAGGTAAAACGTGTAAATAAACCATACTGTCTGCCAAGCTGTCGGCAAAGGGAACAATAAACGGCTTTATACATTTCCCATTCTTTTATGCGCAGTTCCGGTTTATAGGCCTTTATATAGCCGAACAAATTATCCCCCACCTTTCACAAAACTATATTATCACGAAAAATCAATTAAATAGTTAATAATGTGTAAACTCTAAATAAGCTTTTTAAGGAACATACCTGTATACGATTTATCACATTTTGCAATTTGTTCAGGTGTACCCGCACAAATCACAGTACCGCCGCCATCTCCCCCTTCGGGACCTAAATCAATTATATAGTCAGCAGTCTTGATGACATCAAGATTATGCTCAATAACAACAACGGTATTTCCACCGTCTACCAAACGTTGTAAAACGTTTATAAGCATATGCACATCGTAAGAGTGAAGTCCGGTTGTCGGCTCATCAAGTATATAAATAGTTTTACCCGTGCTTCGTTTTGAAAGTTCAGTCGCAAGTTTTACTCGTTGTGCTTCACCGCCCGAAAGGGTCGTTGCGGGTTGTCCTATTTTTATATAACCGAGACCAACATCAAAAAGTGTCTGTAATTTTTTAGCAATCTTAGGTACTGCAGAAAAGAAGTTAAGACCTTCTTCAACCGTCATTTCAAGCACATCATAAATGCTTTTATCCTTATACTTGACACTTAAAGTTTCCCTGTTATAACGGCTTCCGCCGCAAACTTCGCAAGGAACATAGATATCGGGCAAGAAGTGCATTTCTATTTTTATAATGCCATCACCTTCACAGGCTTCACAACGGCCACCCTTTACATTGAAGGAGAATCTTCCGGCATTATAACCGTGTGCTTTGGCATCTTTTGTCTGTGCAAAAAGTTCACGTATATCACCGAAAACGCCTGTATAGGTTGCCGGGTTTGAACGCGGAGTTCTGCCTATAGGTGACTGATCGATATTGATAACTTTATCCAGATTTTCGTGACCTGTAATACTGTCAAACTTACCCGGAAATTCCTTTGCACCATTAAGTTCACGAGACAGATATTTCTGAATAATCTCATTAACTAATGAAGATTTACCAGAGCCCGATACACCGGTAACGCCTGTGAAAGTGCCCAGAGGTATTTTGACATCGATATTTTTCAGGTTATTTTCCCGAGCTCCCGAAACTGTTAAAAATTTTCCGTTGCCTTCTCTTCTTTTCTCCGGTACCGGTATTTTTTTGCGACCTGTCAAATAATCTGATGTTAGCGATTTTTCGCATTTTTTAAGTTCATCAACCGTTCCTGAAAATACAACGTTTCCGCCGTGAATTCCGGCGCCCGGTCCTATATCTAACACATAATCTGCGGAACGTATAGTATCTTCATCGTGCTCAACAACTATAAGCGTATTACCTAAATCTCTGAGTTTTTTAAGCGTATCGATAAGTTTTTCATTATCACGCTGATGAAGGCCGATACTTGGCTCATCAAGAATATACAGCGAACCCACGAGCGAGCTTCCGAGAGCCGATACGAGGTTGATTCTCTGGCTTTCTCCACCGGAAAGAGTATTTGATGTTCGATCCAGAGTCAGATATCCAAGTCCCACATCTTCAATATATTCCAGACGCGAAACGATCTCCTGGATTGCCGCGTCAGCTATCTGATGTTCATGGTCGGTGAGCTCGACATTACGCAGAAAATCCAACATAGACGAGACATTCATACATAACAACTCATGTATGTTCTTGCCTCCCACCTTGACATAGAGCGCTTCCTTACGGAGTCTGCTGCCGCCGCACTCGTTGCAGACAGTCTTGCCGGAATATCTGTTCAGCATGTACTTGTACTGAACCTTATATCTGTTCGACTCCACCCAGCGGAAGAACTCGTCAAGACCCACAATGGTCTCTTCCTCCGTCTCTGCCTGATGCCCTTTCCAAATCAGTTCCTTGACTTCCTTGCTAAGGTTGCAATACGGCTCGAAAATAGGGATCCCGTACTTTACCGAATTCTTGACCAGCTGATCCTTGAACCAACCCATCTTCTCTCCCCTCCAGCACGCAATTGCTCCATCGTATATGGTCTTGCTCTTGTCCGGCACGACAAGATCCTCGCTGATTCCGATTATCTTTCCCAGACCACCGCACACTGGACAAGCACCGAGAGGGCTGTTGGAGCTGAAGAGATACTCGTCAGGCTTTGAGAACTTCATTCCGTCTGCCTCAAACCTGTTTATGAACTGCCTGATCTCGGGTTCAGCATCCTTGAACTCCTTGCGGACGTGAATTGTACCGTTTCCCTTATCGAATGCCGCCTCGATAGAAGAATGCAGACGCGTCTTGAGGTCCTCATCAATGCTCGGAAGCCTGAGTCTGTCCACCAAAAGGAAAATTTCTTCGGGATACTCACCACTCTCTGCAAGCCTCATCACCTCCTCAATCCTTACTGCTCCCTGCGGGCCGTATAGTCTTGTGTATCCTTCTTCCTTCAACTGGAGCATAAGTTCCACCTTATCCGTCCTATCCTTCCAGTCAAGATCTGCCAGGATATATG
>JAZLAW010000020.1:0-183990 GCA_045613385.1 Acutalibacteraceae bacterium | reverse complement strand
CTCTGCCTTGGCGCATCTCTCGTTATCGGCATTTTAATGGCATTTGCCTATATGTATCGCACACGCTATACCAAAAGCTTTGTTGTGACTTTGGCTCTGCTGCCTGCAGTAGTTTGCGTTGTTATTATGATGGTCAACGGTAACGTAGGTACCGGTGTTGCGGTGGCAGGTGCATTTAGCCTTGTGCGTTTTCGTAGCGTTCCCGGCACGGCAAAGGAAATCTGCACCTTGTTTTTAGCCATGGGCGCAGGTCTTATAGCAGGTATGGGATACCTTGGATTTGCGTTGCTGTTCACAGCGGTTATGTGTGTAATGTTTGTTCTCTACAACCGCCTTGACTTTGGCACAAAAAAGAATTCTCAAATTTTCAAGACTTTTACCATCACTATTCCCGAAGATTTGGATTACTCAGGCATTTTTGATGATATTTTCTCGGAGTTTACTACCTCTCACGATCTTGTGCGTGTTAAGAGCACCAATATGGGCAGTATGTTTAAGCTTACATACAACGTAATGCTCCGTGACGTTACCCGTGAAAAAGAGATGATTGATAAAATTCGCTGTCGCAACGGAAATCTTGAGATTGCTGTGTCTAAACAAGAAACTGTCGGCACAGAATTGTAATGGGTGATTTTATGAAGAAGATATTATCTGTTTTATTGATTTTAACATTGATGCTTTCGCTTCTTGCCGGATGCGGAAAAGATGTGGATAGTAATACACCGACTGAAAGTCAGGAGGGTACTTCCTCCACCGCTACTCCTGCAGAGGTTGATTTTTCAAAAACTGATGCAGATATGTTTACCGAGCGAGATAATAAAACTGACTATGATGAGAGTCAGGCGGTTACCATCAAATTGAACGGAACAACAGCAACCGCAAGTTCGAATAGTGTTAAAATATCCGGTTCAAAAATTACTATCACCGAAGAAGCAACTTATGTTGTTTCGGGTGAACTGACTGACGGTATGTTAATTGTCGATGCACCCGATACGGCGAAGCTGCAAATTGTCCTGAGTGGTGCCAATATTACAAGCAAAACCTCGGCAGCACTTTATATTCTTGAAGCCGATAAAGTATTCTTAACTCTTGCTGATGGAACCACTAACACACTTGCCAATGGTGGAACTTTCACTGCTACCCAAGACAATAATATCGATGCTGCACTATTCTCAAAGCAAGACTTAACGCTAAACGGAAAAGGTTCTTTAACGGTTACCTCTCCTGCGGGACATGGCGTTGTTTGCAAGGATGATTTGGTGATTACGGGCGGAACTTACGCGGTTAATTCTTCTTCTCACGGTTTGGATGCCAACGACAGCGTAAGAATTGCAAATGCAACACTTAATATTGATGCCGGCAAGGATGCTATACACGCCGAGAATAACGATGATGCCTCTCTTGGCTTTATTTATATTGCAAGTGGAACAATTAAAGCCGAAGCTGAAGGCGATGGTATAGCCGCCGGTGCTTATATGCAGATTGCAGACGGCACGATAGAACTTCTCGTTGGTGGCGGTTCAGAAAATGGTTCTAAGGCTTCTTCAGAAAATTTCGGAGGCTTTATGGGTGGAGGACACGGCGGTGGCAGACCTGATGAAATGCGACCGGGTGGCTCACAAACTTCAACCACCACGACCGATGAAAACAGTACAAGTATGAAGGGTCTTAAAGCCACAAATAGTATGCTGATTTCGGGTGGTAATGTTACCATCAACTCGGCAGATGATTCGGTACACTCGGATGTTTCGGTTATCATTAACGGCGGAACCTTTACCATAGCATCGGGTGACGATGCTATTCACGCCGAAGATACATTGACCGTTACTGCCGGCAAGATTGATATTAGTGAGAGTTATGAAGGCCTTGAAGCTTTGCACATAGACGTGCAAGGCGGAGATATTAAACTCAAGGCGAGTGACGATGGACTGAACGCCGCAGGCGGCACCGACCAAAGCGGTAACGAAGGTGGCCGTGATGGAATGTTCGGCGGAGGAATGGGCGGTGGCAAACCCGGAGGTATGGGTGGCCACGGCGGTATGTCCTCTAACTCTAACGGTAGCATTAAAATATCGGGTGGCACGCTCTATATCAATTCTTCCGGTGACGGCTTGGATGCCAACGGCACCTTGAAAATTTCAGGAGGACACACAACAGTTGTCGGTCCTACACAGGGCGATACCGCAACGCTTGACTATGACAAGAGTGGTATTATTACAGGAGGAACCTTTATAGGAACAGGTGCTCAGGGTATGGCTCAATCCTTTAGCGATTCCGAGCAAGGTGTGGTTGCCATAAGTGTTGGTAATCAGTCCGCCGGAACAAAGATTTTGCTGAAAGATAAAAGCGGAAAAACGATTATTGAATATTCACCCGAACTTAATTTCGCAGTTGTGATTCTCTCAAGTCCCGATATCAAAAAGGGCGAAACCTATACTGTTACAGTTGGCTCCGAATCGGGAGAATTTGAAGCGAATTAAGATAACCGATAACGGCAGAGAACACTCTGCCGTTATTTGATACTTGTTGACATTTCAACAATTTTGTGTTATACTACAGCCTGTTGATATTTCAACAAATTATGCGGAGGTTGTATAATGCAAGAAAGATATGAGACTTTTACGGTTCTTATTAACAGAATTAGCCGTAACATCAAAAAGATAAAGAATCAAGAAATGGCAGAGTATAATTTAAGAAGCGCACACGTATCGTGCCTTTATTATATTTATATCCTAAAAGATGCAACTGCGACTGATCTCTGTGAGCGCTGCGAGGAAGACAAGGCGACTATTTCCCGTGCATTAGATTATCTCGATAATAACGGATATATTACCCGTGAAGTCGAAAGCACAAAAAGATATAAAAGTCCGTTATTGCTGACCGATAAAGGTTATGAAATCGGTAGAAAAATTGCTGATAAAATTGATGGTGTTCTTGATACTATTAGCGGAGGACTCACAGAAGAAGAAAGAATAGCATTTTACCGTAGCCTGTCCATTGTCAGCGAGAGTTTAGATGCCGTAGCAAAGAACGGCTAAATAAGGAGTAGTTATTTATGAATACAAGAATTATTGTAGATTCCACTGCAGATTTGATGCCCGAATTTAAGTGCCGTGTACACACCGTTCCGCTAACGGTCAATTTCGGCGATGAAGAATATATTGACGGTGTTACCATCGACCATAAAACCTTTTATGAAAAACTGATTGAAAGCGATGTGCTTCCTACCACAAGCCAAGCAACGCCAGATGCTTTTATTAAGGAATTTGAAAAAGCAAAAGAGGCTGGAGAAGCGGCAGTTGTTATTACTCTTGCTTCAAAGTTTTCCGGTACATACCAAAGTGCTACCATTGCAGCAGCCGAATATGAGAATGTTTATGTTGTAGATAGCGCCAGTGCGGCAATGGGTAGCGGTATTTTGGTTGAGCTGGCGTTCAAACTGTTAGATGAAGGCAAAAATGCGGAAGAAATTGCTACAATACTCGAAGAAGAAAAGGAAAAGATTATCATCGTTGCGTTGGTGGATACGCTTGAATACCTTAAAAAAGGCGGCCGTATTTCAAAAGCTGTCGCTTTTGCCGGTGGCGCACTTAATATCAAGCCTGTTCTTTCTGTTATTGACGGAGAAATCAATATGCTCGGCAAGGCACGGGGTTCCAAGATGGGAAACAATCTGCTTGTAGAAGAAATTAACAAAGCCGGCGGTATTGATTTCGACAAACCCGTGTTGCTTGGTTATAGTGGTATTTCAGATGCACTTCTGTTAAAATATATTGAAGACAGCCGTCATATTTGGGAAGGCAATCTCGATGAAGTGCGTTATACAACAGTCGGTAGCGTTATAGGCACACACGCAGGCCCCGGTGCTGTGGTTGTCGCATTCTTCAAGAAGTAAGTATATAGGAGTTGCTGTAAAATGGAAAATAATAAGAAACAATTGTGGCAAGCAGTGAAGTTTACTTTGTTTTCAATTTCAGCAGGCGTTATTCAAATTGCCTCTTTTGCACTGCTTGAAATATTTATTAAAGATTATTGGATTCCATATTTAATTTCTCTTGTGCTTTCAATTGTTTGGAATTTCACACTCAATCGTCGATATACTTTTAAATCGGCAGCAAACGTACCTGTTGCAATGGCAAAGGTGTTTGGGTTTTATCTCGTATTTACACCGCTTTCCACATATCTTGGAAATGCGGCGGAAGGTCTTGGTGTAAATGATTTTATAATTTTAATCGTTACAATGCTTGCAAACTTCGTATTAGAATTTCTCTTCTGCAAGTTTGTTGTGTATCGAGGTAAGGAAGATACGCTGAAAAAGTAATTTATTTAATAACGGGGGATTTTTGATGGAGGACATAAAAAGCAACGTTGCTAAAAATATAACCGAGCTTCGAATTCTCAATAATATGACACAGATGGAGCTTGCCGAAAAACTGAATTATTCCGATAAGACCATTTCAAAATGGGAACGTGCAGAATCCTCGCCCGATATATCGGTGTTGGGTGAACTGGCAGATCTGTTTGGCGTCACCCTGGATTATCTCGTAAGAACCGAGAACGTTGAAGAAGCAGTTAGTGAGCGTAAAACAAAGGAAGTAACCTTTAACCGCCGAGCCGTTTCCTATATTGCTGAAGGCGGTGGCTGGATTGTTGCTATCTTTGCGTTTATCGTTACGACTTTAATTACCAATCAAATGACATTCCAATGGTTATATTTTGTATACGCTCTGCCGGTTGTGTTGATAGTAAAATTGGTTTTTAATTCGATTTGGTTTAACCCCCGACATAATTACCTCATTGTATCGGCGTTATTGTGGTCGATACTTGCGACCGTTCACATTACATTTTTATATTTCAAAGTTAATGTTTCGCTCATTTATCCGCTCGGTGTTGCAGGACAAATTGTAATAGTGTTGGCATCCTACATAAACAAACCAAAGACCAAATAAGCATATAAAAACGCCCTGTTTCGCTTGAAAAGCAGGGCGTTTTTATGCAATTCTCTGAAACGGAGAGTCGTAGAAAAACGATTCTACGACAAGAAATCCAATAAGTAGACACGCCTCCCTCAAACTTCGGTTTACTCATAATTATTATAAAGATATAATAATCCTTGATGATTTTAGACGAACACCAAAGGAGTAGAGAAATGAGTAGAGAAATTCCGATTTTCTTTTCGACCGATGACAATTACATACCTTACTTGGATGTTGCGATTCATTCGCTAATTGCGAACGCATCCAAGGATTACGACTATAGGATTATTGTATTGAATACAGGTTTAAATCCGGATAATATTGCAAAGGTTAAACTGAACGAGCGTGAAGGTTTTGCTATTGATTTTATTGATATTTCTGAAAACGTCAAAGATATAAAATCTCGCTTTAGGAATGTATATCACTTTTCAATAGTAACCTATTACCGCTTGTTTATTGCATCCCTTTTCCCGCAGTATAATAAAATTTTATATCTCGATTGCGACCTTGTTGTACTCGGTGATATATCGAAACTTTACAATACTGAACTTGAGGACAATATATTGGCTGCAGTTCCCGATCAATATGTTTGCAACACAAGAGAATTCAGAACCTATGCCGAAAAGGCGATCGGTGTTAATCCCGACACGTATTTCAACGCAGGGGTTTTGGTTATTAGTTTAGAGCAATTTAGGAAAAATGATATCGAAAACAAATTTATAAATCTTATAACGGAACACGATTTTGACCTGCTTGACCCTGATCAAGCATATTTAAATTATCTTTGCTTTGGCAAAACACATATTCTGCCTAATGGTTGGAATAAATCTCCTACAGAGATTATTTGCGAAGGCGATAAAAAAATTGTTCACTATAACCTTTATAAAAAGCCGTGGCAGTATGATGATGTGATAGACGGAGAATATTTTTGGGAATACACAAAACTTTCACCGTTTTATGAATTGATACTCGACAGAAAAGCAAAGTTCGGCGAAAAAAAGAAAGCTGCGGGCGATGCGATGGCAAAGGAGATTCTTTTACACGCCGACAGGATCGTTGCCTCCGATAATACCTTTGCTAAAATACTTGGCGTAAGAGGATAAAAATATGGAAAAATCGGCTCATAAATTAGAACTGCTCAAAAGAATTGCAGAACTTGAAAAACAGGAACTGTGGCACCTCGACGTTGAGGATGATCCCGAAACCTATCCTCTTATGCCGGATAAAATTGATTATCTGAATGAGAAATTTTCAAATAAAATAAAGAATAAGATAGCTAATATGTTTGGCGCAAGGTTCTTTGATAAAATGATAGCTGATAGGCAGCTCATTATAAAAGAGGTTCGTGGCATTGAAAATTTTACTGCCGTCCAAAGCGGTAAAATTGTTACTTGTAATCATTTCAGTATCACCGATAACTATGCTGTATGGGTTGCACTTCGTGATTATATGGACGGCAAAATGCTTTACAAAGTCATTCGTGAGGGAAATTATACCAATCCGCCAAAGCCATTTGGACTTTTTATGAGGCATTGCAACACCCTACCGTTGTCAAGCCAAAAAGCAACGATGGTAAAATTTATGAAGGCGGTTGCAGAGCTGTTAAAACGTGGCGAAACGATACTTATATATCCTGAGCAAGGTATGTGGTGGAATTATAAAAAGCCTCGTCCTATGCAAGACGGTGCATTTTCTCTTGCGGTAAGAAATAACTCGCCGGTTGTACCAATATTCATTACAATGAAAGATAGCGACCATCTTGACGGTGACGGCTTTCCTGTTCAGGAATACACGCTTCACATATTACCGGCTATCTATCCCGATGAAAATCTTTCACGCAGTGATGCAAAAAACGATATGAAGAACAAAAATTATGAAGCTTGGGTTAAAACCTATGAAGAATTTTACGGGAAGCCTCTGGAGTACAGTACGTTATGAAATTTTATCTGACAGTAATCGGCATAGCAATGCTTGTCATATCGGTGATAAACATAATATTAGGCACTGCCGCTTGGTATAATATAATCATTTTAGTAGTTGTGTGCACTGCTTTGCAATTTGCACTTGACGGGCTTATCGCCATTATTATAAATAAAATACCTGATAAGTTTTTCGGGATAGATAATCCTTTATACAATGTATCAGAGTTTGAAAAGACACTTTATAAAAAAATAAAGGTGCGCAGTTGGAAGGACAAGGTATGGGAACTTGGCGGTCTTGGAGGATTTAGTAAAAAGAATTTGGCAAGCCCAAGTAGTCCTGAGTACATAGAAAAATTTATTATTGAATGTAATAAAGGCGTGCTTACCCATAGACTGTCCTATCCGATAGGCTTTCTTCCAATGTTATTTATACCGAATGTTTGTGCATTTTCGATTGCACTACCCGTTGCAGTGGTTAATTTGTTTTTAAACATATTGCCGACTTTAGTGCTGCGATATAATACACCAAAACTCCGAATTATGTTAAAGAGAATGTATAAAAAATCAGAGCGTCTTGAAAATCAAAGATAAGAAAAATAAGCCCCGTTGGGAGCGCAGTAACTTCTGTATTCCTAACGTGGCTTGTTGTTTTTAAATATTCTTATAGCGTTAAAGTCCGTTTTATAGTACACTACTTTGTGATGTAATGTGTATATACAAAGGAGCGTGATGAGATGAATAAGGTAACACAGGGGACGGTTCTCTGTGTTGTGTCTATAAGACAAATTTGCAGATTAACAGGTGTGAGGTTTGGGACTGTGAGAAAATTCTAAAGTGCACAGAGAACCGTCCCCTGTGCACTGAGTCCCCTGTGCACTGAAAAAGGAAACTATAATGGTTAGTTTTATAAAGATGTAAATTCGTTTTGGAACTGCACAAAAATGCTAATAACGATTATATGCATACGACCAATTGTAAAATTATTATATTTCTGTTATAATTAGTTATATAAATTTGAATTTGTAGGTGTATAATGGAACATAAATTTATAGAACTAACCAATAAGGACGAGGTTTGCCGAACATACGAAATTTACAAGCACTGTATGTTTATGCCTACCGAAGAAAAGTTTGATAAAAAAGTAGACCTATTCTTGAATGATAACTCCGTAAAAATCTTTGCTTGTTTAGATCAAGGTAAGATTTTGGGCGTTATGGTGGCTTCTTTCATAGAGCAGAAAAAAATCGAAATTATAGGCATTTCAGTAGATGTATCTGCTCGTGGAAAAGGTATCGGTTCGTATATGATAAATCAAGTTATAAATAATTATGATTTGTTATCTGTATATGCTGAAACAGATAATGATGCCGTTGGGTTTTATCGCAACAATGGTTTTAGTATTGTAGAGTTTTCTGAAACCTATGGTGCAGAAACTGTTGTCCGCTACAAATGCGAATTAATCAAATAATCAAATTCTAATTTATAGATGTGTTCATATTATTCCTGAATTTATATTTATACACTCTTTACGGATCACCCAGACTCGAACTAACAACTTTAATTTAGAAAAATTGTGTTCGTATTTTATGGACGAAAAGACAAAAAACAAAGCACTTCGAAAGAAGTGCTCTGTTTTTATCCAATCCGAAGCATTGGCATGTAATCGCCGTCAGGTGTATGTAATCCGTTTGCTGCGCCAACGGTATGTCATCAAAGCGTAAGCTTTGTATGTTTTTTCCTTCGGATTGATTACATACCGACTTTGTCGGATTACATCCACGGCGTTGCCGTAATTACATACATTCTCTTACGAAAATGATTACATGCAACACTGCGTGTTGATTTAGTGGCGGATTTCTGCTATACTTTAATTAAGAGGTGAGCTTGTGAAAGAGAATCTGCTACTTAAATATGCTGAACAGTTAGCTGTTGAAATTGAAACTTTATGCAAATCATTAGAACGCAAAGATAATTCTAATTCAATTTTTCAAATTCGTAAATCTTCTTCGAGTGTCTTTGCAAATATTACTGAAGCTCAATATCCTCAAAGTTTACCAGATATGCTTTCTAAATTTAAAATCGCTCGCAAGGAATGTGTTGAAACGGAAAGTTGGTTAAAGCTTTTATATTCAAGCAACTCTATTGATGAGGTAGCTTTCAAAAAGCATAGAAATCTTTGTGGAAGAGTACAAAGAATGTTGACCTCTTCTTGTATAACGATAGAAAATAAGATAAACTCAAAATAACCCAAGAAGGTGATGATATGAAAAAATTATTTACTTTACTGTTTTGTATATTTCTTGTTTTCGTGTTATCTGCTTGTGGGAGCGCATCACCTAAAGTAACTTCTTTTGATGATGGAAAAATTGATAGAGAAAATGTTGTTGACCTCATACTTGATGAAAGAGTTGGAATTTCAGAAAATGGTTTGGTTACCTTACCTGATAATTTTAAAAACCTTTCAGATACAGGAGAGTGTCTAATAGTCGAGTTTAAAGATCAAAGTGCAATATATTTCTTTGAATTTCGTGGAATTTTAGGAGAGTCGAGAGGTTATGTGTATGTTACCGACCAAATCGATTGGAAAGATTACGTCAACGAAGATAAATATACAGGTACACAAGATTGGATAGACATTGAAGAAATTGAAACAAATTGGTATTCTGTTAAAACAGAATAAAATTATAAGAAAATCCCCAGTTTTCAGGCATATTTCATTCGTGTCATTAAGTTCAAACTACCCAAAAAATCCTCGTTCATCGGAACGAGGATTTTTTTATCCATTGCGAAAGCAATGATATATCATCACGCGTTAGCGTGTATATCATCAAAGGCGGCGTGCCGCCTTTGTATCTCATCACACCGCAGGTGTGCATAAAACAACTTTCGTAATTATGATATGCAATTCTTTACGGAACTGATGATTTACAACGGCAAGCCATTGATTTATTATCGCTTTTATGCTATACTAAAACTGTATTGGTAGGTAATGGTAATTTGTTCTTTGATTTTAATGTTGTATAGTCAAGGAATGGTTGATTATGGTGAGTTTATAATGCGAGTTAAAAAATCTTTTTTGGATAAGAAACGAAAATTTAATAAACCTTTTTCACTAAAATTTCGTTTTTTAGCAACAGTTATTGTGGCGATGCTTTCGATAACCTTTTTTATCGGTGGACTAAGCCTTTATGAAGTAGATAATTATATTCAATCTCAAGCCGAAGAATATGTAAAGGTAACTTGCGATAATGAAGTTGCGAAAATAAATGATAGTTTTACAAATATGGAAAAATCGGTCAAAATTATGGAAAGCTATTTGATGGATTTTTTTACAAATAAAGAAGATATTAAAGATAAAACTTTGCAAAACAAAGTTGTTAGTAGCGCTGATCAAATGTTTGTTGATATTGCTAAACATACAAGTACCAATGGCGCAGTTGCATATTATTTTAGATTTGACCCTGCTATATCTGATGGAACATCCGGTCTATTTTACAGCAAAATAAAGGGTAGCAATGAGTTTATACATTTCGAACCAACGGATATAACCGCTTATGAAAAAGGCGATACCGAGCACGTTGGTTGGTTTTGGCAGCCATATGAAGCAGGAGAACCTATTTGGATAAAACCTTACAAAAATGAAAACAATAATATATGGATGATTTCATATGTAATTCCAATGTACTTTGAAGACGAATTCATTGGTGTTGTGGGTATGGATTTTGATTATTTGGTTTTATCTGAACAAGTACATAAAATTAAACTTTATGAGAATGGTTTTGCTCATTTAGAAATGGATGAAAAAATAATCTGTAACGATGTGCACGGAGCCGATGTTAATAGTAACTTAAGTTCCTCAAAATATCTACGTGTTTCAAAAGAATTGACAAATGGAATGATTCTTGTTCTATCTGCAAGCTATGATGATATTCGTCATATTAGACATGATATCACATTTAAAATTTTGTTTGTCGTAATAATTCTTTGCGCATTGTTTATGGCTGTAGCCGTCATTGTTGTCAAAAAGATTGTAGACCCGCTAAAAAAATTAACCGATGCATCGGTTAAACTTTCAAACGGAGATTACAATGTAGAAATCGCTGACAGTAACACATATGAAATTAAGTTGTTGAGTACCGCATTTAAAAATATGACTTTGAGATTGCGTGAACGTGAAGAACTTCTGCATCGTTCTGCTAATTGTGATTCATTAACCGGTCTTAGAAACACTACTTCTTATACTGCTTGGGTGGCTAAATTCAACCAAGAAATAGCGAACAAAAATATAGAATTTGGTGTGGTTGTACTTGATTTAAACAATCTTAAAAAAACCAACGATAAATATGGCCATGCTGTGGGAAATAAACTTATTGTAACTGCGGCAAAACTCATTTCAGATGTTTTTAAGAGAAGCCCTGTTTTCCGAATAGGTGGCGATGAATTTTTGGTGGTTCTTCAAAATAGCGATTTGAAAAATTACGAAAATTTATTTGCAGAGTTAGACCTTAACTGTGAGAACACCTATGTAACGGAAGACAACGTAAAAATCCCGATTAGTATTGCAAGGGGTTTTGTTAGATTTGATCCAAGTAAGGATATGCATTTTGAGGATGTGTTTAAGAGGGCTGATGATGATATGTATGAAAATAAAAGTAAAACAAAATCTGTCTTGCTTTAAAAGCTGATTAAGTTTATTGGTTTTCCGGCACATTTTATTCGTGCCATTAAGTTCGAAACACCCAAAAAATAAAGGACTACTTCGGTAGTCCTTTATTTTTATCCAATCCGAAGGATTGGCATGTAATCTCGCGTTAGCGAGTATGTAATCAGTTCGCAAAGCGAACTGTATGTCATCAAGCCGTAAGGCTTGTATGTTTCTTTCCTTCGGATTGATTACATACCAAAATGAATTTTGGATTACATGCATTTTCTTACGAAAATGATTACATACAACACTTCGTGTTGATATAGTGGCGGTTTTCTGCTATACTTTAATTAAGAGGTGAGAGCATGAAAGATAATCCGCTACTTAAATATTCTGAACAGTTGGCATTTGAAATTGAAGCTCTATGTAAATCATTAGAACGCAAAGATAATTCTAATTCAATTTTTCAAATTCGCAAATCTTCTTCAAGTGTCTTTGCTAATATTACAGAAGCTCAATACCCTCAAAGTTTACCCGATATGCTTTCTAAATTCAAAATTGCTCGTAAAGAATGTGTTGAAACAGAAAGTTGGTTGAAACTTTTATATTCAAACGGTTCAATTGATGATGAAACTTTCAAAAAGTATAGAAACCTTTGCGGTAGAATACAAAGAATGTTGACTTCTTCTTGTATAACGATAGAGAATAAAATAAACAAAAAGTAATCTAAGGTAGTGATTTTATGAAAAAGATTATTTGTTTAATTTGTGTTATTATGACAATTTTTTCTCTTGCGTGTTGTGATAGAAATGATTCTTCTGACATGTTAAACCCTCAGGAAAGCGAAATCGACAGTCTTTTGATAAGAAAGAGTTAAGTGATGAAAAATTGGCAGAGATTGTAGCGAAAAGCCTGGGTGTCCCCGATAAAGATGGAATAGAATATGGCGTGAGTAAAGAAATGTATTATTTTGAAGCTGCCGATCGTTATTATAAAAACATAACTTTTAATGAAAACGGTGAAATGGTCGCTGCTGCAAGTGTAGACCCATACAACGGAGAGTTGTTAAGGAATATTATTGAGTATAATAGTCCAAATTAAAGAAAATCGGGTTTTCAGACCAGTTGCACAGTTATTGTTAATCAAAACGAATTATCCAGACTCAAACTAACGACTTAAAGGCGAAAGAATAGTGTTCGTCTTTTAAGGTACGAAAGACAGAAAAAGAAAGACAAGTCGAAAGACTTGTCTTTTCTTTTTCAATGAAATTCGCCTTCGGCGAGTGAAATAGCTTCGCTGTGAAATACGCTAAAGCGTATGAAATATTTGCTTCGCAAATGTTAAGAGGCGAATTTTATTTCACATTTTGCGACAGCAAAATATTTCACCAAAGGCGTAAGCCTTTGATTTCACCGTGAGCAGAGCGAACGATTTCACTTCCACTTGCGACCTTGCCGCTTTTATGCTATAATACTCCTAAAGGTAGGTAATCTTATGAAAAAGAAAATAATTATTATTTTAGCAAGTGTTATTTTAATCGTTGCTACTTTTATATGTGTCTTTAAATATTACCATCCTACACATTTTGCTTATAATGATAGATTTATTATAGGTAATACCCAAGAAAAAATTGTTGGAAAGTATGGCGAGTTTTATGGTACACATAAAAATAATGATGGAGAAATAACTTGTGGAATTTACAAGATTCGTGATAATACGCCTGAGTTGATAATGAGTTACGATAATTCCTTGTGGTATGAAATATATTTTAAAGATGGTATAGCTTTTAATGTTGAATTACGTGAGGGCTATATAGGCGGTTAATAATTAAGAAAATTCTCGGTTTTTAACCAGTTCTTTTTCGGACACGAGAGACAGAAAAAGAAAAGACAAGTCGAAAGACTTGTCTTTTCTTTTTCAACTAAATCCACCCTGACGGGTGGGTGAAATATTGCTTCGCAATATGAAATCCTCACTTCGTTCGGGTGAAATCGCTGCGGCGGTGGGTGGATTTAATTTCACCGAAACCATAGGTTTCGATTTCACCAAAGGCGCTAGCCTTTGATTTCACCGTGCGACAGCACGATTTCACTTTCTCTTGCCCCGCCGCAGCTTTTATGCTATAATACACCCAAGGCGGTGATTGTATGAAAAAAATTAGCCAAGGGAAATACGAAATTTTTACTACAAAGCAAAATGCAATAGATAAATTCATGCAAATGCAAGGTGTTTGTAGAGAAAAAATTAGCGGTGAAAAACCTATTCAGTTTTACTGTACTAAAAAAGGTAAAATCATTATTACCAACCCGCCAACTAAAAGAGTGGAAAGCGATAACTCTACTAAACTATTCGCAGAGATTTTAGAGCAAGATAACAAAGTGTACGTTGCTTATTATACATCATTTAGTAAGTTAAACAATATTTTTAATTCTATATTTCTTTCCATATATTTTTTAATGGCTGTTTTAGCAATTGTGCTTACTATTTATACTCACATTAAAATGTATTATCTTCCGATTTTATTTTTAGGATTTTTACTTTTCGGCTTTAAACTTTTTTCTGCAACTAAAGAAGAAAAGAATTCTCCTATAGATTCTGAAATATTGATAAAAGAACTCGAAAAAAGAGTCGAATCTGTAAATAAATGGGATAAATAAGAAAATAAAGTTCTAAGACGGTTCCATTTTGAGCGGCGGTCCTAAAAAGAAAACCATCCCTTGTGGATGGTTTTCTTTTTTTATAAATTGTAATATGTTAATAAATACTATATAATGACGATGATGCCTTAAATCTTTTTTAAAACCAAGCAAACAACAATAATATTTTCCGAATATTTAATAAAAAACAAAAAATTTTCTAATTGATTTAAAGGCATTTACAAATATGTCGCAATTTGTATAATATTAACGAGGTGGAAAAAATGGATATTATTGATTACAAAATACTTGAGTGTTTAAAAGAGAACTCAAGAGAGAACGCCACTAACATTGGCAAAAAAATCAATCTTTCGACTTCAGCGGTTATTGAGCGCATTAAAAAGATGGAAAACATCGGTTTAATCGAAAAATACACAACCATTATTAATCAAAGCGTACTTGGTCGAGAGACAACTGCATTTATCAGCATTAGTCTAGAGCACCCAAGATATAATGAAGTTTTCATTCGTTCCATTAAGGAAAATGAATCAATTTCAGAATGCCATTACATTGCCGGCGACTTTGATTTTATTCTCAAAGTAATTACCAAAAACGGTAAAACTCTTGAGTCGGTTTTGAATTATATCAAATCAATAGAGGGTATATCTTTAACGCGTACATCGGTTGTTTTGTCAACTAATAAGTGTGAAGTTAGTCTTTTACCTGATAAAGAATAAGAGGTGTATTACAAATGGAGTTTATTTCTAAAATCAACGGCGCGGTTAATGATGTCGTATGGGGACCTATTATGTTGGCTCTACTCATAGGTGCGGGATTGTTTTTAACCGTCAAAACCGGATTTTTGCAGTTTAAAAAAGTTCGGTTATATGATGAAAAAGACAATTTTCGGTTTGGGTGCTAAAGAGCAACGTACAAAAGATAATGCCGGTGTTAGCCCGTTTCAAGCGGTAGCAACGGCTATGGCGGGTACAATCGGTACTGGTAGCATTGCAGGTTTGGCAACGGCTATAGTTTCGGGTGGTCCCGGCGCTGTGTTTTGGATGTGGATTAGCGCGTTACTAGGTATGGTAACCAAATATTCTGAAATAGTGCTTTCCCTTGATTTTAGAGAGAAGAATAAAAAAGGCGAATGGGTAGGCGGCCCCATGTATTACATAAGGAATGGTCTTAAGTTAAAGTGGCTTGCTGCACTTTTTGCAGTTTTTGCAATGATAGCGTGTCTTGGTACGGGAAACGCGACTCAGTCAAACTCCATTGCGGTTGCCCTTCAAAGTACAATTGGTGTAAAACCGTGGATTACAGGCCTTGTATTAACGGCAATTGCAGTTGCTGTTATCTTGGGCGGAATGCGTAGAATAGCATCGGTGAATGAAAAATTAGTACCTTTTATGGCTATTTTTTATGTTGTGGCATCATTAATAGCGTTAATAATTAATGTCGATAAAATACCTGGCGCATTTGCACTTATATTTAGAGAAGCATTTAATTTTAGGGCGGCAGCAGGTGGTACAGCAGGTTACGGAATAATGCTTGCCATGCACTACGGCTTTTCGCGCGGTGTTTTCTCTAACGAGGCAGGTCTTGGAAGTGCACCCATCGCACATGCCGCATCAAGTGCTAAGGACCCTGTAAAACAGGGCTTGTGGGGCATGTTTGAAGTGTTCTTTACCACAATTATTGTTTGTACTTGTTCAGCGTTGATAATTTTAACTACGGGTATTTGGGAGAGCAGAACCATATCGGGCTCTGCTTTAAGTATTGCTTCATTTAATGAGATTTTGCCCGGTGTGGGCGGTATTATTATAACATTGGCAACAATATTCTTTGCTTTATCAACTATTCTTGGCTGGGCATACTATGGCGAAGTATGTATAGGTTACTTATTTAATAATTCGAAAACAGCTATTACTATTTACCGTTATGTTTATATTTTGTTTGTATTCATCGGTGCGGTAGGAAATCTAGATTTAATTTGGAGTATTTCCGAAACAATGAATGGATTAATGGCTATACCAAACTTAATTGGTATTATCGGTCTTATTAAGGTGGTAACTACTGCAACCAAGAAACACTTTGAAAACCAAAAAAGCGAATAATATAAGTATTAAAAGCCATCCGTTACGGATGGCTTTTAATTTTTTGGCAATGGTTTTTTGTTATCAAATAAAATAAAAACCCACAAAGGCATATTAATGCTACCGTTGCAATAGAAACCATTTCCCAACCTAAAATATCGTGTAGGCGGGAAATTAAGAAAACATTATTTTTCGCAGGTCCTATAAAGAAAAGGAATATGTTTTTACCAAAAAAGTTCTTTGCAGAAATATTTATAACCAAAGCAAAAAGAGAAAGTGTCAAAAAAAGAAAAGTTGCATTATTATATTCGTCAAAACAAATTTTAATATAATTTGTTTTGTATAAAAAAGCACCTAATAATATAAGTGCAGTATGCCAGACAAGTGTATGAATATTAATACTTAAATGTTCAGTTAGTACGCTGTTAGGAAAAAGCATTACCGCTATTCCGCCAAGTGTTCCGTAATAGAAAATATAAGAAGAAAAAAGTCGCTTAATTTTTTTACTTTTGAAAATCGGAAAAAGTAAGCACAAATACATTGGTATACTGCAGAGTTGAAGGGGTAATACATCGAAAATATATCTGCCGTTTCCGATAATATATGTGAAATATAACTGTTTGTAAACTTCGAGTAATCCCAAAAACACCCCAAATAAGAAAACGAACCTGTCATATTTTCGGTTTGTATTTGCTTTAAAAAATTTACAAAATAGCGCAACCGTTAAGATGCTGCCCAGCAAAAAAGTTAAGTGAAATGGTCCATAAGGTTTTGGCAGCGGTATTTCTAAGTGGGTAAAATATAAAATATGCTTCATAAACATATTTTATGCATTATTTGCTTGATAAAACAAATTTATTATGTTACAATTACAATGTTAAATATTTAGGGGGAATCTAAATGTTAGATATTAAATTTATAAGAGAAAATCCTGAAATTGTAAAAGAAAATATAAAAAAGAAATTCAAGGATGCTAAGTTACCGCTTGTTGACGAAGCTTTAACGCTTGATGAAAAGAAACGTGCTGCTAATAACGAAGCTAACGAACTTCGTGCTAACCGTAATAAAATAAGCAAACAAATAGGCGCTCTTATGGCACAGGGTAAGCGCGATGAAGCGATGGAAATGAAGGAGCTTGTAAGCCGCCAGGCTGACCGTCTCAAAGAACTTGAAGAGTTGGAAACTCAGTATGAAGCCGAACTCAAGCAAGTTATGATGAAGATTCCTAATATAATTGATGCATCGGTGCCGATTGGTAAAAATGATGAAGAAAATGTAGAAGTTATGCAGTATGGCGAAAAGACTGTACCGAGCTTTGAAATTCCGTACCACACCGATATTATGGCGCTATTCAGTGGCATAGATAAAGAAGCTGCGGGTAAGGTTGCAGGCGAAGGTTTTTATTACCTTATGGGAGATATTGCCCGTTTGCACAGCGCAGTTCTTTCGTATGCCAGAGATTTTATGATAGATAAAGGTTTTACTTATTGCATTCCGCCTTTTATGATTCGCTCAAACGTTGTTACAGGTGTAATGAGCTTTGAAGAAATGGATGCTATGATGTACAAGATTGAAGGCGAAGACCTTTATCTTATAGGTACGAGTGAACATTCTATGATAGGTAAATTTATTGATACAATAACTCCCGAAGCAAATCTTCCGTTAACACTTACGAGTTATTCGCCTTGCTTCCGTAAAGAAAAGGGCGCACACGGCATTGAAGAACGCGGTATTTACCGCATACACCAGTTCGAAAAGCAGGAAATGATAGTTATCTGCAAACCGGAAGATAGTATGGAATGGTTTAATAAAATGTGGAGTTATTCGGTTGAACTCTTCCGCTCTATGGACATTCCAGTAAGAACACTTGAATGTTGCTCAGGTGACTTGGCTGACCTAAAGGTTAAGTCATACGATGTTGAAGCGTGGTCTCCAAAACAGCAAAAATATTTTGAAGTTTGTTCTTGTTCAAACCTAGGCGACGCTCAAGCGCGCAGACTTGGTATTCGTGTAAAGGATGCTGACGGCAATAAATATTTAGCACATACCCTTAATAATACCGTTGTGGCACCACCACGTATGCTTATTGCTTTCCTTGAAAATAATCTTGAATTTGACGGCAAAACTTATACCATTAGAATTCCGAAAGCCCTGCAACCATATATGGGTGGCAAGAAAGAGATTAAATCTAAATAAAAAACAAAAATCCTTCTTTTAAGGATTTTCGTTTAGAAAGACAATATATGTTTACTTATTTTCATTGTTATATGCCTGAAACCTGGCGGGCACAAATTGATGCGGGTTCTTGTAGGTGAAAATGATGGTATTCGTTTTGTTCAATATGTCAGACAACCCGAAGATGATTTTATGAATTTCAATAATGTGGCAAAAAGGGTGGAGATTTATATAATTATTTAAAGGAAAACAAATGCCCGTTTTATATAGACCGTCTACAAGGCGGTGGAATGTTTAGTCTGTACAATTATGATTGGGATTTAGTAAATGAGTATAAAAGTCTTTTAGGCGATAAGTTTTACGGATTTCAAATGCATGAGTGGAACACCAATTACATAAACGATATTATTCGTATAAAAAATTGTTTGGGCGAAGAAAAGGCGTGGACTGCAGAAAATATTGTAGCGGCACTCAAGGAAAAATTCCCACAAACAGCGGTTCCGTTCTTGGAAGTTCAGGATGAATTTGATTTTGAAAAATTCGGTTGCCCTAATAGCTATGATGAACTTATGGCGGAATTAAAACGCCTATATTTAACCCGACAAGAATTGACGGGAGACACACTTATCCCGTGCGATTCCGTTATTGCGCAACAACACGATGAAGTACAGTGGAACACAAAACATTTCTTTTGTGAGTGCGGCGAGCAGACATCCTATATGAATATGCAAATGGCATTTGCTCGTGGTGTATCTCGAGAAAAAATGTTGACTTTGGAGTATATGTAGAGCCGTGGAGAACAATTGAGGGAATTGGAACCAAATGCACCAACTTCCAAAAAGACGGTAAACACGAATGGTTTAATGCTGATATCGGTGAGACTTATACGGCCGCCGGAGAAAATGCAGGTTTTTCTCGTTCTATTCAAAAAAGAATGCAGTACTATGGCTATCTTGCCGGTGCTAAATTTATGAGTGAAGAACACGGTATGAGAAACGTGTTCTATGATTGGAAAGATTTTGAAATTACCCCTTATGGGCAGGTTAAGTTGGATTTCCTCAAGTTTACAAGAAAATACACCGAAATAGGTGAACAATATACTCCGATTGCCGTTGTAATACCAAAAGAAATCCCATTCGTTGAGTTCCCGGAACTTGAAAAATGGCAACCAAATTGGCACAAGAATTTCCTTGCAAGCGAAGAACTTGAAGTAAAAATGAAAAAGGTTAAGGAAAGCTTATATAAGATATTTGCCACATCACATCCAATGGTAGGCAACGAGAATATCTGCCTTAAAAATCCTGTTTTACCTGATGCTATGGATATTGTTGTTGAAGGATATGAAACCATTAACAACTATGAATATTTGGTCGATTTAACCTTTAATCCTGAGTTTGCAAAACAACATAATAATATTATTGATATTACCGAAATTGCTGATAAATTAAATGAAATTTTGCCGTGTGTGGTTTCGGGTAACGTACATTGGTTTGTTAATAAAATAAACGACGGCTTCTATCTTTCAATATTTAATAATAATGGTATTGTTAGAGATTTAGAAAAGGGTGACGTTTACTTGGAAGAAGGCAGAGCAGAGGTTACCGTTTCGCTCAAATGTGGCAAAGTTTTACAAGTGCTCGAAAGTAATACAAACATTGAGTATAACGGAGATAGTTATAAGGTTATATTAAATTCGGGTGAGTGGTTATTTGCAGAGTTTTAAAAAATAAAAATCCATCTCTTTTGAGATGGATTTTTTTATATTATTTGTGATAAAGCTACAAATGCAGGCATGGTTAAAATTGAAATTACGGTTGTAAGTGAAACGATCTTTGAGGCGAGTGAAGCATCAAGTCCGTGTTTTGTTGCAAACATCGCGGCAACTGCAGCACTCGGTGCCGATGCGGCAACTGTACAAGCAATAAACGGAATACCCTTTATGCTTAGAAGCAGCATTATGCCGATCGCGACAGAGGGTATTAACAGTAAACGCTGTAAGCTCGGCCAGTAAACCGATTTGTCAGTAAATAACTGTACAAGCGGGAAGGCGGATAGATTAAATCCAATAATAATCATAGGAAGCGGTGTGTTTAAATTACCAAGTCCTGTTACGGCACCCGAAAGAAAAGATGGCAGTTTAATTTGCAAGGCATAAATCAGTACCGAGAGAATAACACCTATTATTGTAGGATTTAAAAGAATTCGTTTGATGCTAATGCTCTTTTTGTCGCCGCTTGTAAGATAGGCTCCGTATGTCCAAAGCACCAAATTGAAAACGGCAACAAACATAGCACCGTAAAATACGCCTATATCTCCTAAAATGGCTTTTTGAAGCGGAAACGACATGTATCCGCAGTTTGAAAAAATAACCGAGAAACGAAGAATTCTCCGCTTTCTGTCATCTTTGTCACGGATAAGGAATTTAGTGATTAATATAGTTACAATGTGTATAAGCAGTGCAGCGATAAAAACTAACACAAGATTACGGCTTTTTTCAACCGTTCTTGTTTCACTCGCGAACGACTGCAAAATAGCCGCAGGAGTTGCTACATATAATACAAGGTCGGTAAGTGCTTTGACAGATTCTGTTTTCAGCAGTTTTGCTTTGCCCAAAATAAATCCGACAAGTATCATAATAAATAGCATAAGGACCTGCCCGGCTACTGCTATTAAGTTATCTAACATATTTTAGTATCCTCGGATATGATTTATAATGGAATAGGTTAAGCGGAACAACCCTGTTTTGCCAAAGCCACTTTATAAGTGGATTATCGGAACGCTTCTATGAGTTTTGATTAACTACAGTCATTATAACATTTGTGTGATTAGTTATAAACTCTATGTCATTAAATTGTTTGCTTAAAATATTTTTTAACGGTTCTATAACTACATCTTCGGTATTAAAATGGCCGCCATCTATAATTGTAAAACCAAGCGTATCGGCCTCTATAAAAAAATTGTGTTTTATGTCGGCTGTAACTAAAACGTCGGCACATTTAGCAGCGGCTCCCAACAAATCTCCGCCGCTTCCGCCGCAAACAGCAACTGTTTTAACAAATTTCTTTCCTGCGGTGTATCTTACGGGAACAGAAAGTCTGCGACTTACAAATTCGGCAAATTCTTTTGGGGAATATTCGGCACCAAGTATACCTGTTTTGAAAGCAAAGCCGTCATCTGTCATAACCGTTTTAATGTTTTTAAGTCCAAGCGCTTCACAAAGGTGGGTATTGACACCACCATCCGCTATATCTAAATTAGTATGCGCAGATATAACCGAAATTTTATTTTCTATAAGTTTGTGAACGATACTATCACTGGTTACCGATTTAATTCCCGAGAAAATCACGGGGTGATGGCTTATAATGAGCTCGGCGCCACACTTGATAGCGGCTTGAACCGCATCTTTTGTGCAGTCGAGTGTAACTATGGCTTTTGTTACCGTAGCATTACTGTCACCTATAAGCAAACCTGAGTTATCCCAGTCAAGCGCCAATGAGAAAGGGAATTTTTCATCTAAAAATTTATAAATATCTTTTACAGTCATTTTTTATACCTTTTTAGCAAACGAATCTTTAAGCGCGACAGTGCGGTTAAAAATAAGTTTACCGTTTTCGGAATCCTTATCTATACAGAAATAACCCTGGCGCATAAACTGGAAAGTGTCGCCCACCTTGGCATTAACTAAATCTGCATCAACCTTGCAGTTTTCGATTACGATAAGGGATTCAGGATTAAGATTATCTGCAAACGACTCTACACCTTCTTCATCAGATGGGTTTTCTACGTTGAAAAGTCTATCATAAAGGCGTACTGTAGCATCAGCGCAGTTGTTTGCATTAACCCAATGCAGTGTACCTTTTACTTTTCTGCCATCGGGGGTTTCACCGCCGAAAGATTCGGTGTCATAAGTTGCGTGAACTACGGTGATATTACCGTTTTCATCGGTTTCGTGAGAAGCATATTTAATGTAGTAAGCGCCTTTTAAACGTACTTCTTTTTCAGGACAAAGTCGGAAATATTTTCCGGGCGGATTTAACATAAAGTCATCCTGTTCGATGAATATTTCCTTCGAAAAAGTAACGGTCTTTTTGCCGAGTTCGGGTTTATTTGGGTTAATATCAACCTGTATTTCATCGGTTTTTCCATCAGGATAGTTGTCTATAACCACTTTGAGCGGTCGAAGAACCGCCATAGCTCTGTCAGCGTTTGTGTTCAGGTAATCCCTTACGCAAGATTCAAGAAGCGCGTAGTCAATAACACTGTATGCTTTTGACACGCCGATTTTATTAACGAATTCGCGTATAGCTTCGGCAGGGTAGCCACGGCGGCGCATACCGCAAATAGTGGCCATTCTCGGGTCATCCCAACCGCTGACTAAAGAATCATTAACAAGTTTTAAACATTTGCGCTTACTTGTGAGCGTGTAGTTTACATTCATTCTTGCAAATTCAATCTGGCGCGGCGGAGTAGGTATATCAAGCGCTTTCAGGAACCAGTCATAAAGAGGACGGTGATTTTCAAACTCAAGAGAACATAGAGAGTGAGTGACACCTTCTTTGGCATCGGAAAGCGGATGAGCAAAGTCGTACATAGGATAGACACACCACTTATCGCCTGTGCGGTGGTGGTGAGCCTTCAATATACGGTAAATAACAGGGTCGCGCATATTCATATTTGATGAAGTCATATCGATTTTGGCGCGTAAAACCATAGTGCCGTTTTCAAATTCGCCTTCGGTCATTCTACGGAACAAATCTTTCGTTTCATCTATCGGTCTGTTTCGATACGGACTCTCAATTCCGGCTTCGGTAAGGGTGCCGCGCATAGCCTTAATCTCATCTGCGCTTGATTCATCAACGTATGCCAATCCTTTATCAATAAGTCTTAATGCGCATTCGTATATAAAATCAAAATAATCAGATGCGAAATAAACATTATCCCATTTAAAGCCGAGCCATTCAATATCTTCTTTTATGGCTTCAACATATTCCACATCTTCCTTTGTGGGATTTGTGTCATCAAGGCGTAGATTACATCTGCCCGAATATTTCTGAGCAGTACCAAAATCTATGCATATTGCCTTTGCGTGACCGATATGAAGGTATCCGTTCGGTTCGGGCGGGAAACGGGTCTGAACTTCTTCATAGACGCCTTCGCGTAAATCTTCATCAATAAAGTCCCAGATAAAGTTGGACTGTATGGTGTTTTCAGTTTCTACTGAATTTATATTTTCTGACATATTTACACCCCTAAATTATTTATGGTATTTTCTATTCGTTTTAAACATTCTTCTTTACCCAGAACCTGCATAATACTGCAAAGGTCGGGAGTGTTGGTTCTGCCGGTTATGGCAATTCTAAGCACAGTGCTAAGGTCACCCGCGTGTCCTTTATAGGCTTCAGGGTTTGCCTTATATTCTTTAGTTTCTGCAGCAAAGTTGAGTTTTGGCGCAATCTCTTTAATCTGGCCAAACCATTCCTGTCGGTCTAAATCAGGATTATAAATTGCAGCATATTCTTTTAAGAATGTAGCGGCATCGGCTTTTGAAATGTGCTCAGGTAGAGAATAGCAGGGAGTGAAAGTTTCGTTAAAGAAATAAGCATAAAAATCTTTTGCCTCATTCCATTTTGCTAAATCTTTACGCGGCTTTTGTGAATTGTCACGGTCTATTGCCAAAATACTTTTTGTGTATTTTTCATTTCTTGTCAAAAGGGTATAAAACTCATTATCAAACTCTTTTGCCCAGTCAGTCAACTTTTGGTAAACTTCATCTGATTTAAGAAGTGCAATTCTGTTTTTGCTTACATCGAGCAACTTATTTTCATCGTACAGAGCGCCCGAAACACTCATTTTCTTAAGATTAAATTTAAAATCTTTATAAGAAAGGGTGGGGTTAGCTCTGCGCCAGTCTTCAAAGTCTGAGGATGCGATGGTCATTAAATATTCAATAACATTTTCGCTTTCGTATCCTTGCTCTGCAAAAAACCTTACAGCAGCTTCCGGGTCTTTACGCTTGGAAATTTTGCGCTTGGCTCCGTTATCAAGTTTCATAATAGGCGCCACATGTGCAAACTTCGGCGGTTTAAAACCGAGCAAACGGAAAAGCTGGATATGTTTTGGAACCGAAGAAATCCATTCGTCGCCACGGATTACGTGTGTTGTGTGCATAAGATGGTCATCGATTGCGTGTGCAAAATGATATGTGGGTATGCCGTCTGATTTTAAAAGAACAAAGTCTTCATCATTCTCGGGCATTTCTATTTTACCCTTGATTCCATCTTCAAATGTTATGCGGTTGGCTTCATTTCCCGGAGATTTAAGGCGGATAACATAGGGCTTACCGCTTTTTATAAGTTGTTCTGCTTCTTCAAAGGTGATATTGCGGTGACGCGCATATTCACCGTGATAACCGGTACGGATTTTATTTTGTTCTTGTGTTTCGCGTACCCGTTCGAGTTCTTCAGCGGTACAGAAGCAAGGGTAGGCAAGACCTTCTTTAATTAATTTTTTAACGTATGTCTGGTAGATTTCCGCACGCATACTCTGTTTATACGGTCCGTAGTTTCCCGACTGTTGAGAGCCGACGGTAAAACCTTCATCTATGGTAATGCCGAAACGGTTAAGACCGTCTATGATGTCTTCAATACCGCCATCTACTTCTCTTTTTTTGTCAGTATCTTCGATTCGTGTGAAGAAAACACCGCCGGTAGATGTTGCAGTAATGCGATTCACAAGTGCAGCAAAAAGAGTACCCAAATGCAAATAACCTGTAGGAGACGGCGCTACGCGAACAACACGTGCGCCTTCAGGCAATTTACGTTCAGGATACATTTCTTCATAATATTCAGGTGTGTTTTTAATATCCGGCAATAAAAGTTCTGCCATTTTTTCATTCTGTGTCAAATTTTCCACCCCATTTGTATAATTACATTAAATTATATCATTATATAGGCAAAAATACAAGAAAAAGATTGTGATTAGAATATAAAATAAAAGCAGGGGAAACCCTGCTTTTTAGTTATTTATTAATAAGTTTGTTAAGTTCATCCATAAATGTCGTTATGTCTTTGAACTGGCGGTAAACCGAAGCGAAGCGTACATAGGCTACTTCGTCAATATCTTTGAGTTTTTCCATAACAAGTTCACCAATTTTAACGCTTGTTACTTCGCGGTCAAGTGAGTTCTGAATGGTCGATTCGATTTCATCAATCATATTGTCAAGAGTGTTGATTGAAATCTGTCGTTTGTCACAAGCACGTAAAACACCGTTTAATAATTTGTTTCTGTCAAAGGTTTCACGCGACTTGTCTTTCTTTATGACAATAATCGGTAAACTTTCTATTATTTCGTATGTAGTGAAACGTTTTGCGCAGTTAAGACATTCTCTGCGACGGCGAATGCGTTCACCTTCATCGGTTGGGCGCGAGTCAATTACTTTGCTGTCTTCAGTACCGCAATAAGGGCATTTCATAGCAGTTGTACTCCTTAAATGTTTAGTATACAATATATTCTATCATAAGTGACAAGAATTTACAAGTATTAAATTTTAGTTGTAAAAAATGTGCGCTTTGTGTTAAAATGTAAGAAAACAAAAAGAAAGGGAAGAATTTTATGAGTATACAGACAACTCCTGCCGTAAAGGGAGATACCTTGGCGTTAATGCACACAAATATGGGAGATATAAAGATTAAGTTGTTTCCCCAGTTCGCGCCAAAAACGGTAGAAAATTTTGTCACACACGCAAAGAACAATTATTATAACGGAATTATTTTTCATAGAGTTATAAATGAATTTATGATTCAGGGCGGAGACCCGACAGGTACCGGTATGGGTGGCGAATCAATTTGGGGACATTCTTTTGAAGATGAATTCTGCCGTGAACTTCACAACATTCGTGGTGCGCTATGTATGGCAAATGCAGGACCTAACACCAATGGCAGTCAGTTCTTTATTGTTCAAGCAAATGTTTGTCCCGAAAATATGCTTGAGCAAATGGAAGAATTGGGTGAGATGGCAGGATTTCCGGCTGATACAGTAGAAGACTATAAAAAATTAGGCGGTACACCTTGGCTTGATTTCAAACATACTGTTTTCGGTCAGGTTACTGAAGGGATGAATACTGTCGATAAGATTGCGACCACCAAGGTTAGTATGGGCGACAAGCCGCTCTACGATGTTGTAATTGAAGGCATCGATATAATTACGGTAGAATAGTATGCCGCTAAGCAGTAATCCTACACATATTTATGAGCCGACACCGCTGTCTTGCGGACAGGCGGTTATTGCAATGGCCACCGATACCGATATAAAAAAGGTAGTAGAGCTTTGCGGCACCCTTGCCGAAACCGATTTAAAACAAATGAAAACGGTATTTGAAGTTCTGGGCGTAGCGGTAGGCAAAAGCAGAATAGCGGTAAAGGATAAAGAGCAGTTACCGAAATTTGCGCTTTTAAGCCTTGAAACACCTAAATGTTGGCACTGGTCGCTATATGCAAACGGATTTTTTTATGACCCGGAATATGGTGTGCTGACTGATTTTCCGCCATCTGCCCGTAGGTATTATTGGCAATTAAACGATATAGAAAATTTTGCTTGACAAATTGTCTGCCTGGTGGTAGAATGGTAAAGCCGCATATTGTGGGCTTATTAAAGTTGCGCTTATACGCACGCCCAAGGTAGCGAGACTTGAATTAAGGCAGGTGCCAGAAAGATGTACGCAATTATTGAAACAGGCGGAAAGCAGTACCGTGTAGAACCCGGTAGCGTAATTTACGTAGAAAAGCTTGAAGCACAGGAAAATGAAGAGGTTATCTTCGATAAGGTTGTTGCTGTAAAGGACAGAACCCTTAAGGTTGGTAAACCTTATGTGAAAGATGCTGTTGTTAAGGGTACCGTTGTTAAGAACGGTAAAGGCAAGAAAATCACAGTTTTCACCTACAAACCCAAAAAAGGCAGCGCTCGCAAGTTGGGTCACAGACAGCCCTACACCAAAGTACAGATTAACGAAATCGCTTAATTATGACTTCGGTAAGGTTTTTTTATGATGGAGATGTCCTGAATGGTTTTTCCATCAGTGGTCACAGTACAGTAAACTGTGATGATGAAAAAGGTCGGCTGGTCTGCTCGGCGATATCATCGGCGGCATATATGGCGGCAAATACTGTAACTGAGATAGTAGGCGATAAGGCCGATATCAAGGTTTCCGATGGGAAAATGGTGCTTAATGTATCAAATCCGTCAGAGAAAACAGTTGCAGTGCTTGAAGGTTTTAAATTCCATATAGAACAGTTGACGGAAGATTACAGCAAATCAATTAAAATAATTTCGGAGGTGTAGACCATGTTAAAGATAAATATTCAGTTATTTGCTCATAAAAAAGGTGTGGGTTCAACAAAGAACGGTCGTGACAGTGAAGCAAAACGCCTTGGTGTTAAGCGCGCTGACGGTCAGTTTGTTCTTGCTGGTAACATTCTCGTTCGCCAGAGAGGAACCAAAATTCATCCCGGCAATAACGTAGGTATCGGTTCTGATGATACTTTGTTTGCTTTGATAGACGGTAAGGTTAAATTTGAAAGAGTTGGCCGTGACCGTAAGCAAGTAAGCATTTACGCTGTTGAACAGTAAGTAAAATGAAGGCTCGGGTATACCCCGAGCCTTTTTAAGTTTTAAGGAGATATTTTATATGTTTGTTGATGTAGCAAAAATACATCTTAAAGCGGGTAACGGCGGTAACGGCGCCGCTACTTTTCATCGTGAAAAATATGTTGCAGCAGGCGGTCCCGATGGCGGAGATGGCGGTAAAGGCGGCAGCATTATTTTTGCTGTGGACGATAATTTGTCTACATTGGCGGATTTTAGATATAAACGCAAATATGTAGCAGAAGATGGCGGAAAAGGAGGAGCCGGTCGTTGCACAGGCAAGAGTGCCCCTAATTTAATTATCAACGTTCCGCGCGGCACACTAATTAAGGATGCCGAAAGCGGCCGCATTATAGCCGATATTTCGGATGATGAGCCAACCGTAATTGCTAAAGGCGGTAACGGCGGCTGGGGTAACTGCCATTTTGCAAGTGCCACACGTCAGATTCCGCGTTTTGCCAATGACGGTCAAAAAGGCGAAGAACTCGACGTAGTTCTTGAACTCAAACTATTGGCAGATGTGGGATTGATAGGATTTCCAAACGTGGGTAAGTCGACGCTTGTGTCGGTAGTGAGTCAGGCAAAACCTAAAATTGCAAATTATCACTTTACTACCTTGACTCCGGTTTTGGGTGTTGTAAGCGTAGATGAAGGCGTATCCTTTGTTATGGCTGACATTCCGGGACTTATTGAGGGCGCAGGTGAAGGCGTAGGTCTTGGTCACGAGTTTTTACGCCACGTAGACCGTTGCAGACTATTGCTACACGTTATTGATGTGTCGGGAAGCGAAGGCAGAGACCCTAAGGAAGATTTCGAAAAAATTAATAAAGAGCTTAAAGTTTTCAGTGAAGAATTGAGTGAACGTCCGCAGATTGTTGTGGGTAATAAGTGCGACCTTTTAGATGAAGAAGAAATAAAAGAGATAGGCAAATATTTCACAGATAAGGGATATGCGTTCTTTCCCATTATGGCGGCGATTGCTGAAGGTACAAAGGAACTTATAAATTATGTTGCCGCCGAGCTTCAAAATCTTCCACCAATCAAGCGATATGAAAGTGAAATTGTTGAGAAAGAAATTATTAAAGTTCGCCCGAAACAGACCTTTAAGGTTAATGTACGCGACGGTATATACTATGTTGATGATGCGGACTGGGTGGATGATATTATGAATAAAGTTGACCCGGACGACTACGAGTCACTACAGTATTTCGAACGCGCACTTCGTTCAAGCGGTATTATAAAAGCGCTTGAAAAAGCAGGTATTAAGGAAGGCGACACCGTAAGTGTATGCGGTGTTGAATTTGACTATATTCCGTAAAAAAGGAAAAAGATATGAATGCAGATTTATTAAATCCGTCGGTTTTGGCCTTTGTGGGTGACGGGGTTTATGGCTTATTTGTAAGGGAAAAATTATCGCTTGTAAATCGCCGTTCAGGAGATTTACACAAAATATCCGTGCAGTATGTCAAGGCATCAGCTCAGGCAGAGGCGTTTCACATAATACGTGAAGATTTGACTGAGCACGAAATGTCGATTTTTAAAAGGGGCAGAAATTTTCATACTTCCAACACCCCTAAAAATGCCACGAAGGAAGAATATCATTTAGCGACGGGCCTTGAAAGTTTGTTTGGTTATCTTCATATTAAAGGTGAACAAAAAAGGGCAAGGGAATTATTTGATAAAATATGGGAAAACCTAAACTTAGAACAGTAGTTTTAGGGTGGGTTATATGAAAAAATTAAAAAAGGTATATATGGTGGACTTTTTGTTTTGGATTGTAGGTAGCGGTATATATGCTTCGGCGGTTACCGTTTTCTTAACACCAAATGAAATTTCTCCGGGTGGATTTACCGGAATTGCTACGGTTTTGAATTTTTTAACCGGAATTTCGGCAGGTACTATATTATTTCTGCTTAATATACCGCTTTTAATTTTGCAGTATATAAAATTCGGCGGCGGTTTTGTTATCAAAACCACCGCCGCTACTTTTTTAGTGTCCCTTTGGCTGAATATAACCGAAAATGTGTTGCCCGAATTAGTTATAGATGGTGTTCTGGCATCTGTATTTGGTGGAATTCTATCGGGGCTCGGCCTTAGTCTTGTGTTTTTGCGCGGCGCCACAACCGGCGGGGTAGATGTTATTGCTAAATTCATAAACCAAAAATACAAGCATATATCTGTCGGTCGGGTGATACTTTTTTTTGATTTTTTTGTAGTAATCGTTAATGCTTTAATACATCAGAATGTAGAAAGCGCACTTTATTCGCTTATTTCTATTTATGCGTCAACTAAAATTATAGACACTTTGCTTTATGGTGCAGATAAAGGAAAAATGGTGTTGGTTATAACCGAAAAAGGTGAGCAGATTACAACACTTATATTCGAGCAGCTTTATCGCGGAGTAACCATTCTTGACGGTTATGGCGGATATACCAAAAAGGAAAAGAATGTTCTTTTGTGCGCTGTGCGTATACACGAAGTTGCGTTGCTTCACAAAATTATTTTAGAAGTGGATAAAAACGCTTTTGTTTTAGTGGCCGATGTAGGCGAAATCTTAGGAGAAGGCTTTAAAATGAGTTGATTTTTTTATAGGTTATGGTATAATTAAAAATGTAAAAAACAGGGAAAGGATTTTACTTTATGAATACCGTAAAAGTTAAAAAATTAGATAAAAATGCGGTTATCCCAACATATGGCTCGTTGTCGGCGGCAGGGGCTGACTTATATGCCTGTAACACCGAAGAAATTACCATAAACCCTGGTGAAACTGTAATGATTCATACGGGAATTGCACTCGAAATTCCTGAAGGTTTTGCGGGACTTGTATATGCGAGAAGCGGCATAGCATCAAAACGCGGTTTGGCTCCTGCAAATAAAGTAGGCGTAATCGATTCCGATTACCGAGGAGAAATAATGGTGGCGCTTCATAATCACTCACTTGAAACACAGACAGTTGCTGTGGGAGAACGTATAGCGCAAATAGTTATAACACCTTATTTAACAGCAAATTTTGTACTTAGCGATACGCTTGAAGATACCGCAAGGGGCGAAGGCGGATTTGGCTCAACAGGCAAAAAATAACTTTACATTTAATAGTAAAAATGGTATCATAAATTTGTAAATTTTTATTAAGGAGACATTATTATGGCAAAGGTTATTACTTTCGGCGAACTTATGTTAAGATTAGCACCAAACGGCTACTATCGTTTTTTCCAGAACGACCAGATGCAAGCTACTTTCGGTGGCGGCGAAGCTAATGTTTCGGTTTCTCTTGCTAACTACGGTTTGGATAGCGTTTATGTAACAAAATTACCAAAACACGCTATCGGACAGGCTGCAGTTGATTCACTTCGTTATTTTGGCGTTGATACCAGCAAAATTGTTCGCGGTGGCGAAAGAGTAGGTATTTACTACCTTGAAAAAGGCGCATCACAACGCGGTAGTGTATGTATTTATGACCGTGCCTATTCTGCAATTCAGATGGCAGACCCCAGTGACTTTGATTGGGATAGCATTTTTGAAGGAGCAGACTGGTTCCACTTTACAGGTATCACCCCCGCACTCGGTGCAAATCTTGTTGAAATCTGCAAACAGGCTTGTATTGCCGCTAAAAAGAGAAATGTTAAGATTTCATGCGATTTGAATTATCGCGGCAAACTCTGGACAAGAGACCAGGCAAGAGCCGCTATGACTGAGCTTTGCAAATATGTTGATGTATGCATTTCTAACGAAGAAGATGCAAAAGATGTATTTGGTATTGAAGCTGAAAATACCGATATATACGGTGGAAAACTCAACCATGAAGGATATAAGTCGGTTGCAAAACAGCTTATGGATAAATTCGGTTTTGAAAAGGTAGCAATTACACTTCGTTCATCCATTTCGGCTAACGATAATGACTGGGCAGCAATGCTTTATGATGGCGAGAATTATTGCTTCTCCAAATCTTATCATCTCCACATTGTTGACCGCGTGGGCGGTGGCGATAGTTTCGGTGGCGGTTTGATTTATGCTCTTCTTTCGGGTAAAAACACTCAGGAAGCTGTTGAATTCGCAGTTGCGGCTTCTGCTCTCAAGCATTCGATTGAAGGTGACTACAACCGTGTAGGGGTTGCCGAAGTTGAAAAATTAGCGGGTGGAGACGGCTCAGGCAGAGTACAGAGATAATTAAACGAAAATAAAAAACACAGTATGGCGAAAACCATACTGTGTTTTTTTATTACTGAAAAACTATATGCTTATCCAACCTAAAACACTTGCGATAGAACTAAAGAGAATTACAATCATACAAATAGGCGCTAAATATTTTATAAAGAAACAGTAGAGTTTTTCTCTTCTGAATTTACTCGATAATTTAACTTCATCGGTTACCGTCTTAAGTCCTGCAGAGAAAATTATCAGTAAGCAGGTGCAAAGGGCAGATATCGGCATTAATATCGAGTTAGTAATAAAGTCAAAGAAATCAAGTGCGCCCATACCGAGAATTTTGATGAAGTCAAGCACATTAAAGCCGAGAGTAGTTACCGTACCAATTACAAGAATTATGGCCGTAGCGGCAATAGTGCTCTTAATTCTGCCCCAACCGAGCTCATCCTGGAAGGTGGCAACGGTAGTCTCGGCAAGTGAAATTGCGCTTGTTAGAGCCGCAAAGAAAACCAAAACAAAGAAGACAATACCAACTGCGGTGCCCAATCCCATACTTTCGAAAACTTTTGGAATGGTTATAAACATAAGGGATGGACCGGCATTCAGAGCTTCTGGATTTCCACCGGAAAAAGCAAATACGGCGGGTATTATCATAAGTCCGGCAAGAACTGCTATCGCAGTATCAAAAATTTCCACCTGGGTTGTGGTTTTTTCTATATCAGCATCTTTATTGAGATACGAACCGTAGGTGTAAAGAATTCCCATCGCGATAGATAGCGAATAGAACATCTGACCGAGCGCGGCAACTACCGTCATAATCGAGAAATTCTGAAAATTTGGTACAAGGAAGTATTTTACACCTTCAAATGCGCCCGGTAATGTCATAGAATATATCGCAACAATCACTGCCAAAACAATAAGAATCGGCATAACTATTTTTGAAACAAGCTCTATACCGTTTTTAACACCAAAAACAACAACAAGAACTGTGGCCACCGCAAAGACTAAAAAGCATATTTCGGTCTGAACTGGGTTGGCTAAGAAACCTGTAAAATAGTTGTCATCCGCCAACGCAGCGCTGCTGCCTTTACAGTATTCAAACAAATATTTAAGTACCCAACCGCCTATTGTACAGTAATACGGCATAATAAGCATTGGTATTATAGCATTAATCCAACCGCCGAATTTATGTCTCAAAGTATTACCGAATTTTTTAAAAGCGCTTATAGGACTTTTACCCGTAAATCTGCCGAGAGCTGTTTCGGAAACAATCATTGTATAACCGAATGTAAGCGTTAAAATCAGGTAAACAAGTAAGAACATACCGCCACCGTATTTTGCAGCAAGGTATGGGAAACGCCATATGTTACCAAGTCCGACTGCAGAACCGGCAACGGCAAGTACATAACCCAATTTGCTTGAAAATGAACTTCGGGCAGTGTTTTCTTTGTTATTATTCATCTCAAAACTCCTAAACTGTAACTTAATGAAATTATTTTATCATCAATTTACATTATTTTCAACAGAATATTCGCAAAAACTGACAAATAATATTCGATTGACTTTGGTGGGTGTTAGTATTATAATAAATATAAGTATATCTATATTTAGGAAAATCTAAAAAACTTGAGGTGTTTAAAATGTCGCATTTTAAAGACAAGACGTTACTTATCACAGGCGGTACAGGTTCATTTGGGAACGCAGTACTTAACAGATTTTTAAAAACAGATATAGGCGAAATACGTATTTTTTCGCGTGACGAAAAGAAACAGGATGATATGCGCCACGAGTTCCAGGCAAAGATGCCTGAAGTTGCAGAGAAGATTAAGTTCTTTATTGGTGATGTTAGAGATTTGCAAAGCGTGAAAAACGCAATGCACGGTGTGGATTATATTTTCCACGCAGCCGCGCTTAAGCAGGTGCCTTCTTGCGAGTTTTTTCCGATGGAAGCCGTACGTACCAACGTTATAGGTACCGATAATGTTCTTACAGCCGCTATAGATGAAGGCGTAAAATCGGTAATATGTTTATCAACAGATAAAGCTGCATACCCGGTAAATGCAATGGGTATAACCAAGGCGCTTGAAGAAAGAGTTGCCGTTGCAAAGTCAAGAAATACTGATACTACAAAAATTTGTTGTACACGTTACGGCAATGTAATGTGCTCACGCGGTAGTGTTATTCCACTTTGGATTGAGCAGATTAAGGCAGGTAACCCCATTACGATTACCGAGCCTAAAATGACAAGATTTATTATGAGCCTTGATGAAGCGGTGGACCTTGTTCTTTTTGCTTTTGAAAATGGTGTAAATGGAGATATTCTCGTACAAAAAGCTCCTGCTTGTACAATAGAAACTTTAGCAAAAGCTGTTACAGAGTTATTTAATCCCGTAATCGAAATAAAGGTTATAGGCATCCGTCACGGCGAAAAGCTTTATGAAACATTACTTACAAATGAAGAGTGCGCCAACGCCATCGATATGGGTGAATTTTACCGTGTTCCATCGGACAACCGTGGACTTAATTACGATAAATATTTTAAAGACGGCGATATAAAACGCAACCCGTTATCTGAATTCAATTCAAATAACACCCAACTTTTGAATGTAGAACAGGTAAAAGAGAAACTTTTATCTCTTCAGTACATTCGTGATGAATTAGCGGCGGTGGAAAAATAGGATGAAGATATTAATTACAGGCGCTTCGGGGTTTGTTGGCAGGAACTTGGCGGTGGCACTTAAAAATATAGCCGAAGGTAAGGATAGAACACATCCGGAATTAAGCATTGAAGAAATATACCTTTACGATATAGACTCCACGAAGGAAGAATTGGACACATATTGCCGTAATGCAGATTTTGTTTTCAATCTTGCGGGTGTTAACCGTCCGCAAAACGCGGAAGAGTTTATGTCAGGTAACATTGGCTTTGCTTCCACTTTATTGGAAACACTTAAAAAGTATAATAATACCTGTCCTGTAATGATTAGTTCTTCTACACAAGCCGCGCTTGATAATGATTACGGTAAGAGCAAAAAAGCAGGGGAAGACCTATTATTCGCGTATGGTAAAGAAACAGGTGCTGAAGTGTTGGTTTACCGTTTCCCCAATCTTTTCGGTAAGTGGTGCAGACCCAATTATAACAGTGCGGTTGCTACATTTTGCAACAACATTGCAAATGATTTGCCGATTACGGTCAACAATCGTGAAACCTTGCTTACGCTTGTGTATATTGATGACCTTGTGAATGAGATGTTAGCGGCTTTATCAGAAAACCAGACTAAAGATGGTGAATTTTGCCGGGTACCGATAGAGCATAAGATAACATTGGGCGAGATTGTTGATTTACTTTATATGTTTAACGAGCAACCCAAAAATCAGTTAATGCCTGAAATACCGAGCGGCAGTTTTGAAAAAAAGCTTTATTCTACATATCTTTCGTATCTTCCAAGAGAAAAGGTAAGTTTCCCGCTTAAAATGAATATTGATGACCGCGGTAGTTTCACAGAAATGCTTAAAACCGAAAAATGCGGACAGTTTTCTGTAAACATTTCAAAGCCAGGAATTACAAAAGGACAGCATTGGCATAACACAAAATGGGAGTTTTTTATTGTTGTATCGGGTAAAGGACTTATACAGCAGAGAAAAATAGGAAGCGACGAAGTATTGGATTTTTATGTATCAGGCGAAAAAATCGAAGCAGTACATATGCTCCCGGGTTATACGCATAACATAATTAATTTAAGTGATGCTGAAGATTTGGTAACGGTTATGTGGGCAAATGAGTTGTTTGATTCAGAGCATCCCGATACATTTTTTGAAAAGGTTTAGGTGATAAAATGGGCAAGTTAAAACTTATGACCATCGTGGGTACACGCCCCGAAATTATCAGATTATCCGAAGTTATAAAGAAATGTGATAAGTATTTTGACCAGATTTTAGTACATACAGGACAGAATTATGACTATTCCTTAAATCAGGTTTTCTTTAATGATTTGGGGCTTCGTGCACCTGATTATTATCTTGAATCGGTAGGCAACGATTTGGGTGAGACGGTTGGTAACATAATTGCAAAGGCATATAAATTGATGACCGAAGTTAAACCTGATGCCTTGCTCATACTTGGCGATACAAACTCTTGCTTATCGGCGATTGCGGCTAAAAGACTGCATATACCTATTTTCCATATGGAAGCTGGAAACCGTTGCAAAGATGAATGTCTGCCGGAAGAAACCAACCGAAGAATAGTAGATATTATTTCGGATGTTAATTTAGCATATAGTGAACACGCAAGAAAATATCTGCACGAATGCGGTTTGCCTAAAGAGAGAGTATATGTTACAGGCTCACCTATGGCAGAAGTGCTGAGCGCCAATATCGAGAATATCAAGGCGTCGGATATTCACAAAAAACTGGGTCTCGAGAAGGGAAAGTATATACTTTTATCGGCACACAGAGAAGAGAATATTGACACTGAGAAAAACTTCTTGTCACTTTTTGGCGCAATAAATAAAATAGCCGAAAAGTATGGTATGCCAATTCTTTATTCTTGTCATCCGCGTTCTAAAAAGCGTATCGAATCGAGCGGTTTTGAACTTAATCCGCTTGTGATACAACACGAGCCGCTTGGTTTCCACGATTATAATTGTTTGCAGATGAATGCATTTGCAGTAATTTCCGATAGTGGAACATTGCCCGAAGAAAGCAGTTACTTTACAAGTATCGGAAATTCTTTCCCGGCTATTTGCATCCGTACATCAACTGAACGTCCTGAGTCACTTGATAAAGCAGGTTTCATCCTTGCAGGAATTGATGAGAATTCACTTGAACAGGCGGTTGAAACTGCTGTAGAAATGCACAAAAACGGGGATAACGGTATACCTGTACCCGATTATGTCGAAGAAAATGTTTCCACCAAAGTTGTTAAAATAATTCAGTCATACACAGGCGTGGTCAATAAAATGGTGTGGCGCAAATTTTAGGGGAATTATGCAAAAATTTTCTTTATGTGAACAAATTGTACTCGATGCTTTATCGGTGTCACTTAATCCCGATAAACAAATTAAAGTTGATAGTGAATTATTTAATCAAGCTGACTGGGATACAGTCGGCTTGATTTCTTCGCAACACGCTGTAGCACCGCTTGTGTTCGATACAATTTTGAAGTATAAAGATAATATTCCAAAAGCGATTTTTGCAAAATGGTATAAACATATTCTAAAAACTTTGTCGGATAATTCTAAAGTGCAGGACTCACAGAATGAATTGGCCCAAATGATGGGGACAAAAGATTATGTGATTTTAAAGGGCCTTTCTTCCGCGTCATACTATCCAAAACCTGAACTCAGATGCCTTGGTGATGTTGACTTTCTTGTAAAAAGCGAAGATTTTATTGAGAGCAAAAATGTTTTGACAGATAATGGTTTTGAAGAAAAAATAGAAACGGCTTGTCATATCTGTTATACAAAGGATGGCAAAATTCTTGAAATGCACTTCGAAATACCGGGAATACCAGAAGGCAACCAAGGCGAAAAAGTGCGTAATTTTATAAAACCGATATTTGATACCCATAGTTTAAAAAACGGCTTTAATGCACCGGCCGATATGTATCACGGTGTGATACTATTATTACATTCGGCACATCACCTTATAAATGAAGGGTTAGGGCTCCGACACCTTTGCGATTGGGCGTGTTTTGTAAATTCTACTGCAAATGAGAATTTCTGGGATGAATTATTACCGTTTTTGAAAGAAATAGGTATGTTTAAATTCGCAAAAGTATTAACAAAAATTTGCAGTAATTATTTAAAAACAACTTCTCCCCATTGGGCAAGTGATGTAGATAGTGCGGTTTGTTATGAATTAATGCGAGATATTTTGACAGGCGGAAATTTCGGGCGGCTCGATAAAACACGAAGCGGTAGCGGAATGATGATGGCGGATATTAAATCGGGTTCAACAGAAAGCGGTAAAATACGAAGTTTATTAAAAACACTGCATTCGACAATGCATTCTGCCTATCCTATATTGAATAAAGCACCGATATTGTATCCGTTTATATTTATCTACAGAATAATAAAATATCTTTGCCTGATGATTTTGGGACGGCGGCCATCGCTAACCGCCGCATCAAAAAAAGCAGATGAGAGAGTATCGATATATAATAAATTGGGGATGTTTAAGGTCGACTGATATGAGAGAATTTTTTCTTATTATTTCAAAAAACATCTTATTTGCAGTCTATAGCATATTAAATGGCGTTGCTTGTTTTGGAAGCAATGCAAAGCATTTTTTACGCAATTTTATAACTGCAATGAAATATTCCTGGAAGATTTCCACGCCATATTTAAAAGCCTTCAAAAATAAGGTTGTTATTATATGGTGTTGTATTTGTGTTGCCGTTATAACAGCGGTTATAATTTTGCTTAATTTGACTGCAAACTATTATCATATAACCTATAACGGTACACATATTGGCTATTCAAGAAATATTAATACCGTTAATTCTACTATTGGTTCGCTGATAGAACAGTTCGATGACGAAAAAATCAAACAGGATTTAAAGCTTTTTAATGTTACAGAAATACAGACTTCTAACTGGTTTTTATACTGTCTTAACGGTGAAAAGTTAAAGGAAGCTATAGTTGAATCGGCGGAAACTATTGATTTTGCTTACGGCGTATATGTTGATGGTCAGGGGATATTATATTCACCAAGTAAAAAGACCGTTGAGAATGCAGTTAATGACTATAGGGATGATAGAGTGTCCCTTAGTAAAGATATAAAAAAATCCGTAGCGACCTATAATGTTGAGTGGTTGGCAGATTTTGAAGTTAAAAAAGAGTGCGTGTCATCAGAATTAATTATAAATGAGAACATATATGATACCCTTTATTCATTGTTGGAGCAAAAATTACCTTATCGAATTAATTGTACTCAGGTGACCGAAGAAAGTATAGCATACATAACAAAATACGAGAGAAATGCAAATCTTTCGGCGGGTTCCAAAAAGGTAATTCAAAAGGGTAGCAGGGGAACCAAAGAAGTTACAACGCGCCTTGTGGTTGAAAACGGCCAACTGATTTCAAGCGAAGTAATAGATGAAAAAGTAACAAAAAATGCCCGAACCTGTAGAATACAGGTGGGCAGTGGTGTAAACAATTTCAGTAATAATGGACTTAATTTAATTTTACCGGTTGAAGGTTATGTGACTTCACCGTACGGTAAGCGTAAAGACCCGTTTACCGGGGAACCTGCACACCATAACGGATTGGATATTGCGGCCCCAAAGGGCACCGATGTATTGGCGGCAGCTTCGGGTAAAATAATTAAGGCGTCCGATACAGGAAACGGCTACGGCAAATGCGTTATTATAGAGCATTATTCAGGCTTCAGAACATTATATGGGCATTGTTCACAACTGCTTGTGTCGGTGGGTGACTACGTAAAAGCAGGTGACCTTATTGCGTTGGTTGGTTCGACCGGACGTTCTACAGGACCGCACGTCCATTTTTCTGTAATCATAGATGGTGAGTATATGGACCCATCAGTTTATTTTTAGGGTTTGCAGGATTTACAAGGTGAATAACCCTGGTCTATAAGTCCTTCGCGGTCGTTGGTACTGAGTTTGTTTTCATCTTTTGTAGACTTTGCAAACTTGCAATCGGACTTGTGAAATTTATGCGAAGAAGTGTTTGCAATATAGGTCGCGTTTTCGGTCGGTATTATGACAGTCTGGGATTCGGTTTTATATCCGTTCAGAGTTGCTGCGGTCTGCGCATTTGGAAAAACTATAATATCTTTTTTATCTGCATTATTTGTGTTTTTGTTATCTTTGCAACCGCACAAAAGCATTATGATACATAGCAAAATTATTATTTTATTCAAAAAAATCACCAAATAGATAATACTACAAAAGAAAAATAAAAGCAATAATAACGGAGAAATTATTTTGTTAGAAAAAAACAAAGAATTAAAGAAAAAAGCCAATAGTTTGCCGCTACTTCCCGGTGTATATATAATGAAAAATTCTCAAGGTGAAATCATTTATATTGGTAAGGCGGTAAAGCTTAAAAACCGAGTCACTCAGTACTTTGGCTCGGGCTCCAATCACGCGCTTAAAGTTCGTAAAATGGTGGAAAATATAAGTGATTTTGAGTATATTATATGTGATAATGAGTTCGAAGCGCTAACGCTTGAAAATTCACTTATTAAACAGCATTCACCGAAGTATAATATATTACTTAAGGATGATAAGGGTTATCACTATATTCGCATTACGGATGATAGATGGCGCAAGATACAGGCCGTAAAAAATAATAAACAGTCGGGTACACATATCGGTCCTTACAACTCTATAGGTGTTGTTAAACAGACTGTGGATGAAACGTTAAAGATTTTCAAACTACCTAATTGTAATCGCTCATTTGATAAAAAATCAAAGCCCTGCCTTAATTTCCATATGGGTATATGTATGGCACCCTGTAGAGCAAATATCACACTTGATGAATATAATGAAACAGTTGATTCTGCGGTCAGATTCATAAAAAACTCGGGTTTTGCCGCAGATGAGTTAGAAGCTCTCTATAAAAAAATGGAAAATGCGGCGGAACAACTTAATTTTGAATATGCCGCTAAACTGCGCGATAGAATAAATGCGGTCAAACGTATAAGCGAAAAACAAAAGGTAATAACCAAAGATAAACACCGTATTGATGTTTTTGCAGCAGTAATTGTCGGCACGACAGCTTGTGTACAGGTTTTTGTGTTTAAAAATGGACATTTGAGTGACCGTAATTCGTTTATCTTTGATGAAATTAATGATAAGCAAAGCCTTTATACCGAGTTTATACCGCAATATTATTTTGAAAACAGTTCTGTTCCGCGGGAAATTTTATTGGATGCTGAATTCGAAGATTCTGCTTTGATTAGTGAATGGTTATCAAAAGATAAGGGAAAGGTAACTATTTCTGTGCCACAAAGAGGGGATAAGAGAAAACTGGTGGAAATGTGCACCGCTAATGCCGCTGAACAACTTTCTAAAAAGATTGAAAGAAATATAAAAGAAACATCGGCGATAAATGAACTCGGCAACCTTTTAGGATTAAGCGGCACACCAAGATATATCGAGTCTTATGACATTTCAAACACCGCAGGCGAAGAAAATGTTGCGGGAATGATTGTGTTTAAAGACGGCAGACCTTTTAAACAGAATTATCGTAAATTTAAAATAAAATCGTTTGTAGGTCAGGATGATTATCGTTCTATGGCGGAAGTTCTTACACGCAGATTTACCGAGTATAAAAATGGTACAGATGAAGCCTTTTCGGTGCTGCCCGACCTTATTTTGCTTGATGGGGGTAAAGGTCAACTCTCGGCAGTAATGTCGGTGCTTAGGGAAATGCAAATAAATGTAGCGGTTTTCGGTATGGTGAAGGATTCCAAACACCAGACAAATGCTATAGTATCGGAAAATGGAGTAATCACGGTAAAAGCCACGCGAAGTGCATATACTCTTATAAGTGGAATTCAGAACGAAGTGCATCGCTTTGCTATTGGTTATCATAAGCAAAGGCGTAGCAAAGCAATGCTGAACTCAGAACTTCTTCAGATTGAAGGAGTGGGTAAAAAACGCGCAGCGGCATTACTGAAAAAATTCAAAACAGTTAAAAATATAAAAAATGCAACAATAGAAGAATTATGCGGGGTAGAAGGTATGAGCCGGAAAACCGCAGAAAAAATTTATAATTTCTTTAGATAAAAATCCACGCGGCTATATGCCGCGTGGATTTGTCGATTTCAAAGACACAAAACTTTCTATTTATCATATTCCGATAGATAAATTCTTTCAAGTAGGCGATGAATATTATATAAACGGTTGTGCTCATTTTCCAATCTGCGAGACAACCTCTGAAATTCATTTTCACGGATTTGAGTATCTAATATGTATATATAGTCAATATAACATTGATGACACCAATAATTCCGTATTTCGCGCACTTCGTTTAAGATATCATATATTGATTCCGGTAAATCAAGAGTACCGTCGCTATAATCCAATGTTTTTAATTTTTTTAGTGTGTGCCCTAAATTAGATGTTTCGAGCATATCCATTGTATCATTGAAATCTGCTTGGGCCATGCCTGAATATATTCGTTTTAAATCAAATTCAATACACTGGCAGTACATTATTAGTTCGCTATGTAATATTTTAAATTCATCCCTGGTCAATTTAAAGTCCCCTAAAATTTGGTTTGAATATATTATATCATACAATAATATTAAAGTAAATCTCCCAATAATTTTAACAAAAATAAAACCACCCCAAAGGGTGGTTTTATTCTGGCGGAGAGTTAGGGATTCGAACCCTAGGTTGGCTCGTCACCAACACAGCATTTCGAGTGCTGCACCTTCGACCACTCGGACAACTCTCCGTAAATTATTAAGCGAATATACTAATTATATTTAGATTGAAGTTAATTGTCAAGATTTTTATAACTGTCAAAATATAAATCAAAGCAACTTAATAATCTTTTTATAATATTCATTTCCGCATTTTTGCGGCGGGGTGATGGAAAGAGAGTATATATCGGTGGCTTTAACTTCGGTTTCCCAGACTTTTCTTGTGAATTCATCGGATAAATTAATCTTTGAAACCTTTGTAATTATCGGTAAAGATGCTTTTTTAGCGGCATCGCGTAAAAGCTTTTCACCCGTACTGCTAAAAGCCAAAACACGTATATAGGGCGGAGTTTTACCAAAAAAGGAATCATCAATTTCTAAAAAAGCCGATAAAACAAGTCGGCGTATACGAGCTAATGTATATCGCTTTGTTTTTGCGAGTGAATATAATTCTTCAAGAGTTCCCGCTTCCATAACTGCTTTTTTAAGTCTGTTTTCAATACCTTCACTCGCATCGGGAAGGATGGGGGGGTTATCCAATGAAAAAAGTGTGCGAAGGCGGCAAAGAATAGCAGTTTCAAGCTTACTAATGTCGGATATGTTTGCGCTTTTTAATAGCTCATATGTGTCAATAGGCATATATTTTTCTAAAAAAGTATAATTGCCTTGTTTGATTTTCTCGCGTATAAGTGAAGCGGATGCCGTAATTTCGGAAACAGAAGAATCGTGCTTTGCTCCTATTCTCTTAACGCACTCAAATTCACAAGGAAAATCCAACTTACGTGCGGAAAGTATATATTCTGTGCCAAGGGTATCGTTCGGATTATCTAAAATGTTTGTCTCAAAAAGCTTTTTGTCTTTTAAAACACGGCTTCTCGCCGCGGCAAAGGTTTCACCGTATTTTTTGAGACGGAGGTTGACTTCTTGGCAAAATTCAGGAGAAGAAATAATATCGGCGGTTTTAATTAGCAGGTCTATATCGCCACATTCGCTGCCAAACATAATTTTGTCTGTTATGTTTAAGGCATTAAGTATACTTACCGCCCCGAATGCAAAATTTTGTGCAGTTGACATAGCCCAAGGTGTGGGCAACTCTAACACTAAATCTGCGCCGCACCTTACCGCCATTTCTGCACGTGTAAATTTGTCGGTGATGGCGATGTCTCCGCGTTGGACAAAATTGCCACTCATAACACAAATTACAGCATTCCCGTGCTTTTTTGCACAGTCAATAAGATATTTGTGCCCATAGTGAAAGGGATTAAATTCTGCAACAATACCAATATTTTGCATAAATAACCATCCTTTCGTAAAAAACTCTTGAAAAACACTTCCAAATAAAGTATTATTATATAGTATTGCAGTAAATCTTGTAATCTTGCTTATATAATAGCATAATAAGTTTTTTTATGCAACAAAAATACATATGAACGAGGGAAGAAAAATGAAAATTTTCGTAGTAAACGCAGGTAGTTCAACACTTAAATATCAAGTAATTGATATGCAGGATGAATCATTGGTTTGTAAAGGTATTTGTGACAGAATCGGCGCTGCGGATGGTTCGCTTGGTACCATTACTCACAAAACACCGGACGGTAAAAAATATGAAGATGAAAGACCAATGCCGACCCACGCTGAGGCTTTTGAAAGCGTAGTTTATGCACTTACAAAAAGCGAAGCAAAGGTTATGGATTCATTTGATGAAATCGTTGCTATCGGTCACCGTATAGTACAGGGCGGTAGCTTGTTCAACGATTCTTGTCTTATCACTCCTAAGGTAATCGATGATATTGAAATGCTTGGTGAATTGGCTCCCCTTCATAATCCGGCACACGTTTTGGCAATTCGTGCCTGTGTTAAGACTTTTGGTGACAAGATTCCTCAGGTTGCAGTTTTCGATACCTCTTTCCATCAGACATTACAGCCACGCGCATATATGTACGCTTTGCCGTATGAATATTATGAAAAATACGGTGTAAGAAAATACGGTGCTCACGGCACATCACATAAATATGTAAGCGACCGCGCAGCAGATATGGAAGGCAAGGATAAAAAAGATCTTAAGATAGTTACCTGTCACTTAGGAAGCGGATGTTCGATATCTGCAGTTAAAGACGGTGTTTGCTTCGATACTTCTATGGGCTTTACACCGCTTGATGGCTTTATGATGGGTACACGTTGCGGTACAATGGACCCGTCAGTTCTTACTTATATTGCTAAGAAAGAAAATTTATCTCCAGATGATATCAATACTATATGTAATAAAAAATCAGGCGCACTCGGTATTTCTTGCCTTACTAATGATAATCGCGATTTAATGGATGCGGCTGCAACCGGAAATGAAAAGGCTGCTTTAGCTCTTGAAATGCAGCAGTATCAGATTATTAAATTCATAGGTTCTTATATTGCGGCTATGAATGGTATTGACTGCTTGGTATTTGCAGGCGGTATTGGTGAAAATAATCCTGAACTCAGAGTTGATATTTGTAAAAGCCTTGAATATTTAGGTGTAAAAATTGATGAAGCGGCAAATAAAGTGCGCGGAGAAGAAATTAAAATTTCAACACCCGACTCAAAGGTTAATGTATACGTAATTCCTACAAACGAAGAACTTGCTATTGCACGTGATACTGTAAGAATTATCGGCAAATAATTTATTCGGCGGTGCGAAATGAACACTAATCAGTTAAAACAAAATATTTTTGATGGTAAATATGATAGGATGTTTTGCAAACTCTATACAGATATTACTGCCACGCGTAAGCGTTATGCTAAGGCGTGTGATGAGTTTGTAAAACTTTATGGTGTAAGGGAAGATATGCGTATTTTCTCTGCTCCCGGTCGTACTGAAGTTGGAGGAAATCATACCGACCACCAACATGGTCGCGTACTCGCAGGTAGTGTTGATTTAGATGTACTGGCTATAGTAGCACCTAATGAAGAAGGTGTTGTACGTATTAAGTCTGCCGGTTACGATATGGATACGGTAGAGCTTAGCAGTCTCGAACTTGATCCAAAAGAAAAGGGCAGGGCAATATCACTTATCCGTGGGATGTGTGCCATTTTTAAGGAGTACGGATATAATATAGGCGGCTTTGATGCTTATACCACATCTAATGTGCTAAAGGGCTCGGGCCTGTCATCATCAGCGGCTTTTGAAGTTTTAATTGCAAATATACTAAGCGGTATGTTTAATGATGGCGCAGTTGACCGTATCGAAATTGCAAAAATATCTCAAAAAGCAGAAAGTGAGTATTTCGGTAAGCCTTGTGGACTGCTTGACCAGTCGGCAAGTTCACTCGGAGGTTTTACTGCTATCGACTTTTTCGACCCCAAAAACCCAAAGGTAGAACAGGTTGACTTTGATTTGGCGGCTCACGGATACTCACTTTGTGTTGTAAATACTGGCGGTAATCATGCTAATTTAACACAAGATTATGCCGATATTACTATCGAATGCAAGCAGATAAGCAACCATTTCGGCAAGGATTTTTTAAGAGAAGTAGAGCCTATAGATTTTTATGAAAATATGGCTGAACTTCGCAAAGCTTACGGTGATAGGGCAGTGCTTCGAGCTCTTCATTTCTTTAATGAAGATAACCGTGCTGAACTCGAAAAGAAAGCACTTAAAAACGATGATTTTACCGAGTTCTTGCGTTTAGTAAACGAATCGGGAAATTCTTCCTATAAATATTTGCAGAATGTTTACTCAAACTCAAATGTTGCAGAACAGGGAATTTCTTTGGCCTTGGCCGTTACGGAGCAGTATTTTGCAGGTACCAATGAAGCCGCTTACCGTGTACACGGCGGCGGTTTTGCGGGAACCATACAGTGCTTTATACCGAACGATATGTTGGAAAATTACAAAAAGACAATAGAAAAGGTATTTGGCAAAGACAGTTGTTATGTTTTGCAGATAAGACCGCTGGGCGGTTGTGAAATTACAGAATAATATAAAAACCGATGGTACTGACCGTCGGTTTTTATATATTAAAGATATTAAATGGGTATTTATTATCAGGAATAGCGCAAAAAGAAATAAATTTATTTGTTTTAGGGTGTATAAATTCGATTTTGTGAGAAAAAAGGGCTATATCACATTTTTCTCGGCTTCCGTATTTCCCATCGCCTAAAATCGGAATTTTACGGGTGGATAATTGTACACGTATCTGATGACTTCTTCCTGTATCAAGTTGAATTTCGAGTAGGGATACAGTTTTAGAATTATATATGACAGTATTTAAAACTGTGTAATTCAATACCGCTTTCCTAACACCCTTGCGTTCACGTTTAACGACAAAGGACTTGTTTGTTTTTGAGTCCTTAAATAACAAATCACAATATGTGCCGCATTGTTGTTCGGGTGTGCCATTGATTACTGTATAATAATACTTTTTAAAAGTACCATTTTGTATTTGTTTGGATAATTCTCTGGCGGCTGTTTTGGTTTTGGCATACACCATAATACCGCCGACGGCGGTATCTAATCTGTGTACGGTGCCAATATAATGCTCTGAATCATTCAGGTACTCCCGTATTAATTTCGGCATTACATCTTCTGATGACACACCGATATCTTTTTTGCATACTAAAATATCCGAATCTTCAAATATAATTTCCAAACGATTCACCACATTTCATTTCTTTTTTACTAAATATACAATAATCTGCCCAAAAAGTAAATAATTTGTGAAAACAAAATTTTGTGGTTGATAAAAAATAAGGTTTGTATTATAATATCTTGTAAAGTAGTATGTCCTTAGGGGGATGTAAAATGAAAAATGAAAAACAAAAGAAAGTATATACTGAAAGTATAGACGTATATAGCAGTACAAAGTCGCAAGCTAAACATAGTAAAAAGAATGAAAAAGGCGGTTCTAAAAAAGTAATAATTGTGCTTACAAGTATAGTTGTTGCTTTGGCGATTGTTTTCGGCGGTGCTTTTTGGTATCTGAATTCACTCCTTAATAATGTGAACAGGGGCGAATCTTTTGAATCGGGCGAATTGGGGGTCCACTCTGCGCTTGATGATGTTAAGGTTGTAAATATAGCATTGTTTGGTATTGATACCAGAAGTAACGGTTTTAAAGGCCGTTCTGATGCCGTTATGGTGCTCACCATAGATAAAGAAAACGATAAGATTAAAATGACATCTATCGCCAGAGATTCTTATGTGGAGATGAATGGTCATGACCGTGATAAACTTACCCATGCCTATGCTTTTGGCGGCGCAAAATTGGCAATGAAAACAGTCAACCAGAATTATGATTTGAATATAACCGATTATATAACGGTCAACTTTTTCGGCATAACCGAAATGATTGATGCTGTTGGCGGTGTCACAATTGATGTAAATGCAGATGAAATGCGAGTAATGAATGCCGAATTTGTACAAGACCTTGTTAATATCGGTATTCCTTGTGAAAAAATAACAAAAACCGGTCTGCAAAGGCTTACAGGTGCACAGGCATTGGCATATTCCCGTAATCGTTATACCGGCGGTGACTCGGCGAGAACAGGACGTCAAAGGGAAGTGCTTTCGGCAATGTTCGACGAAATTAAAAAGATGGGTGTAACAAAATTACCCGGTCTTATAAAAATGGCACTTCAGAATTGCGAAACTTCTCTTACAAACTCTGAAATTACGAGTGTTGCCACTTGGGCGCTTACGAATTCTCCAAAAATTGAGAGCCTTAGTCTTCCGGATAAGGATTGCAATGAAAAACAAGGTAATGATGCGTTTATCGGAAAAATTTGGTATAGTATTTACGATTTGGACGTAGCAACACAGAAAATTCATGACTTCATCAAAGAAGAAGGCACTTACGTGCCACCAACAGAGTAATAAAAAATGCCTTATATCGAAAAAATATGCGATATAAGGTGTTTTTTTGTTATTTTTTGTTGACAAAGATTGAAAAATGTGTTATTATCGTTAAAAATTAATAGCGACATTCTTGGGGAAGACGTAAGTCTGCCGAAGGAGTAAAACTCTCAGGCGTCCATATGGATGGGGACTGGAATGTCGGGTGGCTCTGGAGAATCCTGTGAATAACAGGTACCGAAGGTGCAAGGCGAAAGCCGAATCTCTCAGGTAAAAGGACAGAACGATTTATAAGGACGTAATATCCGTGATATGCCGTTTTGTTTTTTTTACCGCTTTCCTTTTTGGTAAGTGGTATTTTTTTGTTTTATTTTCCTGAAAACATTTTTATAGGGGGTTCATTTTAATGGAAAAAATCTTGCAGACAATAGAAAGCGTAAACGGCGAAATAAATAGTGTCGTTTGGGGCGCTTTCGGACTACTTTTACTCGTTGGTACAGGCATAATTGTTACCATACTTACAAAGTTTTTCCAAGTGGCACATATTGGTTTATGGTTCAAGGAAACACTTGGTAGTCTATTCAACAAAGATGTTATCAAGCACAGTAAAGAAAAGGGTTCGATTTCTCCTTTCCAGGCCCTTTGTACTGCACTTGCCGCAACAGTAGGCACAGGTAACATAGCAGGTGTTGCGGCGGCCATTTGTATTGGTGGTGCAGGCGCTGTTTTCTGGATGTGGGTTGCTGCTTTCTTTGGTATGATGACCAACTATTCAGAAAACGTACTTGGTATTTACTATCGCCGTAAGAACGAAAACGGCGAATGGTCCGGCGGTGCTATGTACTATCTTGCGGACGGTCTTGGTAAGAAAAAGGGTATGAAATATGTAGGTAAAGTACTTGCAGTTCTTTTCTGTATATTTGCAATGCTTGCTTCTTTCGGTATAGGAAGTATGGGCCAGGTAAATAAAATTGTTACCAATATTGCTCAGGCATTTGATGTATCTGCACTTTCTTCCATTGAAGTATTTACAGGCGTATCTCTTTATAACATTATTCTCGGCGCAATAATTATGCTGCTTACAGCTCTCATTACACTTGGCGGTTTAAAGAGAATTGCCAATGTTGCCGAAAAAATCGTTCCATTTATGGTAGTGCTTTTTGTTCTCGGCAGTCTTACGATTATTGGTGTGAATTATGCGAATATTTTACCTGCATTCAAGGCAATTTTCGTTAATGCATTCAAACCTGAAGCGTTTGTTGGTGGCGGTATTGGTGCCGTTATCGGTAAGGTTGTTACCCAAGGTTTCAAACGCGGTGTGTTCTCAAACGAAGCGGGTCTCGGTTCTTCTGTTATGGTTCACTCAAACTCAAATATTAAGGAACCTGTTAAACAGGGTATGTGGGGTATATTTGAAGTATTTGCAGATACTATGGTAGTATGTACTATGACAGCTCTTGTAATTCTCACTGCGGGTGGACTTGACGGTGGCGTATTTAATGTTTTAACAGGTGAAATAGCTGAAGGTTATACCGATGCAACTCTCGTTGGTGGTGCATTCAACACAGTTTTCCCGTGGGGGAATATCGGTGAAAAGTTTATAGCTATTGCAATGTTCTTGTTTGCGTTTACCACCGTTCTTGGTTGGTCACACTACGGTTCAAAAGCTTGGGAGTATCTCTTTGGCGCAAAAACAACATTTATTTTCCGCATTATTCACGTTTGTACAGTTATTTTTGGTGCTATCCTTACATCTTCACTTGCGTGGGACATTTCGGATACATTTAACGGTCTTATGATGATGCCTAACCTTATTGGTGTACTCGTACTTTCTCCGTTGGTTGTAAAAATTACTATCAATTATTTGAGAAGAGTTAAGAAAAAAGAAGACATCGAACCTATGTATAACTTTGACCCTAAAGTTCAGGCCGAAGAAATAGCTCGTAAAATCATAGAAGATTAAAACTATATTTTAAAGAGACAGAGAGAAGAAAATCTCCCTGTCTCTTTTTTGCAATAATATCATTTAGCAATTGACTTTATTTAAGTTATACTGTACAATATATTTATATAAAATAATGTTAGGAAGTGTCAATTATGCAACCTGTTTATAAAAGAGTTTTAATTAAACTTAGCGGTGAAGCACTTGCTGGAGAAAAGGGTACCGGTATTGATTTTGATATAGTTTTATCGGTGTGTGAAAGTATTAAAAAATGCGTTGATATGGGCGCACAGGTGGCAATAGTTGTCGGCGGTGGCAACTTCTGGCGTGGCCGCTCAAGCGGACAGATGGATAGAACACGAGCTGACCATATGGGTATGCTCGCAACCGTAATTAATTCACTTGGTTTGGCAGACGGTCTTGAACAGGTAGGCCTTACGGCACGTGTTGAAACTGCTATCGAAATGCGTCAGATTGCTGAGCCGTATATTCGCAATAAAGCGGTAAGACATCTTGAAAAAGGTAGAGTTGTTGTCTTTGGTTGCGGAACAGGTAACCCGTTCTTCTCAACCGATACCGGCGCGGCTTTACGTGCTGCTGAAATAGGTGCGGACATAATCTTCAAAGCTACAAATGTTGATGGCGTTTATGATAGTGACCCTAAAAAGAACCCAAATGCGGTTAAGTATGACACACTTTCATACATTGATGTTCTTAATAAGGGACTTCACGTTATGGATAGCACTGCGGCTTCACTTTGTATGGATAACAATATTCCGATTCTTGTTTTTAATCTTAATGATCCCGACAATATCGTAAGGGCGATGCAGGGTGAGACAATCGGTACAATAGTTAAATAATATTCGGAGGAAAATTTATGAACACTCTTATTAATAACACGCAAGAAAAAATGACCAAAACACTTGATGCACTCGACCGCGACTATAAGGCGGTTCGCGTAGGTCGCGCAAGTCCGGCAGTTCTTGATAGAATCACGGTTGATTATTACGGTGCTGCAACACCTATTCAGCAGATGGCAGCTATCTCAGTTCCCGAGCCGAGAATGTTGCAGATTCAACCGTGGGATGCATCAACCCTTAGGGATATTGAAAAAGCAATTCAGATTTCCGATATTGGTATAAATCCGCAAAATGATGGTAGGGTTATCCGCCTTGTGTTCCCACCGCTTACAGAAGAACGCCGTAGGGATATTGTTAAAGATGTTCGCAAAATGGCAGAAGATAGCAAAGTTGCTGTTCGTAATACCCGCCGTGATGCTTTAGAAAAATTAAAAGTAATGAAGAAGAATTCTGAAATTACCGAAGATGACCAACAGAACGGAGAAAAGAAAATACAGAATTTAACCGATAAATATTGCAAAGAAATAGATGATTTAGCAGCATTAAAGGAAAAAGAAATTCTGGAAATCTAATTATAAAATCCATCAGGTAAACCCTGGTGGATTTTTGAAAGGTATGTATTATGCTTTTTAAAAAGAAACAGAACGATACGCGTGTAGTGCCGGAACATATCGCAATTATTATGGATGGTAATGGCAGATGGGCAAAAAAACGCGGTTTGCCGCGTAATGCGGGTCATGCCGCAGGTTCTAAAACCTTTAAAGATATAGCGCGTTATTGCAATAAAATAGGTGTAAAACACTTGACAGTATACGCATTTTCTACAGAAAACTGGAAACGTCCGCCCGAAGAAGTTGAAGGAATAATGAATATTCTGCGCGACTATTTGAAGGACTCAAAAAATTATATTAAAGAAAATATAATGCTTAAATTTATAGGGGATAGAGACGTTTTGCCCCAAGATATTAAAGAATTAATGTTGACGGCGGAAAAAGATTCGGAAAATGCAACGGGACTTTGTTGTCATCTTGCTATAAATTACGGTGGCAGAGATGAAATAGTACACGCGGTACGCAAGGCGGTTGCAGATGGTATAAAAGCCGAAGATATAACCGAGCAGACTTTGTCTGAAAGAATGTACACCTTCGATTATCCAGACCCTGAACTTGTTATAAGACCAAGTGGGGAACTCCGTTTGTCAAATTATCTTATATGGCAGTCGGCATATTCTGAATTCTGGTTTTCGGATGTTCTTTGGCCTGATTTTAAACCGAAGGATTTGGATTGTGCAATAGATGAGTATAATAGAAGAAATCGTAGATTTGGGGGAATATAAATGCGCACACGTATTATTTCAGGCGCAGTTCTGGTATTGATAGTAGGCGCATTGGTTACATTCCATTTGCTGACGGATATACCTTATGTTATGCTAACGGCCTTGGCGCTTACTGTTGCTGTAGGCGTTTGGGAATTGACAAAGAACGCAAAACTTGTTACAAATAAAGCACTTATATATGCAGCGACCGTTTTCGGTGCTGTGGAGTTCATTTGTTATTCTCTTTCAATAGTTTTTGCTTTGTATGCCGCAATAGTTTATGTTGTGGTAGTAGTGGCAATATGCCTTTTTAATTATGAAAAGGTTGATAATGGGGATATTATGAGTGCGGTTGCAATTCCCGTTATGTTAAGTTTCGCGTTTTATTGTGTGATTGTGGTACTTACCAAAGGCTTATTTTACCTTTTACTTATTATTAATTTCTCTGCTATTTGTGATTGCGGCGCATATTTTGTCGGCGTTACATTTGGCAAACATAAACTTTGTCCTGTTATCAGTCCCAAAAAGACAGTAGAAGGGGCTCTTGGCGGTATAGCGGTAAGTATAATCTTTACAATAATTCTGTTTTATATATTTAAATTAGAAACAGGACTTTTACCGCTCATACTTATAACACCCGTTCTTTGTGTTGTAGGTATGATGGGTGATCTATTTGCATCGGTCATTAAAAGAAAAGCCGAAATTAAAGATTACGGAATGCTTATACCTGGCCATGGGGGTATAATGGACAGATTTGACAGCATACTTTTAATAGCACCTGTGTTTATATTACTGTTAAGTCTAATACGGGGGTAGTTAAAAATGCGCGAACTTGTAATATTAGGTTCTACAGGCTCAATCGGAACACAGGCATTGGATGTTGTGAGAAACAATCCAAATGATTATAAAGTTACAGCTCTCGCGGCGGGTAGAAATGTAGATTTGCTTGAAGCACAGGCAAGAGAGTTCAAGCCTATGGTTGTAGCTCTTGAAGCTGAAAAAGCCGCAAAGGAACTTAAAATAAGACTTGCAGATACCGATATAAAGGTGTTTTCGGGCGGGGAAGGTATATGTGAAGTTGCTGCCGCGCGTGGGGATATAGCGCTTAATGCGATAGTAGGTATCGCGGGACTAAGACCTACAATATCGGCTATCAGGTCAAAAAAAACCATTGCCCTTGCCAATAAGGAAACGCTTGTAACGGCAGGGGATATCGTAAAAAGCGAATTAGAGAATAACGGCGTGTCACTTTTACCGGTTGACAGTGAGCATTCGGCGATTTTTCAGTCATTACAGGGAACACCCGAAAATAGACTGAGTAAAATAATTCTCACTGCATCAGGCGGACCTTTTTATGGAAAAACAAGAAAAGATTTAGAGAGTGTCACTGCCGCCGAGGCTCTCAAACATCCCAACTGGGATATGGGCGCTAAAATTACGATAGATTCGGCATCCCTTATGAATAAAGGATTAGAAGTTATTGAGGCGGTGCATCTTTTTGGCGTATCGGCCGATAATATAGAGGTGCTTGTGCACAGGCAAAGTATTGTGCATTCCGCAGTTGAGTTTGTTGATGGTGCGGTTATTGCACAACTCGGCGCACCGGATATGAAATTGCCGATACAGTATGCTTTGACATATCCTGATAGAAGTACGCTTTGTTGCGAAAGATTGGATTTAGCAAAAATCGGCAGCCTTACATTTGAAAAACCGGATATGGATACATTCCGTTGTTTACCGATTTGTATAGATGCCATAAAAAAAGGTGGTTTGAAACCGGCTGCGGCAAATGGTGCTAATGAAGAAGCAGTTAAACTGTTTTTACAGGGTAAAATTAAATTTTTGCAAATAGCCGACTTTGTCGAAAATGCGGTCAAAATGCAAAAAAATGTGGATAAATTCTCGCTCGAAGAAGTTTTCGAGGCCGATTTATGCGCAAGAGAATTGGTTCTCAGTAAATTAAAATAGAATGAAGGTCGGGTGAAAGCTATTTCTGCTTTTTTATCTGTGTTAAACAACATATGGCCATATGTTGTGGCGGTGTTGGTGTTTATCATTTTAATAATAATTCACGAATTCGGTCACTTTATCGCGGCAAAACTTATGGGTGTAAGAGTCAACGAATTCGCGGTTGGCTTCGGCCCCAAATTGTTTTCAAAAAAGTGTGGCGAAACAACATATAAAGTTAATCTTATACCGCTTGGCGGATATTGCGCTATGGAAGGCGAAGAAGATGAAAGCGATGATGACAGGGCTTTCTGCCGTAAAAAACCGTGGCGCCGCTTTGTCATTGTTGTGGCGGGAGCCGTTTTCAATCTGATTTTAGGTGTAATTCTGGTTGCAATTTCTTTAATACCGGGAAAATATTTCGCAACCACAAAAATATCTAAATTTACAGATGATGCGGTAAGTAACGGGTATGGTCTTATGGTGGGCGATGAAATTATAGAAGTAGATTCACGAAAAATTCTGACCACCTATGATTTGAGTTATGCTTTTACAGGTATTTCTGACGGAACAGTTGATATGCGGGTTTTGAGAAACGGCCAAAAGGTCGAACTAAAGGATGTTAAATTCGCAACCGCAAGTCTGGAAGGAATTGATTATATCGCAGTTGACTTTTGGGTGGAACCCGAAGAAAAGACCTTATTTTCATATATAGAACAAACTTTAAAAATGACAGTATCGTATGCAAAGGTTGTATGGTTTTCCTTAATAGATTTAATCGGTGGAAGATTTGGCCTTAATGCGATTTCAGGTCCTGTCGGTGTTACTGCCGCAATAGGAACCGCTGCAAAGCAAAGCCTTGCAAATATCTGGCCGATAATGGCGCTTATAACAATAAATTTAGGGATATTCAATCTTTTGCCATTACCCGCGCTCGATGGTGGCAGACTGTTGTTTATCTTAATAGAAATGATTTTCAAAAAACCTGTACCGCAGAAATTTGAAAACCTTGTTCATACATTAGGTTTTGTGCTTTTGTTTGCACTGATGATATTGATAACTTTTAAAGATATTCTTAAATTAATAACGGGGTAGAATATGTATACTAACGATATTACCAAAAAGGTTAAAATAGGCAATATTTATATAGGCGGCGGCGCACCCGTCGCCATTCAGTCTATGCTTAATGTTATTTCGACCGACATAGAAGGTAATGTAAGACAAGCTATAGAACTCGAAAAAGCGGGTTGCGAAATTGTCCGAGTGTCTGTGCCCGATAAAGCGGCTGTGGAACTAATCTATAAAATCAAAGAAAAAATAAATATACCGCTTGTAGCCGATATACATTTTGATTACCGACTGGCGCTTGACAGTGTTGCAGCAGGTGTCGATAAAATACGTATAAACCCGGGTAATATCGGGTGTGATGAGTATGTAAAAAAGGTTGCAGATGCCTGTAGAAATAGCGGTGTTCCTATAAGAATAGGCGTTAATTCGGGTTCTTTGGAAAAGGAGATACTCGCACATCACGGCGCCGCGACCCCTGCGGCAATGGTAGAGAGCGGACTTTATCACGTATCGTTGCTTAATAAGTTTGATTTTGACGATATTGTGTTGTCCCTTAAGTCATCAAATACAAAGACAACTTATGACGCATATACATTAGCGGCAGAAAAGTGCCATTATCCATTGCATCTCGGTGTTACTGAAGCGGGTACATATAATATGGGTGTTATAAAATCTTCTGCGGCAATAGGTGGACTGTTGCTGCGCGGTATAGGTAACACCATACGCGTGTCACTTACCGATAATCCTGTAAAGGAAATCGAGGCGGCAAAAAATTTGCTTCGAGGAATAAATTTAAGAAATGATGGTATAAAATTTGTTTCTTGCCCTACCTGTGGCAGAACAAAGATAGATTTAATAGGACTTGCTAAAAAAGCAGAGGAGCGTTTAGCGGGTATAAATAAAGATATAACCGTGGCTATTATGGGTTGTGTTGTAAACGGACCCGGCGAAGCCGCCGCTGCAGATATCGGTATCGCAGGTGGCGACGGTTGTGCGGTTCTCTTTAAAAAGGATGGCACAAAGCGAAAGATTGAAGAAAACAGAATTCTTGATGAATTGATTGCAGAAATAGAAAAAATGTAGTGAGAGGTTAAAAATGGCATCGGCAAAATTTTTGGAAGTCTTCAGAGACTATATTACAAATGAACAAGCAGATGTTTTAAAAGATGTATCGGTTATAAGCTGTTCTGTAAATGAAAATAGACAACTGGAAGTAAAACTCTATTCCGAAAGTTACATAAATTCCGAATTTGTAGAACAGATTAAAGAAACACTTACCCTTAATTTAAAATTGAAAAGTGCGGCGGTTAAATGTTTCTTTTCGTCCGATGCGTTTTGCGATGAGGCTTGTCGTGACATAATAGATAAAATAAAACATAAATTCGTTGTTTTAAACGGATATTTTAATGATGCTGAATATAACCTTGATGGATTTTTATTAAATATAACGCTCAAATACGGCGGTTATGAAGCAATTATCAATACTGATTTCGAAAACAAATTTAATGAAATTTTATACGATATGTTTAAACTTAAATTCGAAATCAAATTTTCAGGCCAACTTGAAAACATTGAAATTGCACCGCCGATAAGTGACCCACCTATACGCAAAAAAGAAGAGCCTAAAAACGATAAACCGGCACCAAAAGTTTATGATTATAAACCGAAGGACAATCTGCCCATTTATCTTGAAAGCTCAGAGCTTTTTTATGGCAGAAGAATCGATACCAAGGTGAAAAAGCTCATAGATATTGCGCCGCCCGATACCGCCGAAGGCAGTACGTATGTATGCGCGTGGGGTGAAGTCTTTGGACTTGAAACGCGTGAAATCACAACTAAACGCGGTGGCCGTATGGTTATTGTTAAATTTGCCTTTAGCGATACGACAAACTCGTTTAATGCCACTTTGTTTGTGGATGAAAGCAAGAAAAATTCAATCAAGCCTTTGGCCGACGGTGCCACAGTAATAGTGAACGGTGACTATAAGTTTGATAAATGGTCGGGCGAGTTTATTGTTAATGTAAACAGTCTTGCAACAGTAAAAAGGTACGAAGAAACCGATAATTATGAAGGTCAGAAAAGAGTTGAACTTCATTGCCACACCAATATGTCGGCAAAAGATGCGGTTACAAGCGCCGCCGACATTATAAATACTGCATATAAATGGGGACATAAAGCGGTTGCTATAACTGATCACGGTGTAGTACAAGCCTACCCCGAAGCTGCTGCTGCAGTTAAAGGCATTCGTAAAAAAGGTGGGGAATTTAAGGTTATATACGGTGTTGAAGCCTATTTTGCCGATGATACATCGGGTGTTACCGATATAACAAAATTACCTCGTTTTCATCAGATAATACTTGTTAAAAACTTGATAGGACTTAAAAATCTTTATAAAATAGTATCGAGTGCGCATGTAGATAATTTCTATAAACGACCGCTTTCTCTCAAAAGCGTAATCGATGAGCGTCGAGAAGGTCTTATTATCGGCTCGGCTTGTGAACAGGGGGAACTTTATCAGGCGATAATTAAAGGCGCACCGCGTGAAGAACTGATAAGAATTGCCAAGTACTATGATTTTCTCGAAATACAACCACTCGGCAATAATGAGTTTATGATAAGGGAATCGGCTATAACCAGAACTGATAAAAAGACAGGTCAGGTTAAGGAAAACCCCTTAAAGCACGTGACAAGTTTTGAAGTTATTAAAGATTTTAACCGTAAGGTTGTAGAAATAGCCGATGAGTTGGGTTTGCCAGTTGTTGCTACGGGTGATGTTCATTTTCTTAAAAAAGACGATGAAATAATCCGTAAAGTACTTATGGCAGGTCAGGGCTTTGATGATTTTGATAATCAGGCACCGTTGTATTTCAAGACAACCGAAGAAATGCTTGAAGATTTTTCGTATTTCGGTGATAGAGCAAAAGAATTTGTAATAGATAATCCAAATAAAATTGCCGATATGGTATCAGATGAAGTAATTCCGGTACCGGATGGAAACTATCCGCCGGTAATTGAAGGCTCTGATGACATACTTCGTGAAATTTGTTGGGATAGGGCAATGAATATGTATGGGTATAATGGTGAAATACCCGAAGTTGTATCAAAAAGACTTGAAAAAGAGTTAAACGGTATTATAAACAACGGATTCTCTATAATGTATGTTACGGCACAGAAGTTGGTTAAATATAGCGAAGACCACGGATATCTGGTAGGTTCGCGTGGTAGTGTTGGTTCTTCATTTGTTGCTACTATGGCGGGTATATCTGAAGTTAATCCGTTGGCACCGCACTATTATTGCCCGAATTGCCGCTTTAGTGAATTCTTCACAAAGGGTGAAGTCGGATCGGGATTTGATTTACCTGAGAAAAACTGTCCTAAGTGTAACACCAGATATAAACGCGATGGCCACGATATTCCGTTTGAAACCTTCCTTGGCTTTAAAGGAAATAAGGTACCTGATATCGACCTTAACTTTTCTAACGAATTCCAGGCAGAGGTTCAGCGTTATACCGAAGAACTTTTCGGAAGTGAAAACGTGTTCAAGGCAGGTACAATTTCTACTCTTGCGGAAAAAACCGCTTTCGGCTTCGCAAAGGCTTATGCCGAGAAAAAGGAAATTGTACTGAGTTCTGCAGAACTTAACAGATTGGCCTCAAAGGTTGAAAATTCAAAAATCAAGATGACTACAGGACAACACCCGGCAGGTATGGTTGTAGTGCCGAGAGATAAAGAAATTTATGATTTCTGTCCTGTTCAGCATCCTGCCGATGACACAAATACCGATATAGTAACAACCCACTTTGATTTCCATTCAATTCACGATACAATACTCAAACTTGATGAACTCGGTCACGTAGTGCCTACTACCTATAAGTACCTTGAGGAGTATACAGGTATCAGCGTTAATGATGTATCGATGAGTGATGAAAAGGTGTACAGTCTGTTTTTGTCACCCGAAGCCCTGGGAGTTAATTCAGACCAAATTAAGACACACACGGGTACATATTGTATCCCTGAATTTGGTACAAAGTTTGTTATGGAAATGGTACGTGACTGCAAACCTAAAAATTTTGCAGATTTGTTGCAGATTTCAGGTTTGTCTCACGGTACCGATGTTTATCTTGGAAATGCTAAAGACTTGATTGATAAGGGAATTTGTACCATTTCTGAAGTTATAGGTACCCGTGATAATATTATGGTTTACTTAATTCATCAGGGGATGGATGAGAGCAGAGCCTTTAAGATTACTGAAACAGTAAGAAAAGGTGATGTTGCGAAGGGAAAAGTTTCACCTGAAGAGTGGAAGGCTATGGAAGATGATATGAGAGCCGTAAATGTACCTGAGTGGTATATAGAAAGTTGTCATAAAATCAAGTATATGTTCCCGAAAGCACACGCTGCGGCTTACGTTATTTCTGCGTTGCGACTGGCCTGGTATAAGGTTTATTATCCGCTCGAATTTTATTGTGCATATTTTACCGCCCGACCGGAAGATGTTGATGTGTTTACCATACTTAAAGGTAAGAACGCAGTAAAATCGTATCTTAAAATGATTGAAGACAAGGGTAAGGAAGCAACCAAAAAAGAATTGGATGTCTATGGCAATATGCTTATATTCAATGAAATGATGGAACGCGGAATAGAAATTCTGCCTATTGATTTAAAACACTCACACGCTGTAAAATATGTTCCTGAAAACGGCAAAATGCGTTTGCCTTTCGGTGCAATGTCGGGTGTTGGTGATAAAGCGGCAATTTCTCTTTACGAAGCAGCACAAAGCGGTGACTTTATTTCTAAAGAAGAATTTCAGACACAAGCAGGTGTTTCAAAAACAATTATCGAAACTTTGTCTTCGCTCGGTGTATTAGATGAATTACCTGATACAAACCAGATTTCTATGTTTTAATAATAATACGGAATATCCCGATAAAGGGTTATTCCGTATTATTATTTTAAAAATTACAAAAAGATTACAAAAAAGGTTGCAATTTTGTAATCTTTTTGTTATAATAGCTATTGTTGTGATTATAAAACAAAAAATTTGGAGGTATTTTATGAAGGAGAAGGTATCAGGATTCATTAATAAAATCCTTAATGCCCGTTACTTTGTAAAGTTAATATATTTTGCCGCAGTGTGTTTGGTTTGCGGTGTTGTAAGCCTTGCCTTATCAGGTGTTACATTTGCTTGGGATATAAACTATAACGGTAATGTAATCGGTACAGTATCATCTATCAGCGACTATAACGATGCTAAAGATTTGGCCGTAGAGAAAATCGCAGATAGCAATGCTGAAAGTTATATTTATAAACCCAAGTTCAGTCTTATACTTACAAGGCGCGATTATTTAGACACTCTGAACGCTGTTTGTGACGGTATACTTGATAATACTGCAGAACTTACAAAAGGTGTAGCCCTTACTGTTGACGGTAAAGAAATCGCCTATGCAAAAGATGCAGATGTTATGAATTCTTATTTGGAAAAGAGACTTGCCTGTTATAATATGACCGGCGCTGAAAATAATTCGGAGTTTGTAAATTCTGTTGTTGTATCAGATAAATACTGTGTCGGTGACAATTATACATCAGGGGATTATATTAATGAATATTTAAGCACGTTAAGTGTTAAAACTACTGCAAAGTACCGTGAAGATGTCGTTGTTGAATATGAAACAGTAACCGAAAAAACAGATGACAAACTTTTGGGTTACAGACAGGTTGCCGTAGATGGTGTCAATGGCCTTAACTATAGCGTAGAACAGGTAGTTTATGTTGACGGCATAGAATGTGAAAGAACTATGTTAGAACAAGAGATAGTTACAACACCTGTAAATAAGGTAGTAGTTGTGGGAACCGCTTATTCAAATAATGAAAAAAATGATATAGCTACAAATATGGTTTTCCCACTTGTTAATGCATCGTATTTCATCTCTTCTCCGTTTGCGGAGGGTAGAGGCGGATACACTCATAAAGGTGTGGATATAGCCACTAATCACGGCGCACCGATACACGCGGTGCAGGGTGGTACTGTTACTGTTGCGGGTTGGCACAAAGACTTCGGTTATCACATTAAGATTGACCACGGTAACGGTGTAGTTACACACTATGCACATGCAAGTAAACTCTATGTGTCGGCCGGTCAGGAAGTTGCACGTGATGAAGTTATCGCGAAGGTAGGTTCAACCGGTTGGTCGACTGGTCCGCATTTACATTTGGAAATGACTGTCAACGGTAAATATGTAGACCCGATGGATTATGTAGGTAAATAAAAAACGGAGGATTAAATCCTCCGTTTTTATTCTTTTGTATGTTTGTTGTAAGGTATATATTTTACTTTACGCCTTTTTTTATTTCCTAAATTCATATATATACATATGCCAATAAATATTAAAATAGCTAAAACAATAAGTGCAATTATAATTTTAAAGGCGGTAGATCCGAATATGTTTTTGGCAGTGCGTCCGATCTGTAGGAATAAATTTGCCTTTACATTATCGTGGGTAACCAGATTTACCGTTCCAATAACTTCACCCGCATACAGAATATCTGCCGTTCCAAGAACGGTACCGGCGGCTATGGGCGCATCAACTTTTTCGTGCAGTAGAGTTGGGTTTATGTTTATTGTCGATTCATCTGCTTTAACGGGTAATATGCTTCTGAGACTTATTTCGGGATATAGTTTAAGAAAATCTGTATCAAGGGATAATTGTATTGGTATTTCGGCAACAGGTTTTGTTATATCAAGTACCGATTTAAATTCGAAATTATTAAACGCCCAGCGGTACAGATTTTGGCTATCTATAAATTCATTACGTTTTCCGCCGTCCGAATTACAACCCATAATCACACACAGATAATTATATCCGTTATAACTTGCGGTACTTACAACACAACGTCCCGCCTCATCAGTGAAGCCGGTTTTAAGACCTTTTGTATATTTATAATAATAGTTTGTTGTCGGGTCAATTAAAAAGTTGGTTGTAGATAAAGTGCGCTGATTTGATTTGTTGGTTGCGGGTAAAGTGTATCTTGAAAGGGAAGTAATATCAAGTATTTCCTTATATTTCAGTACATATTTTGCGAGTTTTACAACATCTCCGGGTGTAGTATAGGTGTAGTCATCGTGAAGTCCTACAGGGTTGCCAAAACTTGAGTTTTCCATACCAATCTCGGAACTTTTTTTGTTCATTAAATCCATAAAACCTTCGGTACTGCCGCCATAGTGTTCTGCGATGGCATAGGCAATGTCCCCACCGGAAGAAATGAGCAGACAGTGGAGAGCTTGTCGGGCGGTTAGTTCTTCACCTTCGGCAAGTCCTATAACACTCGCACCCGTACCCGAGATTTCACGTAACGCAGATTTGGTCATAACTATTTTTTTATTATCAAGGTCACTTGTGTTATCAAGGACTATAGCCGCAACCAGTAATTTTGTGATGGAAGCGGGATACATTTTTTGCTCAGCATTTTTTGAATATAAAACTTCATCCGTATCCAGACTTACAAGGACTGCGCCCCGGGCATTGATTTCGAATTCGCTTATCTGAAATGCCGAAACCGAAAAAAGAGAAGTAAATATTGCAAAAATCAGTATAAATGTTATAATAAATTTAGATAATCTTTTATTCATAGCAACCTCAACACAATATTATATTTATAATTCCAGTTAATATTATACATTAAGTAAAAGAAAAATGGAAGATAAAAATTTATCTTTAGTGGGGTGTCAGATTGGTTTATATAACAGGGGATATGCACGGCGATGAAACACGCCTGTATGATAAAGAGTGGTTTAAGCTTAAAAAGGGTGATGTGCTTATTGTTTGCGGCGACTTTGGTTACCTTTGGAACGGCGGAGAAAAAGAAAGGGAATATATCGAATATTTGGGCAGCAGAAAGTTTACGGTCGCCTTTGTTGACGGAACCCACGATAATTATGATTTAATCAATTCCTGCCGCACGACCTATTGGAAGGGCGGTATGGTACATCGCATAAACGGTAATCTGATACACTTAATGCGCGGCCAGATTTTTAATATAGATGGACTGAGAATATTTACTTTCGGCGGCGGTGAGAGTATGGATAAGGATATGCGTATTGAAAACGGTCTTTGGTGGAAAGAAGAAATGCCATCTCCCGAAGAGATGACAGATGGCGCAAAACTTCTTGATGAAGAAAACTGCACAGTAGATTATATTATTACTCACGAGCCGCCTTCTTTGGTTAAAAGCGCGATGCTTTTACGTAGCGGCACTTCGGCTAATGTTAATAAATTAAATGGCTTTTTTGAAGAGATAGATGAAATGTGTAAATATAGACATTGGTATTTTGGCTCCTTGCACGAAGACCGTAAGGTTACACCAAAACACACCTGTGTTTTCAAGAAGATATTGCCAATAATGACTGCAGTTAGTCAAAACGTATAAAAGGTTACAGAATAGAAACTATACTTTTTCTTTGTTTTGTGATATAATACGTGGGTAAATCTAATTTCTCGCATATATCAAAGGAGATTTTTATGTTAAATACTGAGAGATTATGTCTGGGATGTATGAATGATAACGGTGGAGAGAGCATATGCTCTATCTGCGGATATAATTCCAAAGATAATAATGATAAAGAATATTTATCCGTACGCACCTGGATAAAGGAACGCTATTTGGTGGGTAATGCCACCGAGAATAATGGCGAAGGTGTTACATACATTGGTTGGGATAATGAAAACGACAGCGTTGTAAATATACGTGAGTATTTTCCTAAGGGCATAGCGAAACGCAATGAAGATGGTAGTGTTTCGATTATTTCGGGCAATGAATTTGTATTTAATGAAGGAATAATGAACTTTCTTGAATTGAATAGAAAGATTGCTAAAATTACAGGACTTCCATCCTTGACCGAAACGATAGAAATTTTCGAAGATAACGGAACAGCTTATGTTATTACTAAAGCAATACAGGGAATTACCCTCAGAGAGTTTTTGGTAAGAAATGGCGGAAATCTCAAGTGGGAACAGGCCCGCCCCCTGTTTTTGCCGCTTATTACTACAGTGGCCGCGCTGCATGAAGCGGGTATAATACACCGTGGCATATCACCGGAGACAGTAATGGTCGGCCGCGACGGAAAGCTTAAGCTTGGTGGATTTTGTATAAGACCTGTCAGAATGTCGAGAAGCAATATGACAATTCAGTTATTCCCGGGATTTTCTGCGGTTGAACAGTATGGATATGATATCGAGTGTCGCGATGGTAAATATACCGATGTTTACGGTATGGCGGCAACTCTTTTCCGCGTACTTATGGGTACGGCACCTACCGATGTGGCTGAGCGCATTTCAAATGATAATTTGCAGATACCTTCAAGATATGCGGAAATATTGCCAAAATTTGTTTTATCTGCCCTTGCTAATGCTTTACAAATAATGCCGGAAAACAGAACTCAGGATATGGATGCTTTTCGTATTTCGTTGACTCCTGTAGCGACAGAAACGGCACCCGCCGTAAAGCCTGTTGCGCATACACAGGTGGTTAATACTCCGGTTGTTACGGCACAACCTGTCAAAAAGGAGAAAAGCGGCAAAAACTATGCAGTAATTGCATCTGTTATTACTGCAACAGTGCTTATAGTTTTGTCGCTTCTCGGGTATTACTTTTTAGGCAACAAAAATGAGGAAACTAAAAATCCTACACCGAGTCAACCTGTAGTACAAACTCCGCCACCGGCCGATGAAACACCGGTTACTCCGCCTGTAGAAGAATCTAATTTGTTCCAGGTACCCGACCTTATTGGTAAAAAATATTCCGATGTAGTAGATAGTGTCGATTATAAAACCTTCTTCACCTTTGAAGTTGTTGATAAAAATTTCAGTGATAAGTATCCGCGCGGGTATATTATTGCTCAGACGCCTACAAGCGACCAGTCGGTAGTAAAAGGTACAAACATCCAAATAACCTTAAGTTTGGGGCCAAAGACGGTTGCAATACCTGATTTGATAGGTAAAACCTTTGATGAAGCGGTATTTGAATTAATGAAACTCGGCTTTGACTATAAAAATATAGAAAGAATAGATGTTGTAGATATTTATAATACTCAACAACCGGCAAATACGGTTACTGAGATTGAACCGGGAATTGGTATGGGTGTTGATACAGATGCCCATATAGTTCTTCGTGTTATCAAAGCCAACGATTCGGAAGATACAGCATCAGATATAGTAAGTTCAACAGAAGAATAAGAAAAGACCTGATTATCAGATGATAATCAGGTCTTTTTAATGTAAAAATCGAAAATTTTAATATCTTCTTCATTTATTTTTACAATGTCTGTATATTCGCCATAACCGATAAGTCGTATATTTTTATAAGCATAACAAATACCGTAAAAAAGTAATACAATATTAAAAATAATAATTGCGGTAATTTTAACACTCCGCCAGAAAATTTCTTTATGTTTCATCTATTTTATTGTATTGAGCAAATTGACAAGAGCTGTAGCTGATTTTTCGGCCGCAGATTCGGCCTCACTAAATGTGTTAGCTTCACTTCCAACTTCAAGTAAAATAGAACCTACAGTCAGATTTTGGTTGTATTTTGCACTGTTTAGTGTTATTGCTCTTGCAATTCCCGGATACATTACCTCCATTGTTTGTTGATATTTAACGGCAAATGCCAGATTTTGTTTCCAGTTTGGGAAATTTGTTATACCGTCGGTTTCGCTTCCCATAACAAGCATAACCTGTGCGGTGTTTTGCCCATCAAATTGTACTACGGGTCGTGTTTTTATTTTGTTGTCATCAGTTATGGCATCACGGTGTATGTCTATGACTATTTTGATGGATGGATTCTCTTGTAAGTGGCGGGTTATCGTTTCGGCCGAACGTGTGTAACTTCCCGTATAAGAAGGGTGGTCGTGCAATGTCTTATCGTGAATTACCCCTATATTTGCTTCATTAAGTTTTTTAGCAAATATTTCTCCTATATGCACCATATTCTGATTATTTTCAAGTCTGCGCGGTTCATCCGCTTCGGTATAATAATCTCTATCCTCGGTCATATAACTTTCGGTCGCGTGGGTGTGTACTATAAGTACCTGCGGCGCCGAATTTTTTTGTATTGTGAATGTAAGCTTTTGTTTTAATAATTCCGATAGATTTATTGGCACCCCGGTATTATTTTTTAAAAACACATTATTATATGATGTGTTGGCACCATAGGGGGAAATAAATCGGTCGGTTATTTTTCCTATTACAGGCTGGTCGTTTATGACAGGCGCCGAATTTTCTGTAGTTTCACTTTCCGTCTTGTCGGTTTGTTCTTGAATTTGGGGTATTGGTGTCGGTGTAGGTACTGTAGGCGCGGCTGCCATAAGGGAATTCGTGATATTATCGTTGATTTCGGTAAATAGAACGGGAAATCTGTAATTTATATATTCGTATGTTCCGTTAATGCCAGTATAAAGAGCCGCGGCCATAACCAAAAGCAGTATTAAAAAACTTTTAAAATTCATATAACAACACCAATTTATACTATGAAAAAAAGAAATGTTTTATACTAATATTCGCAGTATTTCACTATCAATTTCTGGTTGTAATGCACGGTTGATAGAGAAACCTAAAAGTTTTGCAGAATGTTCAATAATAAGGTCGATTTCTTTTGGTGTTACAATCATTTTACCGTAGGTATCAGAGCTGTGACGGGTATTTGTTAAATCGTAAATCATAGTAGAAGCTTCTACAACTGTCGGTATGCCCACCGATATCACAGGGACTCCCAAAGTTTTACGGTTTATTTCCTGCCTTGCATTCCCAACCCCTGAGCCGGGGGAAATACCGGTATTTGATAATTGTATTGTAGTGCCGAGCCTTGATATGCTTTTGGCTGCCAAGGCATCAATAACAATAACTGCCGATGGATTTATCCTATTTACAATCGCCGCTAAAATCTCACCTGTTTCAATACCAGTCTGGCCCAAAACACCGGGGGAAATTACAGCAACACTTTTTAAATTTGATAGACCGATTTCTTCGGCAAGGGATTTTGTAATATGTCGCGTGGCAAGAATGCAGTCGGTGGTTTTAGGGCCCAAGGCATCGGGAGTGATTTCACGGTTGCCGAGACCTAATACAAGTACACCGCCACATTTTTGCGGCAATAACTTTTTGATTTCTTCCGCTATAACCTTTTCATTGTCTTCGGGGTGAGATGAACTTTGCGGTGGGGCAGGGAGAGTAATAGTAATATAATCTCCTATGGGTTTGCCTATAGCTGTGGCACCATCATCATCCTCAATTACGGTGTGGGTAACCGTAATGTCGCCGTAAAAAACTTCTTTATTTGTTATACCGCTCGGCGCATTTTTCGCATCTTTTAACTTTTCAACCGCCAAATCTGTCCTGTTGTACATAAAATCACCGCATATATTATTGACATATTTGAAATTTTTATTAAAAAACTATTGCATTTATGAATAAAAAGTGGTAATATAACTTTACGTGAGTATTTTAGAGGAGGTGCGACAATATGCCTAATATTAAATCTGCTAAGAAACGCGTTCTCGTAAGCGAGGCTAACAATCAGCGCAATAAGGCTTATCGTTCGGCTCTCAGAACAGCAGTTAAGAAGGCTGATGCTGCTATCGAGAGCAAGGATGCTAATGCAGGCGAAGCAGTAAAAGCTGCGGTTAAGAAGATTGACCAAGCTGCTTCTAAAGGTATTCTTCACAAGAATACAGCTGCTCATAAGAAATCTGCTTTGGTTACCCGTTTGAACAAAGCTAACTAATTATTCTTAGAAAATCAAACCGACCGGTTTTGACCGGTCGGTTTTTTCTTTTACAATAAATTATGCAGATTAAATCGTGAATCGTTTTTTATATGGGTGAGAGTGACTTCAATTACTCGGCATTCGGTTAAATACATACTGTCTCTTGAGTTAGCTAATGGCACAAGTTTAGATACAGAAACCCCCATATTATCTATCAAATCGTGATTTATAAAGAGAGAAAAATAAGTTTCCGTTTTTTCCCAGTTTTTTTCCAAAGTCTCGGCATATGCCTTTGCGGCTGTGTAGTCACCCTGCTCGGCGGCGGTCTTGCAGTTTTTTATATCTTTAGATACTGTTTCTACTACCTTGTTTGTAAGCATAATATCGGCTATAAGAGCGGCGATAACAACGACTCCGAGAACGGCGGCGGCAATCAATCTTTTCATATGCTTTTCTCCCGTTGAGTTATCGTGTAATTACCAAGTTTATCAAGTGTCATCAAAAAGACATCGTTAATTTTGATTTTTTTGCCGCTTAGTATTTTTTCTATATCTTTTTTTGTGTGATTAACAGTCTGTAATGAATCTTCAATAACCTTACCATCGGTAATTACGGGCAATAATAAAGCATCCTTCTCGGTTTTAATTTTCATTTGTTTTGCAGTTACGGGCATCTCGGTCTCTTTGAGCAATACACTTAAATTTCCGTTTACTTCCAATACCGCGTATGCCACAGTAGAAATATCGAAAACATCTTGGGCACGTAACAGTTCAATCAGGTCTATTACGGTAAGCCGTACCTGTTTTATAGCTTTTTGGTCAATTTCTCCGTCTTTGATTATGATTATTGACTTACCGCTAAGTATTTGCCTTAGCCGCAAAAACTTCATTGTCAGTACTGATATTATTATTTCTATGATTACAAGCATAAAAACAGCCACAACCCCGTTTATTAATGGTTGCGTTGTGTCTTGAAGGGGGATTGCGGCAATTTCCGAAATTATTAAGGTAACTACAAGCTCGTTAGGTTGCATATCACCAATCTGTCGCTTTCCCATTAAACGAATACCTATAGTTACAAAAATATATAATATTAAAGTGCGGATAATTACTATAGCCATTTAATTCACCGCACTTATTTTATGTTACAAATATTCAATTATTCTTTAAATTATATGATAAAGTCATTAAACTGTCACCAAAATGGACATTTTCAACCGTAATATTGTCATATTTGATAGATAAATCGTAATGACTGAAGTTAAGAAAGCCTTTGACACCTAACTTAATTAAATGCTCTGCGATTTGCGGGACAGCTTCTTTTGGTATGCAGAGTATCGCGGCATCGGGTTTGTTTTCTCGGCAGAAATCATCCAAAGAGTTGGTTGAGCGGACAGGGATATTGCGGACCACGTTGCCAATTAATGATTCTTTTTTATCGAATATACCTATAAGGTTAAAGCCTTTTTCTTCAAAATTAAGATGTAACGCTATCGCGCGTCCTAAATTACCCATACCAATAAGTATCGCTTTTTTGGGTGTATCAACACCTAGGATATACCCGATTTCCTGCCGTAATTCATCGGTATTGTAGCCGTAACCTTGTTGCCCAAAACCGCCAAAGCAGTTAAGGTCCTGTCGTATCTGACTTGCGGTAAGCCCCATTTTCTTTGCAAGTTCACCGGATGATATTTTTTTAATTCCCGCCGCCGACAAGTCACCTAAAAAACGGTAATAGCGGGGCAGACGTCTTATAACATAATTTGAGATGCCCTTATTGTTCACTTTTTAAAAAACCTTCTTTAAATTATTCTATAATACATTATCCAACAAAAAAATTATTTTGTCAATGAAAAAACACTTGACAAAATAAAAAAAGGTGTTATAATAAAAATAGTAATAATTACTGTTTTATGAGGCGCGTATGAAAAATTACTCAAAGCAACGTGAAGTTGTAATGAATGTGTTGCAAAACACAAAATCGCATCCGACGGTTAATTGGATTTATGAACAGGCAAGACTTCAGATACCAAATATCAGTTTAGGTACGGTTTATAGGAACTTGACTGAACTGAATAAGGAAGGTATGATAGCAGAAATTCCCGTGAGTGATGGTTGTCAGCATTTCGATGCCGATATAAGTAACCATATTCACTTCCACTGCTTGTCTTGCGGAGCAATCTATGACTGTCCCGCGGTGAATGATTCATTAAACGATTATATTGAAAAAACTCTCGACTGTTCTGTGCGTTCTGAAAAAAGGTTGTTTGAAGGAATCTGCAGAGAATGCCTGAGTTTAAATAAAAATTAATTATTAATTATGAGGTGTAAAATTATGAAAAAATTTGTATGTAGTGTTTGCGGTTATGTTCACGAAGGCGATGCGGCTCCGGCAGAATGTCCGATTTGCCACGTTCCTGCATCAAAATTCAAGGAAGTAGAAGGAAAAATGGAATGGGCTGCTGAGCACGTATTAGGTGTAGCTCAGGGTGTTGACCAGAGAATTATTGACGGTCTTCGCGAAAATTTCCAGGGTGAATGCAGTGAAGTAGGTATGTATCTTGCAATGGCTCGTGTAGCACATAGAGAAGGCTATCCCGAAATCGGTCTTTACTGGGAAAAAGCTGCTTATGAAGAGGCAGAACATGCAGCAAAATTTGCAGAACTCTTAGGCGAAGTTGTAACCGATTCTACCAAGAAAAATCTTGCAATGCGCGTTGATGCCGAAAACGGCGCAACAATGGGCAAATTCGAACTTGCTAAACTTGCTAAAGAATTAGGCCTTGATGCTATCCACGATACCGTGCACGAAATGGCACGCGATGAGGCTCGACACGGCAAAGCATTTGAGGGACTTCTCGCTCGTTATTTTAAGTAATATCTGATTGTAAAATCACCTGAGATGTGCTATCATAACGGTAGCACATCTTTTGTTTTGAGGAGTGATTTTGTGAAAACTTTTAATTCGAAAAGAACGTTAGTTGCGTTTGTTTTAATTGCTGTATATTGCATATTTAATATTTTTAGCACATTTATTACAACTTTAAAGTTTTCTAATATAATTAACACTTTTGTGTCCTTGATTCCGATATTTTTGATACTGTGTTATTTGTTTTTTGCAGATAAAACATTTAAGTTTAAGAAATATATATTTCCATTAGCTTTTGGTATAATTGCTTTTAGAAATTTATATGCGGTGGCAGTTTCCGCTATCGGTACACCGAAATATATATTATTTGAAAATGGTCCTAAAATTCTATTTGCTTTAAGCGTAGTTTCAGCCTTGTTTAATATATTCTGTTTTTGCGGTACTTTATATAACTTAAAATTATCAATTCTTTTAAAAATAGGATGTATAGGTTATATATTAACAACTATTATAATACTAATTTGCGAATTTATTTTGCTTGGCGGAATGGACTATATAAATTCTATACCAAAAGATATGTTGCCTATAAATATAATTTCTTTTGTAAAATACTTATCTATAATACTTTTTTACTTAGGGATTTTTATTTTAACAACCAATAAAAAGAACACTGATTTAGTGTGATTATTTCAGCACCCACCATTATAGTGGGTGTTTTTTATATTTTTATCTCTACTTTACTTTTTAATTATAATGTGGTAAAATAACTGTGCGACGCAAACTGAATAATTAACTCTAACGAAGGGAAAATACTTTGGTAAAAGGTGTTCTCCTTATCCTTCGTTGGAGTCGGTTTGCGTCGCAACTTTCCGAGAGAACACTTTTTCGGCGCACCCTTCGGGGTGCGCTTTTTTATTTTGGAGGTAAAGAAATGAGAAAAAATACGATAATAGACATAACAGGCACACCGTTGACACCATCAAGACAAGGCCGTAAGTGTCTTGGGAATGGTGAACATCCCGAATATGAGTGTTGTTGTGATGAATGCAATTATTTTTTAAAATGCTTTCCCGAGTTTGATGAGCGACTGTTCATAAACAAAGTCAAAAAGTTCTTCAAAAAATGGAGTAGTAATATTTAACGTGATGTGGTATAATATTATTATAAAATTTAAAAGGAGTAGATTAATATGGAAAAATATATTTGTCCTTGCGGTTATGTTTATGACCCCGAAATTGGTGACCCTGATAATGGCGTATCCCCCGGTACTGCCTGGGAAAATGTTCCGGAAGATTGGGTTTGTCCAATATGCGGACTTGGCAAAGAAGTTTTTGATAAAGATTAAATAAAAAATAACGGCAGACACTTTTTAGTGTCTGCCGTTATTTTTATTGTGCTTTTACTTTAACTACTATTTTTTTTACAGGTGCTTGACTTCCGTTAAAGCACATACCCGGTCGATGAATGTCGTGGGGAAAGTATATTGCAAAATCGCCACCATTTAAAATACTTCTTGTTATGACTACTTTGTTCTCATACTGGGTAAAATCTTTATCAGGATTATATTCGGTAACGGCCATGGCTTTTGTTATATCAAACGAATCGATAACTTCGGTGCCCGAAACGATAAACTGTATATCAATATAATTTTTGTGGCCTTCGGTCTTGGCATCTTCGGGGAGTTTTGAAGTATATTCCTGAATTGAAGCATACAGGTCTTTTCCATCTATTTCATATTTACCTGCGCCGTAGTTATCACTAATTGCAGTTTTTATAAAATCAAAAGCCGCTTTAAAGTTTTTATGTAGTGGGTAGTAAAGTTCACTTCTAAGTATATTATCGTTTATCATTATAGTTCTCCTTTATGCAATTTCAACATCAACCAAAGTTATACCTTTATCAAAAAACATATTTTTTTCATTTTCGTTTGGCTCATAGTTTGTAACGATAAAGTCGGCAGTTGAAAGGTCAGATATCTTTACAAAAGCATTGCGGTTAAACTTACTGCAGTCGGCAGCGAGTATACTAACACTTGAACGTTCAAGCATTAACTTATCAATCTCTACTTCTTCGTTGTAATAGGTTGAAAAACCACAATTAAAATCAATGCCATCCACCGATAGAATTAGTTTATCGGCATAATAGTTTTTAAGTATGTTAACAGCATCTGCACCAAAGGTGAATTGGTATTTTTGATTTACCGAGCCGCCAATAAGCACAATGTTGAAGTTCGGATTTGCCGATGCTTCAAGCGCAATCGAAATGGAGTTTGTAATTATGTTTAAGTGATAATCGGTAGGAATATGTCTAAGTACAAGTAGGGTAGTAGTACCTGCATTTAACATAATAGTGTCATTCGGTTCAATCATTTGTGCGGTTTTTTTAGCAATAAGGTCTTTTTCTTGATAGTTAGTTTGCAATCTTTGATTAAAGTTCATACTACAGTATGGCTTGTAAGAACTAATTGCACCGCCGTGTGTACGGGAGAGAAGACCTTTGCTTTCCATATCTGTAAGATAGTTTCGCACAGTTACTTCCGAAACATCAAAAAGTTGGCTGAGTTCCGAAACTCTAACCGAGCCGTTTTGTCTTATTAAATCTAATATTTGTTGCTTTCTTGCATCTAATATCATTTGAAAACTCCTTAAAAATACTATTTAAAATGTAACATATAATGGTATTTTTGTCAAGTTGACACTAACTTTCGTATTTTATTCTTTTTAAAGAAAATCGAAAGAAAAACGAAAAAAATAATTGACCTTTTTATTATATAGTAGTAGAATATATTCGTAGTACCGTGCGGCCGCAATTTTTCGAAAAACAAAAGGAGAATACATGATGGAAAAAGTATTAATCGGTTGAGCAGAAGAAAGTCTTGTGCCCGAAAAGAAAGTATCGTTAGCAGGTCAGTTTTAGAAAGAATATCCGACCATGTAGAAACGGAAATTACTGCTACCGCTATGGCCGTTGATGGTGGCGACCAATGTCCGCGCGACCGTATCCGATGGGTTGACCCTGAAACACCTATTGACGACCCCAATGTAAACAGACCTAATTTGCTTCCGCGTAAAGCCGACCCGTCAATGTACGATTTATCGGGTTGCCGTTTGGCAGGTAAGCGAATCGCAAATGAAATCGTTTCTGTTTACGAAGAAATTACCGAAATCAAGTCAGACATACCTTTTACACATAAGGCAATGGTATTTGATTTACCGCTTAGAAAAGCTACTATAAGCGATTATAAAAATGCCGTTCGTGAAATTGAATATTATGTAGAAAAGAATAAAGACCAAAAAGTATTTAGCTTCAAGGATACAGCAGCAATGCACGTGTATGCGGGTACCATTAACCGCTACCGTCAGCAGCAAAACCAGGAAATTGTACCTACCGAAGTTCATATTCTTCGTTTTGGCGATGTTGCAATAGCAACCAACCCGTTTGAATTATTCCTTGACTTTGGCGACTATAAGTATGCACTTATCGCAAGTGCTATCATAATGGTTGGTGTATTAATTACAATGCACTTTATTATAACCGCTGCTAACCGTATGCGCGAAAAGGTTATAAAAGAAGCAGAAGAACAAAATGTAGAAGGAGAAGTTACAGTATGAAAAAGGAAAGTTTAATGGCTGCAAAAGCTGCCTATCAAATTGAATATGAGTGCATAAAAGAAATGCTCGGATACTTTGATGATGAAGCATTTTCGGATGCTGTAGAACTCCTTAAAAATGCAACAAGAATAGGCGCATCAGGTTGCGGACACAGTGGCATAATATGTCAGCATTTTGCACACCTTATGTGTTGCATTGAGCGCCCCGCAAAGTTTATATCTCCCGCCGAAGCCGTTCACGGCGGTATGGGATTTTTGCAAAAGGGAGATGTAATGGTATTTGCATCACGTGGCGGTAAAACAAAAGAACTTTTACCGATTTTTGATATTTGTAAATCAAAAGGCGTAAAGGTAATCACCATCACCGAAAATACCGAGTCGCCACTAACAGTTGGCGCTGATGTTGTTATAAAACAGTATGTCAACAGAGAAACCGATAAGTATAACTCTCAAGGCACTACTTCTTCAACATCACTTTCAGTTATATTTCACGCTTTACAAACTGCCCTGATTGAAGAAACCGACTATAAAAATGAACAGTTCGCGTTGATTCATCCGGGTGGAGCAGTAGGCGAAAGATTAAATAAAAAATAATAAATAATTTTTGGAGGAAAACAAAATGGATTTTAAATTTTTTCAAAAGGAATTAGAATTACAGTCACGCGGTTGGATACCCACATTCCACGACATTTCAAAGGAAGTAATGGAAATAGTACGTGCTTCGGGTGTTAAAAACGGTACAGTTACTATCGCTTCCCACCATACAACCTGCTCGGTTATGGTACAGGAATGCTCACACGATATCGATACTTTCGACCTTGAATACTTACAACACGACCTTCTTGACATTATGCGCAAGTTGATTCCTGACTACACAAATGAAGGTGATTATCGTCATCCGGGTCCTCTTCATGCACAGTTCGGTAGATACGTAAACGAACCCGGTAATTATACAAGTATGAATACAGACGGACATCTTCGTTCTGTTTTCTTTGGCAGAAGCGAAACCATGACCATTAAAGACGGTGAACTTGACGGCGGTGAGTTTGCTCACGTTTACTTTATTGACTGGGACCACGTAAGAGCAAGACGCAGACAAGTTAACATTACCGTTATGGGTATTGGTGAAGACGTAGAAGACAGAAAGTGGAATAATGGAGAAGTTATAAATACGCTCCGCAAGTTTACGGATGAAGAAAAGGCATACGATATGCGTTATGACCTTCAGCAGAAAAGATAATTAAGGAAATACTGAAATGATTAAAAATTATAAAATTTCAACTCCGTTTTTCGAATTTGGACCGAAAGCATATCTTTACGGTGAAGAATTATTGGAGCTTATGAAAAAAATTGATGGTTTTGCACAAAAGTATGATATGGATGTAATTGCGGATGTGCAAACAACCGATTTACGACTTATTGCCGAAAACACTTCAGAGAGAATCCACGTGTATTCACAACATATGGATAGTATACCTGTGGGTAGGGGTATGGGTACAATTTTGCCCGAAGCCGTAAAAGCTACGGGTGCAGTTGGCGTTATGCTTAACCATGCAGAATGCAAGCTTACTCTCGAAGAAGTTAAAACGGCAATAGAACGCGCAGAAGAAGTAGGCTTGGCTACTATAGTTTGTGCAGATACTGAAGAAGAAATCAAAGCAATTGCCGAGATGAATCCCGATATATTAGTGGCCGAACCGAGCGAACTTATCGGTACGGGTATTGCCGTTGGCAGAGAGTATGTAGACGCTTGTATAGATTTAGTAAAAAAAGTAAATCCCGAAATAATGGTGCTTCCGTCTGCAGGTATCAGTTGCGGTAACGACTGCTATAACATAATTATGGCGGGTGCCGATGGATCGGGTTCAAGCAGTGGTATTTGCAAAGCGGCAGACCCGGCGGCTATGGCCGAAGAAATGATGGCGGCAGTAAGACGAGCTTATGATGAGCGCAACTCTAAACTTTAATTCGAAAGTGGGAAGATAAATGTCTTTTTATCTTGCTGTTGATTTAGGAACAACAGGTTGTAGAAGTATCGTTTTCGATAAGCATTTTGAAAGCGTAGCAGCAGAATATGAAGAATATTCGCTTATAACACCAAAAGAAAACTATGTGGAACAAGATGCAAACGTTTGGTGGGAAATTACTCTGCGCACAGCCAAAAAAGCGATAGAAAAAAGCGGTATTGATAGTCAAAAAATAGAAAGTATTTCTGTAAGTTCACAAGGCATAACAATTGTTCCTGTGGATGATGATTTTGCGCCGCTTTATAATGCACTGACTTGGTTAGATACTAGGGCGGAAAAAGAAACCAAACAAATCGAAAAAGATTTTTCCAATGAAAAGATTTATTCTTTAACAGGAAAACCCGTTTCAACAGCCTATACCTTACCCAAAATACTTTGGTTAAGAAACAATTTATCTGAAATTTATAATAAAGCAAAAAAGTTTTTAATGCCAATGGATTTTCTTCTGGCTAAATTTACGGGCAAATGTGTGACCGATTACAGTATGGCTTCGGGTACACTTATGTACGATATAAAAAATTTTTGTTGGAGTAGGGAAATTCTCGACTTTTACGGAATTCAAGAAGACAAATTACCCAGCCTTTTAGCAAGCGGCACAAGTTTAGGTGTTGTTTTACCGTCTGTTGCAAAAAAATTAGGTCTTAAAAACGATTGTGTTGTGGCAGTTGGCGCGCAAGACCAAAAATGTGCGGCATACGGCGTAGGCTTGGAAGAAGGCACTATGACCATATCTTTGGGTACTGCAGCGGCCATAACTAAGTATTGGAAAACAGCAAACACCCAAACAAACAATGGAGTTGGTTGGTGTGGTTATGTTGACAATGAAAGTTTTGTAACGGAAGGTGTTATTAACACTGCAGGCACCTCTCTTAGATGGATAAGAGATATGCTTTTCAAAAACGAAAAGTATGATTTGATAGATAAAGAGGCACAGGATGCGTTAAACAGAGGCTCATCGCTATTGTTTTTACCGTATCTTGCAGGTGCAAGTTCACCCGACTATTACCCTGAAAGTCAAGGTGTTTTTTACGGTGTAAATTTGGCAACCGTACGCGGTGATTTTGCCCTTGCTGTTATGGAAGGTATTGCTTTTCAAATAAGAAGTATTCTTGAAGCAATGAATGCTTACGGGAATGTACATTCCTTAATTCTATTTGGCGGTGGCGCTAAAAGTGATTTTTGGTGTTCGCTTATTGCAAATATTACAGGATTAAAAATTTCTGTTCCTAAAAATTCTGAGGCAGCAAGTGCAGGTGCGGCAATGCTTGCGGCAAAAGCGGTGGGGGAAACATACACCTCAATAAAGATAGAAAAGGTTTATTCCCCAAAAGATGAAAAAGCGTATGACGAAAAATATTTAAAACACCTTACGCTTGAGAAAAAATTATGGAGATAAATAATGTTAGCAATCATTAACGCTCAAATTGTTTTAGAACAAGATATAATTAAAAACGGTGTTTTACTTTTAGAAAACGAAAAAATATTTGGCTTTGGCGACAAAAACTCGCTTAAAATCCCTGAAGATGCGGAAATATTTGATGCCAAGGGTTTATATGTTGGTCCGGGATTTGTTGATATTCACTGTCATGGCGGTGGAAAATGTAGGTTTGATATTGACCCTGTTGGTGCGGCAAATCACTTTCTAAATTACGGCACAACAACCGTTTTGCCCACTCTTTATACCGATATTTCAAAAGAAGAGTATTTAAGAGCCATTGATCGCGTATTAACGGCTATCAATAATGGTAGCGCAAAAAATATTGGCGGATTTTATATGGAGGGACCCTATACCAACGAAAAATATGGTGCAAGCCCCGAAAAAAACCATTGGCGTGGTGAAATAAAGGCTGAAAACTATGAAGAAGTGGTGGAAAAGGCAGGGGAATTTGCAAAAGTTTGGGTAATAGCTCCGGAAAGAGAAGGCATAGAACCTTTTCTTAAAAAAGTTAAGGAAGTTAACTCCAATGCAACAATAAGTGTCGGTCATAGCGAAGCCACCGTTGCCCAAATAGAAAAGTTAAAAAAATATGGCATTAAACTGCTTACACACTGTACAAATGCTACAGGTAGGGCACCATGTGCTACAGGCACAAGAAACTGCGGTCCCGATGAGGCGTGTTTTTTAGATGATAATATGTATGCAGAGGTTATATGTGATTCCCAAGGAATTCATGTAAATCCCGATATGTTAGCCCTTATACTTAAAATAAAAGGCAAAGATAAGATTGTTCTTGTTTCTGACAGTTTTGTAAATGATGAGCCGACACCACAAAAATTTGCACATATTACCGATTTGAATTTTGATGCAAACGGTTTGCTTTGCGGCAGTAATTTAACGCTTAACGTGGCTTGTAAAAATATAATAAGTCATTTGGGCGTTAGTATAAACGATGCATTTTTGATGGCAAGTTTCAATCCTGCAAGAGTTATTGGAATGGACAACAAAATTGGCTCAATAGACGTTGGAAAAACCGCAAACCTTGTTGTTGTAAACAAAAATTTTGATGTAAAAAATGTCATTTTGAAAGGAAAGTTCGTATGATAAAAGCCGGTATGAGCCGTGTTGATATAACTCCACCTTTAGGCTTGGAGTTGGCGGGTTATCCACACTACCCAAGAAATAATACAGGTTTTCACGATCCGCTATATGCGGCTTGTATGTACTTAAATAATGGTGAGCAAGAAGTTGCAATGGTAACGCTTGATTTATTGTTTTTTTCAAAAAAACATGTTGCAACAGTTCGCCGTTTGGCAAATGAAAAATGTGGAATAAAAGAACAAAATATTATGATTAGTTGTTCCCATACCCATTCGGGTCCTTGGGCATCCGGTCGATTAGATATCGAAAGCTTAGAGACGGGTAAGGAGCAACCAAAAGAATATGTTGAAAAAATAATTAAAGATATTACCGATATTATTTGTGAGGCTAAAAATAAATCCTTTAACGCTTACTTCACTTCGGGTACTGCCGTTTGTGGCGCTGAATCGGGAATTGGCGGCAATAGGCGCATCCCCGGCGGACCGCACGACCCACTTGTAAGCGTTATGGCAATTAAGGACGAAACTGATGCCGTGCGTGGTATGATAGTTAACTATACCTTGCATCCAACGTTCATACACGAATGGAGCAATGTTTGTACTGCGGATTATCCGTGCTATTTGAAAAAACAGCTTGAAGAAATGGAACCAAGCGCTTTGGTAGGTTTTGCACAAGGAACATCTGGAAACCAATCCAGTCGTTATTATAGGCAAGGCGAAAGTTACGACGAAGCCGAGCGTGTAGGCAGAACCTTAGGAAAAGCGGCACATACTGTTTTAGAAAAAGCGGTATGGGTTAATGAAATGCCTATAAAAATCGCAAATAGTGAAATAGAATTGGAACTTCGTGATTTTGGCACCGAAGAGGAACTTGTGGCACAAGTAGAGCATGACGAAAAAATTTATAAAGAACTCTATTCTAAATATGGAGATTCTAAGAATCGCGATGAATATTATCTTTGGCAGAATGCCAATTTGAAACTTTTAGGATCGGAAGACCAATTAGGCTATGTTCGTATGCAGAAAAAGGGCATTAAGGTAGAATTACTTAGCGATGAAGCACCGGCAGAAATACAAATAATTCGTTTGGGAGAAACACTTGTTGTTGGTTTCCAAGGTGAAATGTTTGTTGAATATGGTCTTTATATAAAAGCTGTTGCAGGTTTCGGAACTGTTATTGTTAACGAGCTTACAAACGGTTGTTTGCCTGGTTATTTATATACACCCGAATCGCTTGTTACAGGTGGCTATGAAACCGATACTTCAATGCTTGGCGAAGATTTTGGAATACATTTGGTTAATGAAGCACTTAAAACAATCCAAAATGTGAAATGAGGAAAAAATATGATTTTTGGAAAAGATGATTTTACTTTTAAGCCTGCTGATTTTTATCCGTTTAAGGACTTAAAAGAAATAGAACGCGTACGCAATATAACAAAAGAAGATATTATTGCTATGAATGGCAAACATCCTACAAGTCCGTCTATGAGCATTAACGTTGTTAAAAATGACGATTTTGAGATGGTAATGCTTGCCGATATGGTACAGCGAATAGTTGATTCTGATAGATACGATAAAAAATGCGTTATGATTATGTGTAATCCAAACCCAACATATCGTAAAGTTGCGTATTTGTTGCATAAATTAAATGTTGATTGTCGTAACGTTAAGTTTTATATGATGGACGAGTGGGCGGATGATCAAGGAAACATTGCGCCGCTTTCGTATAAAGCAGGTTTTGGTAATGCTTTTTATCGTTATATGGTTTCAAATATTTTAGATTTGGGATTTAAAGAAGAAAACTTTATTTATCACAGCAATAAAGTTACACCCGATTTTTCAAAAATGTTAGAAGCTGATGGGGAAGCAGATATTGTTTATTCAGGTCCCGGTTGGCCTGCACACCTTGCGTTTATTGACCCTGTTGACGATTGGTTCAAACCGACTATGGAAGAATATTTGGAGCAGGGTGCAAAGGTTGCAAAATTGCATCCGTTAACAATCGCACAAAACTCACTTCATGGTGCATTTGGTTGTTCAGGAGATATTTCAAAGGTACCGCCTATGGGTGCAATGATGGGTCCCAGGGATGCTATGAAGGCAAAGGAAGTTCTTGATATGCATGCCATTACAACAGCAGGCAGTAACGTTACATGGCAGAGATTATCTTCACGCCTTAGCTTGTTTGGAAAACCAAGTCAAGACGTTCCGGCTTCCATTTTACAATTAAGAGAAAATCCCACAAACGTATATATTAGTGAAAATTTGGCATCAACAATTAAAGATGATGACATGTTCCAGTACTAATTAAAACGGGGGGTATGTTTTGAAATATTTATTAGGTGCAGATATAGGCACAACGTCCCTTAAAGTGTCGGTGTTTGACACCGAAGGAACGCTTGTAAAAAGCGCCACTAAGGATTATACGTTAATTGTGTCGGGAGATGAAGTTGAATTTCCTGCAGACGATTATGTAAAACTCTTTTTATCGGCGTATAAGGAAGTTTCGAGCGGTTTGGAAATTGCGGCATTTGCAATTGATACACAGTGCGAAACACTTATTGTTACCGATGAAAATGATACCCCGCTTATGAATGCGATTGTGTGGCTTGATAATCGTGCCACTGCTGAGGCCGAAAAAATCAAAGAGCATTTTGGCGCAAAAAAAGTTTATGAAATAACAGGTCAACCCGAAATAACGGCTACCTGGCCTGCGGCATTCGGTGAACTCAGTGAAGGCATACTCAATGTTTCTAAGGTTAAAACAGGCGAACTTACTATGTGCCGCTTGTTCTATGAGGACGGAAAATATTATATGCATATGGTGAAGGGTGAAGGCAAAACACTACCAAAGTGGGAAGAAGCAGGTTGGACACAACCCGCACCGCAGTTGCCTGGCTTAGAGATTTTCATTGATGATGTTGAAAAGTTTGCACAGAATGTTATGTGTCAACATTATATTATCTCCTATGGCGATAATACTGAACTTATTAAAAATTTGTGTTCAATTTTGGGCATAGAAATTATTTAGAACGGAGAATAGATATGGAATATGTTTTAGATACTGCCGATATTGCGGCAATAAATCATTGCAATGAGTTTTATCCGCTTGCTGGCGTTACAACAAACCCGTCAATTATCGCAAGTAGAAAAGCAGATTTTTGGGAAATTGTTAAGGAAATCAGAGATATAATCGGTCCCGATAAACTCTTCTTTGCCCAAACAGTACAAAAGACCGCTGATAAAATGGTAGAAGAAGCAGTTTTACTTAATGAAAAATCGGGTGGAGCATTTTGTGTTAAAATCCCGATTTGCGAAGAAGGTCTTAAAGCTACAATGGAACTAAAAAAGCGCGGCGTTAAGGTTCTTATGACTGCAATTTTCACACCTGCACAGGCACTTATAGCTGCTAAAGCAGGGGCTGACTTTGTAGCACCGTATGTTAACCGCCTTGACAACATTATTGGCGATGGATGTAATGTGGTGGCTGAAATTGTTGAGCAGTTTGAACTGCATGATTTACCTTGCAAAGTTTTGGCAGCAAGTTTTAAAAATGCCGAGCAGGTACATAAATGTGCCACAGTTGGTTGCCAGTATGTAACGGTTACAGCCGACGTATTAAAATCTGTTATTACACACCCGATGACCGATGCCGCAATAGACGGCTTTGAGAAAGACTGGACCAATGTTTACGGGGATAAAGGAATATTAGATTTCTAATAAAAAAAGGCCTTCTTTTTGAAGGTCTTTTTTTATTGCTTTTTTTTAACAACTGTGATAGAATTAATCTCGGGTGATGATATGAATACGTATCTTTTTGATTTTGATGGAACACTTGTCGATTCTATGCCGACGTTTATTTCGGCAATGCTTAGAATACTTGATGAAAACGGCATCGAATACGGCGAAGAAATAATAAAAATTATAACTCCTTTGGGTGTTGAGGGCACTGCCGAATATTACATAAACATAGGTGTTAAAAAACCAAAAGAAGAAATTATGAAAATGATGAAGGATTATATGTCGGATGCATATTTTCATCATATAATTGCTAAGAAAAATGTTATAGAAACTCTTAAAGAATTAAAAAGGCGGGGTGCAGGACTTAACGTGCTCACAGCCAGTCCGCATATAACTCTTGATGCTTGTCTTAAACGATTAGAAATATACAACTTATTTGATAATGTTTGGTCGTGTGATGATTTTAACACCACCAAAGCCAATCCCGATATTTATAAAATGGCGGCAGACAAAATCGGTAAACGAGTAGATGAAATTTTATTCTTAGATGATAACCTGAACGCCGATAAAACCGCAAAGGCGGCAGGTATGAAAGTTTGCGGTGTATATGATGATTCTTCAAAAGATTATGTAGAAGATATTAAAGCGGCAGCGGATTATTATATTTACGATTTTTCCGAACTTTTAGAAATATAATTTTTTTGGAGACGGAGGTATGAAAAGATCATATTTGTTTACTTTTATAGCCATATTCTTTTGGTCAACAATGTCGGTAACAGTTAAATTATTGGTAACGGGCCGCGAAAATATGCAGGTTTTATGGATTAGCAGCTTTTTTGCAGCCCTTTCATTATTTGTTTTTAATTACATAAAGGGCAACCTTAAAAAATTAAAAAGCTATACTGGAAAAGACTGGTTAATTTCAGTTTTAATAGGCCTACCGGGTATTTTTTTCTATAATATATTTTTATATTCGGGTACAAGTATGATGCCGGCATCCCAAGCCAATATAGTAAATTATCTTTGGCCGATTATGTGTGTTGTTTTTGCTTGTATAATACTTAAAGAAAAGGTAACTCTCAGAAAGGTTTTGGCTATTATAATTTCCTTTATTGGTATTTGCATTGTTATGGGTGATAGTTTTACTCATTTTGACAGTAAGATACTTTTGGGTGCCGTTTGTTGCTCTTTGGGCGCGGTGTGTTACGGTATATTTACCGCTTTGAATAAAAAATACGATTATGATAAAAACCTTTCAATGTTGATTAACTATGTTGTTGTTTTTGTAATTACAAGCGTTATAAATGCTATAAGCGGAGATTTATTTATTCCAACTGCTGCTGAGTTTTTTGGCTTCATTTGGAACGGTGTATTTGTTTTAGCTGTTGCTAATACTGCGTGGATGTATGCAGTTTCATCAAGCAATACAGCTAAGGTTGCAAACTTAGCATATATTACACCATTTATCTCTCTTGTATGGACAACTGTAATACTTCACGAAGCATTTAAAATCAATTACCTTTTAGGTTTGGTTGTAATCATTTTGGGTATATTTATTCAGTTAAAAGATAAAAACCCAGAAAATAATTAAAAATTACGATTCAATATTAAAGGGAAATTCTTTGCGGTATTTAAGCGGCGGTACACCAACCGATGATTTAAAGAATTTGGTGAAATAGTTATAGTTGTTTATTCCTACCATACTGCTTATTTGTGTCACTGCAAGGTCGGTGGTACTTAGCAGTTCTTTGGCCTTTTGAATTCTGGTATTTGATATAAATTCGCCTATTGTCATGCCAAAACTCTCGTGAGAAATTTCATAAAGTCTGTTTTTTGAAATACCTAACGCATTACAAAGACTCGTTATTGATAAATCTCCATTAAGATGATTACGAATATAATCATCTATCTTTGAAGCGGTAGTGTTATAACCGATTTCGACATATTCCGAAAGCCAGAGAGAGCGTGTAGCAATTTTCAAAATGTTTGCGGCCGAGTTTACCTTTTCTTCATCGTAAATTTCGAGCTCATTGTAGAGTTTTTTAAGCATATCGAATGAAAATCCTGATTTTTTACTGAGCTTTTTAAGGATTGTTTCTTGTCCTTTTTGGTGGTTGTCGGTTATCTGTCCGAACATTATGTAACCCATAATGGTATCCTTGAATTTTATGGGTATTGCAGTATCTATGAGACCGGCGTGGCAGTAATGTGTTGCAGGTTTGCCCGTAGCGGCGCTTTGCATACATAGTTCTTTATCACACAAAAAACAACTATGGTTTATTTCAGGGCAGGTTCTTATAGTTCTGCAGAAGCTACGCATTTCTTTTGGTTGGAAACAGAGTTGTTGGAACTGTGCATCCCATATACTGACGGTAAGCCCGGTTATAGTATGAAAATCATATAAAAGTCGGTCCAACTTTTTAATATTAAAGTTAATAAGCATATTCTCACTTCCCGGAACTAATTTTAACATAATAAATATAGTTTATCAATAAAATCTTCTCGAAATTCGAGAAGATTTTGCTATTTTTAAAGAATTTCAATACTATTATAAAGGAGATAAAAATTTTATTATATAAATATAAAAGTTTGGAGGTATGAATATGAAAAAAACCACTTTTGCACTTTACTTTGCCAATCGCGGATTCTTCCCGGGTGAGCTTATAGCATCTGCCAGGGAGAATATGATTAAAGCCTGTGAGAAAAATGGCTATGGCTATATCATGATGGATGAATCATTGACAAGATATGGCGCCATTGAAACTATCACAGAAGGCAGACTTTTCGCACAGTTCCTTGAAGAACACAAGGGCGAGTATGACGGTATTATATTGTCACTTCCTAATTTCGGTGATGAAAATGGTGCTGCAGTTGCTTTCAAAGATATTGATGTGCCACTGCTCGTTCAGGCCTTTCCGGATGAAATGGATAAAATGGATTTTGCTCACCGTCGCGATGCACTTTGCGGTAAACTTGCTATGTGCAACGTTTTGAGACAGTTAAAAATCAATTATACCCTTACTAAAAAATTCTGTGTGGACCCACTTTCAGATGATTTTGCGGAAGATTTAAGATTGTTTGCGGGTACCTGCAGAGTTGTTTCGGGTATGCGAAAATTCAATGTTGGAGCAATAGGTGCGAGAACAACTGCATTTAAGTCGGTTCGCTTTGATGAAGTTGCTTTCCAAAATAAGCGAGTTAATATAGAAACTATTGACATGTCGCGTGTTTTTGCTATAATGGATAGTGCAGATGAACAGAAAATAGCTGCTAAAAAAGAAAAGTATATGACATTGTCTGATTTCGGTACATATCCGCCCGAAAAGCTCGAAAATATTGCGCGTCTTGGCGTGGCAATCGATGAACTTATTGAGGAATATGATTTACAGGCAGTAGCAGTACGTTGTTGGGATGAACTGCAGAAGGTTTATGGTGTTGCACCTTGCCTTATTTTAGGTGAACTCAACGAAAGGGGAATAGCTGCCGCTTGTGAGCTTGATGTCACTAATGCTGTTATGATGAGAGCAATGGGACTTGCAGCTGACTATCCAGTTATGTTGCTCGATGTAAATAACAACTATATGAACAGTGATGATGAAATTATATTCTTCCATTGCGGTCCGGCACCAATCTCTATGATGCAGGGTAAGGGTAAAATCGAAGAACACTTAATGTTCAAAAAATCTTATGGCGAAGGCAGTGGCGTTGGTATCAATAAAGGTAAGTTTATTGAAGGAGACGTTACAGTCGGAAGCTTTAAGAGTGAGAACGGTGAACTTTGTGCGTTTATTACTGAAGGCAAGTTAAAGGACGGAAATTTACCCGAAGTATTTTTCGGTTGCGGTACTGTTTTCAAAAAGAAAAATGCTAATGATATGCTCACTTATATGGCAACCAACGGTTATCGCCATCACGTTGCTATTACAAAGGGTAATTATGCGGCATCTGTAGAGGAAGCATTTAATAAATATTTAGGTTACAAATTAGACCTGATTTGAGAAATGGAGAGAAAATAATGTTAGTTTCAATGAAAGAACTTATGCAGGATGCTGAAGAAAAGGGTTATGCGGTAGGCGCGTTTAATGCGGTAAGCCTTGAATCGTTAATCGCGATTATTAAAGCCGCTGAAGAAACAGGCCACGGTGTTATTCTTAATCACGCAGAAGTACATTTCCCGCTTATGCCGCTTGAGACCATAGCTCCCATTATGGTAGATATGGCTAAAAAGGCAAAGGTACCGGTATGTGTTCACCTTGACCACGGACAGTCTCTCGAAACCTGTATGAAAGCTATTCAGTTGGGATTCACATCGGTTATGCTTGATGTTTCTGGCGATGATTATGAAAAGAATGTTGAGCAGACCGCTCTTATTTGTCGTTTAGCTCATAGTGTAGGCGTTACTGTTGAAGCCGAACTCGGACACATCTTCCAGTCTGATATCGGTGTGGGTGAAGCAGGCGAACAGGAAACACTTGATTCTTTTGCCAGTGCAGAAGATGTTTATACCGATCCTGATATGGCTAAGGATTTCGTTGAAAGAACAGGCGTAGATGCTTTGGCTATCGCTTTTGGTACAGCGCACGGTGTTTACAAAATTAAGCCGAAGCTTGATTTAGACCGTATTAAGATGATAAAAGAAAAAATTGATATTCCGTTTGTAATGCACGGCGGTTCGGGTCTTTCTAAAGAAGAATTCCAGACTGCAATTAAAAACGGTATCAGAAAAATCAACTACTATACATATATGGCTCTTGCCGGCGGAAAAGCAATTAAAGATGCTATGGATAAAGTGCCGGAAGGCGGCAACGTTTTCTTCCACGATATTCCGCTTATGGCTATTGAGGCTATGAAAGAAAACGTAAAAGAAGCAATCAGTATTTTCAGCTTAGAGGTGTAATATAGTGAAAAAGGGAATTACTGTTGCGGGTACACTTATAGCCGATGTTTTCTATTTTATAGATACATTTCCAAAAGAAGGTTTTCTTACGAATATTCGTTCGACAGAACTGAATGTTGGCGGTACAGGAAATATGATTTTGGACCTGGCAAAAATGGATAGCGATTTAACAGTTAAGATTTGCGCTATTTTAGGCCAGGATGAACGTGGACCCCAGGTACTTTCAATACTCTCAGAGTATCCCAATATCGATACCGAAAATGTGATGTTAAACGGTCAGACACCAACAACGCTTGTAATGAATGCGCTTGATACAAAGCAACGAACATTCTTCTATAATGCGGGCGCTAGTGATGACTTTAATATTGATTCTATCAATTTTGAAAAACTTGACACAAAAATCTTCCAGCTTGAATATCTTTTACTTTTAAAGCAGGTAGATATGCCTGACGATGAGTATGGTACTCATGCTGCAAGAATTTTGAAAACTGCCAAAGACCACGGTATGATAACTTCCATTGATATCGTTTCCGAGCAGAGCGAAAGGGCAAAGCATATAGTAAAATCTGCCCTTAAATACACCGATATTTGTTGTATAAATGAATCGGAAGCTGAGATGGTAACCGAAATCAGTCTCACCGATGAAAACGGAGATATAATAGAAGGAAATATCCGTAAGGCTATAGACAAAATCAAAGATTTTGGTGTGTCTAAATGGATTGTAATTCATGCTCCCAAAATGGGCTTTGGTTACTCTGTCGAAACAGGAGAATACGTTGCATTACCAAGCCTTAATCTTCCTAAAGATTATATTAAAGGCACAAATGGTGCGGGTGACGCATACTGTAGCGGCATCTTGTATGGTGCTCACGAAGATATGTCTTTAAAAGCATCTATGGAACTCGCACGTGCAAGTGCAGCTTGTTCACTTTCCGAAAAGAACGGAACAGATGGACTAAGACCATATAAAGAAATTATGAAATTAGCCGAAAAATATAAATAAAATTATTTTAACTCTTTACATTTGAGCTATTTATGTGTATTATAGTATATACACGGAGGCATAGCTCAGTTGGTTAGAGTACTTGCTTGACATGCAAGGGGTCACTGGTTCAAGTCCAGTTGTCTCCACCAAAAAATAAGACAGTCTTCGGACTGTCTTATTTTTTATCCAATCCGAAGGATTGGTATGTAATCGCCGATAGGCGTATGTAATCACGCGTAGCGTGTATGGCATCACCGCAGGTGTATTTTCCTTCGGATTGATTACATACCACCTGCGGTGGATTACATACATTTCTTCAAAATGATTACATCCAACACTTCGTGTTGATTTCATACAATGCTTCGCATTGATTTATTTTCGCTTTTATGCTATAATACACATAAAGGTAGGCGATTATATGAAAAAAGCGCTTATTAAAACAGGAAGTATTGTAGTCGCAAGTATATGTTTTGTTTTGATATTATGTCAAATAATTGGTTTTGTCATTATTAATTCTAATGGAAGCCGTTCCGTTATTATAGAAGATAGCAATAAGCAAGTGATTGAAACATTAATTTTTAAAAACATTGAAAGCGAGGACACTTTACTGTGCTTTGATGATGCGATAAGTGTAGAGTGGCAATCTACAATGCATAAGGACCAAATTGTTATAAATTATAAAAATAAAGATTCCAGTGTTTTTTATATAACCGACCGTTACCAAAATACGCTAATCGAATATATCAAAAATAATGGGAAAGTTATTTATTTTGAGAGTAACAAATTTGTTATAGATTTAGTTAAAATATCTTTGTATAGTTTTCTTTTGATTTTTGCAATAGTTATTCTGGTTAGGCAAAAATCAAAAATTGTACAGTAAATCCTCAGTTTTTGACCGGTTCATTTTTGGACACGAGAGAAAAAAGAACGACTCAATAGAGTCGTTCTTTTTTGTTTAGCATATTAAATTATTTATTAGTTACATTCAGCTACAAGCGGACCTGCGAGCTCACTCAAATAGAAGAGTCTGCCGGGGAGAGTAGGAATGTATGTAGAAGTGATATGTGTATCAGGACCGTGGTGTAAGGTTGTTAAGAAGCTCATACCTTGCCAACCCATACCTCTGCCCAATGCACCGTCAGCACCGCCGATGGCATAGTCAGCCTTTAAGAACAGGCCGGGGCCGATTGTGTTAGCGGTACAAGGAACAAGTGTTGAACGGCTCTTGAAACTTGTAATAGCATTCTGTTCAATAGTAAGCGGATGGAGTTTTGCACCGATTCTGTAAGGAGCGTTTTTCCATTCTTCTTCGGTTGCGTAATCAACTGCGAACTGCGGTTCCCAGAAAGCAATGTGGCACATTCTGCCGATACCGTAAACGAGAACCAATTTAGCGCCTTCTGCCTTTAACTTAGCAATCTTTTCGGGGTATGTAGGAAGATTATCTTTAGTAGCAAAGTTGCGCTGTGATTCGGGAACGGTATATTCGCCGAGTTTGTTGAAGAAAGCTTCCTTCATGCTATATTCAAATGAAGCGGGGTTGGTGTTAGGTAATGTGTTACCTTCAGCATCCGCCCATTCATCCATATTAAAGGTATAAACGTGGTCGCAAGGAATCTTCCATTCGGTAATGAAGTATGAAGCCCAACGGTACATACCCATAGGACCTACGGGGAGAATCATAGCAAGTTTGTTACCTGCTTCTCTTGCAAGTTTGATTTGCATTGCGATTTCGTGACCCATTAATACGTCAAATTCGTGAATGTCTTTACATTCAACAGGGTTAAAATCTTTGTTCCAGAAATCTTCTCTTGCTACGCCTTTTTCGCAACAAGCATCGATTTTAGCCATATCCCAACCAACAGGATAAAAGCCTTCCAAAAGGGAACCTTTAACTGTGCTCATAAAATCCATTTTCTTTTCCTCCAAGTTTTATTTTTACGGTAATAACCGTTTAGTTGTGCCTTTTAAATAAACTCTGCATTGTCTGAAACCTTCGGCATATTCCGCACCGCATTGATAACCAAGATAACGCGCGAAGACACGTGTTTGTTCAATAATATCATTGTTATCGTGGTCCAAAAGCCATACAACCTGACTTTCGTGGCATCTGAGCATATCGAGTTTTGTTTCGATTTCATTAGAAATATCAACATACTCTGTGGGATTAAACTCTACGCCGCCGGCCGATTCCATATAGTAAATAGGAACCAGTTTTGCAGGACCATCATTTTCACTGCTAAAGCGATGCTCAAATGATGTGTAATTGGGAAGTGTAGCTGTGAAACTTGCATCGAACACCAAGCGCGATACGGCACAGTGGTCGGGCATATAGTCATCAGGATTATGTGTGATGATAAAATCGGGGTTTGCATAGCGAATTACATCAACTAATTTATCCCTTGCTTCCTTACCGCTATCAAATACTTCAAGGTCATCAAAACCTGCACAAATAACTTCTATGCCGATAAGAGAACCCGATTTTTTAGCTTCTGCTGCACGAATGCCCCTTAGTTCATCGGGTGGAACAACAACATGGCCAAGACTGCCGCTTGAAACGTGGCAAACAATAACTTTGTCACCACGCTTTACACATTTTGCAACGGTGCCGCCGCAGTAAACTTCCATGTCATCCGGGTGACAACTAATTACTAATACGTTCATAAATTTTTACCTTACGGTAATAATCGTTTAGTTGTACCTTTTAGATAGACTCGGCATTGTCTAAATCCTTCAGCATAATCAGCGCCGCACTGGTAACCGCGATAGCGTGAGCAGGTCTTTACCATATCGGCAAAGTCGATACCATCGTGTTCTCTCATCCAAACAAGCTGACTTTCGTGACATTCGAGCATATTGATTTTCAGGTCAATTTCTTCTGAAATATCAACGAATTCTGTTGGGTTGAATTCAACACCTGCCAAAGTGTCCATATAGTAAATAGGAACCAATTTTGCAGGACCGTCTTTTTCGGTGCTGTAACGGTGTTCAAATGAAGTGTAGTTGGGAAGAGTTGCTGTGAAACTTGCATCGAACACTAATCGAGAGACTGCAGTGTGGTCGGGCATATAGTCATCAGGATTATGTGTGATGATGAAATCAGGATTTGCATAGCGAATTACATCAACTAACTTGTCTCTTGCTTCCTTACCGCTATCAAAGATTTCAAGGTCATCAAAACCTGCCGAAATAACTTCGATACCTGCGAGTGAGCCGGCTTTCTTTGCTTCTCCTGCACGAATAACTCTGAGTTCATCCGGCGGAATAACTACGTGTCCCAAGTTACCGCTTGAAACGTGGCATACAACTACTCTGTCACCGCGCTTTACACACTTCGCAAGTGTACCCGCACAAGCGATTTCGATGTCATCAGGATGGCAACCGATTGCTAAAACGTTCATAAACAAATCTCCTTTATAAAAATATACTTTGCTACTTATATTTTATATTGACAAGTTGTAAAAAACAATATACAATAAGACAATAAACTTGCAAAAAAAGACAATAAAAATAAATTATAATTTCCAAATCTTAATTTGCAAAACGGTGGTAAAAAATGAATTATATAAAGTTAGATACAGAAATAACTGTTGAAGGTATAGTAAGTGCTTTCAGATATACATTTCCAAAGAATTTCCAGTATGATGGAGAGCGACACGATAACTGGGAATTTGTTTTTGTTGAATCGGGAAGTTTTTTAGCAAAAGCCGATGATAAAAAATATATTATCCGTAGCGGTGAACTTATTTGTCATAAACCTATGGAATATCACAACCTGAATCCCTATCATTCAGATGCAACGGCAATAATTTTTTGTTTTCATTGTATGGATAAGAAGATGGAGTTTTTTGAAAACAAAATATTGTCTGTCGACCAACATCAACGGCTTTACCTAAATGATATTGTTGCAAATGCAAAGAGCTTTTTTATTCAGAAAGAGCCTTTGCAAATTTCAAAAGACGGATATATGCAAAAAAGTGAACAGGCAACACCTGCTAATGCTCATTTTTTGAAAAATAGTATAGAATTGTTAATACTCTCATTATATAATTCAAAAAGTACAGAGATACGAGAAAGAGTAAACAGTTACTCTCTCCACCTTAAAAGGAAGCACCTTACGGCACAGATAAAGGAATATTTGCAAAAAAATATCGGCAAGGCAATCAGCCTTACCGATATAGCAACGCAGTTTTCTTATTCGGTATCCACCGTAAAGACAGTTTTCAAAACCGAAACAGGGGAGAGCATTATAGTATACTATAATAAATTGCGACTCGAAGCGGCAAAAAAGCTATTAAAAGAAAAAGAACGTTCAATGGGTGAAATTTCCGAAATTCTCGGCTTTAATGATGCATCGCATTTTTCAAACTTTTTTAAGCGGAGTACCGGTATAACGCCTAGACAATACTATGAAAAATATTAGTTGCCGTTTTTTTCTTCAGAAATGCGGCGGCAGTAACGGACGGGCGGAAAGCCCGTCATTTTTTTGAAAAAAGATGAAAAATAATTAGGTGAAGAGAAGTTAAGTAAATTTGAAACTTCTAATGCTGAAAACCCTTTTTCTAAAAGATTTATTGCTTCGTTACAGCGTAGTCTTGCATAATAGATTTTAGGGGAAATACCTGAAAAACGTTTAAACAAAAGTTTCAAATAACTAACGCTTATATTATTGATTTTAGCTATTTCCTCAAGTGTGCAGTTGTCGTATAATTTTTCGGTCATTGTATTTATGATTCGGTGATATTCTTTAGCACTGCGGGAACGAAGTAAAGGACGCTCGGTTGTGTGATTGGTAGCCAGTTTTATTAAAAAGGAAGAAAGCCACGTAGTACATTCAAGACCCAAGTAATCGTTAGAAGCTTGTCCGTGGTAAAAGTCGTATATTTTTGAAAAAAGTTCTTTATATTCGTTTTGCTCGGCACTGTCTAAAAAGAAAACGCCGTCGGCTAATTTTTCTGGCATTACGCCTTCGGTAGAAAAACTGATAATCAAAACATTTGTGGGTGTTTCTTTGGCAGACTGTATAGTATGAAACTCCATTGGCGCGTGTAAAATTGCGTCTCCTGTGTTAAGGGTATAAATACGTGCGTCTTCAGTAACATGGACACTTCCCGACACAACAAAAACCATTTCCCAAAAGTCGTGTGTTTCGCCAGAAAAAATGAATTCTTCATTCCATACATAGGTGATTGCGGAAAAAAATTCATTTATCTTGAATAAATGATTAACTTTTCTCATTCTTGTATCTAAAATCATAATAATAGCATCCTTTTTTGCATTGTATTAATCATTTTGACATTGTAAAATGATTATAGCAAGTATGTGGGTTTTTGTCAACTTGCATATGCTAATTAGTATAAAGAGGTGCAAAAAATGAAAAAAGGTATAAGCATGTGGGCGTTTACCGACCGCACTCCCGAAGTTTGTTTTTCACTCGCTAAAAAATACGGTTTTGAAGGCGTAGAAGTGGCTTTGGGAAGTGAAGGTCCTGTTCGCTACGACTCAACAAATGAAGAACTCGAAACGTATAAGAAGACAGCCGAAAGTTATGGTCTTTCTTTTTATAGCCTTGTTTGCGATGACTGTTGGATGAATTCATTAACATTCGATAATGCTGAATCAAGAGAAAAGGCAAAGGAAGTAATTATTAAACAGTTGGAAACAGCGGCTGCACTTGGTTGTGATACTATTCTTGTAATACCGGGTATGGTTCAAGGCTTGGATGCAGACAGCGAAGTTGTACCCTACGACGTGGCTTATGACAGAGCACTTGCAGGCATTAAAGAATTAGCTAAATATGCCGAAAAGTACAATGTAAAAATCGCCGTTGAAAATGTATGGAACAAGATGCTTTTAACACCCCTTGAAATGAGAGATTTCATTGATAAAGTGGGTAGCAAAATGGTTGGCTCATATTTCGATGTAGGTAACGTTGTTATTAACGGCTTCCCGGAACACTGGATTAATATTTTGGGTAGCAGAATTGCCAAGGTACACTTTAAAGACTTTACACGTTCCATTGGTACGTTAGATGGTTTTGTTGATATATTAACCGGTGACGTTGATTATAAGGCTGTAATGGCAGCGCTTCGCAATATAGGTTATGACGGTTGGGTTACTGCCGAAGTATTTCCAAGTGGCGACAATACCGAAGAAGTTCTTAAAAATAGCTCCGAAGCTATTGATAAAATTTTAAAGTATTAAGGAGAAAAAACTATGGTTAGAGTTGCGTTAATAGGCTTTGGCGGCATTGCAAAAGCAGCCCATCTCGGCGCTTACTTAACACTTGAAAAAGAAGGTAAAGTAAAGTTAGTATCGGTTTGCGATATTGACCCCAAGCGTTTTGAAGAGCAAATTCAGTTAAACATCGGTACGTCTGACATTGCACTTGACGAAAGTGTTACTAAGTATACCGATTGGCGCGAAATGCTTAAAAATGAGGATGTAGATTTGGTTGACATTTGTCTTCCTACTTTTCTACATGCTGAAACTGCAATTGAAGTTTTGAATATGAATTATAATGTTCTTTGCGAAAAACCGATGAGCTTATTCTATGATGACTGCTGCAAAATGGTTGAAGCAGCAAAGAAGAGCGGTAAAAAGTTTATGATAGGTCAGTGCTTACGCTTTAGCAATAAGTACAATTACCTTAAAAAGTTGGTTGCAGATAAGACCTATGGCGAAGTAAAGAGTGCTGTATTCCACAGACTTAGCGGTCCACCCGTATGGGGTTGGGACAACTGGTTTATGGATTATGACCGTTCACATGGTTGTATCAACGATATGCATATTCACGATATAGATATAATTCGTGCAATCTTTGGCGAACCCAAATCGGTTTCTTGCTGCACACAAGACGTTTATGCACCTAAAGACCTTGCTCATTCTACACTTTTATACCCAGGTTATTCAGTTCTTGCAATTGGTGACTGGTCACAGGAAGGCTTACCTTTCAGTGCAGAGTTCCGCGTTGGATTTGATAAAGCTACAGTTTGTCTTGCAAACGATACTATTACCATCTATCCCCGTGGTGGCGAGGCATTTGTTGCTGATATTGAACCGGATGATTTCTACTTTAATGAAATAAAGTTCTTTGTTGAGAATATTGAAAGTGGCGAAGAAAATACAGTTAATACACCTGAAAGTGCCGCAACATCAGTAAAACTTATCGAAAAACTTATAGAAAGCTCAAATAATAACGGTAAATTCTTGTCTTTCGAAGCATAAATAACTTGATTTTCCCGCTTAACAATGGTATAATTAACTTATATTTAAAAAGCAAAAGGGGATTTTTATTATGATGCAGATGAAGCGTTTAACCTTCGAAGAACAAAAGCGTAGAACCCAAAATATTGCCGAAGTTGAAAACGGTAATAAATCCTTCCGTTATAGACATCGCGTTAAGGACTATATGCCCGGTCAGGTTTATTATACACTTGGCGAATATCCTTCTTATATTAAATTCGCACCAACTGAATATGACCACAGGATTTTAAAAGAAATTGCCGACAATGGGGCAGATTTCATCCAAATCCATATGGAATGGACTGATATAATGCGTTATGTGGGTGGCGATAAGTTTACTTGTCCTGATCCTGACGGCATGAAAGAATTCGTTAAGGCGGCTCACGCTCACGGCTTAAAGGTTCTTGCTTATATTAGCAGTGGTTTCTTTGAAATGACCGACCCTGACTATACAGAGGATTTCAAACCCAGTAATCCGCTTATAGAACTTTATTATCATTTAGGTCGTTGCTCTGCAAGTTCACCTGAGTGGATTTCATATATTATGCCGAGAATTGAATCATTACTCGATACATATGGTTTTGATGGTCTTTATAACGACCTTGGTACACCTGACCTTGGCGAAGACAGCACACATTTGTCTCGTGTATACAACGAAGATATGATGTATCGTATTTATAATATGATTAAGGCAAGAGGCGGTATTTATAAAATTCATATTTCGGGACCTCACGGTATACCTTATGACGAAAAGGTTTACGACTATATTTGGGTAGGCGAAGGTTGCAAAAACTATGCAGAGTTTGATAAAACCCGTAACCACAAGCCTTATGTTGTACCGGTTATAGATAGCCGTCACATTCCTGATACCGACCCTGATGAGCAGTATACCCACTTTATTCCTTTCTTGCAGTTCCCGATGCTTAAATACGGCAGACCGAGAACAGGTGCATTGCTTGATTTTGAAATTGAAGGTATTGACTGGGCAGAAGAAACATGTACCATTCATACACGTAAAATTAAAGAATGGTATGAATCACATAAAAATGGACCTTATTGCTATTCAGAATGGTCAGCAACACCTGATAACCCGTTGGCAATAGAGTCTTGGTATAAGTATTTAGCGCTCTACAAGGAAATGGTTACAGAAGGCAGTATTTGCCACATTGATATTAAGGAAACAGACCTTGTAAAATCTCAGATTCCTGAAAAAATTGCGGTAAGTACGTTTACTAATGAAAAGATTTATATGGCGGCTTCCAACCTTTCCGATGAAGATTACATACTGGAATTGGCTGAAGAATGGACCGACAGAATTACAGGCGTTAAATCCAATAAGTTTGTAATTAAACCCAATAAAATGGCTCTTCTCGTAAAATAAGTAAAGTCAACCCGAAAGTTCAAAACTTTCGGGTTATTTTTTATAAATATCAATTTAATTGACAGGGTAAGGATAGTATTATAAAATATTATAAGATTATATAATCATTAGACAGGAAAGAGCAATATTATGTATAAAACGGCTAACCAATATTATAAAGAAAAATTCGGCTGTAAGGTTTATAAACTCTCAATCGATGCAGGATTTACCTGTCCTAACCGCGATGGCACGAAAGGTGTTGGCGGTTGTATTTTTTGCTCAAAATACGGTGGCGGTGAATTTGCAGTATCAGGGGATGATATACTCAAACAACTCGAAAAAGCAAAACACAGAGTAGAACAGAAGCTGAAAAATGGCAAATATATTGCTTATTTTCAGTCATTTTCTAATACCTATGGAAGTATAGACAAATTGGAAAAACTTTACAAAACTGCAATTTCGCCGGATTATATAGTAGGGTTATCTATCGCTACAAGACCGGACTGTTTACCCGATGAAACGATAGAATTATTAAAAGAAATTAATTTGATAAAACCGGTAACTGTAGAACTTGGTTTTCAGACTTCTAATGAAAAAACGGCCGAGTATATAAGGCGAGAATATAAAAATCAAGTTTATTATGATGCAGTTAAAAAATTGAAGTCGGCCAACGTAAATGTGGTAACACATATTATAATAGGTCTGCCAAATGAGACGGAAACCGATGCGGTAAAAACAACTATAGCGGCACAAAATGCAGGTACAGATGGAGTTAAATTTCATTTGTTACACGTTCTACGCGATACCGACTTGGAAAAAGAATATAACGAAGGAAAATTCAGATGTCTCGGTTTAGAACAGTATGCTGAGATACTCAAAAAATGCATAACCGTGCTGGATAAAAATATAGTTGTTCATCGCATAACCGGGGATGGCTCAAAACGTGATTTAATAGCGCCGGAATGGTCTAAAGATAAGAAAAGAGTGCTCAATTTTTTGAATAAATATTTATCCATTGACATTCGTTTATAACGGTGATATAATTTCTTTCGTTGGATTTTTAGAATCTCAGGGGGAGTTTTTGTGGAAATTTTACTTACAGTATCCGTTGCGCTTTTGGCGGGGCTCTTAATGACGCGTATCTTTAAGCGTTTCCGTTTGCCATCAGTTACTGCATATTTGATTGCGGGTGTGCTGATTGGTCCATATTGTATAGGTGCATTACATATTAACGGTTTAGGTTTTACATCCCATAACGCAGTCAGTAGTCTGGCTCTTATTTCAGAAGTAGCACTCGGGTTTATCGCTTTTTCTATTGGTAACGAGTTCCGATTGGAAGATTTAAAAAAGACAGGTAAACAAGCGCTTGTAATAGGCATATTTCAGGCTATTGCAGCAACAGTAATTGTTGATGTTTGTCTGTTTGGTTTACATTTGATAATGCCCGAAATAATTACTTTGCCACAGGTTTTAACTTTAGGTGCAATCGCTACAGCAACAGCACCCGCGGCAACGCTTATGGTAGTACGCCAGTATAAAGCAAACGGCCCGTTGACAAAATTGCTTTTGCCGATTGTTGCGCTTGATGATGCAGTAGGTCTCGTGGTTTTTGCAGTATCTTTCGGTATCGCAAAAACAATAGTAAGCGGCGATATTGATTTAATATCAATAGTTGTTAATCCCTTAATAGAAATTGTTTGTTCGCTTATTTTAGGCGCGATAATGGGTGTGGTTTTAACATATCTCGAAAAACTGTTTAACTCAAACACAAACCGCCTTAATATGACCATAGCTTTGGTGTTCTTAACTGCGTCATTATCTATGCTTGATTTCCAAATCGGAGCTGTTCATATTCATTTTTCATCATTACTTACCTGTATGATGCTCGGTACAATATTCTGCAATATCTGCGAACTTTCTCACGACCTTATGGGTGCAGCAGATAAATGGACTTCGCCTTTGTTTGCGTTGTTCTTTGTAATAAGCGGTGCTGAATTACAATTAGATGTATTTGGTAATATTTTTATAGTAATTATAGGTGTTGTATATATACTTTCAAGATGCTTAGGTAAATACTTTGGTGCTTTATTCAGCGCAAAGGTTACTCAGTGTGATGATAAAATATGCAAGTATTTGGGTATAACACTTTTCCCACAGGCTGGTGTTGCGCTCGGTATGTGTGCTACGGCAATGCAACTTGGAGAGCAAGGAAACCTTATAAGAAACATTACGCTGTTTGCAGTATTGATTTATGAACTTGTAGGTCCGTTACTTACTCGTGAAGCTTTAATTGCAGCAGGTGAAATTAAACCAAAATCACACGAAGTAATTAATAGAAGACAAACAAAACTCGAAGCAAAAAAAGCAAAGTAAAAAAAGCGATGACTTAAAGTCATCGCTTTTTTTATCTAATAATCAGGTTGTATAGTTTTGTTGTAATATAACGGAAAGCAATACTGATTAATACCGTTATAATAAGACAGGCACCAAAGTATAAATATACATTAAAATCAGCCAAACCAATGCGTTTTAGAATAATCATAGGTAAGCGTTGTAAAATGTAGATTTCAAATAAATGGTCACCGGCCCAAAGCAAAGCACGATTTTTAAATGTAACCATCATTGTTGTAAGAATAACGAGTGCACAGAAAATCAAATTAACTATAATTTCGATTAAAACACCACGGTTTTTCAAAATGTAAAAAGAGAATAAAGATAATAAGAAAGCGAAACTATAGATAAAAATGTTTTTAGATAATATTGCTTCGGCCTTTTCCTTATGCAAAGAATATGCCATACCAAAAACATAACAAGCCATTGTATCATACCAGTGTACCGGTCTTAGTTTATAGTAATGTGTAACTAAAATCAAACCGCATACCGCAACCCCTAAAACGATAACCGAAACTATGTGTGGTGCCTTGGCAAATAACTTAAATACTATAAACGTCAGTAAGTATAACACTAAAATAACAAATATATACCAGTTTGAATTACCGAGTGAATCCCAACCGATTAGGGAAAGTAATATGTGTTTTATTGTTAGCTTGTCACCAAGAATTATCCCTAAAATAAGGTACAATAATACAGCACAGTCAAAGTTGAAGAGAGTGTGAAGTAATCTCTTTTTAGGGATAGAAGAAATGTATGAGTTTCCTTTGCGTTTAATGGATTCCATAATTCCATATCCCGAATAAAAAAGGAACAGTGCTACCATTGCTTGTCCAATAAATCTGAAGAATTTTATATAGATTTCATCAGCGTGACCGGAAAGGGTTATGTACGAATTAAAGTGGCTCAAGAAAACCATCAGAATAAAGATACCTTTTATAGCGGTGGTGTTTTCTATTGAAAGGTAATCGGTTGTACATTTAGAAGTATACTTTGCTCGGTAAACAACGGTAATAAAGTACAAAAAAAGAATAATAAGCAAAAATATCACCTCAAAACCAAGGTTTAATAATCATATTTAAAGATTAGCAGTTTTAATGATAAAATCGGCAACACGTTCGGCGCTTTTTCCATCGCGCGAATAGTTGGCCCACAGGGAAATTTCATCACGCTCTTTTTTAAGCGTGTCAATACCGTTTGCAATATTGTTTAAAAATCTGCTGAAATCATCAAGATTATATATTTTCTCTCCGCCTTTCATAAGGACATCCATATCAACGGCGAAGTTGACCGAATTTTTATATTCTTCGTAATCTTCCCACACAAGACCTATAGGTTTATCAGATAGAAGAAAATCATAATAAATCGAAGAGTAATCGGTGATTAGCGCATCGCAGTTTCCGACAAATTCGTAGGAAGTAATATTATTTTTAGCGAAGAAACTGTCATCAATAAACTTTATATTGCTTAGTGACTGAGCTTTGAATTTACTTATATCCTGAGCAAAATGCGGCTTTAAAACTAAAAGTGCATTATTAGCCTTTGCAATTTCATTAAGCTCTTCAGCTGATTTTTCATCGTGTATTATAGGCAATGCGTTTTGGGTAACACTTATATTGGCTTTTTTGTGTTGTCGGAAAGTGGGATACCAAACTATTATTTTTTGTCCTTTGTTTTCAGGGAAAAGGAAAGAAATATCTTTTTTTGAATTTACCAATACGTCATTTCTCGGGTAACCCAAAGCTATTGTTTTGTCAAAAGATGTGTTATATTCATAGGCCATCATCTCTTTTGTGCCGTCGCCATCAACCAAAAAATAACTTATATTTTCCGGCATTGTATAGTAAGACTTAACACTTTTTATAGCGGTGCCGTGTGATATGTAAAAAGATACCTGGCGTTTTCTGAAGGTTACTAAAAATTCATTACCGCAAATCATAGCCTTTGCAAACAAGCGGTAAAATAAAAGTTTTACCTTGAAAAATCGTGAATTTTTATCACAATAATATACATTTTTGATTATGGGCAAATCTTTAGATTTTCCCGATACAATCCAGACAAACCTATATTTTTTATTTAGAGAGCGTTTTATCATTTCATCGAAAACAGGTTTAGGGTTATCTGAAAGATTGGGTACGCTTTCAAAAACAATTAGGTTAAGTGTCGGTAATAGTGATAAAATTTTTTTAATTAGGTTTTTCAATTTTATCTTTCCTTTTTCAAAAATTCTTTAAGCGTTGAGTAAAGATAAGTAAAGTTTTTATTCTTAGTAAGAATACTCAATAAGACATATATTGCAACACCTGCAATAATCTGTAAAACGAGTTTTAATAATGGGTTTAAGTTTAAGCTATTCATAAGCATTATAATGACTCCCATTATCAGTGCAATTATAAGATTAGGTAAAATATCAATTATTTGATAACGATACTTGTATCCGATAAGTTTTCTGTTCGGGAAGGTATTAATGAAGAGAGCAACTATGGTACATACAATAGAAGAAATTGCTAACAATACAGGATTGTCACTAAACAGAATAAAGATGAAAATTATTATAAAGAATGAACATTTTTTAATAATTTCAAGTATAAGGCTGACGTCACTTCTTCCAATAGCCTTAATGGTCTGTAAATTTCCGATAGAAATTATATTAAACATATAAGAAAGACAGAAAATCTGGATATATGGAACGGCAGGGAGCCATTTATCGGTTAATAGAAGACTTACAAAGCTTTCTGATACAGCAAAGAAACCGCACATTAAGGGGAAAATGATATAGGAAGCCACCTGTATGTATCGGCGGGTTATTCTGAGCACAGATGTAAAATCATCCTGCACTTTAGACATAACAGGGAATAAAACAGTAGAGAGTGTGCTTTCTATTGTGGTGTTTAGCAGGGACGGAAAACTTTTACCTTTTGTGTAAAAAGAAAGGTCAACTGCCGAGAATCTGAGACCTACAATTAAAGGATTGATTTCATCATAAACAACCGTGATAACCGAAGTTAAAAATATTTTCCAACCATAGCCAAACAGCTCTTTAAAACTTTTTTTCGAAAATTTTAAAGGTACTCTGAATTTAGTTGTGAAGAACAGGGTGATTGTACCTGCGACGGCATTAATCATCTGTTGTGCTACGAGTGCCCAGACGCCAAAGCCCATACTCGCCATACCAATACCGACAATAGCGGAAACCACAGTTCCCGAAATGGTAGCTATAAACATTTTCTTAAACTGCAGTGTATTGGCAATAAACGCAGTTAAAATTGACTTAACCGCATTTACAATAAGTGTTAAAGCCATAATTCGTATAACGGGGACTATAAGGTCTATTTTATAGGCCCTGGCAATTAACGGTGCAGTAAAAAACAAGGTAACATATATAACGATTGCAATTATAAGGCTTGTGATGAGTATAGTAGAATAGTCTTCCGGGGTGCTGTGCTTTTTTTGTATAAGCGCAGTGTTTAAACCACTTGCAATAAGCACGTTGGCAAAATTAAAAAAAATGGTAACTACTCCTACTACGGCATAGTCTTCAGGTAGCAGAAGACGCGCTAAAACAATAGATACAATAAGAGAAACAAGCTGAGCGCCGATTCTTTCGCCAAAGGACCATAAAAATCCGCCGAAAGCCTTACCCTTTAAATTAGAATTTTTTTCTGACAAAATAACAACCTTCTTTATTTGCCGTATATTTTATAAAATAGCGTGGGATATATCCATAAAAGAAAAGCCCCAATTTTAAATCTCAAACCGAAATATTCAGACACAAATATTTTGAATTTATATTTTAAAACTCGGTTGCGCAATCCGGGCAACCTGTCGGCATATTTTTTACTGTTATCAAGTAAAATTTCTCTTATAAGGTAGAAACAAAGCTTAGAATCAATATATATGAACTTTTTATATAGCTCTTCATCATCGCCGATTTCGGACAACTGCATATCGCGCAGTTTTAACGGGTCAAAATGCTTGTCGTTAAGATTCTGATGCATACAGGAATCTTCACGGCTGAAATAGTAGTATGTAATATCATCGATCAGTTTTACTTTGTCTGCATTTTTAAGAACCGTATAGGTGAATTTTGAGTCTTCAGCTACGGCAAGAGAACTGTCAAATCTGATATCACCGATAGCTGACTTTTTGAAAAGTTTGTTACAACAAGATTCTTGAATTCTATTTAAAAAATATGCACCTATAATTTCCTTTTTCTCTAACAGAACACTGTTTTTAAAATCGGTAGGGAGAATCTCTCTGCCATCTTCGTATGATTCAATATGAGCCGCCTGAACAATATCAAAATCGGTATTATCAGTTATCAATTTTTCGATTGTATTAGGCGCAATCCAGTCATCACCATCAAGGAAATATATGTATTCACCGTTTGAATTTCCAATGCCGCAGTTACGTGCGCTTGAGACACCGCCGTTTTCTTTAAAAACAGGTTTTATGCGGTTATCAGAATTTGCATATTCCTTTAAAACTTCGGCACCATTATCGGTCGAACCGTCATCTACGGGAATAATTTCTATATTTTTATAAGTCTGAGCTAAAACGCTGTCAATACATTTGGGTAAATATTTTGCTAAATTGTATACGGGAATTATAATGCTTACTAATGGATTCATTTCTTTTCTCCTGAAACAAAAAAGTTGTTCATTTTTTTAGTTTCTTCTATAATATCATAATTTGCCCGTTCCACAAATTCTGTAGTATTTTCAAGTTTTACAGAGCCCATCTTTTTTATGGCTTCACACCATACTGAAATAGGCGCATCAAGGTCTACAAATTCGACGCAACCACTGATATCAGCCGATTTCGGCACAGCGCTTGACGCAACACATGGTACACCGCAGGCCTGTGCTTCAATAAGACTGAGACCAAGTCCTTCAACAATGGAAGGGAACAAAAATACATCCGCGGCTCTGTGATAGTCGGCAACATTCTTCTTAAAACCAACAAACAGTATATTGTTCTGGGTGCCGTCAAGTGCAGCTTTGGCTTTTAAATCTGCCATAATTTCTCCATCGCCAACAAAAAGGAGCTTTGCCGTTTTATCTGTTTTTAAATATTCCTTAAAAACATCCAGCATAAAGAATTGATTTTTTTCGCTGCTCATTCGGGCAATGTGACCTATAACAAAATTACTATCAATTCCAAGTTCTTTTCGCATTTTTTGTCTGTTTTCATTATCTTGATAGAAAACCGATAATTCGATGGCATTATTAATAACTTTAATTTTATTGTGTACTGATTTTGGGAACATAAATTCTGCCGCTTCTTTAGAGCAACCCCAGAAATCAGTGGCATATTTACCAATTTTACTTTTGTTCAGATGATGAAAAAAAGGTACTAAAAAACGCATAAGACGTCCACTCCAGGCAAGCGCACAACCGTGGCTGTGCGCTATTCTGACAGGGACGTTATATTTTTTTCCGTATTTTAACAGGTCGATATTTGTTAAACCTGAATAATTACCCCAAACGGCATCATAGTTTCCGGTTTTTAAAATGCTCTCGAATTCTGCCTTATATTGTTTCCTGTTTTTTATACGATTGGGCAGATAAAAAACCTTTCCGCCACGTTCGTTTATTTCTTTTTCAAAACAGGAGTTATTGCCAAACATAACGTAATCGGCAATAAGGTTTTCATTGTCAAACCGTCTTGTGTATGATAAAACAACATTTTCCACACCGCCGATAGGCTCAACTTTAACGCCGTAAATCAGGACTTTTTTCATTTAACAAATCTCCTTTTAAGAGTGTTAAAGCATTTAATCAAAATTGAATTATCTTTATGTTCGGTATCACCGTACAAATAACCAAGCATATATATGAAAAGTAATGAGTTAATAGAGAACACAAAGAATACATCAGAAATGAAAAACGCACCGGCAGCTATAGTTAGAAATGCGAGAAAAGCCATATAGGTGTTGTAATTGAATTGCCCTTTAATAGCGGATTTGATAAATAAGATAGCTATACTGATAAACGCACTGTATAAAGCTATCGCACCCAAAATACCCGAATTCACAAGAACCTCAAGGTATGAGCAATGTGTAATCCAACCGTATTTGCCCATAACGGTATCAGGCGTTCTATCCTTAGCTATAGCAATGGTATTTCTCGGTGAAGTACCGAAAATAGGTGTAGTCTTAAATACTTCTAAACCACCAAGCCAACGTTCGATTCTTCCGTTTGTAACATCATCTTTTTTGTCGTTTCTTTCGATTTCCTGTATGTTGAAAATATCTTCAGCCTTTGGCTTTTCTGAAGTTACAGGTTTTTCTGAAGTCACAGGCTTCTCTGAAGTTACAGGTTTATCCGAAGTTACAGGTTTTTCTGAAGTCACAGGCTTCTCTGAAGTTACAGGCTTCTCTGAACTTACAGGTTTTTCAGAATTCTCGGGGTTGCTTACAAAAATATGATTGGCATCTACGTTTTTGATTTTAGTTCCTGTACTTATATAGAAATCATCATAAGCCGTTACTACAGCTTCGCGACCGTTAATGCCGGAAGCTTTTAGAATTCCGGACTTAATATACGGCATACCGAAACTAATCATTTGATATAAACCAAATATTAAACCGGAAATAGCTACAGTAATAAGAAGTGAATATAGCGCTTTTTTAATATTATTTTTATAGAAAGCAAGGAATGGGTATAACGCTGACATAATAGGTGCGAAAATCATTATAATCGGAGCCGAGCGCGAAACAGTCAATACAACAAATGTCATCTGGAATAGAGCGTTAATGCTGTAAAGAATATAAGCCCATACCTTTTTGTAGCAATACATAAAATAAAAAGATGCAAAGAAACTTACCAAGGAAATATAACTTGCTGCATTAGGGTCATAGAAAACCCCCCAAAGTCTGCCCCAGGTAGTATTGAAACCTTGTTCAAGAGAAGGATTGCTGGGAGCTACAACGGTATAATCTATTGAAAATATATACATAAATATGGAAAAAACCACTAGAACAAAACTAGTAACAACAAGAGTGTTGAGAACGGTTTTGAAAATTTTGTTTTTACCACCTGAAGCGCCGATACTAAAGAAAACAAAATATTCAAGTACCATAGCAGCAATACATTTTAAATTACTTGCGATACCATATTTATAATTTATAATACTTGAAACAACGCAAATAATTATAAAAGCGGCAAAGAAATCTGCGGGACGGCCTTTAATACAGTTTGCATCGCCAAGTAAATCCCAGATGATCAAGGCAAATCCGCAAACAAAAATAAATACCGAGAGAATAGGACTCTTGATTAAAAAGTAAAGCGGAACTACATCTCGGAATATAAGATAAACCGTTAAAAAACCGAAGTAGATAGCGGTAAGTAACGTTTTTAAATTTTTGGTGCTTGAAAAAGTCATTGCATAACATCCTTTTAAATTATCGTACATTCTTTTGAACGATTGAAATAAGCTTTGCAGTCATAAGACATAAAAGCGGAATTTTTGTTTTTAAAACCTGAAAAATCAACTTGTTCTGAAGACCGCGTGGTTTATAGTTGTTTAATAACTCAGCAATTGTTTCATCGCGAAGCTTTTCAGAAACAAAATTGATTTTTTCTGATAAATTCATATTTGAAGAAGCAGATTGATTCCGTATTAAAGCTGAAATAAAATGCTTCATATGATTAAAATATACCAGGTTAAGTGTATCTTCACTTTGACAATTCATAGAAGAGAGAAAAGCCTTTTCCATTTTAAACTTCCGTTTTGCCAAATCGAAAAAGATGGGAGAGTAGGAAGTGGTAAGGGTTTGGGTGGTAGGCTTTATATAGTTGTAAAAAGCATCTGACATACATTTTATTGTTGATGCTTTTTCAAAAAGTTGAATGTTGTAGAAGAAATCTTCACCAAGGCGCATATCTTCGTAATATACGTCAGAAGATTTAAGAAAATCTCTGCGGTACACTTTATTACAAGCGTACTGAAAAATTTTAGCAGTACTGAGAATATAAAAAGCATTTCCGATTTTTTCTCGGGTATCGGCATAAAAAAAATCAGATGCGAGAACTTCTTTGGAAATAACATTACCTTTTTCGTTTGTGTGTAATACATTAATACCGAAGGTAATTATATCTGTTGCCCCCGATTCATTGAAAAGGGTTTCCAACATATTATCCGAAACCGTATCATCAGAATCCATATACATTATATATTCGCCGTTTGCGTCAGCTAAACCGACATTTCGCGACCCACCGGGACCGCGGTTAGTATCATTATGTATAACCTTTATACGTTTATCTTTTTCGGCATACGCTTCACAAATAGATGCGGAATTATCGGGTGAACAGTCATTAACTAAAATTAACTCAAAATCAGAAAATGATTGAGAGAGTATGTTTTCAATTGTAGATGCAAGAAATTTTTCTGCGTTATAAACAGGGACTATAATGCTGAAATAGGGCTTTTGTGTCATTATTTTTTCATCTCCCCATCAAAAAAGTGGCTAAGAAATACACTGTAATTATACCAAAATAAGCGCATATTGTCAATAAAAAGGGAACTTTATAATATATGGAAAATAAAAAAGTGTGCGCAACGAAAGGTCACACACACCGAAAAATGTGACTCCGATTTGTTACCACACAAAATCGAATGTTGTTCCATACAAAAACGGAAAACGGGAGTCATCATTTTTACTAATAGTAAAATGCCCGTTCTTGTATGAAAAATTACATAATTCAATTTTGTGTGGTGAAAAGAGTATATCACAGTTCGATATATTTTGCAACATATTTTAAAAAATTCGTAAAAAAAGGCAGATAAAAAGACACACCTGTCAAAAACAGGCGTGCCTTTTATCTTAATTATTTTCTTCGGGGAAGAATTTATTTAAACTGCAAACCGCTTCATATACCTCAAAAACTCTATGAATTCTGGGTTCAATTTCACAAATATAGTCCTTGAATTTAACATATAACTCGTATGCCAACTTATTGTTATCTTCAAATTTTGCAATAAATGCATCGGCTAACATATCGGCATAGGGAAGATATTGTTCTAAATAGAACCAAGACTGCGAAAGACCGTAATTTTCCTGATTTTTATTTTCGCTCACGGTTTTAGAAAAACTTTCAATAGTAGGCTTAATTTTTCTAAGAGCTGCAAGTTGTGAATCACGGTCTACACTTCCGTCTGGTTGGGAAGCGCCATCGTATCCGTCGGCACGAATTACAGCTTGACCGCGCAAAGCAGGAGCATCAAACAAGCGTCCCAACGTATCAAAGAACTCATAAACCTTCTTACCGTCTTTTCCGTAGCAACGGTCAAAATAATCGGCGCATATATCTTCAAAACTTTCTTTTTTATTCCATAGAGCACGTGCCATAACTTCCATAACAATACCGGAAGGGAAGAAAATCCTCTGTTCCTGACAGCTGTTCATACCGTTAAGTCCTATGTCTTCGAGACCTACCATATCTTCGTACATAATACGTGCAATGTGCATATAGCTTGGGTCAGAGTAGTGTGCCCACATAAGATGATAGTCAAAATCAAAGCTATCTCCACCGAACATTTTTTGCCAACGGCGGAGTCTTGCAACATTTTCTTCAACTGCATAGGGCATAGGTAGATTATTGCGGACATAAGGAGCTAACTCATAATTATCTAAATCTACCAATTTATCTAACTTAAACGAGTTAGAATAATCTCTTGTAATAGGCGCAAACATTAGTGTGAAACGCTCGGGATGATTAATTTTTACCTGCTGTGGCTCCCAAAGTAAGTCAACATAGATAAGAAATACTACGCGGGTATCGAGACCTTCTGCGGTAAGTTTTTCATCAAGCTCGTTAAGCATTGTTACATACCAGTCTGCAGGTACCATTTTTTTACAGTTTTCACATTCACAATGGTTGTTAAGTCCATCTGCTAACCAGAAGTGCAAATATGCGGTTTTGGGATGTGTTTTGCAATATTCAACAACAGCATCTGTCATAGCATTGCGAACATAGGGCATGGAATAGCAAAGGTTTGTATCTCCCGGAGAATTTCTTGGCAATGGTTCACGTTTGCCGTTTATTAAGGCTATGTATTGAGCATATTCCGGACAGGGTTTAGTTTGGCCACGAACCCAGTCATTTTTATTATTTATGTTAAATGCATCAATACAGGTCCAACCGTGGCCTATTGTGTGATACATAAGGCCGCGGCGGAATATTTCGTTTTCAAGCGCTATAACAAGGCCTTCAATTTCATCATCGGTAATGGGCTCATTTTCCATAGTAGGATTATAGGTGTGATTGTACCAACGGCGTATAAAACCTCTTGGCGTTCCAAACTGTGTGAAATAGCCGTTCATAGCATTTTTTGGCAACCAGTCAACAAGGTCGGCAATATGTTCAAAGTTTGGTGCACCTTCAATACAAACACCGCGGTGGCGGTAAGAAGCAGCTTCAACAACATTTACTGTATCTTCCAAAGCATTTTTTTCAGGAATTATATCGCCTTCGGGGCCGGGGCGTACAAATGAACAACCAACTTCTCTTAAAAAGCGGTATACTGCAATGAGTACACTTCTTGGGTTAGAAGCGGTAATGTAACCGTTGCCGTTTTCCACCTTTATGGCAATGGCATCATCAAGTTCATTGTCTTCTACTTCGGGTACTAAAGTTGCTAATTCATCATTAATACCAATGAGAATACCTTTGCCGCTAAGTTCATAACCCTTTTTCCATAGAATTACATCAACGATAGCGGAACGGTCCATTGTGCGTATGTAGCGTTTGAGTTCGCAAATAGCAAAATCAGTAACTGTGTCATCACCGCATTGAATAAGTCTCCAAATGTTCATAAAATCAACTTCCTTCAAAGTTTTTTTGTAAGATAAATATACTATATAACAAAAGTAAAAGTCAACAGAAAAGGATAATAAAGTAACTACAATGTTATATTTATTTCATATTTATCATCAATAAGAATGTAATCTCCGTTATATGCTTTGAAAATTTTTAAAAGTTTTTGGTTTTCGGCCAATATATTGTCTAATGTACAATCGGCATCATCCAATCGGTCTTCGATTATATTCGAGTATTTCTTAATATCATTAAAATGGCTTTTTATGTAGTTTTCGCTCATTATAAGACAGTAGTATTTTATGTTTTCAAGATATTCATGGGAGAAATCTTTCTGCCAGTCAAAAGGCACATAACAACCTTCGACGATTAAGTTTTGTTTATTTTCAATGGCAGTTTTAATCATTTCGCATACAATCGGCCAAAGATATTCGGTCAATTCATCATCGGAACTCATAGGGGTAAGCGCGGTATTTCCGCTACGGATAAGCCCCATTTTAAGATGGTCTATTGATAGATAAGGGTATTTATACTTTTCTAATATCTGCTGTGCTAAAGCGGTTTTACCGGTATGCGAGGCTCCGGTAATAAGAATAATCATAGCATCATCCCCTAAAAATATATTTTGTGATAATATAGTAAAATAAAAATTCCAAGAACACTAAGTTCCTGGAATTTTTTGGTGGAGGCGACGGGAGTCGAACCCGTGTCCAAAAATTAATTCCCAAAACTTTCTCCGAGTGCAGATGTTTGTTGAATTTCCCGAATATAACTGTCAAACATCAAACCGTTATATTCAGTAGTCCTTTAAGCCGTGACACCCTACAGGACTCTCGGGTGTTCACTTTCACCGCTAATTGACGCCTTCCCGAACCCGCGGTACCTTTCGGTCAGACGGCCGCCTGATTAGGCAGCTAATGCAACTTTATTGTTGTCAGTTAATTTTAAGTTTACGGATTTTAAAGCGGTTCCGCACCGCTACTCGCTTATCTTGGTTCAAAATCCCTGTCGAAACCTTTACGCCCCCATATATAAAGTAAGAAGTAATAGGTAAGAAGAAATAGGTAGAAGTGTAGGGACAGCGCCTACGACATCCCGTTTTAGTGAATAAATTATTGGTTTTGCTCTTTTATTGCTCTTGCAATATCACGGTCTGCATCACGTTTTGCCGCTACGGCACGCTTGTCGTAAAGTTTTTTACCTTTACATAAACCTACCTGAACTTTAACAAGCGACCCCTTAAAATAAATTGATAGGGGAACAAGCGTTAAACCTTGTTGCTGAACGAGTGAACCGAGCCTTATTATTTCGCGCTTGTGCATAAGCAATTTTCTGGGTCTTATAGGGTCTTTATTAAATATGTTACCCTGTTCATAAGGACTTATGTGCATCTGCTTTATAATAAGTTCGCCATCATCTACACTGCACCAGGCATCCTTAAGATTTACTGCACCACCGCGTATAGATTTTATCTCAGTACCGTAAAGAGAAATTCCAGCTTCAAAACTTTCAACCACAAAATATTCGTGAAAGGCTTTTTTATTAGTAGTAATTGTTTTTGTGTTTTCCACCGGAATCACCTCCATATAATCACTCTAAATAATATACCATAACTAAAGTTCTTTATCAAGGGGGATTTTGTCGGTGAGATGTGGGTAAAAGACAATAATATGCAATAAAAATGCATAAATATGAGAAAAAATTGAAATAATTTGCATATTTTTCACAAAAATTAAAAAAATATGTAAAAACACTTGCATTTTTATTGATTTAGTGGTATAGTGTATTCACAAAATTAATTTTTGGAGGAAAAATCAATGAAAAAAGTATTAGCACTTGTATTAGCATTACTTATGATCACCTGTTTATTTGCAGGTTGCGGTTCCGAGAAAGACACTATCAAAATCGGTGTACAGACCACAACTACAGGTGATATCTATGCATCAGGCGATTTTGGTGAAGATGCAGTTACCCGTTACGATAACGGTGCTTTGGCAGTAGAAGCTCTCAAGAGCGGCAAAGTTGATTGCGTTATCATTGATAACGAACCTGCTAAATCTTATGTAGCAGCAAACACAGGTCTTAAAATTCTTGAGACTGAATATGCAATGGAAGATTATGCTATCTGTTTCCAGAAGGGTAGTACCTTGAAAAAGGATGTTGATGCTGCTCTTATCAATCTCATTGCTGACGGTTCTATTAAAAAGATTGTTGATAAATATATCAATGGTTCAGGAGAAGCTCTTGTTGGTGTACCGGTACAGGCCGTTGATACCGAAAAGCCCAATCTTGTAATGGCTACAAACGCAGAATTCCCGCCTTATGAGTATATCGATGGCGATAAGTACTATGGTATTGATGTAGAAGTTGCCAAGATTATTGCCGATAAACTCGGTTACGACCTTGTAATTGAAAACGTTGCTTTCGACTCAATTATTCCCGGTGTTCAGACCGGTAAATATGCAATGGGTATGGCAGGTATGACTGTTACAAATGACAGAATTGAAAAGGTTGACTTTTCAGCATCTTATGCTACCGGTATTCAGGTAGTTATAGTTAAGGAAGATGGAAAAATCAGTAAAATCGAAGATCTTGACCCCTATTATCTTCCTAAAGAATAATTAAATTTCGCACATATATCAGGGCGGATTTTATTCCGCCCTGTTTTTGAGTTTTAAGGAAAGGAAACTTAAAATTGCTTAACAATATTTTAGCGTGGTTTGACTCTTTTTGGAGCACAATATCCACTTTTTTTGTTGACCTTTATAGCGAATTTTATCACGTTATGATAGAAGGCGAAAGATATAAATTTATAGTGCAAGGTTTAGAAAACACCTTTATTATAACGATTGGCGCTTTAGCTATAGGTGTTGTTATCGGTATAATTGTTGCGGCAATTCGTACTTCATTTGATAAAAATAGAGAAACTCTGCAACTTCGCGGTGGCATAGGATATTACATACTGGCTTTTCTTAATGGAATTTGTAAATTCTATTTGACCGTTGCACGTGGAACTCCTGTTGTAGTGCAACTTATGATATGCTACTTTATAATTTTTGCATCGGCGGATAACGGTGTTCCGGTTGCAATTTTTGCGTTTGGTGTAAACTCAGGTGCATATGTTGCCGAGATTTTCCGCGCCGGTATTATGTCGGTTGATAACGGTCAGTTTGAAGCGGGTCGCAGTCTTGGATTTAACTATTTTCAGACAATGTGGTACATAGTATTACCACAGATGTTTAAGGTTGTATTACCCACATTATGTAACGAATTTATTGCTTTATTAAAGGAAACTTCTGTTGCAGGTTATGTTGGTGTTACCGACCTTACAAAGGCGGGTAATACCATAGCTGGACGTACATTCTCGTATTTTATACCGTTAATAAGTGTTGCGGTTATATATCTTATAATGGTTGTAATTCTCTCTTGGCTTGTAGGATTACTTGAGAGGAGGTTGCGTAAGAGTGACCACTAACGATACAATAATTAAAGTAGAAGATTTAAGAAAATCATTTGGTAAAGTTAATGTGCTCAAAGGCATTGATACCGAAATCAAGCGTGGTGAAGTGGTTGTAATTATCGGTGCATCCGGTTCCGGTAAATCGACATTTTTGCGTTGCCTAAACCGACTTGAAGAGCCTACAGGCGGAAAGATTTTCTTTAACGGTATGGATATTACCGATAAGAAAGCTAACATAAACTTGCACCGTCAAAAAATGGGAATGGTTTTTCAACAGTTTAATTTATTCCCACATATGACAGTTCTTCAGAATATGACAAAGGCGCCGACAACCCTTCTTGGTAAATCTAAAGAAGAAGCTGAAAAAAAGGCGATGGAACTATTAGAAAGGGTAGGCCTTGCTGATAGAGCAGATGCTTATCCTTCACAGTTATCCGGTGGACAAAAGCAAAGAGTAGCAATAGTAAGAGCTCTTTGTATGGAACCTGAAATGTTACTTTTTGACGAGCCAACAAGCGCTTTGGACCCCGAAATGGTAGGGGAAGTACTTGAAGTTATGAAAGGCCTTGCGCGTGATGGCATGACAATGGTTGTTGTAACACACGAAATGGGATTTGCACGTGAAGTGGCAGATAGAGTTTTGTTTATTGATGAAGGTATAATTATGGAAGAAGATGCACCTGCTGAATTCTTCTGTAATCCTAAATGCGACAGATTGAAAGACTTTTTATCTAAAGTATTATAAAAAATTAGCACACTCTAGGTGTGCTAATTTTTTTGCTTTTTAATAATTGTTATTATTGTTTTTGTTTTGGTCGTTCTGTCTGTTTTTATCTTGACTATTTATATCGTTTTTCTTGTTTTGGTCTTTCTTCTGCTTGTTATCGTTGTAATTGTTATTATTTTTGTTGATGTTATTATTGTTATTATTATTATTATTATTATTTTTGTTATCCATGTGAAATCACCCCGTTTCCGCTATTATTGTTAGCGAAACGGGGTGATTTATTCATTATTTAATGCCGAAAAGGCTCTTGGCGTTATTTGTAGTAATTTCCAAAATTTTGTTGTAATCAATGTTTTTTATTTCAGAAATTTTCTGTGCTATAAAACTGATATAGACAGAATTATTTACTTTGCCACGATGTGGTTCAGGGGCCATATAGGGAGCATCGGTTTCAAGTAAAATTTTATTAATGGGTGTTTCCTTAATGATTTCACAAATTTTTTTTGCGTTTTTAAATGTTATAACTCCGCCGATACCGATATACAAACCAAGACCTATAATTTCCCGCATCATTTCTGTACTGCCCGAAAAACAGTGAAATACACCTTTTGGTTTATATATTTTAACTAAATCTAAGGTATCTTTATGCGCTTCGCGGTCGTGAATAATAACGGGTAGGGAATAATCATTTGCTAATATAAGCTGTTGTTCGAACAGTTTACACTGGTTTTCTTTGTACTGAGTATCCCAATAATAATCGAGTCCGATTTCACCCAAAGCAACAGTTTTGGGATGCCTTAAAAGTTTATCCAGCGAAAAAATATCTATAACGGTATCATTATTAATACTTTCAGGATGATATCCTGCTGCTGCAAAGCAAAATTCGTACTTTTCCGCCATTTTTATGCATTGTTCAGAACTTTCTATATCAACACCGCAGTTTATAATTCCGCCAACACTATTTTTTGGCATATTGCTCAATAAATCATCGCGTATGCCATCGAACTTTTCATCATAATAGTGTGCGTGAGTATCAAAAATAAAAGAATCTGTCATTATCTTATCTTGCAACCGGCTGGAATATCATCTACAAATATTACCTTAGCGTCTTCACCGATATCTGCGGCCAATATCATACCATTACTTTCTACTCCACATAATTTTGCGGGTTTAAGATTTGCTACAACAATGATTGTGCGACCGATTAGGTCTTCGGGTTTATACCACGTGGCAATACCGGAAACAACAGTTCTCGGTTTGTTTGAACCATCATTTAAAGTGAGTTTTAAAAGTTTTTTGGCTTTCGGTACAGGCTCACATTCGGTGATTTTAGCGGTTAATAACTGTACTTTTGCAAAGTCGTCGATAGAAATTTGTTCAATAGTAGCAACATTTTCCATTTTTTCTTTTTCTTCGTTTTCTTTTGCAATTTCATCTAATGTTTTTTGCAAATCAATACGGGCGAATAAAGCTACAGCTTCACCGACTTTATAATTTTTAACAGTAAACATTTCAAGCGTTTTATTATCAGTTCCGAGTTGTGTAAATATTTTTTCACAACTTTCAGGAATAAACGGTGTGAGCAATATTGCTAAAATACGGATGCATTCCAAAAGGTTATAAAGAACGGCCGCGAGTCGCGGTTTTGATGCTTCATCCTTTGCCAATGCCCAAGGTGTAGTTTCATCTATATACTTATTACAACGTTTAGCAAAATTCATAATTACTTCGGTGGCTTCAGCGTTGTGATAGGTGTCCATAAGTTTATAATATTTACTCAGTGTATCTTCTGCAGTTGCAAGAAGTTCTTTGTCGCAGTCTTCGGTAATGCTCTCAAAATCTTTTAAAATTTCACCGTCAAAATATTTATTGGTCATAGCAATACTGCGGTTTACAAGGTTACCCAATGTGTTTGCAAGGTCGCTGTTAAAGCGATTAATAAAAGTTTCGTAGGTTATGGTGCCATCCTGCGCGTAAGGAATTTCTGAAAGCAGATAGTATCTTACTGCATCGACACCGAAACGATGGGCTAAATCATCGGCATATAAAACATTTCCCTTAGATTTGCTCATCTTGTCATCGCCGGAAAGCACCCACGGATGACCGAGCACTTGTTTAGGCAAGGGAAGATCCAGAGCCATAAGAATAATAGGCCAGTAAATAGTATGGAAACGAACTATATCTTTACCTATAACGTGAAGGTCGGCAGGCCAGTTTTTATTGAACAATTCGCCGCTTCCATCCGGGTCATAACCGATACCGGTTATATAGTTAGATAAAGCATCTATCCACACATAAATTACGTGTTTGTCATCAAAATCGATAGGGATTCCCCATTTGAAAGATGAACGGGAAACGCAAAGGTCAGAAAGCCCGGGTTTTAAAAAGTTATTAATCATCTCGTTTTTACGGGATTCGGGTTTGATAAAGTCGGGATTTTGTTCATAATACTCTAAAAGTTTATCTTGATATTTACTGAGTTTCAAGAAGTAAGCTTCTTCTTTGGAGTCGGTAACATCACGGCCGCAGTCAGGACATTTGCCGTCAATTAACTGAGAAGGAGTGAAAAAAGACTCGCATGGTACACAGTATTTTCCCTCATAATGTCCTTTATAAATGTCGCCTTGTTCATATAATTTCTTGAATATTTTTTTAACCGAATTTACGTGGTCATCATCTGTGGTGCGTATAAAACGGTCATATGTTGTATTTAAGCAGTCCCATACGTCGCGTATCTGTTTTGATATACCATCAACATATTCTTTCGGAGAAATACCTGCCGCAGTAGCACAGTCTTCAATTTTTTGTCCGTGCTCGTCAGAGCCGGTCATAAAATAAACATCGTAACCCATCATGCGTTTGTAACGGGCAATCATATCAGCCAGTACAATATCGTAGGAATTTCCAATGTGCGGTTTACGGGATGTGTAAGCGATTGCAGTAGTGATATAAAACTTCTTGTTTTCAGACATATATATATTCTCCTTCAAAAACTAAAGTATGTAGTTTAATTTTTTTTAAATCTTTCACTAAAAAGGGTGTTGATTTTTTTCTCATCTGCGCCGATACCGCCCATTATTATACAGTAAAGCAGACCTGTCTGCACCCAAAGCATAGTCATATCAACGATGGAGTGTATGAGTATTGCCGCCGTTATAGAGAAAATCAAAGCTGTTATGGTGCTTTTACGGAGCAAGTTTTTACACAGCACCACTCTGTAAAATAAAATGAATATGATAACGACCAAAATAATTGAGCCGATTATACCAAAACTAAGTAAGGATTCCAAAAATATATTGTGCGCGTGGGTTGTCTGATAAGCGGCTGGATTGCCGAGACTGATTTTATAATATGTGAAAAATCCGCGACCAAACCAAGGAGTTTGCTTAATTGATTCGATGGTAAGGTCCCAAATCATAACACGATTATCAAAAGTACCGTCTGCCTGAAGAATTCGCGGAAGGAATTTTTCAAAGGTTTCAGGTGAGGTGTAAAGTAGCGCTGCCGCAAAAGCAACAACTATAAACATAATACTTAATAATTGATGTCGCCTTGCTATCAAAAGCAAAATTGACAGGCCAACCAGAACTTCTATCCAGGCAAACATACTTTCTGTAAGAAAAACAGTTACACCGGACAGAGCCGCAATAGCATAATAATATTTTTTATCGGTGCCGCGCAGTACTACTTTATACGCGCATATAAGAATTACTGCGGCCATAATTGAACCAAGATAGTTTGGATGAAAATAGAGTGAAGTATAAAAATTATTAAAGAAATCACCAAAACAACGGTGCCACTCCACCTTGAAAAATATAATTTTTTCTAAGATGATAATACCGGATGCAAAGACCGAAGTTACACAAATAAGGTCCAACGTGTTTTCGAAAAGCTCTGTTGTCATTATACTGCGCAGATAATAACCCAATATCATCAAAACGAGAAAAAATACAGAACAAACAACACCTAAAAGGTTTTTATAAATGATGGCGGGAATAGCCGAATATATCGAAAATACGGGAATAAGAAAAGAACCCAAATGCGAGAAAACAGTATTTCTAAAATCTGTTTTAATAATGATATAAAAACATAAAATCGATATTGCGACTATTGAAAAGTAATACGGTAAAAAAACGCTTATTGCCGCCCAAAAAACAACATTTTCGTCTTTAGATAAATTAATATGTTGTTTTAAAAAAGATTTCATACAAACACCCCGGTTTTGAAAAAATTACGGTTTGTTAAACAGATGAATGATAAATGATAAAGCAAGTGAAATTAGAATATAAAGATAAGCTGAACCCGAATTAATAGGGGAAACCTGATTAAGATAAGAACTGTAAATAAAAATAACTGCCATTATGATACCGGAAATAATATGGGCAATTCTAAGCCAAACGGTACTACGTTTAATTTTTGCAGCGGCATTGAAAATGGCTATAAACGCTTCTCCCGAGCCCTTGTGGGCGGCATACGAAGAAATATCATCTTCTGCTTTGGATGAGTTCTTATAAAGTTGCGCACCCGAACTTCCCATAACAAAAACCGTTTCCTGATAAAGCCCAAAATAGTCACAGACCATTTCCTTTGTTATGTTTGGGTCGCACGTATCCACAAGCAACGTCACACCCGAAGCGCATAACTTTTGTATTTCGTATGCAAGTGTTTCGCTTACGTTGTATTTAACCATAAGCAAGGCGCAGGGCTTTTCATCACTTGCAACATAAACCGGGAAATATCCGGCGCGGAGTATTTTTTTATCAACTTCAAGCGATGGTGTTTTAATTCCGTGAGCTTCAAGAAGAGTACGGTTTCCGATAAATACGTGTTTGTTTCCAACCCAACCGCTAATACCAAGCCGTTCTTCATATTTAACTGAATCGGCAACAGGGATTTCTTTTTCACCCGATTTGGCAATTTCAGAAAAGATAGCGTGATATGGACTGTCGATTTGTTTTGTTATGGCGGCAGCAAGTAAAAGAGTATCATCTATTTTATTTGGGTCTAATACCTTCATATTTGCCAGAGAAATTGTGCCGCTGGGAAATAAATCGCACGAACGTAAAGTTACGGCATTTGCAAGTTCGATTTTTTTTGCGGCAGTACTACCGGTAATCATTCCGCCCAAACGGTTAAGTCGTTTTGAAGCAGAACGAAGGGGTAAAATGTCGGTAAATAATATTGTGGGTGAAAGTAATAATGAAGAAAATACGGTAATTGACATAAGAAAACCGTTTAGTGATGCGGTGTATATACCGTAAAAAATACCGATTATAGAGCAAATAATCACAGAAATTAAAACGAAAACAGAAAAAGAATTATTTGTGACTTTATCTATTTCGGTATTTCTCATAAAATTATGGACATTTACACACGGAGCATCAATGCCTACAAGAACATCGCCATCTACAGAATTTTTTGCCATTGCAAACGTTATTTGTCTGTCATCAATAAACTTAAGCGCAAATTTTTTATTTCTGGATGCAATAACTTTGAAATTGCCAAATATATACGAGTCGCGCATAAACATAGCGATGGTTTTAAAGATGAAGGTAAAACTTACAAACAACAAAATGTAATAAGGGTTTTTACCTGAAATCAATGATTGTAGTGAATATAGTAAAGAGAAAACCCCAAGAATACCCGAGACACTCTCGGGTATGAACTGCTTTTTAAAAAGTGAAATTATTGCAGTAAAAGCGTCATAGTTAATAAGACAAATAACCGCAAAAACAGCAGAACTTATAATACCAAAAAACATCTGATTTACATATAGCATATCGTGAATGGTTGGAATCAAAGGTGCTGCCAGAATCAATTCGAAAATAAAAGTAAGAAGTAGTCGCGTACGTGAAGATTTAAGACGGTTTATAAGTGACGTACCGATTCTTTTTGCATCACTAAAGCTAAAGTAATCATCATCAACCTTGAAAGATTCGTTTTCCATCAGGAACGGATTTACAAGAAGGGTAGGGGGTTGTTCCTGTTCTTTCTCAAACATTTCATTCGAAAGGTCAATTATCTTGGTACCGCTTGTTATATCTTCGTAATTTTCTGTATTATTAACCGCATCAAACTGTACGGTTTTTTGTTCAAAGTCATCGGTTTTATCTATATCAGAAATAGTTGGAATAGGTACTTCTTTTTTCTCTTCCTTGTGCATTTCAATTTTTTCGGTAGCCGGTGTATTTTCCGGCATCGGCTCGGATTTTGAAAGAGAGCTATAAGAAACACTGCTAAGGCTGTTGAGTTGTTTTAATAATTCCGCAGCCTTATTTTCAGATGCATTTATAATATCTTCTATACTATCAAGCTCATAAACGGGTTTATCGGCATTCTTAACGCCGCCGCCATCAGCGATATATGGCATACACTTATCAAGCAGACTTTTACCATCATCTGCTTTTTTAACGGTAATTCTCTCCGTTGGCATAACGCGGTCGGTTTGTGTAGCGGCAACCAAAGGTTTTGTGTCGGTAGAGGGTTGTGCATTACTTTTAACCCTGTTTTTAAGAGCCTCCAGAGGAGAAACAGAATTTCCTTTCTGCATAGGTATATTTCTTGTGGCCTTTTTAGGCTTAGAATTACTACCTAAAACTTCCTCAGGGGTCAAAACGTGTGGAGAAACGTGTATAAAAGACGGATCTTTAAGACCCGATTCTTGTTCGGTTATGTAATCAGAATTGTCCGCGTGTTTACCTTTTTTTGTTTTATCAAACAATCCCATTGCTATCCCCCATATCCTTTCAAAAAATTATCCTCGTTTTCTTACTACTTCGTACATAAGTATACCTGCGGCAACCGAGGCATTGAGAGAATTGATTTTTCCCTTCATCGGTAAACTTATAATTTCATCACATTTCTGCGCAACAAGTTTTCCAATACCGTTTCCTTCGTTACCAATCACTATTGCAACAGGCATATCATAATCAAAATCGTTATACGGCTTACCGTCCATATCGGCACCAAAAACCCATACACCCGATTTTTTCAGATTATCGATTTCACTTGCGATGTTTGTGACTCGCGCAACCTTCATATATTCGAGCGCACCACTTGCACTTTTTGCAACAGTAGCATTAAGTGAAGCGCTTCTGCGTTTAGGAATAATAATTCCGTGAGCACCTGCGGCTTCGGCGCTTCTGATAATAGCGCCTAAATTATGTGGGTCTTGAATTTCATCACAAATAATAATAAAAGGTTTTTCACCGCGGACTTTTGCACATTCGAGAATGTCATCTACAGTAGAATATTCCTGAGCAGAAAACATAACGGCAACGCCTTGGTGTAAAGCCCCGCCACATAAAAAATCCAATTTTTGCGGAGAAACTTCCTTAATCAAAATACCTTTTGCCTTGCATTTTGCAATTATCGCAGTAACAGAACCACCACCGGTTCCGTGAGCAACAACCAAGCGGTCTATTTCTCTGCCCGAGCGTATAGCTTCAAGAACCGGATTTCTGCCACAAATTATATTGTTGTTCAATGAATTTTCAATCATTTCCATTAAACTAAAATCTCCCTAATATATAATTAATTAATATTATAACATAATATTTCAAAAAAATGAAGAGTAAATTATTAGAAAAAAGAAATACTTAATAATATTTTTTTGAATTTTGCAAATGCTTTGGTTATAAGGTAATAAAAAGGAGAATTAAAATGTCAAGAAATATAAATAAAGTTGAAGCATTTGAAATGTTGGATTCGCGCGGCAACCCGACTGTTGCTGCAAAGGTAACATTGTGCGATGGGAGTGTAGGATATGCTTTGTCGCCATCAGGAGCATCTACCGGCGCATATGAAGCATATGAACTCAGGGATGATGAAAAAAGTCGTTATGGCGGCAAAGGCGTAAAAAAAGCGGTTAAGAATGTAAATGAAAATATTAGTAAGGCTATATGCGGCATTTCTGCCGATGAACAGGAAAAAATCGATTATAAAATGATAGAGTTAGATGGTACTGAAAACAAATGTAATATAGGTGCTAATGCTATGCTTGCGGTATCAATGGCTGTAGCTAAAGCGGCGGCAGAATCGCATAAATTGCCACTTTATAAATATTTGGGCGGCTTAAATGCCTCAAGAATGCCGCGACCTATGATGAATATTCTGAATGGCGGCGCACACGCAAAAAACAATATCGATATTCAGGAATTTATGATAATGCCGTTTTTGGATACAACCTTTAGCGAAGGTATGCGTTGTTGCAGTGAAGTGTATCACACATTGGGAAAGATATTGCAAAAATATAATATGACGGGTGTTGGTGATGAAGGCGGTTTTGCACCCGACCTTAAAAACGATGAACAGGCCATAGAAATAATTTGCACAGCAATCGAAAAATCAGGATTTACCACAGAAGATTTTAAAATAGCCCTCGATATAGCTTCAAGCGAGTGGTATCAAGGGGATGGGGTTTACCATTTGCCTAAAAGAGATGTTAATATGAGTGGAGAAGCACTTATAAAAATGTATCAGGACTTGTGTTCAAAATATCCTATTATATCCATAGAAGATGGTCTGGGGGAAGATGACTGGGACAACTGGAAAATTATGACCGAGATATTGGGGCGGGATATTCAATTAGTTGGCGATGACTTATTTGTTACAAATCCCGTTAAATTGTGTTATGGAATGGAGCGGAATGTTGCAAATGCTATTCTTGTAAAGCCAAATCAGATAGGCACATTAAGCGAAACTTTGCGTGTTATAAGGATGGCGCAACAAAATGGATATAACCCTGTAATTTCACACCGTTCGGGTGAAACAGAGGATACGACAATAGCTGATATAGCGGTGGCAACAAATGCGGGTCAGATTAAAACAGGTGCACCATGCCGCAGTGACAGAGTAGCTAAATATAATAGACTTATGCTTATAGAAAGTGAAATAGCGCAATAAAAAAAGGATGCTTAAAGCGGGGCTTTAAGCATCCTTTAAAATTATTCATCAAGAACGGATGTGCAGTGCGGACAACGGGTTGCATCAAAAGCAATTTCACTTTTGCAGAACGGACAGGTTTTAATGGTGGGTGCCAATTCTTCAACGGCTTCTTCTTCCTTTTTGCCCAGTTTCGCAAGTTTATTTCCTAATTCTTCGGCTTTTTTAACGGTCTTTACAATAAGGAAGATTATAAATGCCATAATAATAAAATTGATAACCGATGATAAGAATTTACCGTACTCAAGATAAACCGCGGTTTCTCCGCTGCCTTTGATGAGTAATTTTGCACCAAATTCTGTCTTAATTATAAGGTCGAGAATCGGTTGGATAATGTTTTCAGTAAGACTTGTTACGATATCCTTGAAAGCAGCACCGATAATAACACCGACTGCAAGGTCAAGGACATTACCCTTGGTAATAAAATCTTTAAATTCGCTTAAAAACTTTTTCATTATGTAATTCTCCTTTTCATTTTATAACTATTCTTGGAACACGTTTTGAAATTCCGCAAACAATTTCATAGTTAATAGTGTCGCACTCTTCGGCAATATCGGTCGCCGTAATATCTTCTCCAAAAAGAGTGACCGTATCACCAATTTTAACATCTTTAATATCTGATATGTCTATTAAAAACTGGTCCATACATATTCTTCCCAGGATGTTTGCTGTGTGGCCGTTGACAATAACTCTGCCTACTGAAGAGAGTTTCCTTGGGTAACCATCGCCATAACCGGCAGTAACAGTAGCTATAAGCATATCCTTTTCTGCTGTAAAGGTACGGCCGTAACTTAAAGAGTCACCCTTTTTAATTTTCTTTACCATACTGACTACAGATTTAAAAGACATTACAGGTTGTAGCCCATCAATTTTGACCGAGGGTGAAGGGGATAAACCGTACAAAATGATACCCGGACGACATAAATTACTAAAATCATTATTTGTCGTAAAAATAGCGGCAGAGTTGTTACAATGACGCATTTCAGGGTTTATGCCGTTATCGTTCAGTACCTTTATTGCCGATTTAAAAAGGCTTATTTGTTGTTTGGTGAAATCAATAGCATTATCTGACGTATCATCCGATTCGGCAAAATGGGTAAAAACACCCACGACACATAAACAGGGAAGTTTTGCTACTGCTACGGCGTCTCCTATTTCGGCAAGGTCTTTATTGCGGCAATCAAAACCTATTCGACCCATTCCTGTATCAAGCTTAATATGAATGTTTAGGCATAAACCTTCTTTTTTTGCTGCAGTCGATAATTCTCGAGCATATTCAAGATTGTAAACGGCCTGAGATATATTATTTTCAGATAAATCTTTAACACAATTTATAGGGGTGTATCCTAAAATTAAAATACTTCCGTCAACACCAAGAGAGCGCAATTCAATAGCTTCTTTAATGTTGGAAACACCAAAACTATTAATACCGTTTTCTTGCAAAGCCGGAACAATAGACTCAACACCGTGGCCGTAGGCATCCGCCTTGACAATGGCCATAATTTCTTTGTTATCAGAATGTTTTTTAATGATTTGCAAGTTGTTGAGAAGGGCAGATATATTAATTTCCGCCCAAGTTCGTTTAACAAAATTCATTATTTCACCCCCCGCTGCAAAATAGTGTGACAAACAAATTGTCACACTAAACGGAAAATATTAAACTGAAATATCATTTGCCATATTGTATGATTCAATATCAAAAGGTTTTTCCATATTCAACGCTTCATAGATATCGAAATCAACAATAGAATTGCCGCGATATGCAACAACGCGGTTACCAATGCCCTGACTTAAGAGTTTAACCGCGGCATGTCCCATTGTACTTGCCATAACTCTGTCACGAACAGTCGGACTGCCACCGCGTTGAACGTGGCCTAAAACGGTAGCACGTGTTTCAATGCCAGTTATTCTTTCTATTTCTTTAGAAAGCTCTGTTGTTTTACCAACGCCTTCAGCAACAATAATTATAAAATGCTTTTTACCGGTAGCTCTGGTTTTAATTATTTTGTCGATAACATCTTTTTGCAAATCGAATTTAACTTCAGGCACCAAAATAGATGTAGCACCAACAGCAATACCTGTTTCAAGCGCAATCCAACCGGCATGTCTACCCATAACCTCAACAACACTGCAACGTTCATGCGATTGGGTTGTATCGCGCAGTTTATCTATCATTTCCATAGCAGTGTTCATAGCAGTATCAAAACCGATTGTATATTCTGTAGAAGAAATATCGTTATCAATAGTACCCGGTACACCAACGCAGGGAATACCGTGAAGAGATAACTCTCTGGCGCCGCGGAAAGAACCGTCGCCTCCAATTACAACGATACCTTCAATACCTTCCTTTTTACAGGTTGCTACTGCTTTTTGTATACCTTCTTCGGTTTTAAATTCAGGACTTCTTGCAGTATAAAGAATAGTACCGCCACGATGAATTATTTCAGAAACCGAGCGGATGTTCATATCGAAAATTTCACCATCAATAAGACCGTTGTAACCGCGACCTATACCTTTAACATTCATACCCATAGAAACAGCGCTTCTTACAACCGAACGCACAACCGCGTTCATACCCGGAGCGTCGCCGCCACTGGTTAAAACTCCTATAGTTTTCATAAGTTTCATACCTTCTTTACATTAATTATATAAATTATAAATCATAACTTCAAATTATTCAACCATTTTTACGTTATAATTACCAACAACTTTTGAAATCTTGTTAATTATATCGCCGGCACCATCAATTTTCATACTTTCAGGCACAGAAAATTTCTTTTTTGTGTCTTCACAGTAAATTATTACAGATGTCTTTCCAGGGGATGCCTGTAAAATCTGTTTAATTTTTTCGGTTTTCTCACAATTAAGAGTCGGAACTTTTATATATAATACTTTTTCCTTTTTTGGAATTATTGATTTGAATTCTTCTGTGATAGGGGATACACTGTCACAAATGAGCTCGGTTGGTTTGTCATCGCGTTCTGATATTTTGCCACCTAAAATAACAATATTGCTTTCAGTCAGTAAATGTTTATAACTTGCATAGGCAGAGTTGAATATTGTAATGTCTATAGAACCGTAAAGGTCTTCGGCGGTTGCATAAAATATTATTTGTCCGCTCTTTAACGTTTTGATTTTGGCGCCACTGATAAGTGCTACTATGCTAACACGTTGTCCATCTTTGTACTTGCCGCCGTGAATATCTATGGTTTTTGCAGAGCCTATCTGTTTTATATATCCCATATATTCTTCTAACGGGTGACCTGAAAGAAAAATGCCGGTTGCTTCTTTTTCAAGCTTTAGCAATTCCGATTTTGGCATTTCTTCAATATTGGGTAAGGAAAAATGGTTATCTTCTTCTGTCTGGTCAAACAAATTCATCTGACCTGCATTGCGATATTTCTTTTCAGAGTCAACGGCATTCAATACTGCATCAATAGAATATAACATTTGTTTACGCGTTTTTTCTAAAGAGTCCATTGATCCGCTTTTTATAAGGGTTTCTAATGCTCTTCTGTTGAAATCTTTACCGCTTACGCGCAAACAAAAATCAAACATAGAAGTAAAGTTGCCACCGCTTTTACGTTCAGTTATTATTCGCTCAATAAGCCCTGTGCCTATGTTTTTTATAGCGCAAAGTCCAAAACGTATTTCACCGTCTTTACCGTAAAAATCCGACATACTTTTGTTTACATCGGGCGGTAATAATTTCAAATTAAGCCGTTTGCATTCGGTATTATACTGTGAAATTTTTCCCGCACTGTCGAGTACACTTGAGAAAAGTGCCGCCATATATTGTGATGAATAATGGCATTTAAGATATGCTGTTCTGTATGCAATTACACCGTATGCTGCGGCATGGCCTTTGTTAAAAGCATAGGAAGCAAAAGCCGACATATCATCAAAAATGGCACTCGCTACGTCTTCCGGAACGCCGCGTTTTATAGCACCTTCACACACAACATTTCCGTTCTGGTCGGTTTCTCCGTATATAAACGCCTTGCGTTCTTTTTCCATAACATCGTGCTTTTTCTTCGACATAGCGCGGCGCACAATATCGGCACGACCAAATGAATAACCTGCTAAACTACGGCATATTTGCATAACCTGTTCTTGATAAACGATGCAACCGTAGGTTACGTCTAAAATAGGCTTAAGCAGGTGGTGGGCATAGGTAACTGCCGAAGGATTGTGGCGGTTATTAATATATTTTGGAATAGAATCCATAGGCCCCGGTCGGTACAGAGACAAAATAGCAATAAGATCTTCTATATTTTCCGGAACAAATTGCCTGAGAACGTTTTTCATTCCTTCACTTTCAAACTGAAAAACACCTTCGGTATAGCCATTTGCCATCATTTTCAGCGTTTCTTTGTCATCAAGCGGTATTTTTTCAATATCAAAATCGGGTTCTTCTTCGCGTATGCGCTTTTCTGTCACATCAATGATGGTAATATTTCTCAGTCCCAGAAAGTCCATTTTAAGAAGACCTAATTCATCAAGAACAGTCATAGGATATTGAGTGACAACGGCATCATCATTTTTTGAAAGCGGTACATATTCATCAACCGCTTTGTCCGAAATAACTACACCTGCCGCGTGTGTAGATGCATTTCGCGGCGAACCTTCGAGTTTTATAGCCATATCGATTATGGCTTTAACAGATTCATCGTTTTCATATAGATTTTTGAGTTCTGGAGATTTTTCCAAAGCCACAGGAATGGTGATTTTTAGTTCCTGTGGAATAAGTTTTGCAACCTTATCGCATAAAGCGTATGGCACATCCATTACGCGACCGACATCACGTACAGCAGCACGAGCCGCCATAGTACCAAAGGTAACGATTTGTGCAACTCGGTCTGTGCCGTATTTTTCTATAACATAATCTATAACTTTCTGGCGGTTTACGAAACAGAAGTCGATGTCAAAATCCGGCATTGAAACACGTTCCGGATTTAAAAATCTTTCAAAAAGCAGATTGTATTTTATAGGGTCGATACCCGTTATTCCTATACAGTATGCCGCGATACTTGCCGCGCCGCTTCCACGGCCCGGACCTACGGGGATATCGTGTGTTTTGGCATAATTTACAAAATCCTGCACTATAAGATAATAATCAACATAACCCATCTTGTTTATTATCTCAAGTTCATATTCCAGTCTTTCTATAACCTTGCTGTCAGGATTGTTACCATAGTTTTTGTATAATCCTTCATAGCATTTTTCTCTGAAATATTCATAGTGGTTTTTGTTTCCGATATCAAAAACAGGAAGCTTAATTTTACCAAATTCAAAGTCGAAATTACAAGCATCAGCAACAAGTGCGGTGTTGTGAATGGCTTCTGGGACATTCGGGAAGACAGAGAGCATTTCATCTTCGCTTTTTAAATAAAATTCTTCGGTCTGGAATTCAAGTGTGTTATCATCACTTAATTTTTTGCCTGTTTGTATACAAAGTAATACCTTGTGGGCATCGCTGTCTTCTTTATTCACATAATGAACATCGTTTGTCGCGACAAGTGGTATACTGGTCTCTTTTGATAATTGTATGAGCTTTGAGTTTACCTGTTTTTGCTCAAAAATATCGTGGTCCTGAATTTCGATATAATAATTGCCTTTACCAAATACCTTTTGAAACCATAATGCAGTTTCCTTTGCCTTCTCATAATTATCTTTTAAAATAAGACGCGGTAACTCACCCGCAAGACAGGCAGAAAGGGCAATAAGTCCTTCGGAGTGAGCGGATAAGAGCTCTTTGTCTATACGCGGTTTACTGTAAAAGCCTTCTGTAAATCCAGCCGAAACTAATTTAATAAGATTTTTGTAGCCGGTTTCATTTTTGCATAGCAAAACGAGATGATTATATTCGCTGTCATAGAATTTATCTTTATCAAAACGGCTTCTGGGTGCGACATAAACTTCGCAACCAATAATAGGCTTAATACCCGCTTGCTTAGCATATTTATAAAATTCTACGGCACCGTACATTACGCCGTGGTCGGTGATAGCAATCGAAGTTTGTCCCTTAAGTTTTGCAGCATCAATTAAGTCTTTTATACGGCAATTTCCGTCTAAAAGACTGTACTGTGTATGAACATGCAGATGTACAAAACTCATTTAACTCACTTCCTGTTTTTTAAATTTTCGGCGGTGATAACGATTTTTTTAAGTCTGTGATTGATACCTGATTTTGAAATTGAAATACTACATAAACGACTAAGTTCATTTAACGATGCATCGGGGTTAGCCATCCTTAAAAGAGCTATTTCCTTTAAATCATCACTCAATACACCAAATTTATCGCTGTCAATTAGATATTTAATAGCGGTGCGTTGGGATATTGAAGCTTCTATCATTTTCGATGTGTTAGCATCTTCAATATTGTTTTTTCGGTTTATGTTGTTTCTAACGCCCTTCATAATTTTAAGGTCCATAAGATGAAGAGTGATATTACCCGCGCCCATAACCGTTATTAAGTCTTCAATACGGTCACTTTTACGATAGTAAAAAATTATAGAATTATTGCGGAGCGTTTTAAAAGGTTTAATATCGCGGTTGATAAGTATTTCTTCGAGCAAATCGGCATAGTCTTTATTTTTTACCCTGAATTCTGCGCGATATTCTTTTTCGGGATTCATAATATGTCCACAGGATAAAAATGCACCGCGTATAAATGCATCACGGCAACAGTCTTTTTCTAAAATTTTTTGGAGAAGGGAAGCCGTTACAGATTGAAAAATTTCAGATACAATATGTTTAGCGGTGATTTCCGCTTTATACATAGGCTTTTTTCCGTTGGAAGAAGATAAATCACAATCTGCAGAAAAGCATTTTTTTATTAAATAGGCAAAATTTTTCTGCACCGATGGGTTGTCGCTCAGAATCGAAATTTTATTGTTATCAAAAAAATGCGCAAAAAGCATCATACCGTAGCATTCTGCCAGACGGCAACAAGCGGCGGTTTTAATACCACATAATTCTGTTTTCAATTCATAAGAAAACGACATTTTGGTCCTCCGTTATTTTAATCTTCTCCCAAGTATATTACTTCACGCTCAAGCATAACGCCGCTGTCGGAATATACTTTTTCCTGGATATGACAGATAAGTTCTTTTATATCTTTACTGGTGGCATTAGTTTTGTTTATGACAAAACCTGCGTGTTTTTCACTGACTTGAGCGCCACCGACACTAAAACCTTTAAGTCCGCTTTTTTCAATAAGGGCACCCGCGAAAAAGCCTTCGGGTCGCTTGAAGGTACTACCTGCGCTCGGATACTGGAGCGGTTGTTTTTCCTTTCTACGAGACATAAATTCTGTCATTCGCGCCTTTATAGCTTCTTTTTTATCGGTTTTAAGGCGGAAAACGACAGAAACTATAATAGAACTATCGGTTTTAAAGATTGAAGTTCGGTATCCCAAATTCATCTGAGCATTAGAGATAATTTTAACTTCTCCGTTTTGCAACACCTTTGCCGAAACAATTATATCCTTGATTTCACCGCCGTAAGCCCCAGCATTCATATAAACGGCACCGCCTACACTTCCCGGTATGCCGTAAGCGAACTCAAGTCCTGACAAACCGTTTTCAAGTGCCGACTGACATAATGCCGTAAGTGAAACACCGGCACCGCAACATACTGTGCCATCGGAACAACACTCAATATTACAGATTTTTTCAGTTGATAAAACAATGCCACGTATACCTTTGTCAGAAACCAGAACATTTGAACCTTTACCGAGAACGGTAAGAGAAACATTGTTTTCCTTGCAAAACTCTACAATAAGGGAAATTTCGGTTTCATCTTTCGGAAAAACCATAAAATCGGCATAGCCGCCGACCTTAAAGGAGGTACGGCGGCACAAGGGTTCGTCTGTTAAAAAATATATATTATTTTTCTGTAAAAAGGCAGTAATGTGCTCTTTATTCATAAAAGAAATCCTTTCGGGATTTAATTATTTTTTGTATAAATTGCAAAGGAATGCAGCCCCGATTATACCGGCATCGTTTCCAAGTTCTGCGATTTTAATTTCGGTAGCGTTAGCAACACCTGTAACGTAACCGCCATCTGTAAGATACTTTTTAATGGGGTTAAGCAGGGTGTCGCCTTCTTTGGAAATACCGCCGCCGATACAAATAACTTCAGGTTGGAAGATATTTAAAATATCAATCATACCTACTGCGATATATTCAATATATTTATTTACAACATCGGTCGCAACCTTATCTCCTTTGCGCATACCGTCAAAGGAAGTGAGACCGCTTACATTATCAAGGTTACCTGCGATTTCCCACATAATGCTGTCTTTGTTTTCAAGCATAGCTTCTTTAGTCTGGCGTATAAGCGCCGAAGCCGAAGCATAGGCTTCCCAACAGCCTTTTCTGCCACAACCGCATTTTTCACCACCGTGCATAATTACCATATGGCCAAGTTCTGCACCGTAGTGGTTATGACCTGAAAAGATTTTTCCATCAATGATAATTCCGCCGCCAACACCGGTACCGAGAGTTACGGCGATTAATTCTTTTTTGCCTTTGCCGGCACCTGCTAATAATTCTCCGTAAGCGGCAGCATTTGCATCGTTTTCAATGTAGAAATCGAAACCTGTTTTGTCTTTTAAAATCTGGCAAAGGGGAGTGTTTTTAAAGTTAAGGTTTGCAGCGCTAATTACAGTACCTGTTGTCGGGTCAATCGCACCGGGGGAACCAATACCCATAGCAACAATTTCTTCTTTTTTAATACCGGCATCGGCAATAGCCATATTGACAGCCTTTACCATATCATCCGCCATAAGTTCGGCTGATAAAGCTCGGTCTGTTTTTGCCTTTCCGCGACCTATAATTTTATAATTCTCATCGACAACACCTGCTGCGATGTTTGTTCCACCTAAATCAATTCCTAACCAGTACATTTTTATTTTCCCTTCATATTAATTTTTTATATTAAAAAGCTTTTACTTCAGTATTAGCTGCATCATCGCCGTTACCCATACCAAGTTTGTTGAGCAGGTCTTCTGCAGCGTTGTAGCCAAGCTTTTTCTGACGGTTGTTCATAGCAGCAACTTCGATAATTACTGCAAGGTTACGACCAGGCTTTACGGGTATTGTAAGTGAAGCAATATCAAGTCCTAAAATATTAGTGGTTTCACTTTCAAGACCCATACGGTCGTATGTTTTGTTTATATCCCACGGTTCAAGTTTGACAATCAAATCAATCTTTTCAGTAAGTTTTACCGCACCTACACCGAATATACGACTGGCATTAATAATTCCTATGCCGCGCAGTTCAATAAAATGTCGTATATTATCTGGTGCAGAGCCTACCAGAGATTTACTTGAGACTTTGCGAATTTCAACAGCATCATCGGCGATAAGTCTGTGACCGCGTTTAACAAGTTCAATAGCCGTTTCACTCTTACCGACACCGCTTTCGCCCAAAAGCAATATACCCTCACCGTATACTTCTACAAGTACACCGTGTCTCGTAATTCTCGGAGCTAACTGTAAATTTAAAAATGCTATCAAAGAAGCCATAAATTCCGATGTAGCAACAGCGGTTCTGAGAAGAGGAATATTATATTTTTCCGCATAAACTTTGAGCTTATCAGCAATAGTGTGACCGCGTGTAACAACAACGGCAGGGGGAGCGCTTTGAAAAAGTTTTTCAACGATTTTCTGAAACTCGTTTTCAGACAGTGTTTCCAGATAAGAGTTTTCTGTTTTACCGAGTATCTGAATTCTCTGATTGTCAAAGTATTCGTAATAGCCTATCATTTCAAGGCCAGGACGGTTGACATCCGAACTTGTTATTAATATATCGTCTGCATCTTTGGGTAAAAATACAGTTTCAAGATTATGCTCTTTAATTATTCTCCCGAGTGACACCGAAAATGTTTGCGCCATTTTGGTCATCCTTTCTGATTTTTGGATTTCTGACATAATTATACAATATTATTATCACAAAATAAAGATTTTTTTCTATTTTTCTTGATTAAATTTTAATTAAATTATATAATAGGTGTTGAACAATCTTGATATGGAGTGAAAAATTTATGAAATTAGGAATTGTAGGACTGCCAAACGTTGGAAAATCTACACTCTTTAATGCTATAACAAACGCAGGGGCAGGCGCCGCAAACTATCCATTCTGTACCATTGACCCGAATGTGGGAGTTGTTGCAGTACCCGATAGCAGACTTGACCGTCTGGCTGAGATGTATACAGTAGGCGATAAAGTGCCACCTATTGTTCCTGCGGTGATTGAATTTGTTGATATTGCAGGTCTTGTAAAGGGAGCTTCAAAAGGCGAAGGTCTTGGAAATAAATTTTTGGGAAACATACGTGAAGTTGATGCGATAGTTCACGTTGTACGATGTTTTGAAAATGATGATATTATCCACGTTGAAGGTTCTATCGACCCTGTAAGAGATATTGAAACCATTGACCTTGAATTAATATTTTCCGATATGGAAATGGTGGAACGCAGAATTGCCAAAACAACAAAAGACCTTAAAGGCAATAAGACTTTACAGGGCGAGTTAGACTTTTTAAAACGACTGTATTCTGTGCTTGAAGGTGGAAATTCGGCAAGAAGTATGGCACTTACCGATGAAGAACAGGCTGTTATGGACACTTTAAATTTATTAACCAGTAAACCGATAATTTATGCCGCTAATATGAGTGAAGCCGACTTTACCGATGCTAAACCTGAAGATAACCGTTATTTTGCGGAAGTTGTTAAAATAGCGGCAGCAGAAGGCGCTCAGGTTTTACCGATTTGCGCACAGATTGAAGCCGATATGGCAGATATGGACACCGAAGAAAAGCTAATGTTCTTGGCTGAATTGGGACTTGAAAGTTCGGGTCTTGACCGACTTATTCAAAAAAGTTATGCACTCTTGGGACTTATCTCTTTTCTTACTGCAGGGGAAAAGGAAGTCAGAGCCTGGACCATCAAAAATGGCCTTAAAGCACCGCAGGCGGCGGGTAAAATCCATAGCGATTTTGAACGCGGCTTTATACGCGCTCAGGTAATTGCATATAAAGATTTGGATGAAAGCGGTAGCATAGCAAACGCTCGAACAAAAGGACTTGTGCGAACAGAAGGCAAGGAATATGTTATGCTTGACGGAGATGTTGTAGAATTCCTTTTCAACGTATAAAATAAGCAAAGTGAGCAGAATATAATTCTATAAAGGAGAGTTATTATGCCGTTTTATTATGGAATTGATTACTATTATATTGTGCTTGTATTACCTGCAATACTCATTTCTGTTATTGCACAAATATTTGTTAAGTCTTCCTTTAGTAAATATTCAAAAGAATATTGCGCACTTACGGGGGCTGAAGCCGCAGAACGTGTATTGAGTCTGAACGGTGTCAGCGGTGTTAAAATAGAACGTACTGCAGGCAGTCTTACCGACCACTATGACCCAAGGACAAATGTAATTCGTTTGTCGGAAAGTGTATATGACAGTAATTCGGTAGCTGCGGTAGGTGTTGCTGCACACGAAGCGGGACACGCGGTTCAATATGCGCGTAACTATTTGCCAATCAAAATACGCGCAATAATAATACCTGCCACTCAACTCGGCTCAAGATTATCCTGGCCACTGTTGTTGTTAGGACTTTTGTTTAATGCACCGGTTTTTGTAACGGCAGGAATTATTTTGTTTGGCCTGGTAGTGCTTTTTCAGCTTGTAACGCTACCGGTTGAATTCAATGCTTCCAGACGCGCGGTCAATGCCATTGGAGAAGGTGGCATTCTGGGTGATTTCGAACAAATGCGGGGCGCCAAAACAGTTCTTTCAGCGGCGGCGATGACTTATGTTGCAGCACTTCTTGTGTCACTCGCGCAAATGCTCAGACTACTTTTATTATTTAACCGTAGAAGAAGGTAGGTAAATATATGGCTTTATATAATATTGCCGGCCTTAATGTAGAAATGTCATTAAGGTATGCAAAAACAATAGAGCGTGCCCAAAAATATTTAATAATTGAGGCTGTAAAGCCTGATATTTGCGTAAAAGCAACCGATGAGCAGTTGGATGCGGCAATAAAAAAATTCAAAACCGATAAATATACAGATGAGTATGAATATGTGATTGTAGGTAATGAGTTTCATCATCAACTCTTAAAATTCGGCGGTATGATGTTTCATTCTTCCTGTGTTTCGGTAGATGGTAAAGCATATTTATTTTCTGCTAAAAGCGGAACGGGAAAATCTACCCATACTAAGCTTTGGTTGAAGCTCTTAGGTGATAGGGCGGTTATACTTAATGATGATAAACCCGCTCTTCGTTACATAGATGGTGCGGTTTATGCTTACGGCACTCCGTTCAGCGGCAAGGACCCAATAAATATTAATGCAAGAGCAAAGGTGGGCGGTATTTGCTTTATTGAACGCGCCAAAGAAAACAGTATAAGCAGATTATCGGTTGCCGAAGCCATTCCCTTAATTCTTGAACAAACGCCTATAAGACTTACAAATAGTGAAATGGACACGCTTTTATCTATTATGGATAAGCTGCTATCGGCAACACCTGTTTATAAACTGCGTTGCAATATGGATATAAGCGCGGCAGAGCTTTCATATAATACAATGAAAAGCGGTGAAACAAATGGGTAAAACGGTAAAACTGGAAGAACTTTTACCCACCATACAGACTGTTCTGGAGGGTGGCGGAACGGCAACCTTTACCCCTAATGGCAATAGTATGCATCCTATGCTTAAAAGTGGTCGCGACACCGTAACATTAAAAAAAGCGGTATTACCGCTTAAAAAATACGATTTGCCGCTTTACAGATTGGAAAACGGCAAATTTATATTACATAGAGTGATAGGGAAAAATAAAGATGGTTATATTATGCGTGGTGACAATCTCCTTAAAAAAGAGTTTGGAATTACCGATGATATGATTATAGGTGTAGTTGTTTCTTTTAGCAGACAAGGGGAGCAATATTCGGTAAATAATCTAAAATACAAAATGTATTGCGCTTTGCGAAACAATGATTTCACTGTTCTTTTAAGAAAAATAAAACTAAAACTCAAGAAAAAAGGCAACACTCATTAGTGTTGCCTTTTAATTTTTTAGTTGTTTTTGTTCTTATACTCGTCAACAATCTTCTTAATTCGGTCTGCGGGGTCAAGCAGTTTGCTTATTGAGTTATCATAGTTGAGAGTATCAACAAGAAGTGCGATGTATTTTGACATATTAACATTTGAATACCAGGGTTTAGTGAGTAATTCGGGCTCGTTATAGATAAGGTTAGTAGTGAAAATCTTATCAATGTAACCGTTGTTATAATATTCATCAAACTTGTCATATCCTTCAACAAAGAGACCGAAGGTTGAGAAGATAAATATACGGTTAGCGCCGCGTTCTTTAAGTCGGGCTGCAATATCAAGCATAGATTCGCCGGAAGAAATCATATCATCAACAAGGATTAAATCTTTACCCTTAACATCGGCGCCAAGGAATTCGTGCGCTTCAATCGGGTTCTTGCCGTTGACGATTACTGAATAGTTGCGGCGTTTGTAGAACATACCGAGTTCAAGACCAAGGATTGAAGAGTAGTAAATACATCTGCTCATACCACCTTCATCAGGGGAAACAATCATAGTATGTTCGCGGTCAAGCTTAATATCCGGTACTGCACGAAGTAATGATTTAATCATCTGATAAGCGGCAGTTACGTTGTCAAAACCATCAAGCGGAATAGCGTTCTGTACACGCGGGTCGTGAGCATCGAATGTAATGATGTTTTTAACACCCATTGCAACAAGCTCTTGCAAAGCCATAGCACAGTCCATCGATTCTCTTTTTGTTCTTCTGTGTTGTCTGCCTTCATAAAGCATTGGCATAATAACGGTAATTCTACGCGCTTTACCGCCGAAAGCTGCAATAACGCGTTTTAAATCCTGAAAGTGGTCATCGGGACTCATAGGGACTGTCTGTCCGTACATTTTATAGGTTACACCGTGGTTGAAACAGTCGCATATTATGTATGCATCAAGACCACGGGCGGTGTGATTTAATACACCTTTTGCTTCGCCTGTGCCAAAACGTGGGCAGTTAGCAGGAATAACAAATGACTGGTCTTCTTCTGCACCACGCCATTGTTTAAGATAGTAGTCCACCTTTGCGGAAATATCTTCGCAACCGCGCATACTGATTATTGCAAGGTCGCCGAAAGGTGTGTGTTTAAAATTGATTTCTGACATATTTTCAACCCCCTGATTATTTTACAACATACATAATACCACAAAACCTGTCATAAAAAAAGAACTTTTTCACAAAATATTGTATTTTTTTTATTTTTATCGAAAAAATCTTGAAAATTTCGTCTGTTCTATAATATAATAAACAAAAAGGAGTGAGTTTTTTGGAAATTTTAAGTATTGGTAACAGTTTTACACAGGACCCACATAAATAGTTACATGCAATCGCAGAATCAGCCGGAGAAAAAATCGAGTGTCGCAATCTATATATAGGTGGTTGTTCGCTTGAACGCCATTGGGATAGTTATGTAAACGATTTGGCTGATTATAGTTATGAGCTTAATGCTGAGACAATCAGACCTATTACACTTAAAGAAGCTCTTACAATGCAGAAATATGATGTCATAACAATGCAACAGGCAAGTCACTTCAGTTTCAAAAAAGAAACCTATGTGCCGTATCTTGAAAATCCTTATAATGAAGTTAAAAAATATCAGCCTGATGCCAAAATTTATATTCAACATACCTGGGCATATCAGGATGGCTACAAGAGTGATTTTGAAGATAGCAGTGAAAAAATGTATGAAGCGGTTGTAGAAGGCTATAAATATGCCGCTGACCTTATTAACTGTCCTATGATACCGGTAGATCCTTTTATACAATATTTGCGCCGAAATTTGCTCGAGTTTAACAGTAAAGACGGCATTAACATAACAAGAGATGGGTTCCATCTCGGCTTTACATACGCTAGGTTTGCAGCAGGGATTATCTGGTTCGCAACTCTTACAAACGGCGATATTGATAAGGTAAATGTAATTCCTGTTGATAATGAGGGCGTTGCTGCCGATAAGGAAATAATAGAGAAAATAAAAAAAGCCGCAAAGCAGTATTTAAAAGAAAAAATATTTAATTAGGAGAGTAAAAAATGGCAGAATTATTAGAAATTGTTATGATAGTAAGTTTTGGAATTTCGTGGCCGCTTAACGTAATAAAATCGTACAAAGCGCGTACAACAAAAGGTAAAAGTTTTTCTTTTTTCTGCCTTATTTTCTTTGGCTATATTGCGGGTATTGCTTCAAAGTTTGTTAATCCTGTTTATATGTCACAAATCGGACAAAAATGGTATGTGCTTTTCTTCTATGTGCTTAATTTTATAATGGTAGGCGCTGATATTGTTATGTATTTCCGCAATTTAAGACTTGATAAATTGGCGGAAAAAGAACAATAAAAACATAAAACCAATGTAAACCGGACTCTTTTTTCGGAGTTCGGTTTTTATTTTGTCGATTGAGCAAAAATTATGTTGATATAATATAAAATATTTGCTATAATAAATTGATTAATTATGTTCTAAGGAGTGACCAGTAATGGCTAAAGTTACATTAATTGCTCATACCCCTGACCCTGAAAAAACTATTGCTTGTGCGGCGAAGCTTTGCTATAGTCCCGCTACTATTGATACGGTACATAGCGGACTTACCGATGAAAAAGCGGCTTCGTTTGTTGAGATGCTTTCTGAAATAGGACACGAAAGCCCCATAGAACACGCTTCTTTTACATTTGGTATTGAAGGAGTTTCCCGTGCTCTTTTAGCACAGATTACAAGACACCGTATTGCATCATTCTCGGTACAGAGCCAACGGTATGTGGCGGAGAATAAATTTGAATTTGTCACTCCGCCTGAAATTGCAAAGGACCCTGAAATAGAGAAAATTTATTTACAGGCAATGGAAGAAGACCAGCAATATTATAATAAATTGACAGATGCCTTAAAAGCCCGTCATAAAGCAGATTTTATAAATGAAGGTAAGGATGAAAAAACTGCCGACCGATTAGCCGAAAAGAAGGCAATCGAAGATGCAAGATTTGTGTTGCCTAATGCTTGTGAAACAAAGATGATAGTTACAATGAACTGTCGTAGTCTGCTTAATTTCTTCCGTCATCGCTGTTGCCGCCGTGCTCAATGGGAAATTCAGGATGTAGCCAATCAAATGCTCTCTCTTGTAAAAAATGTTGCTCCCGAAATTTTCAAAAAGGCAGGTCCGCCGTGTTTGAATGGTGCTTGTCCTGAAGGTAAAATGTCTTGCGGTAAGGCTAAGGAAGTCAAAGAGTTTTATACCGATTTAAAGGTAGGAGAGTAATTTTTAATGGGTAAGCTTATAGTTATTGAAGGGCTTGATGGTAGCGGAAAGTCAACCCAACTTGAACTTTTGCCGCAAAACCTTAAAAAAACAGGCATAGATTGTAAAACGGTGTCTTTTCCCGATTACGAAAGTGATTCAAGTGCTCTCGTAAAAATGTATTTGTCGGGAAAATTCGGTTCAAAACCCGATGATGTAAATGCTTTTGCCGCATCTTGCTTTTATGCGGTAGACCGTTATGCTTCCTACAAAACTAATTGGGGTGGTTATTATAATAATGGCGGTACTGTAGTGGCCGGAAGATATACCACTTCAAATGCCGTTCATCAGGCTTCTAAATTACCGGAAGATGCCTGGGAAGATTTTTTGTCCTGGCTTTACGATTTCGAATATAAAAAAATAGGGATACCAAAACCCGATTTGGTGATTTTTCTTGATATGCCAACCGAAGTTTCCCAAGGTCTTTTGAAAAAGAGATATGATGATAACGGTGGACAAAAGGATATCCACGAAAAAGATGTCGATTATCTTGAGCATTGCAGAAAAGCGGCATTGTTTACCGCAAATTTTTCTGATTGGAAAATTGTTCCCTGCGCTAAGGATGGTCAGCCACGCAGTATAGATGATATTGCGGATGATATACTTTCACTCGTTAAAAATTTATTTTAAGTAGGTAAAATATGGTATATGTATTTTTAGCAGACGGTTTTGAAGAAATAGAAGCGGTAAGCGTTATAGATATTTTGCGCCGTGCCGATATACCCACAAAAACAGTGGGTATCCAAAGTACCGTAGTAAAAGGTGCACACGGTATAATCATTAATGCGGACACCAATATGGATGCGGCAATAAAAAGAGATATAACCGCTGCCGTTTTACCTGGTGGTATGCCGGGAACACTAAATTTATCAAAGAGTGAAAAGCTTAAAGATATCTTGATGTATTCGGCAGAAAATAACATTATTTTGGCAGCAATTTGTGCCGCGCCTTCAGTTCTGGGCAATTTAGGTCTGCTTGAAGGCAGGAGTGCTACTTGCTATCCGGGCTTTCAGAACCATCTTAAAGGTGCAAACTATATAGAAATACCGGTTTGTGTGGATGATAATATATTAACAGCATACGGACCCGCAGCGGCATCGGATTTTGGACTGCATCTTGTAAGACTTATACGCGGAGATGCTACTGCAGATAAAATAAGTGAAGATATGAGATGCTATTAGGAGTGTTATAATGCAAGAAAACAACTATAACAATTCGGAAAACAATGAAGTTTTTTTCGAGGATATAATTACTTCGAGTGAAGACACAACACAAGAAGACATAGTAAAAATAATTAAAAAAGATGCCAAGAAAAAAAAGAAAAAAAAGAAAAAAAGTGCGATAAAATCGGCAATCTGGGTTGTTTCTATTTTCTTAATTTCAATTTTTATAGCAGTATCTCTTATTATTTTTACCGGAGAATATTTAGGTATCGGACCAGGTCGCGGTAGGGAAGTAGTTGTACAGATTGACAAGGGTATGTCTACGCGACAGATTGCAGCCGAACTTAAAGAATCGGGCGCAATTAATAATGCTCTTGCGTTTATAATTTATACCAAGATAAACGGTAACTCGGCTAAATACTCGTACGGTGTGTATACCTTCAATAACGAAATCGGATATGGCGATTTAGCAGAACTTCTTATGACACAGGGTGCTAAAGCCGAGACAAAGAATGTTGTTATCCCCGAAGGAACGGGAATAAACGATTATACAAAGAACGTTGACGGTGAGAAGGTAACCGTACCCGGTATTGCTACGCTGTTGGAAAATGCGGGAGTATGTACAAGAGAAGATTTTATTGATGCACTTAAAGAAGTCGGCACCGAGTCAGAGTTGCTTGAAGGTGCTAATATAGAGAAAACCTATTATAAACTGGAGGGATATCTTTTTCCCGACACATATAATTTCTATTCTTATGACTCAAAAGAGTGCGCGGTATTAGCAGTCAGAAAAATGCTTGAAGAGTGTGAGAAGCGTTTCACCAAAGAAATGCGTGAAACCGCAAGAAATAAGGGCTATACAATAAACGAGATTATGACAATGGCATCCATCATTCAGATGGAAACGGGCGGAAATATAGCCGAAGCGCCTAATGTAGCGGCGGTTTTCTATAACAGACTGAACAGTAATGAATTCCCGACACTCGGTTCTTCACCGACCTGTTATTACGGAAATTCATTCATATATGATGACGGCAGATATGATACTTATACTGCCAAAGGTTTGCCGCCCGGACCTTTGTGTTCACCGGGAATCGATGCCATAAAGGCGGCACTTTATCCAACCGAAAATTCACCTTATTACTATTTTGTATCGGATAAATTCGGTGAATTTTACTATCACAAAAATGGTGCTCAGCAAAGTGCAACTATAGACCGTTTAAAACGGGAGAATAAGTGGATTTATGAATATTTTGACTAATGAAAAGATACCCGAACTTTTGTGTCCCGCAGGGGATATAGTAAGGCTTAAGGCAGCGGTTGATTTCGGCGCCGATGCAGTATATCTTGCGGGTGAAGAGTTTGGTATGCGTACCGCCGCTAACAATTTCGGCGAAGAAGATTTAAAGCAAGGCATAGAATATGCCCATAAACACGGTGTTAAGGTACACGTTGCTTGTAATACCTTACCACATAACGATGAAATTCCGCGTTTACCCGCTTTTTTAGAGTATATAAATTCTTTGGGCGCGGATGCGGTTATTGCCGCAGATATCGGAACCATAGGCCTTGTTAAAAAATATGCGCCCGACTGCGATTTGCACGTATCTGTACAGTCAGGCATTGTAAACTACGTTACGGCCAATGCGTTTTATGATATGGGTGCTAAAAGAATAGTTCTTGCACGCGAACTCTCGCTTGAGGAAATTGCTGAGATACGCGCTAAAACACCCAGTCAGCTCGAAATAGAAGCGTTCGCACACGGGGCTATGTGTGTATCGTTTTCGGCAAGATGTTTGCTTTCAAGTTATATGACAGGCAGGGATGCTAACCGCGGTGATTGCGCTCAACCTTGCCGTTGGAGTTATTCTTTGATGGAAGAAAAGCGCCCCGGTCAGTATTTTGATATTACCGATACCGATAAGGGAACATATATACTTAATGCAAATGATTTGTGTATGGCGGAACACTTAAAAGAAATGCGCGATGCAGGTATAGATAGCATAAAGATTGAAGGTCGTGCAAAATCACACTATTATGTGTCGGTTGTTACAAACGCGTATCGCGGCGCACTTAATTCACTTAAAGACGCGGGGGAAAACTGGAAATTACCGGAATGGGTAACCGAAGAACTCAATAAGGTTAGTCATCGCAATTATTCAACCGGTTTTTATTTTGGTCGCCCGGAGAATTCTCAGACATATGCGAATGCCGGATATGTTCGGGATTACAGCGTAGGCGCTGTTGTCGACGGATATGAAAACGGTGAAATAATTGCAACTGTCAAGAACAAGTTTTTAAAGGGACAGATATTCGACTGTCTTGAGTCGGGAAGCAGGCCGTTTGTGGTATCGGCAGAAAATCTATATAATGAAAAACACGAAGAAATAGATATGGCAAATCATCCAATGATGAAAATAAGGATACCTTTCCAACGTCAAGTAAAAACAGGCTCGTTGCTCAGAATAAAAGAAATTTAATGAAAGCCGCCTTTTTGGGTAATAATTTACCTGAAGGGCGGCGTTATTATTGAGAAAAAACGGTTTTGATTTCAGAATTCTTATTGTGTTTTTTATTTTGGTAGTGTTTATGTTTTCGTGTGTACTACGGCTTTATAATATAGCTGCCGATTCATATGTAAATGCCCGGCAATACACTAACACTTACCGTATAAAGTTAGGTAATATCAGGGGAAGTATATTCGATAAAAATCTTAATGCCATAACAAACAGTTCTTATAAACTATTGGCGGTTGTATCACCCACACCGCTTGGAATTACCGCTATTTCTGCTGCGCTTTTTGAAGATGAGCGACTGGAAGGTGTGCTTAATACATTAAAATCAAATAAACCCGCAGTGGTCGAGATAGAAGAAGAAATTGAGTGTAACGATATAGAATGCGTTAAAATATATAGTGATGGTTTGTCAGAATATGCATCACCCCAACTTATAGGTTATACCGATAGCGAAAATCACGGAGTAAGCGGTATAGAGGCTGCTTATGATGAGCTTTTATATAGTGAAGAAACGGTTGATGCGGTATTTTGGACAGATTCCTTAGGTAAAATACTGACCGGTGCATCGGTGGAAATTTTAGGAGATACTGCACTTTATAAAAATGGAGTTGCCCTGAGTATTGATAACAATATTCAAAAGGTTACCGACATAGCGCTTTCTGATGTGGAATGCGGTGCGGCGGTAGTTATGGAAGTGGGAAGCGGTAAAATCAGAGCAATGGTAAACCGCCCTAATTTCAATATTGAGTTTGTAGATAAGTATCTAAATGCGCAAAATTCACCGCTCGTAAACAGGGCACTGTCATCCTATAATGTCGGCTCTGCTTTTAAACCTTGTGTTGCGGCGGCTATTATCGAAGAAAACAAGTACAATAATTTTTCTCTCGAATGTACAGGTTCAGCTATAATTGATTCTCACAGGTTTAATTGTCACTTGCGGTCAGGTCACGGCAGAGTTGATTTAATGTTAGCATTGACCGAGTCGTGTAATGTTTTTTTCTATAATATTTCACAACTTGTCGGTGCCGAAAAGATATATGATATGGCAACAAAATTTTCATTTGGAAAAAATATTGATATCGGCGGCTTAAATACTGCATCGGGAAGTATGACGTCAAGGACAGAACTCAAAGAAAAAAGCACTGCTCTGGCGAATTTTTCAATAGGGCAGGGAGAATTACTGCTAAGTCCTGTGTCGATTCTCACTTTATATGAAGCTATTGCTAATGAAGGCGTATATTATATGCCAACAGTTATTGAGGGCACAGTTGAGAAAGGTGTACTTAAAAAGTCAGCAGAAACCGTACCTGCTAAAGCAATGAGTCCCGAAACCGCAAACAAGTTAAAAGAATATTTAATAAATGTTGTGGAAAATGGTACAGGTAAAGCGGCTAAGCCCGATTATTGTACCGCGGCGGGAAAAACCGCAACGGCAGAAACAGGCTGGATAAAAAATGGGGAATTGATACAAAACTCGTGGTTTTGCGGCTTTTTTCCCGCAGAAAATCCGAAATATGCAGTCGCTGTGGTCATTGAAGATGAAAAAGCAAATGGAATTTCGGGGGCTCCGATTTTTAAGAAAATAGCAGACGGTATTTCACAGATTTCATAATAAAAAAGGACCAAAACGGTTAGTTTTGGTCCTTTGTAGTATTGTAAAATTTGTTGCCGTAAAATTCAGATTCTTTTGCAACTTCATCATCAACGAATGTATATCCGTATCTTTCAATTATGGTCGGTACACCCGAAAACAGATTTGTACCTATTCCTAAACGGTTTCCGTCTATCGTACAACCTAATGCCGCAAGAGTGGTTGGAAACATATCGACGGCAGTAAACTGTCTGTTTTTGGTAAATCTTGTAGAGATTGCTGAATTTATTATGCAGTTATATACGTGTCGGCTGTCATCCGCGGCACCGATTTCGGTAATATACTCATAGTCCATTGTAACGTGGTCACCCGCAATGACTATTGTAGTATTCTCAAAAAACGGTTGTTGCTTTATCCACTCGACAAATTCGTGTACCTGATGACTGGAACAAGCAATAACATTTTCATATTGCTCATCGAATTTATTTTCACACAGCCCACAAACATATCCATCGGGGAAATGGGTATCGACGGTTAGCATAGTAAAGGCAAACGGAGCATCGTTTTGAGAAATTTTACTTAATTCTTGCTTGGCGTATTCGAAAAGATATCTGTCTTCCATACCCCACCACGCAAAATAGTCGGCGGGGACTATTCCGTCTGCTTTAGCAGTATCGATATCGTATATCTTGTCGGCGCCGTGCAATTCGAAGAATTGTCTGCGGTTACCGAAATCCGAGTCAGAGCCGACCATTAAGGTCTGATAATATCCATTTTTCTTAAGGATGCTCGTTATGTTGGTGGCTCCGGGAAGAAAATTTCCGTTTTCAAAATCAAATTCTGTGATTTTTGAAGGCATTTTAAGGGGGATACCCGTTGTATGTGCAACCATTGCGGCGGAAGTCCAGCTACAACAGGTAAGGTCCTTAAAACCGCCTACCGAAGAGTTGTGTGAAAAATTAATATTTTCATTTCCTAAATTCCATAATTCAGAGGATATGTTATGATTTACATTACCGCCCTGTGCAGTTGAAAAATAGGTAGTTTCCATTGATTCAAGGAAAATATATATAAGGTTTCGTTTTGTTTCGGGAAATACTATGTCTACACTTTCAGGATCTACATAGTTCTCTTCAAAAAAAGTAGAATTCTGAACGGATGATGAGATTTTCCTTGAAAGATTTGAGACAAAAACGCCACCGATAATCAGAGAAATACTTAGTACATAGCATAATACACACGATAAAAGTCGTGAGAAAGGATAGATTTTAAAATTAATCTTCCTGAATTTGAAAAAATATTCTTTTCTCGGAATGTAAAATAATACAAAACAGAATAGAGCGGTCACGGCTATAGCAGGTAAAAGGCTATACAACAAATAATTGTAAACAATGCCGTTTTGTACACCACTACTGTTAGCAAAAAGAGAAAAAATAATTGAATCAAATCCCACATCACCGTATACTGTTTTATACCATATTGCCGCAGAAAGCGTAACAAAACCCAAGCAAAGAAAGATTGCAGATAGGGCATAAAGCCAGGTTTTGTCACTCGGTTTCTTTTTAGAATTGTTATTCGTAGAGTTCATTTTTTTCGCCTCGGAAAAATAAAATTGCCACAACTTATAATACCAAAAAAACAGGAATATGTCAACGCGAGTTACTTTTTTTAAAAAGTACCTTTTTTATTGCAAAAATTGTCATTAAGTGTTACAATAATACTGTATATATTTATATTATAGAATTAGGGGGTGCGATATGGCATACAAAAAATGGGAAATAGCCAAAACAGATAAAGAATTAGCATACTTTCTGGCAGAAGAATGCGATATCGACCCTTTTATAGCGCTTATTGCTTCTTCCAGGGGATATACAGACCCTTCGGATATTGAAGAATTGTTATCCAATGAGCCGCTTTATTCTTCTCCGTATGAACTGCCTGATATGGAAAAAGCGGTTAATGCAATAAAGACTGCGATAAATGAAGATACGCTTATTTGTGTATTTGGGGACTATGATTGCGACGGAGTCACCGCTACCGCCGTTCTCTATGATTGCATTAAAAATATGGGTGCCAGAGCTATTTATTATATACCCGACAGATTTTCGGAAGGCTATGGTATGAACAACGCGGCGATAGATAAGCTTTATGCTAAGGGCGTTGGTATGATTATTACGGTTGATAACGGCATAAGCTGTGCCGCTGAAATCGAGTATGCGGCATCTCTCGGCATAAAAACGGTTGTTACCGATCACCATTTACCGCCGGAAATATTGCCAAATGCCGAAGCGGTTGTAAATCCGCATAGGAAAGACAGTAATGTAGAATTCCGCGATATAAGCGGGGTTTTCGTGGCATTTAAACTTGCGTGTGCTTTGTTGGGCCTTGAACCTGAACAATTAGCACCCAAGTATGCGGATTTAGTGGCGATAGGGCTTATCGCTGATGTTATGCCGCTTAAACACGAAAATCGTGATATAGTAAAACAAGGTATTTTTTATCTTAACAATACTTCTAAGCAGGGTATAGTGGCATTGCTTAATTCCGCAGGAATTGGCAGGGGCACACTTAATGCATCGAGAGTGGCTTTTGGGATTTGCCCAAGGATAAATGCAGCAGGAAGAATGGACAGCGCAAGTGTGGCACTGGAATTACTTTTATCAAGGGATTTTGGAAACGCGTGTCAATTAGCGCAAAAACTTGAAAGTTATAATACTGCAAGACAAACTACAGAACACGATATAACTGCCGAAGCACTTCAAATTATAGATAAAAACGGTTACGATTACGATAAAGTAATTGTTGTTTTGGGAGAAAATTGGCACAAAGGTGTTATGGGTATTGTCGCTTCAAGACTTGTGGATAAATTTGGCAAACCCGCTATTGTATTGTCGGTTGATGAAGACGGTGAAGTTACAGGCTCAGGGCGAAGTGTTGAAGGTTTTTCACTTTATAATGCTATCGTTTCTGTTCAAGACCTATTGACTAAATTCGGCGGTCACGACCTTGCCGCAGGTGTGTCATTAAAGCGTGAAAATGTCGAAGAATTCAGAAAGGAAATTAATCTTTACACAGAAAAGTGTCCTACCGCGGTGCCGATACTTAAAATAGAATGTAAACTTAATCCGGCAGGTTTATCGGTAGATATAGCCGATGCTTTGCAGTTGCTCGAACCGTACGGCTCGGGCAATCCGCTACCGGTATTTGCTCTTTGTGATTTGAAGATAGAAAAAATCACACCACTTGCTAACAATAAGCACGTTAAATTGCTTTTGTCAAAGGGAGAAACCCGATTGGAAGCATTGGCATTCGGCGTCCCGTCATATGCAGTGCCTTTTACAGAAGGGGATATAATAGATATTGCAGTTACCGTTGATTCAAATGAGTATGGCGGTAGGAGAAACCTATCATTAATTGTTAAGAATTGGCGTGTTTCGGGGCTAACAGAAGATGAGTTTTTTAGTGATATAGAACTTTTTGAAAAATATAAAAGGCGAGAAAAAGTTAATTTTGATGCGCCGCATAGAGATGAAATAGGTGAAATTTATCGTGCGGTGTCAAACAGTATATCACTTGAAATGCTAAGACAAAAATTCGCAAAGTCGCTCGGGTATTTTAAAACAATGGTAGCGGTTGATGTCTTAAACGAATTAAAACTAACCGAAGAATACGAGGAAAATAAAATACAAAAAATCAGGCAAATTAAAGGTGCGCGGGCCGATTTATCAAGTTCTCAGATTCTCCGGTTTTTAAAGGGGTGAAATATATGGATGCTTCATATTTAGAAAATTATCAATTACTTGAAGAAATGCTTGAAATGCAGGGCGGAAAGTATAATATTGAGCTTATTAAAAAAGCATACGACTGTTGTGTAAAGGCACATAAGGGACAACTGCGCTCTTCCAAAGAAGAGTTTTATATGCATCCGTATAATGTTGCAAGGATAGTGATTACGCTTGGAATGGATAGCCAGTCAATCGCGGCGGCTCTTCTTCACGATACCGTTGAAGATACCGATATAACCCTTAAATATATCGAAAAAGAATTTGGAGAAGAAGTAGCACTTATTGTGGATGGTGTAACTAAACTCGGTAAAATCAATTTTTCATCCAAAGAACAGCTACAGGCTGAAAACCTTAGAAAAATGCTTATGGCTATGGCAAAGGATATCAGGGTTATTATTATTAAACTTGCCGACCGACTCCATAATATGCGCACTATTGATGCAATGCCCGACCATAAACAACTTGAAAAATCTTTGGAAACTCTGGAAGTTTTCGCTCCTATTGCGCACAGATTAGGTATCAGACAGATTAAAGAAGAATTGGAAGACCTGTCAATAAAACACTTAGACCCTGTAGCATATCACGAGATAGAAGAACTTTTGCAGATTAAAAAGGAACAACGCGAAAAACTTCTTGGAGATATCCACGAAAAAATCGCTAATAGACTTAAAGAAGTAATACCTGATGTTAATGTATCTATTCAGGCACGTGTTAAGTCAATTCACGGAATATACAGAAAGATGTATGTTCAAGGCAAAGATTTTGATGAAATCTATGATATTTATGCTTTTAGAATAATTACAGACAGTGTAGCAGATTGTTATAATATTTTGGGTCTGATGCACGACCTTTTTCGTCCCATACCCGGTAGGTTCAAGGATTATATTTCTATGCCCAAACCTAACCGCTATCAGTCACTTCACACAACGGTTATCGGTAGAGAAACTGTTCCGTTTGAGATTCAGATAAGAACATCTGAAATGCACCATACTGCAGAGTACGGTATCGCGGCGCATTGGAAATATAAAGAAGGTATAACAGAGAAAAAAGAAAAGATGGAAGAGCAACTTTCCTGGGTGCGCCAGATTCTCGAAAATCAGGCGGAAACGGGAGACTCTTCTGAGCTTATCAGTACTATTAAGGTTGATTTAAACCAAGAAGATGTATTTGCAGTAACCCCGAAGGGTGATGTAATAAATCTTCCTGCGGGGGCAACGGTTATTGACTTTGCTTTTGCTATTCATACGGCAGTCGGCATAAAAATGATAGGTGCTAAGGTAAACGGAAAAATTGTGCCGATAAATCACGTAATTACTACCGGTGAAGTAATCGATATATTAACCACCAACCAAGCGGGTCACGGACCCGGAAGAGATTGGATTAACATTGCAGTTACCAATCAGGCAAAAACCAAAATCCGTTCCTGGTTTAAAAGAGAACGACGTTCAGAAAATATTGAAAACGGCAAAGCAATGCTTGAAACAGAGTTCAGGCGCAATGCTATTTCTCTGCCCGAACAGGCGATGCAGGAATTTATAGCTGATATATCGGCCAAGCAACGTTGTGCTTCGGTTGAGGATTTTTATGCAACGATAGGGTACGGCGGAATTTCATTATCCAGAATTATGCCGAGAATAAAGGATGATTATAATAAAATCGTTAAATCATCCAAGCCTGAACCTGTGCAGATTAAAACAGTTTCAAGGCATAGTAATACAGAAAGTGTTATTGTGGATGGACTTGATGACTGCTTAATAAAGCTTTCAAAATGTTGTGCGCCGCTTCCGGGTGATGATATTATCGGTTTCATAACACGCGGACACGGTGTATCGGTTCATAAACGAGACTGTAATAATGTACCGCGCGATTTGTCCTTAGCATCAGAGCCCGGCAGATGGATTGCTGCTCGGTGGAGTGAAGATATAAAAATTACATCCTTTGTGTCAACACTCCGCATACTTGGAGTTGACCGGGATGGATTTTTGGCGGATGTCACAACACTGCTCTATAATATGCACGTTTCTCTCCACGCAGTAAATGCTCGTTCGGCAAAGGATGGAAATTCAGTTATCGTAGTTACTATAAGTACCGAAAATATAGAACATTTAAAGAGCATTATAAATCAGCTGTGTAAAATAAACGGAGTTTTTAATGTCGACAGAATTAATCAATAGGAGAAATTAATGAAAGCGGTAATTCAAAGAGTAAAAAATGCGTCGGTTACGGTCGACAATAAAACGGTCGGCAGTGTTTTGCAAGGCTTTTTGGTACTTTTAGGTGTGCATAGCACTGATGATACCGATTCGGCTTTGCTTTTAGCATCAAAAACAGCTTGTCTTCGCATTTTTGAAGATGAAAATGAAAAAATGAATAAATCCCTTCTTGATATAGATGGTGAAATTTTGGTAATCTCTAATTTTACATTATGTGCAGATACTAAAAAGGGAAACAGACCGTCTTTTATCGAAGCTATGGCACCTGAACGCGCAGATGAACTGTACAATTTATATTGCGATGAACTTAAAAACTTAGGTGTTAAACGGGTGGAAAAGGGTATATTCGGTGCCGATATGAAGGTATCCCTTCTTAATGATGGTCCTGTAACCATAATTCTTGATACGGATACTTGGAGAAAAAAATGAATGTAAAAAAAATTACCACTAAGCAGTACCATACAAATTGTTATCTTCTGGAAAATGAAGGCGCCGCTATAATTATCGACCCGGGCGAAATTGACGATGAAATAATTGAATTCGCAAAGGAAAACTACCACAAAAAAGAGAAGGCAATACTTTTGACTCATTGTCATTTCGACCATATCTGCGGTGTTGGCGCCGTAAATGAAATTTTCAAAGGTAAGATAATAATTTCAAAAATAGAAGAAAAAGGCCTTAATGATGAAAATATTAATGTGTCAAGGTATCTGGGTATAAAAATAGCAAAAATACCTGTTGATATCACCGTCAAAGATGGTGATAAACTGGATTTCGGTGGCAAAACTATAGAAGTTATTTCTACTCCCGGACATACGGCAGGCAGTGTTTGTTACAAGATGGATAACAAACTTTTCAGCGGAGATACACTGTTTAGACTTTGTATTGGCAGATGTGATTTGCCGACAGCAAGTCCCGAAGATATTTTAATTTCTCTTAAAAAACTTAAAGCTTTACAGGGCGATTTTGATGTTTTTCCGGGCCACGGTGAATTAACCACTCTTGAATTTGAAAGACAGAATAATAGATATTTAAAGGATTAAAATGTATTTACAAAACATTAATAACAGTTTTAATTACGAACTTGAAAAACTTTGCAGAATTTTTCTGCCATTTGAAAAAATAGTAATATCTGAAGAACCCGGAACAGAAGAAATCTACGGAAAGACCGAATTAAAAGTAATCGGTGAAGAAACCGTATTGTCGGCGTTTTTAATTATGGACGGCAGACAAGCTAATTTTGCCGATACTGTAGACAACTCCCGCTCCGACTATAAAAAAGAATGTGAAAGAGTTTTAGCGGTGCAACTGTATAAGTGCTTTACGGATATTACCGGAAATTTTGCAGAGTGGGGAATTCTCACCGGTGTACGCCCTGCAAAGCTCTATTCTTCGCTTTGCAGACAAATCGGTGCCCAATCAGCAAAAAAATATTTTAAAGAAAAACTTTTGGTTAGTGACGAAAAAATCAGCCTTTGCAATGAAACACACAAAACGGAAGATGGTATAGTAGCTAACTCGACCGGTGATTCTTTCAGTTTATATATTTCGGTGCCTTTTTGTCCTACAAGATGCAGTTACTGTTCGTTTGTTTCACACTCGGTTGAAAAGTCACATAAATTGATACCGCAGTATGTGGAAAAATTATTACTTGAAATTAAAGAAACGGCTAAAATATCTAAGAAAAATAAACTTAAATTACGCACAATATATATAGGCGGCGGCACGCCGACTACTCTTAGTGCCGAAGAAATAACAACAATTATGAAAACCGTTAATGATAATTTCGATTTATCTTTTCTTTCGGAGTATACCGTTGAAGCAGGAAGACCTGATACTGTTACACAAGAAAAATTAGCGGCTATTATGAAACTCGGCGCCACAAGAATAAGCATTAATCCGCAAACTATGTCGGATGAAATTCTCCAGAATATAGGCAGAAAGCATACTGTTAAACAGACAATAGAATCCTTTAAATTAGCGCGTGAGATGGGTTTTGACAATATTAATATGGACTTAATTGCGGGATTGCCCGGAGATACGCTTGAAAGTTTTAAGGAAACGGTTGAAAAGGTAATAGAGTTAAACCCCGAAAATGTTACGGTACATACCTTGTCATATAAACGTGCTTCAAATCTTTCGGGAACACAAAACGGCGGTATAGACAAAAATATTGCTGAAATGGTGCGTTATGCAAGGCGCAGATTAACCGAAAACGGCATATTGCCGTATTATATGTATAGACAGAGTAAAACGGTAGGCAACCTTGAAAATGTTGGCTATGCAAAACCGGGCACCGAAGGACTTTACAATGTTTATATTATGGATGAAACCCATACAATTCTTGCCTGCGGTGCGTCGGCGGTAACTAAAATGCGTGAGCCCGGTGGCAATTATATTGAAAGAGTTTTTAATTATAAATACCCGTACGAATATATTGATAAATTTGATGAGATTTTAGCCAGAAAGGAAAACGTATGTAGATTTTATGAAAAATACAATCCCCAAAATCAACAATTCGGTCAACGTTAATACCGAAGAATTCATCGCGCTATGTGAAGATGGTTATCATTCGGATATAATGTCCGTTGCACATCATATTTCAAAAAATACGCATATAAAGGTTGTTATGATAGCAGGTCCTTCCGGTTCGGGAAAAACAACCACGGCGCATTTGCTTAGTGATTATTTAGAAAAACTTGGCATAAATGCGGTACCTGTATCGTTGGATAATTTTTATCTTTCCCGAGAAAATTTGCCGGTCTTGCCGAATGGAGAGCGGGATACGGAATCTGTTAATGCGCTTGATATTGATGAAATGAAACGTTGTTTTTCTGAGATAGCTGTAAAATCGAAAACAAAAATGCCGTTTTTTGATTTTGAAACATCCACAAGCATCAAAGATAAAATAGAAATTGATATCACAAATAACGGTATAATGATAGTCGAAGGGCTACACGCATTAAATCCCGTTATAACCGATTGTTTGCCGAGAGAGAGTCTTTATAAAATCTATATCAGTGTTAATGATGCTATTTTGGATGAAGAAGGTAATAAAATTCTGACATCAAGAAAAATCAGATTCATCCGTCGTACTTTGCGGGATGAGAAAACAAGGGGAGCTGATATAAATGCTACTCTAAAGCTCTGGTGGCAGGTCGGATTAGGGGAAGAAAAGTATTTGTATTGTTTTAAAGACCGAGCCGATATATTTCTTAAAACACTCCATCCTTACGAGCTTTGTGTGTATAAGGAAAGGTTTTTAAAATCTGCCATGGCGGTGGAAAAAGGAAGCGATAACTACAAATATGTAAAAAGCATAACAGATGTTTTGTATTCGTTTGTTGCGGTTGATGAAAATAAAGTGCCAAAGAACTCTCTTATACGTGAGTTTATAGGCTGATAAATATAGAAAGGTTGATGAGAATGGATATTTTAAATGAAACTTTTGATAAAGCGAAGGAAATTTTTTCGGTAGCTAAACAGAAAACAGATGAAACTGTGACCATAGCTAAGAAAAAATATGAAATCACAGTGCTTGAAGGTAAGATAAATAAGGCATATACAGAACTCGGTAAGTGTGCGTATACCGAATTAGCAGACAAAGAAGTGTCCGAAAATATTAAAAGACTGATTGATGAAATCACAAATCTTAAACAACAAATCGAAATAGAACGGGCAGAACTTATAAAAACAAAAAGTAAACGCGTGTGTCCTAAGTGTTCTGCGGCCGTATCGGATGATGCTAATTTCTGTAATGTTTGCGGAGAAAAACTTGTATATACAGGAGAATAAATTTCGGATATGAATGAACAAATAAAAGTTGGCATAGTTATTGCCGATGCAGATGAATATAAACCGCTTGAAAATTGGCTTATCGGCAAAGAAAACAAAGGTTTAAAAGTCGCAGGAAGGTGCGCTCATAGTTTTAATGTAGGCAAAGTTAATGTAATTTCTGTTCTCTGCGGTATCGGTAAGGTTAATGCAGCGGTGGCTACAACTGCACTTGCTGAACAAGGGGTTCAGATTATATTCAACTGCGGTCTTTCGGGTGGAGTCAGCGGTATATCAAAGAATGAAATAACAGTACCGGATAAATTTTTGGAGCACGATTTTGATTTATCGTGCATAGGATATAAACACTGTCAGAAACCGGGGCAGGACAAGTACATTTATACTGCCGATAAAGAACTTTCCGATATGTTATTGAATGTATTTGAAAACGGAAGGGTCGGTACTGCAGTAAGTGGTGACTGTTTTGTGCAGAACGAACAACTAAGAACATTTTTAAAAGAAGAATTTACGGCTATGTCCTGCGATATGGAAACGGCGGCTATAGCTTACGTTTGTGATACATACGGCGTGAAATTTGCCTGTGTCCGTAAAATTTCTGACGATGCGGGGAATGATGCCGCCGAAAGTTATAGGGAAGTCAACGCGCTTTCAGAAGACATATTAATAAAAGGAATTCTGGAAGTTATTGGTAAAATAGCCGAGAAAAATTGAATTTTAGATAAAAAAGCTACTTAAAAATTGTACAAAACAACAATTTTTGTAATTTTAGCTAATTTAGTATTGATTTTTTGGAGAAAATATGTTAAAAGTAAATATAGTGCAAAAAGATTGCTTTTCGTTTGATGAGCTCGTTGAGATAATTAAAATACTTCGTTCTCCCGAGGGTTGTCCTTGGGATAGAGAACAGACACATAAATCAATTCGTAATGAATTTGTTGAAGAAACATATGAGGCGGTTGATGCTATTGACCGTGATGACAGTACCGATTTGTGTGAAGAACTCGGGGATGTGCTTTTGCAGATATTGTTACATTCTCAGATATCCAGCGAAGAAAACGAATTCAGCATAAATGATGTCATAAACGGTATATCTAGAAAGATGATTTTGCGCCATCCCCACGTGTTTGGTGATGTGGTTGCAGAAACAACCGATAAAGTGCTTGAAAATTGGGATAATATAAAACGTGATGAAAAACACCAATCATCCTTTACCGACACACTGAAAAGTGTACCTATGTCGTATCCCGCGCTTATGCGTGCGACAAAGGTGCAGAAAAGGGCGGCAAAGGCAGGGGTTGATTTTCCCGATGCAGATACACTGTTATCTGATACAAAAAATTGTATAGAGACTATTATGAAAAGTCCGGACGGTGATTCGTCAGAAAAAATCGGCGAATTGCTCTTTACGGTTTCTGCACTTACAAGGGCTCTTAAGATAGATGCCGAAGAAGCGCTCAATAAGTATACGGACAAGTTTATTACCGATTTTGAAGAAAAAGAAAAGTCGGGAAATATTTAAGTAATTCAAACGGTTCGCCGTTAGAAATAAATTTATGGAGGTAAATTTCAATGAACAAAGCAGAATTAATCGCAGCTATTGCCGAAAAAGCAGAAATTTCTAAAAAGGATGCAGACAAAGCTCTTGCCGCTTTCATCGATGTTGTTGAAGCTGAAATGAAAAAAGGCGAAAAAGTACAGCTCGTAGGCTTCGGTACATTTGAAGTTCGCGAACGTGCTGCTCGTAACGGAATCAATCCGCTTACAAAACAACCTATCACTATTGCTGCTGCTAAGGCTCCTGTTTTCAAAGCTGGTAAAGCTTTCAAAGACGCTGTAAAATAATTGATTTTACGAAAAGGCCGCCGAAAAATCGGCGGCCTTTATTTTTTGTGGGTGAACTTAATGAGATTAGATAAATTTTTAAAAGTATCGCGTATTATAAAACGAAGAACTATAGCAAACGAAGCCTGTGATGCTGGTAGAGTTTTGGTAAACGGAAAAACCGCACGTGCATCTTATGATATAAAAATCAATGATGTTATTGAAATTAATTTTGGAACCCGTACTGTAAAGGCTCAGGTTTTACTTGTAAGCGAAACAGTAAAAAAAGAAGATGCGGGAAATATGTATAAAATTGTATACTAAATCATAAAATCGGCATTTCCTAATATAAATTGTTAGGGGGTGCTTTTTTGTGATTGAAGAATTTGCTTATTCACATAACATTTCGATAGAAAACAGGAAAAAGACATCAATAAGCGGCGTTAAAGAAGTCATTGAATTCAGCAGTGAAATTATTGAATTAATTACTTCTATGGGGAATCTGAGTATAAGGGGAAATGACCTTAAAATCGAGGGATTTGATGCTGTAGGCGGAGAGTTGTCGGTGAGCGGTTTGATTATTGCGCTTATATATACTACCGATTCAAAAAAGAGTAGTTTTTTATCTAAAATTTTCAGGTAGCATATGTGGGTAATAGAAAATAATCAACAACTTTTTTCTTTTGTCGCGGCAGTTATATTTGGTGCCGCTTTTTGTTTATTTTACGATTTATTAAGAGCTTATAGGTCTGTTCTGAGTTGTAGCACACTAACGGTCTTTTTTCAGGATATTTTCTTTTGGTTGGTAGTAGCGCTTACTACCTTTCTTTTAATGTTGGCACTTTGCAGCGGGGAAATAAGAGCATATATCTGCTTTGCAGAAATTTTTGGTTTTTTAGTTTGCAGATTGACTGTTTCAAAACTCTTTTTCTTTGTGATAGCATTTATATTAAAAAAATTAATTAGTGTGCTGAAGGCTGCTAATAGGCTTTTGAACTCACTTAATGATAAGATTTCACGCCTATTTTTGAAAGTTTGTCGATTTTTTGCGAAAAAGTTCAAAAATATAGGTAAATATTTTAAAAAACCACTTGAAACAAGGCGTTAATATAGTGTATACTATAGGAAATATATAAGAGTTCTGAAAGGTGCGTTAATATTGAAAAAAGCTCAAAAAAACAATGGTAGCATCATCTGGCGCATTGTGGTGTTTGCGGTTTCAATATATATGGTAGTTACACTTTGCGGACTTTGGGGAGAATTAATCAGTAAAAAGAATGAGTATAATCTTTTAGCGGAACGCCGCGCAAGGTTAAACGCTCAGATTGAAGAAATGTCGGCTTTGCTTAACGGTTCGGAAGAAGAAGTTATTGAAAAAGCCGCGCGAGAGCGTTTAGGATATGTGTATTCCGAAGAGCAAGTTTATATAGATAATTCTGGCAACTAACTGGTTATCCGTTTATTTTCAAGGGGGAAAAAAGGCTTTTATGGAGCTTGCAGTCGGACAAATTGTTGAAGGTAAAATTACAGGTATCACCAATTTCGGTGTTTTCGTTGATTTAGGCGACTCTAAATCGGGTATGGTACATATTTCGGAAGTAGCACAAACATATGTTAGCGAAATCCGTGACCACGTAAAAGAAAATGATGTTGTTAAAATGAAGGTTCTTGCAATCACTGATGATGGCAAGATTAGTTTGAGTATTAAACGTGCAATGGATCCTCCGAAACAACAAGAGCGCCGTCCAAAACCTCAGTCGGCACCCGCAAAGCCCGACAGTTCATTTGTCTGGACTCAGAAAAAAGCTGAACCTGCATCGTTCGAAGAAATGATGAATCGTTTTAAACAGACAAGCGAAGAAAAGTTTTCTGATTTAAAGCGTAAAAACCCTGATGTTAATCGCACAAAACGCGGTAGCGGGGTCAGATAAAAATTTACGGCAGACATTATGTCTGCCTTTTTTTAAAGGATGTTGTGTTTTGAAGGAAATTGACGTGAAGTTAGTTGAAAACTTAGTTGCCGAACTTTGTGTATCAGCAAATTGTGATTTGCCCGATGACATTGAAAACAAGGTAATTAAGGCTCAGGAAAACGAAACCGATGAGCTTCCCAAAAGTATAATGTGTGAACTTTGCCGAAATATCGAAATGGCAAAAGGTTCATCTTTGCCAATTTGCCAGGATACAGGTATGGCGGTTGTTTTTGTGGATATAGGGCAGGATGTTCATTTTGTAGGCGGTGATATTACAGATGCTATTAATAACGGCGTTGCAAAAGGGTATACTGACGGACTTCTCAGAAAATCGGTGGTAGCCGACCCACTGCGTAGGGTTAATACTAATGATAATACGCCGGCTGTCATCCATTATGATATAGTTTCAGGTGATAAAGTCAAAATCACTGTTTCTCCGAAAGGTTTCGGCAGTGAGAATATGAGCGCCATAAAAATGCTTACACCCTCAGCCGATTATAAGGGTGTTATTGATTTCGTTGTTGATACAGTGCGTAATGCAGGGGGAAACCCTTGTCCTCCTATAGTAGTTGGTGTTGGAATAGGTGGAGATTTTGAGCAATGTGCGCTTTTGTCCAAAAAGGCGCTTTGCCGAGATACTTCACTCAGAAATAAAGATGATTACTATGCAAAAATGGAACAGGAATTATTAGAAAAGATAAACGAACTTGGCATCGGTCCTCAGGGTTTCGGCGGCAAAACTACTGCACTCGCGGTTAATGTTGAAATTGCACCAACACATATTGCAGGACTGCCCGTTGCGGTGAATATAGGATGTCACGTAACACGGCATAAAACGGGGGTTATTGAATAATGGGTTTAGATAAATTTAATATGGTTGCCCCTTGCCTTTTTGGTGTGGAAGGTATTTTGGCAGATGAATTGCGCCGTTTTGGTATAAGCAATGTTGCCGCAGAAAACGGAAGGGTTTTCTTTTCAGGGGACGCTAACACACTTGCTTTTGTTAATATAAATTCCCGATATGCAGAACGTGTGCTTATCAATATGGGTCGTTTTACCGCTACAGATTTTACAATGCTTTTTGATGGTGTAAAAGGTATAGAATGGGAAAAAATTATAGGCCGAGATGATGCGTTCCCCGTAAACGGTTGGAGTCTGAATTCACAACTTTTTAGTATACCGGACTGCCAGTCTATTGTAAAAAAAGCTATAGTTGAAAGGCTTAAAACCAAGTATAAAGTTTCTTGGTTTAATGAAACTGGGACGGAATATAAAATTCGTTTTTCAATTATGAAGGATGAAGTAACTATGATGATAGATACTTCAGGTGACGGGCTTCATAAAAGGGGATATCGCCGAAAATCAAATGATGCACCGCTTAAAGAAACTCTGGCGGCTGCAATGTGCGATACCATAAGAATTTATCCCGACACACAACTTTTCGACCCGTTTTGCGGCTCTGGTACGATACTTATCGAAGCCGCAATGCATGCGGCTCATATTGCTCCGGGACTTAACAGATATTTTGCGGCAGAGCGTTTTCCGTTTATACCGGACTCTGTGTGGAGAGAAGAAAGAACACGCGCTATGGATTCAATACGTAAAAATATTGAGTTTCGGGCGGTAGGATACGATTTGGATGCCGATTGCGTAGAGCTTACACTTGCAAATGCTAAAAAGGCCGGTGTTGAGCGATTTATTAAAGCCGGTGTTGCTGATATTAAAGATTATAAAACGGTTCCCGGCAGAACACTTACAATTACAAATCCGCCTTATGGAGAACGTCTTTTAGATGTTCGTGCAGCCGAAGAATTATATCGCGTTATGGGACAGGTATTCTCACGCGGAGAAGGTAAAAAATATGGGATTATAAGTCCGCACGATGAATTTGAAAAATTCTTTGGTGAAGAGGCAGATAAAAGGCGTAAGTTTTATAACGGTATGATAAAATGTCAATTTTTTATGTATTTAAAGTAGGGATGTAAAAATGAGATATGTGTTTATTGTAAACCCCGTTGCAGGAAAGGGAAAAGGACCGACTAAAATTGTTCCTAAAATAAAGGAATATTTTAAGAATGGCGAAAACTATACTGTTTATGTAACAACATTTAAAGGCGAAGCGAAAGAAATTGCAGAAATTCAGGCTAAAACAGGGGATGAAGTCCGTATTTTTGCCTGTGGCGGAGAAGGAACGTTTTTTGAAGTACTTAACGGTATTGTTGGATATGAGAACGCTCAAATAGGTGTAATACCTTGTGGTTCGGCTAACGATTTCTTAAAATTTTTTGGCGAAAAAGACTTATTTCTCGATATTTCTGAAGCTGCAAACGGTATAGCAGTGCCGGTCGACTTGATTAAGGCCGATGATATGTACTGTATTAATCAGTGCTCTGTGGGTATGGATGCCATTGTTGCTGACCGTATGCAGAAATTTAAAAAAATACCGGGTGTTACCGGTCAAACAGCATATACTCTCGCAATAGTTAAACTATTTTTAGGGAAGATTGGTCTTAAACTCAATATAAAAATAGATGATGGTGAAGAATTACGAAAAGACTGCCTTTTTGCTGTTTGTGCCAATGGTCCGGTATATGGCGGCGGATATACAAGTGCGCCGGATGCCAACCCATTTGATGGTAAAGGTGATTTTGTGGTAGTTGACACAATTTCTAAATTAAAGGTTCTTGGGTTTTTGAAATCATATTCGGCGGGAACACATAGTAAGTATAATTATTGCAGAGTGGGAAATTGTAAAACTATGGAAGTTTCGGCAGATAAACCTTTTCCGGTAAATCTTGACGGAGAAATTTTCCACAAAAGCCGCGTGAAATTTGAAATTGTACCTCAGGCAATCAAGTTTGTTTTGCCGGCCGATTTAGCTAAAGAATTGGTTGTTAAATAAATTTTTATTAAAGTACTTGATTTTTACAGGAAAATGTTTACAATATTAATTAGCACTCCGCTTATATGAGTGCTAATTTTACAAATTACTTATTCGGAGGAATATTATTATGACTATTAAACCTTTAGCGGATAGGGTTGTCACAAAACTCGTTGAAGCAGAAGAAACTACAAAGAGCGGTATTATACTTACCGCTGCTGCAAAGGAAAAACCACAGATTGCAGAAGTTGTTGCAGTAGGACCGGGCGGAATTGTTGACGGCAACGAAGTGAAAATGATGGTTTCTGTCGGAGATAAGGTTCTTATCAGCAAGTATGCCGGTAATGAAGTTAAGGTTGATGGAGTAGAATATAGTATTATCCGTCAGTCTGATATTTTAGCTATTGTTGAATAATTTTAGGAGGCGTTTTTTATGGCTAAAGATATACTTTTCGGTGAGGAAGCAAGAAAAGCTTTGCAGACGGGTGTCGATAAATTAGCGGATGCTGTTAAGGTGACATTAGGACCAAAGGGAAGAAATGTTGTTCTTGATAAAAAATACGGCTCACCGCTTATTACAAACGATGGTGTTACCATTGCCAAGGAAATAGAGCTTGATGACCCGTTTGAAAATATGGGTGCACAACTTGTAAAAGAAGTTTCAGTAAAGACAAATGATGCTGCGGGTGATGGCACAACAACTGCTACTGTTTTGGCACAGGCTATAATTGGCGAAGGTATGAAAAACGTTGCCGCGGGTGCTAATCCAATGGTTGTTAAGAAGGGTATTAAGTTGGCGGTTGATACTGCTATTAAAACCGTTATCAGCAATTCACAAAAGGTTAGCGGTAGTGAAGATATTGCACGTGTAGCCGCTGTTTCTTCGGGAGATGAGCTTATAGGTAAGCTTATTGCTGAAGCTATGGAAAAGGTAAGTGCTGACGGTGTAATTACGGTTGAGGAATCAAAAACCGCCGAGACCTATACAGAAGTTGTTGAAGGTATGCAATTTGACCGTGGTTATCTGTCCCCATATCTCGTTACTGATACCGATAAGATGGAAGCAGTACTCGATGACCCGTTAATTCTCATAACCGATAAAAAAATAACAAATATACAAGAACTTTTACCGCTTCTTGAACAGATTGTTCAGACAGGTAAAAAACTATTTATCATAGCAGAGGATATTGAAAACGAAGCATTATCTACTTTGGTGCTTAATAAACTTCGCGGCACATTTACCTGCGTTGCGGTTAAGGCACCGGGCTTTGGAGATAGAAGAAAGGAAATGCTTCGCGATATTGCCATTCTTACAGGCGGTGAAGTTATCACAGAAGAATTAGGTCTTGAACTTAAGGATGCCACAATAGAGCAACTTGGCCGCGCAAGACAGGTTAAGGTTGGTAAAGAAAACACAATCATTGTTGACGGTGCAGGTAATGCAGATGAAATTTCTGCCCGTATCGGACAGATTAAGGTGCAGATAGAAACCACCACTTCTGATTTTGATAGAGAAAAATTGCAAGAGCGCCTTGCAAAACTCTCCGGCGGTGTTGCAGTTGTTAAGGTTGGTGCCGCAACCGAAATCGAAATGAAGGATAAGAAACTCCGTATAGAAGATGCTCTTGCCGCAACAAAGGCTGCAGTAGAGGAAGGTATTGTAGCAGGTGGCGGTGTTGCGCTTGTAAATGCAATTCCTTCCGTTAAGGCTTTACTTGAAACAACTGAAGGCGATACCAAAACAGGTGTTAGCATTGTGCTTAAATCACTTGAAGAACCAATTCGCCAGATTGCTAAAAACGCAGGACTTGAAGGTAGCGTTATAGTTGATAAAATTGTTTCGAGCGGTAAAACAAATTACGGTTTTGACGCATATAAAGAAGAGTATACCGATATGATAACTGCAGGTATAGTTGACCCGACAAAGGTTACACGTTCTGCACTTGAAAACGCGGCAAGTGTGGCATCGATGGTTTTAACTACCGAGTCGCTTATTGCCGATAAAAAAGAAGAAAACGCCGTAGCAGCTCCCGCTGCCGCAGGAATGGGCGGAATGTATTAATAGTCAGTAAAAAAACAGACCCAATGGGCCTGTTTTTTTATACGCATTTATTGACAGAAACTGTAAAAAGTCGTATTATATAGGTAATAATACTTTTGGGAGTGATTCCGTGCGTAAAGATTTATCGATGATAATAGATTTGTATGAGATGACTATGTCAAACGGTATATTAAATAGCGATATGAGGGATACTATAACATATTTTGATATGTTTTTCCGTCGCGTTCCTGATGAAGGCGGTTTCGCTATTATGGCAGGTCTCGAACAACTTATAGAGTATTTTAATAATCTTAAATTTACAAAAGAAGATATAGATTATCTAAAAGGTCTTAACTTGTTTTGTGACGAGTATTTAGATTACCTTGAAAATTTCAAATTTGAATGTGATGTGTGGGCAATCCCCGAAGGCACACCGATTTTCCCGTCAGAGCCTATTTTAACTGTAAAAGGACCTGCAATTCAGGCATTTATGGTTGAAACAATGGTTTTGCTTACCATTAATCATCAGTCGCTTATTGCCACTAAAGCTAACAGAATTACAACTGCTGCACAGGGCAGGGTTGTTATGGAATTCGGTGCCCGTCGCGCTCACGGATATGATGCCGCGGTTTATGGCGCACGTGCCGCAGTAATCGGCGGTTGCACAGGTACTTCGTGTGTCAAGTCGGCAATGGACTTTTCGGTTCCCGCATCGGGTACGATGGCGCATAGTTGGGTACAACTTTTTGATGATGAATATACCGCTTTTAAAACATATGCAGAGCGCTATCCTGATAGTTGCCTTTTGCTTGTTGATACCTATAATGTTTTAAAATCGGGTATTCCTAACGCAATCAAAGTGTTTGATGAAGTGTTGAAGCCGCTTGGTAAACGACCGATAGGTATCAGAATTGATAGTGGTGATATTACCTACATTACAGGCAAAGTTCGAAAGATGCTTGATGATGCGGGTTATCCCGATTGTAAAATATGTGTTTCCAATTCGTTGGATGAGTATCTTATCCGTGATATGATAATGCAAGGTGCAAAGGTTGACAGCTTCGGTGTAGGTGAACGACTTATCACTGCATCATCTGAGTCGGTGTTTGGCGGTGTTTATAAACTCGCGGCAGTAGAAAAGGATGGGGTTGTAACTCCTAAAATTAAAATCAGTGAGAATGCAGCTAAAATTACTTTGCCGGGCATTAAAATTCCGTGGAGACTTTTTGATAGGGAAACAGGCAAGGCTATAGCCGATGTTATAACTCTTAACCACGAGAAAATTGATGACACAAAGCCATATGAAATTTTCGACCCCATTCATACCTGGAAAAGAAAAACCGTTGAAAATTTCATCGCCAAAAAACTTCAGGTCAAGGTGTTTGAAAACGGTAAACAGGTTTATAATTCTCCAAGTGTCAAAGAAATATCAAAATATAGGGCCGAACAGGTTGGTAACCTTTGGGATGAAGTTAAGAGATTTGAAAAACCGCACACCTATTATGTTGATTTATCAACAGATTTGTGGAATCAACGCAATGAATTGCTTATGAAATACCGCGGAAAATCAAAGGAGTAAATATATGAAACGCTTTTTGTGCAGTATACTGGTCATAATAGTGATGCTTGGCTTTGTTGGTTGCAAAAAAGGAGATAAAAATAATCAGTCAGGTCAAAATAATGATTTATATAACCTTACTGAATGTATGAATCAAGGTAAGATTCCCGAAGCTGAGTACACACTCGGTGTTAATCCCCAAAAAATTATAGATGATGGCAAAGATGAAGAAGTATATTTCAGCGAAGGGCCTAACAGTTGTAGCATTGTAGTAGGTGACTATTATTACTATTATGAAAAAGGCGCAGAATCAAAAGGTATTTCATCCATTGTTTGTTTTTCTACGGCTTTCGGTGTCGAAGTAAACGGTTACGATTCAAAAAGTGATATAAAAAATAAATTTAGTTCTGTTACATTTGAAGAACGTGAGATTTCTTCATCACAGGCATATTTTGTTCCGCATCAAATAGAAAACTGGTCGGCGCTTACTTGTAAAACCGATACCAAAAGAATAGATTTTGTTTTCCAGGATGAAACGTTGGTTGCAATTAATCTTGTTGATACGGCGAACTGGACTCTGACCTAAATTTATGCCGACACATACAGTGTCGGCAATTTGTAATGTAAAGGAAATTTTAATGTTAAAGAAATTTTTAGGTTACTATAAACCGCATAAAAAAATATTTATACTTGATATGTGCGCTTCTTTTTTAATTTCAATTATAAGTATTATTTATCCCATTATTACAAGGCGGATGCTTAACGATTTAATTCCGAATAAAAACTACCGAATGATAGTTTTTCTGGGGTTAATGCTCTTAGGACTCTACATTGTCAGAATGTTACTGAGCTATTTTATTCAGTACCAGGGGCATATGATGGGGGTTAAAATGCAAGCACAAATGCGAAGCGATATGTTTTCGCATCTTCAAACCCTACCGTATAAGTTTTATGATGATAATGAAACAGGAAAAATTATGTCCCGTATGACAAATGACCTTATGGATGTGAGTGAGTTAGCCCATCACGGTCCTGAAAATGTCATTATATCATCAATTTCTATAATACTTTCTTTTACTTATCTTTCAACCATTAATATATGGCTAACTCTTATTATATTTTTAGCAGTGCCATTACTTATTTTGATTGCATCCAAGCTACGATTTAAAATGAGAAACGCATTCAAACTAAGCAGACAGTCAATAGCTGAAATCAACGCGGCTCTTGAAAGCAGTATTTCAGGTATACGCGTAACAAAAGCCTTTACTAACGATAAGGTTGAAAAAGCTAAGTTTGAGGTTGGCAACGAAAAGTTTATGCACGCAAGGGATGAAGCCTATGATGCGATGGGTAAATTTCATTCGTTTTCAACCTTTATTACCGATATTTTTAATGTGATAGTGCTGATAGCAGGTGGTTTCTTTTTATATGCTAATCAGATTACATTTGCAGATTATACTGCATTTATAGTTTCTATAAATGTGTTTTTGTCTCCCGTGACTGTACTCATTGGATTTATGGAACAATTCCAGAACGGCATTACAGGATTTGAAAGATTTGTAGAAATTATGAATACTGAACCGGAAACTGACAGTAATTTTGCTGTTCCGCTTGATACGGTGGAGGGTGAAATTGTTTTTGAAAATGTAACCTATTCATATGAAGAAAACAGGGAAGTACTTAATAATGTCAGTTTCAAGATTGAAAAGGGTAAAAAGTTCGCATTGGTGGGGCCAAGCGGCGGTGGAAAAACAACAATTTGCCACCTTTTGCCAAGGTTTTATCAATTAACAGATGGCAATATTTATATAGATGGAAAAAATATCAATTCAATAACATTGAAGTCACTGAGAGAGAATATTGGAGTTGTACAGCAGGATATTTATCTATTTAATGCAAGTATGCTCGATAATATTCTGTACGGTAGACCTGACGCAACATTCCAGGAAGTAGTAGAAGCGGCAAAACGTGCCAATATACACAAATATATTATGAGTTTACCAAATGGGTATGATACCCAGATAGGTGAGCGCGGTGTCAGATTGTCGGGTGGTCAGAAACAAAGGCTTAGTATAGCAAGAGTTTTTTTGAAAAACCCACCGATACTAATTCTTGATGAGGCAACAAGTGCACTTGATAATACAACCGAAATTCTTATTCAACAGTCACTCGATGAGTTGTGTCACGGCCGAACTACTATTGTAGTGGCACATAGACTGTCTACCATAAAAAATGCAGATGAAATTGCGGTTGTGTCAGAAGGTGTGATACGTGAAAAAGGCACTCACGAACAGTTGTTAGAAAACAGCGGTATTTATAGTGAACTATATAATTTGCAATTCAAAGCAGAAAAAAAGACAAGCACTTAAACTTTTAGTTTAAGTGCTTATTATTTTGATATTTTTCTATTATACTATTGAACTAACCGAAAATTTTTAGTAGAATATATATAGTATGTCCACGGAGGAAAAAGATGAGTATAAAAATAGAAAAAGATATAAAAAATTTACCTGTGTTAGCGTTAAGGGGTTTGGTTTTATTCCCCGGTATGCTTATGCATTTTGATGTTGGTCGTTCGATATCTTTAAAAGCGCTTAACCACGCTATGCAAAATAAACAATTACTGTATCTTGCAACTCAAAAAGATATTCGCGATGATGAACCAAGCGTAGAAAACCTTTATGAAGTGGGTTGTGTTGCACGTGTTTCGCAGATTCTCAAAAGACCGGATAACACGGCAAGTGTTTTGGTAGAAGGGCTTTATCGTGCAACGCACAGTTCTTTTTATAAGGATGAAGATTTTTATAGAGCTGTTATTGCAAAGATACCTGAGACTGAGCCTAAGAACAGACCGGTTTATATTGAAACTCTGCTTCGACGTGCCAAAGCGCAGTTCTCACTTTATGCCGAGAAATTACCTAAAATGCCGCCTGATATACCTATGTCGGTCGAGACCGATGATAATATCGGCCATCTTGCTGATTTTATAGCCTTTAATATTCAGGCGCCATTTGATGATAAACAGTATGTCCTTGAACAACTCAATCCCGTAAAGAGAATCAAAGTAGTAATTGATATTCTTAAAAAAGAGACCGAGATACTCGAAATAGATAGTCACATAAATGAAAAGGTAAAATCACAGATTGATGATAATCAGCGAGAGTATTATCTGAGAGAACAAATTCGCGCGATAAATTCAGAACTGTATGGTGATGATAAGGATGCTGGTGAATTCGATGAATATTCTGCAAAAATTAAGTCGCTTAATGCACCCGATTCGGTAAAAGAAAAACTAACTGCCGAACTTGGTAAACTTATGCATATGCCCCAAGGTGCGCATGAGTCGGTCGTTGTGCGTTCTTATCTTGATACCTGTCTCAATCTGCCTTGGAATTGTTATACCGATACCCGTGTTAATATAAAACGCGCCGCAAAAATACTGGATAGAGATTTTTACGGTATGGAAAAGGTAAAACAACGAATTTTAGAAATGTTGGCCGTTTATATTTTAGCGCCGGAAATAAAAGGACAGATAATTTGTCTTGTAGGGCCGCCCGGGGTTGGTAAAACATCCATTGGTAAAACTATAGCTGAATGCACCGGCAGACAGTTTGCGCGTGTATCATTGGGCGGTATTCGTGATGAAGCTGAAATACGCGGACATAGAAGAACCTATATCGGTGCAATGCCGGGTAAAATTATTAGTGCTTGTAAAACTGCGGGAAGCGGCAATCCGCTTATCCTTCTTGATGAGATTGATAAATTGGGCAATGATTATAAGGGAGACCCATCATCTGCGTTGTTGGAAGTACTTGACCCTGAGCAGAATGCTACTTTTACCGACCATTTTGTAGATATGCCGTATGATTTAAGCAAGGTGCTTTTTATCACGACAGCAAATAATGCAGATGCTATTCCGGCACCACTGCTTGACAGAATGGAAGTTATTGAACTTTCTTCATATACCCGAGAAGAAAAATTCCATATCGCAAAGAAACATTTAGTCTCAAAACAGACAATAAGGCACGGTTTGGGTAGCGCAAACTTTAAATTAACCGATAAAGCAATTTATGCCCTTATCGACTTTTATACCAGAGAATCAGGCGTTAGAAAATTCGAACGTGAAATTGCATCGGTATGCCGTAAGGCTGCCAAAATTATTACCGAAGGTACAGATACTAAAGTCACTGTTGATGAAAAGATGCTTGAGAAAATGCTTGGCAAGAAAAAATATCTACCGGACACAATATCTTCCGAAAATGAAATCGGAGTTGTTAACGGACTTGCCTGGACTGCAGTCGGCGGCGAAATTATGCCACTTGAAGTGGCGGTTTGTACCGGTAGCGGTAAAATAGAACTCACGGGTAACCTTGGCAACGTTATGCAAGAGTCGGCTAAGGCGGCGGTTACGTTTGTCCGCGCATATGCAGATGAATTAGGAATTGAAGCAGATTTTTATAAGAATAAAGATATCCATATCCACGCACCCCAGGCGGCGATTCCTAAAGATGGACCATCAGCGGGTATCACCATTGCAACAGCGCTTGTTTCGGCGCTAAAGGGCGCGGCTGTGCGCAGAGACACTGCGATGACAGGTGAAATTTCAATCCGCGGCAGAGTACTTGCAATCGGCGGACTGAAAGAAAAAGCAATGGCGGCATATAGGGCTGGGGTAAAAACAGTGTTTATTCCTGCCGAAAATGAGCCCGATTTGGCAGAAATTGATGAGACTGTCCGCAAAAACATAAAATTTATACCCGTTAAAAACGCTTTTAAGGTTTTAAAATCTGTATTGGTTGAAAAAGAAGTCATTGCCGAAAAAATTTCGCCAATTTCTAAGAGCGATGCAGTAACAATTCATCAGTAGGTGAGATAATGAATTATAATAACGTAGTTTTTGAGTGCGCTTTCGGTACAAGTGAACAGTTAATTCCATCAACCTTGCCTGAAATCTGTTTTTCGGGCAGGTCAAATGTGGGTAAATCTTCACTTATAAATAAAACACTTGGTAGAAAATCTTTGGCGCGTGTCAGTACTAAACCCGGAAAAACGATAACTGTTAATTTTTATAAGTTGGATAATCTACGAATCGTAGACCTTCCGGGATATGGCTATGCAAAGGTTAATTTTGAAGAGCGTAAGCGGTGGTCCGGCCTTATGGAAAACTATTTCAGAACAAATAGAAATATCCCGATAGTTTTCCAACTTATCGATATGCGGCATCCGGCTACGGAATTTGATATTTCAATGCTTGAGTTTCTTAAGCATTATAATATTAACTACTGTATATTACTGACCAAAAGCGATAAACTCAACAAGACAGAATATAATGACAGGCTTTCAAAAATACCGCAAGAGTTAGGCGAGTTAGTGAATGGAGTAGAGATTATCCCGACTTCTGCATCAAATGGTGAAGGTATTGAGAAAATCAAGGAAATAATAGAAAAAAGCATTATTGAATAATGAATTTTATTGCTTGGTTTGACAGAGTATAAAATAAGGGGTGTCTTTATTGAATACTTTTGAGAAAATATATGAAGTTGTTAAATCAATACCAAAGGGAAAAGTTGCAACCTACGGACAGGTGGCACGTCTTGCAGGAAATCCACACTGGTCTCAGGTGGTGGGGTATGCTCTGCATGTTAATCCTGACCCTGAGAAAATACCTTGTCATCGGGTAGTAAATAGGTTTGGAGAAGTGTCGACTGCCTTTGTGTTCGGCGGAAGCAACGCGCAAAGGTCTTTGCTGGAGAGTGAGGGCGTAGGCTTTGATACAGACGGCAGAGTAATTATGGAAGAATATTGTATAAAAAAACTGTAGATTAGGCTACAGTTTTTTTATTTTTGGTCGTGTATTGTTGACAAGAAATTACTAATATATTAAAATATGTATAGTATATAAAAAGGGGATATTACAATGTTAAAAATTTCACCATCGGTTTTATCGGCTGATTTTCTTGAGCTTGGTGAGCAAATAGAAAAATTAGAAAATGCAGGTGTCGATATGTGGCATCTTGATGTTATGGATGGCATTTTTGTGCCAAACATTTCTTTTGGTGTACCTGTTATAAAATCTATTAAAAAGCATTCAAAAAAACCGTTGGATGTTCATTTAATGATTGACAGACCGCACCGTTATATAAAAGAATTCGCCGAGGTTTCAGATTATCTGGGATTTCATTATGAGGCGGGTTCTGATGTAGCGGAGACCTTAACCGAAATCCGAAGATTAGGCTGTAAATCATGCCTTACCATAAAACCGTGCACTGAACCTGAAGAAATATATGAGTATCTTCCGCTTTGCGATATGGTGCTTGTAATGTCGGTTGGGCCAGGCTTTGGCGGACAGAAATTTATGGATTCTGCGCTTGGAAAATTAAGTAAGTTAAGAGATGAAATAAAAAGACGCAATCTTAATATTGAAATCGAAGTTGATGGCGGCATTAATGCAGATACCGCGCGACTTGCGGTGGAAGCGGGTGCTACAGTTTTAGTTGCGGGAAGCTTTATATTCTCAGCAGATGATATGAAATCTTGCGTTAATTCTCTTAAGACTTTTTAAGAAACGCTTTTCCTAACTTTTCGGTTGCGTTTTTTTCGCAAATGCGCCTTGCGTGTTCGTGGGTTATAGCAATATCAGTTGATAAAAAAGAAATTTTATCCACAAGTTCGGAGAATTTGAGTAGCTCTTCTACATATTTTTTTTTGCAATAAAAAAGCAAACGATATTTGTTTTTATAAATAAACAGGTCGTTTTGAATTCTTTTTTTTCGTTCAGTTTTGTAAAATCGCTCTGCGAAGAAAATCAGGTTTTCGCTGCAGTTGAATTCGAACATTATTACCTGTTTTATATTTGCAAGTGCTTTGACTGCGGGTTTATGTATCATATTCCGTCTCCCAACTTACTGACTGTTGTATACAATTTTGATTACCCGATAATAATATATTGGGTGATAATATGAATAAAGAAAAAAGAAATAATACTCCCGCATCAAATCTCGGCATTTTTTTAAAAACCGTGATTCTCACAACCATTGCGATACTCTTGGTGGTGTTCGGCTTTATTTCGGCGGGTTATTTTGCAGGAGCATTCAGATAGAAAAGGGTGTATATAATGAATTATAATGAACTTAAAAGCGGTACGGATATTCGCGGTGTTGCTTCCGATAAGGGCGGCAACAAAGTAAATCTGACCGAAAATGCAGTTATGGATATTACCGATGCATTTATTGTATGGTTATCGCAAAAGATTGGTAAGAAGCCAAACGAATTAAAAATTGCAATCGGTCACGATTCAAGAATTACTGCAGGTATGATAAAAACTGCGGCAGTCAGCCGCCTATTGTGCGCGGGTGTACATATTTTTGATTGTTCACTTGCATCAACCCCTGCAATGTTTATGACAACTATAGATATAGATTGTGATGCTTCTATTCAGATTACGGCAAGTCATCATCCTTTTGACCGCAACGGTCTTAAGTTTTTCACAAAAGACGGCGGACTTGATTTTTCGGATATTTCTGAAATTGTTGCCCTTGCGAATGATGGTATAAGACCGGACCTTGCGGATGGTAAAATCGAAAAAATTGATTATATGACTACCTATGCCGCACGTCTGCGCAGGATGATTTGTGAATCGGTAGGAAAGGCAGAAAACGATTTACCGCTTAAGAATTATCACATTATAGTTGATGCGGGAAACGGCGCGGGTGGTTTCTATGCGCTTAATGTATTGAAGCCTTTGGGTGCAGATATTTCAGGCAGTCAGTTTTTAGAACCTAATGGAATGTTCCCTAATCATATACCTAATCCGGAAAATAAACAGGCTATGGAAAGCATCTGTTCTGCGGTGGTCAAAAGTAACGCCGATTTGGGTATAATTTTTGACACAGATGTAGACAGGGCAGGTTGTGTTGATAGTTTCGGCAACGAAATTAACCGTAACAGGCTCGTAGCATTAGCCTCATATATCGTTATGCAGTCTAACCCCGGTGCGACAGTTGTTACAGACTCTGTAACCTCAGATGGATTAAAGGAATATATCGAACAGTATTTAGGCGGTGTTCATTACCGTTATAAACGCGGCTATAAGAACGTTATAAACAAGGCAATAGAACTTTGTGATAGCGGAGTTTGTTGCCCGTTGGCTATTGAAACAAGCGGTCACGCCGCGCTCCAAGAAAACTATTTTCTTGATGATGGCGCATATTTAGCTACCAAAATAGTTATTGAACTTGCTAAAGGCAAACGGTTTGAAGAAATTCTTTCTCCGCTTAGAATGGCGGTCGAAGAAAAGGAAATCCGACTTACTATATTAGCGGATGATTTTAAGTCTTACGGTATACAGGTTATTGCCGATTTAGAAGAATTTGCTAAAAACAATAAAGACTGTATCATTGCCGATGATAATCGCGAAGGTATCCGAATTACAACGCCGTATGGTTGGATGCTTTTAAGACTTAGCGTACATGACCCGGTTATGCCGATAAACTTTGAGAGTGATACTGTAGGCGGCACAGGGAAAAACGTTGAATTCTTTAAGGAGTTCTTCTTAAAGTTTGAAGAACTGGATTTAACAAATTATAAATAATAAAAAAGGAGACATAGCTTTATGTCTCCTTTTCGCTTTATGCATCTTGCTCGTTACAACCGCAACCAATATCGTTTGATTCAAAGTTGTGCGGTGGGAAAAAGTCATCTGTGGGGAACTTAATCTTTTTGAAAATGTCGCAGGGTTGGTCGGTAGTGTCTGTGCATTGTTTTTCCGGTATGCAGAAATCATATACAGGAATAAGCATTTGTACGTTACGTATTAACTGTACAACACTGAAAAGACCTAATGTTACATAAACCGTGGGCGTTCCGCATTCACAGTTTCCGATTACCTGACCGCCCAAAAGCTCGTTGACAAAAGTTGGTATAACACCTATACATTCACAAGCATCTTTTACCTGACCTAAACGACAACCAAGCGGAATCGGGTCAACGCTCTGAACTACGCACTTTGGCATATTGCTTGTGCGTTTGGAAGAAATATCGCAACTGTCTTCGGATACTGTGTTTGAGAAAATCTTAACATTTCCATCGCTGCCGAATAGAATTACGCGTTTATTAAAACTCGCAAGTCCTTTAATGCAGGTGGGGCAGGAGTGCGGCGTAAGATACACATCGAAATCAATGAGAAACAGGAAGGTTAAATCACAGGAATAGAAACCGCGGTTAAAATTAACGGGTTCTACGTGGATATAGACATTAAGAACTTCTGCGCTTTTAATTTTTACGCTAATAGCTCTTTCAATGTAATTTTGACCTTCCGGTGTAAAGTAACACCTTAAATCTTCTACGCAATCTCGGTCGCAGCAGGAGTCATAGACTCTTCCGGCATCAATACAACAAGCATCACGAAAGCCGCAGTTACCGTTTTGAACATCATTTCTAATGTCTGCCATAAAAAGCCTCCATACAAAAAATTGAAGATAAACTTCTATAACATAGTATGTAGGCAATAATTTTGTGTTACAAAAAAACTCCGGATTAGTTACCGGAGTTTTCATTTATAATATTATATATTTCACCGTACATATAAAGTGAACCCATACATATTAAAGGTATATTATTATTTGATAATGCAGAATTTAGAGCTGACTTTATATTATTAAACGAGAATGCAGTTGTGCCGAGTTCTTGAAAAACAGAACAATATTCTTCGGCAGTCAAAGCTCTTGGATTGTCGGGTGTAATGCAGTAAACATTATCTGCTACTTCGCTTATGGTTTTTGCTATAAAGCGGTAGTCCTTATCTTTCATAACGCCCGTTAAAATATTTACTTTTTTGTTATCAAAGTAATGCTTTATACTGTCTATAGTAGCACAAACACCTTGCGGATTATGTGAGCCGTCAAAAATAACAAGGGGAGAAGAATTAATTACTTCAAAACGGGCCTTCCAACGAACTTTTCGAAGTCCATTTTTTATATTTTCTTCCCTAATAGTAAATCCGCTTTTATTAAGTAATTTTGCCGCGGTTATAGCATTTGCGGCATTATAGGGTTGATAAAGGCTAAGAAGCGGTATGAAAAGATTTTTTAAATCCGCGAAATCAAATTCGGTTCCGTCTAAATGGGTTTTCAAAATTTTAATTTCATTGTGGTTTGACCTGACTAATTCGGAATTTTTACTTTTGGCGGTATTTTCAATTATTTTTTCTGCTGCGTGTGAATCGCCACACCAAAGACAACGAATGCCGTTTTTGATAATTCCTGATTTTTCATCAGCAATCTGCTCTATAGTATTGCCCAAGAAATTCTGGTGGTCAAAATCAACCCCTGTAATAACAGAAAGAACGGGTGTGGTGATAATGTTTGTTGCATCGTATTTTCCGCCAAGTCCACACTCGAGTACGACTATATCGCATTTTTCTCTGCGAAAATATTCAAAAGCAATGGCTGTAATCAGTTCGAATTCCGTTACCTTATCTTCCATTTGGTCGGCAAAAGGTTTTATATATTCACAAATTTCGGTCAAATCACCATTACTAATCATCTCACCGTTTATTGAAATTCGTTCGTTAAATTCAAGAATATACGGGGATGTATATGTTCCGACTTTGTATCCTGCATCAATTAAAATCTGAGATAACATAGCACAAAAAGAGCCTTTACCGTTTGTACCTGCTACGTGTATAAATTTAAGTGTATCTTGCGGATTGCCCAGAAAATCGCATAATTTCTGTATGCGACTGAGCCCGGGTTTGCAGAAAAAATTGCTGACCGAATGAATATAATTTAAAGTTTCGTTATAGTTCATTTTTGTTACCTGTTATTTTATTGATTTGAGATATAAATGCTTTGTTTTTTAAAATGATTATAAGAATTATTAGTTCTGCGACCGATACAACTGCATAGTTGATAGAACGTTGCAAGAGAGTAACTAAGAATGGGGTAGAGTACCAGATGCAAAGTCCTACAGTCTTAACAAAAACAGAGCCGAGTATATGACAAATTATTACCGTTGCCGAAACCCTTATATAAATAGATGTTCTTTTTAAAATTTCATATAAAACTCCTGCCAAGAAACCTATTAAAGCAGCAGCAAGTGTTAAAATAGGGTTTATAGCATATCCGCGCAAAATACAACCAATAATATCGGCGGTAACTGCCGTTAAAGCACCAACAGTAGGTCCGAACAGCATACCAACAAGAATTAACGGCAGATTTTCAAAACTAAACCTTAATGTATCTCCGATACTGAACGCTAAGAATTTGCCGCACACAAGACTTACAGAAGCAAAAAACGTTGCTACTACAAGTATTTTTACTTGTTTCAGGTTGTCAGCTTTTAAAATTTTTCCAAACAAAAAAATACCCTCCTTGTAAATAGCTACAAGCAGGGTATTATAAATTAGGTAAACCTTGTTTGTAGCAGCGGGATGCGGATTTCGTATCGCAAGGTAAACCCATTCGTCCATACGGCAACTCCCCGTCCGTACAGCACTTAACGCACGAATTCCTACTCTGCTAAAAAATATTATACACTAAAAACCGCATTTGTCAACGGCAATTAAATTGACTTAAAAAATTTCTCAACAGAATTTCTGTCGGCAGTAATACTTCCTTGCAATAAGTTGCCGCTGATACCGCCTTTGCCGCCAAGTTTAGCGTTAAAAAGTTTGGCAAACTCATCAATATTATCCTTGTTATATGCACAAATATAAGAAAAACCAATGCGGTTTTCACAGAAGACCGCAATAACTTCACATTTATCTGTAGCCTTATTGGCAAGATAGCGCATATCACCGGCGGTCAAACCATCTTCAAATATACATACGCTTTTCTGGTTTTCGGGCAAGTAACTGATTTTAAGTTCTGCGAGTTCTCTTTTAAGACCTGTAATTTGATATTTCAAATTATTCATATCATTAAGTAAATTTTTTACTGCAAAAGCGGTTTCATCCGATTTTGCACAAAGCAAAGCCGAAATTTTGGAGTTATTATCGTATTTGCTTTGTATATCTTTTATGGCTCTCAGACCGCACTTCGCGTATATTCGTATACCACCCTTGTTTTTTTCGTGGTGCAAAAACTTTATAATACCGATTTCGCCACTCCTTTTAACGTGAGGGGCACAGCAAGCGCAAATATCAATTCCTTCAATATATACGAGTCTGGTTTCTCCGTCAATTTCGCCTTTACTACGGTAGGAAATAGTCTTAATGCTTTCTTTATCCGGATATTCAGCATAAATTTTTACGTTGCTCGTTATAACCTGATTGGAAAGTAATTCAATTTCTGATAATTGATTTTCAGAAAGCATTCCATCAAAATCCATAGTAAAAAAGTCATCGCCCAAATGAAAACCGACATTACTAAACCCGAATTTTTTGAAAATTATACCTGATACAATATGTTCGCCGGAATGCTGTTGCATTTTATCAAATCGTTCTTCAAAATTAATCTTGGCATTATACTGTTTTCCAATTTCCAGCGGTGTATCACAATAATGCCAGATAACTCCGTTTTCAATCTTCACATCTGTTACATTTGCATTTCCAATAACACCTGTATCGGAAAACTGGCCGCCACCCTCAGGGAAGAATGCAGTTTCGTTTAAAACAACTCTGAATTGTTTTTCGTATTTTTCGATTTTAATAACGGTGGCATTAAATTCATTTATATAACTGTCTTTGTCATATAGTTTTAGTGTTTGCATATTTTCTCCTTAATAGAGTTTTTTAAGTATTATAATACAACAAATACAAAAAAGCAAAGTATATGTTGAATTAAATAAAAAAATGTGATAAAATATTAGTTATTAAAAATGGTTAAAGGGAAATCTGTATGAAAGAGTTTTATGTGTTTTCTGAAGAGCTATCGGCGAATAGTGTTGGGACCGACTCCAAAATAACACTTCAAAAGACGACCGAGATTTTGCAAAGACTTGCTAATGAAAACGCAGAACATAGCGGATACGGTTTTTCAGGACTTTTGGAAAGAGCTAATGCTTATTGGGTTATTTCAAAAATGCGTATAGTTTTTGATAAAATTCCGCAACACAAAGAAAAAATAGTTTGTAAAACCTGGCCGATTAAACCCGAAAAAATAATATTGGAACGAGATTTTGAAATTAAGAGTCAAACAGATGAACTTTTAGTTTCTGCCACGAGTGAATGGTGTATGATTGATGCCGATACACGAAAAATTTGCCGCATACATTCGGATACTGTTATGCCGGGTGTTGATTATCTTGAAGAAAGAGCAAAAGCAGGGGACTATACCAGGGAAAAATATCAGGTCGATAATGCAGACTTTTGCTATGAAAAAGTAATTCGCAGTAGTGATATTGATATGAACGGACATACCAATAATACTAAATATTCACTTATGGCATCCGATTGTTTTTCGACGCAATTTTTAAATCAGAACGATATTTATACCTTCGAAATACATTTTTTAAAAGAGAGTTTTGAAGGGGAAAAATTATTTATATACCGAAAAGAACTGGCTAATAAGAATTATTATATAACGGCACTCAATGAGAAAAAACAAGTTGTGTTCCGTGCTTATATAAATTTCAGATAATTTAATAAAACACATAAAGTTAAAAGGGGAATTTCTATGGGTTACAAATCAGATATCGAAATTGCACAGGAATGTATAATGAAGCCGATTACCGAAATTGCTGAGATCGCTCACGTAGATGAGCAGTATATCGAGCAATACGGTAGATATAAGGCAAAAATCGACCCTAAGTTGCTTGATGATACTACTCGCCCGAACGGTAAACTGGTACTGGTTACTGCTATAACCCCAACACCTGCGGGAGAAGGCAAAACTACAACAACAATCGGTCTTGCCGACGCACTTCGCCGTATAGGCAAGGATGTAACCGTTGCACTCCGTGAACCATCTTTGGGCCCTGTTTTTGGAGTTAAAGGCGGTGCTGCGGGTGGTGGATATGCACAGGTAGTTCCTATGGAAGATATTAATCTCCACTTCACAGGTGACTTCCACGCTATTGGCGCGGCAAATAATTTACTGGCAGCGATGCTCGATAACCACATCCAGCAAGGCAATGCACTTGGTATTGATGTTCGTAAAATCACCTGGAAACGTTGCGTAGATATGAACGACCGTCAACTCCGTTTTGTTGTAGATGGATTGGGTGGTAAAGCAAATGGTGTTCCGCGTGAAGATGGCTTTGATATTACGGTTGCCAGTGAAATTATGGCAATACTCTGTCTTTCAAATTCTATCAGCGACCTTAAAGAACGCTTGTCAAGAATTATCGTTGGATATACCTATGATGATAAACCGGTAACCTGTGGCGAATTGAAAGCGGCCGGTGCGATGACCGCGCTTCTTAAGGATGCTATTAAACCAAATCTTGTACAGACACTTGAGGGTACACCGGCATTTGTGCACGGAGGTCCTTTTGCTAATATTGCTCATGGCTGCAACTCTGTAATGGCGACTAAACTTGCGCTCAAGATGGGTGACTATGCTATTACTGAAGCCGGTTTCGGTGCCGATTTGGGCGCAGAAAAATTCCTGGATATTAAGTGTAGAGCAGCATCGCTGAACCCTGATGCAGTAGTAATTGTAGCAACGGTTCGCGCCCTTAAAATGCACGGTGGTTTGCTTAAAACACAACTTGCCGAAAAAAATATTGAGGCACTTGAAAAGGGAATTCCTAACCTTTTAAGGCACGTGTCAAACATCAAAAATGTTTATAAATTACCTTGTGTTGTAGCGGTTAACCGATTCCCGACCGATACAGATGGTGAAATCGACTTTATAATCAATAAATGTAATGAACTCGGTGTTAATACTGTGCTTTCAACCGTTTGGGCTGATGGCGGTAAAGGCGGCGAAGACCTTGCCCGTGAAGTTGTAAGACTTTGTGATGAAGAAAAAGGCGACTTCACATTCTCTTACGATACCGATTTAACTATTGAAGAAAAAATCACAGCCGTAGTTAAAAAGATTTATGGCGGTGATGGAGTTATCCTTACACCTGCTGCTAAAAAACAGGCACAACAGTTGAGTGAACTTGGATTTGGCAATCTCCCGGTTTGTATCGCAAAAACACAGTATAGTTTTTCGGATGACCCGACAAAACTTGGCGCACCCGAAAACTTTACAGTAACCGTTAAAAATATAAAAGTTTCTGCAGGTGCAGGTTTCATTGTTGTTCTTACAGGTGATATCCTTACTATGCCGGGACTCCCCAAAGTACCTGCCGCAGAAAAAATTGATGTTGATGAAAACGGAAAAATTGTAGGACTGTTCTAATATGAAACCTTTTAAATTGCTATATAAACTTCTTGCAGTTCTGTTGGTTGCCACATTGTTTCTTACGGGTTGTGGTGAACCGACAAAAACACCCCAGCCGGAAGTGAGTATACCGTCTCAATCACAGACAGAAATATCCGGTGATGTCAGTTCGGAAGAGCCCAGCCGTTATAATGACCTGTTAGCCGAAATGAGCGACTGCGGGACCACAGTGGTTGCTTACGGAGACCTAAAAAATTCTGAATATGAATCGGCTTTGACAGAGCTTGAAAAAGTTCTCGATGAATATAGCCGAAATGTGTCACTGGTTGTATATTCACTGGACAATAATAAAGCGCTGTGTTATAACACAAGTGCCCGGCTTTTTTGTGCGTGTACCGTAAAGGCAGCATACGCTTTGTTTTCTTGTAAGGAAATGGAAAGCGGTAAGGGTTCACTCGATACCGAAATGATATATGAAAGTAAGCACTATGAACCCGGTACAGGAGATATGCAATATTCACCGGTTGGTACAAAGTTCAAAATGAACACCATCATTGATAAAACAATGGGGATAAGTGACAACGTGGGCTATCTTATGATGGTGGATTATTTTGGCAGAACCGAATATAACAGTTGGATTAGTAAGCTTGGTTGCGATTCACTTAAAATTCATCCAACGGTCTGGAGCCTTAAGGCAAATTCAAAGGACTTAGCGGTAGTTTGGCGCGAAATTTATAACTATTTTGAAACCGATACTGATTATGCTAAGTTTTTAAAGGACACCTGTACAAACACAAAGGATAATTATGCAACTGCCGCTCTTACGGATGTTGAGTATTCACATAAACAGGGTCACAACCGTTCTGGCGGTTGGCACGCTTACAGCGACGCGGGAATTGTCTGGAAAGGAAATAAACCGTATATAGTTTCAGTTTTGACCGATGCGCCCGGACCATCAACCTACGATGCTGAATTTATGGCCAAAATGATAAAGATTGTAAATGAAAAATTGTTTTAAAAAAGGAGCCGTTTCCACGGCTTCTTTTTTATTCGGTAGCACTTTCAAGATATTTACGCGGAGAAACGCCGGTTATCTGTTTAAACCTTTTTGAAAAGTACACATAGTCGGTAAACCCGCACTTTTCTGCAACTTCAATTAAGGTGAGCGAATTTCTGTAAACATTTATAAGATAACACGCGTGATGTATTCTGACATTTGTTAAAAACTCAATCGGAGTTTTTCCGGTTATTTTTTTAAACTGTACTCGAATATAATCGGGCGCATAACCACTGTTTTTTAACAAAGTATTAATATCTATTCTGCTGTCGAAAAAGTCGCTGGTAATTTTATTAGTGATATTATTTACTGCAAAGTTAATTTTTTCTTCAAAATTTATATTTTGCATAAGAAGTCGGGAAAATGTCTCGATAAGAGATGAAATAAGTTCGCTGTTGGCAAAACGGTGTTTATATATCATTTTAGCAAACATTCGCTTTGTGAATCTCCCAATATTATAGTAGGAGCTGTAGGCGCTTGCGGTACATTGATATCTTTGTGTACAAGTTTACCTATTGGTTTGTCTGTCGGAGCTAATGTTGTTGTTGCAAAACAGATTGGTGTCGGAAACAAACGCAGAGTAGATAATGCTGTCTTCACGGCAATTCTCTTATCATTAATAGGCGGAGTAATGCTTATGGTTACGGGTATAATTTTTGCAAAATCGTTTTTGCAGATGACAAATTCTCCCGAGTCTTTACTTACACAAGCAACTCTGTATTTTAAAATTTATTTTATAGGTATTCCGCCACTTATGTTGTATAATTTTAGTGCCGCCATATTGCGTTCGGTAGGTGACACGAATAAACCAATGTATTATTTGATATTCGGCGGTATTCTCAAGGCTGTATTAACGGTAGTCTTAGTCGCTATGTTTAATATGTCGGTAGTTGGAGTTGGATTGGCAACGGTTATTTCACAATTACTGTCAAGTATATTGACTTTTACGGCAATATTTAAACATAAAGAAGTTATAAATATTGAAATCGGAAAGTTAAAAGTATATATAATGGAAGTAAAAGACATATTGTTTGTAGGTGTGCCTACCGGAATTCAAATGTCGATGTACGCTCTTGCAAATGTTGTAATTGCCACGGCGGTTAATTCGTTTGGTGCAGATGCAACTACGGGTATTTCAATTGCAAATCCGTTTGATGGAATTTTGTATCAGATCGTTTACGCTCCATCACTTGCCACAATTCCTTATGTAGCGCAAAATATTGGTGCAAAAAACATAGTAAGGGTTAAGCAATCAGTTGTAAAATCCGTATTGATCACTGTGGCTTTTGGTACATCATTGGGTGCACTCTCGGCAATTTTTTCAGGTCAGTTGTCATCTATTATGTCATCATCGCCAGAAGTGATTCGTTTTTCACAAGAAAAGATGATAATTGTTTCAAGTACTTATTTTTTATGTGGTATTAATGAAGTATTAGGTGGAGCTCTCAAAGGAATTGATAAGCCGGTTTATCCTACGGTAACTACATTTTTATTTTTATGCATTTTAAGATTTGTATGGGTATATGCAATATTCCCGCTTTTACCCAATTTGTCTTTTTTATACCTTGTGTGGCCGATAGGATGGCTTTTGTCAATTATTACCTTGCTCGTAATTTATGTTCCTTCGATTTCAAAATTGCAGCAACAATTCAGCTCAATCAATTAGGCGTTATTTGCTTCGTGAGTTAAAAAAGGCGGATAAAATATAACTAAAACTATAGGTTTTAATATCACTTTATATACAAAAAAGAGAAGATTCTTTTTTGGCAAGTCTTCTCTTTTCTGCTGTAAGTGGGTTTGGGGTTCTGCTCAATGCAGTGTTTTTGTCGCTCAAGGTAAAAAATAGTCACCCGAACGGGTGTTATGGTTAGGGATAAAAAGCCTTAAAAAGTAAATTTTTGCGGTCTAATGTGTTAAAAAGCCGTGGTATGCCGCAGCATTACCACGGCATTTCGCCTTTTTTCCCA
>JAZLAW010000019.1:0-86491 GCA_045613385.1 Acutalibacteraceae bacterium | reverse complement strand
ACCGCCACCAACCCCCATTTCCGTTCCAAACTCGGGGGTTTTATTATACTGCCTTTTCTATTATTGCTGCCATTACGGTTATATCATCTTCGTGATTATCACTGCGACGCCTTTTAGCACAGTTTGATATATGCTCACTTAATTCCTGTGCATTACCTCTATCCCAGGACTCTATTTCTGCACATATCCATTCTGTACCTTCATTACAAGCTCCATCCGACATCAGTAAAAGTATATCACCGGGGTGGAGTCTTATGGTTGCTTTATCAAAAGACACATCTCTTAAAATACCCGCGGGGAGTGATGTGCTTTGTGCTTTACCCGTTCTGCCACTGCGACGTACCAATGTCGGTGCTGCACCCGCTTTAAACAAGTCACACCTACCTGTATATAAATCTATAGCCGCAATATCAACCGTTGCCAAAGATTCATCGGTTGATTTAAAAATCATAGATGAATTGAGTATACTAAGGGCACAATCGTATCCGAATCCTGCCTTTATCAGCTTACCCATAAGCCCTGATGCCATAGCCGAATCAACTGCCGCACGGCCGCCGGTTCCCATACCATCGCTCAGCACCATAAGAAATCTTCCCTTGCCGTCAAGGAAATATTTATAACTGTCGCCGCACATACTGTGTGGTGAAGAGACAATCTGATTAACACCTATATCGGCTCTGAGAGTGCATTTTTCTATTATATTTACAAGAGTTTCATCACCAAAGCTTGTAACACAGGGTGCATCGAAATCGCGGTCACACGAAAGGGAGACCTGCCGCATAATCTGCATTCGGTTAATTATCTTGTCTTTTGTGTTTTTTATCCGTATTTCTACACTCATTCTGCCGTATTTATCTATTTTACAGAAGCATCCATCAACCAAAACATCTATATTTTTGAGTGCTGCTATAATATTATTTGCCGCTACATTGTCGAATATTTCGCCTTCTTCAATTTCTCCCGCCAAATCATTAAGCAGATTAGCAATCCCGCCAAACTGGTCGGACAACGCGCCGCGGACTTCTTCTATTCTGTTTTCTGCAGCAATTCTGGAGGCATACTGTGTATAGCATTTTTGCACCGCATCGGCAACCTTTCCGCTTCTTAAGCATCTGCCTTTAAATTCTTCAGATACAAATGACAGCATCTCGCCGCTACCATTTTTTACGGCTTTTGTCATATCGATAACTGCAGTTACAGTATCATTTCGTTTGCTCTCCCAGCAGTGCACTCTTAGCGAACAACCGCGACACGCCAATTCTTCCACACCGTCAAATACATCCGAAAAATCGGGCGCGTTGATTTTGGAAAGTTCACCTGCGACATTTTCTACAGTTTCGGACACTTCACCCAAAGCATTAGCGGCATAGCCGAGCCGCATAATAACTGACCTTTTTAGTCCTTCAGGCGGTTCAATTATTGGCATAGGCGCCAATAATTTGCCTATTTTTATGCCGACTGTTTTAGGTATCAACAAAAAAATTACGGCACCTAACACCGATTCTATAAGGTAAAGAACCATCTGCTCATCGCTCGATAATGATGTGCACACAAAAACAGATACTATGAACGATACAAGCACACCATATTTACCGCATGATGAAAAAATACCGGACATCAGTCCCGATAAAGCAAGGAGGACCGCTATACTTCCATCGGCGCCGCAAAGCAGAGAAACAAAACCAAAAACCACACCGCATACCGTACCCGGCAATACACCTGCAAAACGTGATGCCAACATTATAACCGACACCGCAATTATTCTGCCTAAAGATGCATCGGCTATTTGTACCGATAACAGTCCTGAAAATATAATACTGAAAGAAACGACTACCGAGCCTAAATCTTCCCGCGAAAGTCCTACTGTTTCTTTCTCTATTACAGTCAATGCCCTGTTGATAAAATAGGCACCCGATGCTGCCATTATAGCCTCTGCCACACTTAAAACTATTTCTCCCGTATCGCTCTGTACCGATACTATTCCGGTTGACAACGTCACCAATCCAACCGTAAGTGCCGAGAAAAAAGGCCTTGCAGTGTTTTTAAAGGCCCCGTTCAGTAGCATTCTTATCGCGCATATACCGATTGAAGTGACCAAGTACCTAAAAAAAGAAAGTTCGGCCGGACCAAAAAGATAACCGATGACAGTACCTGCCGCACACGATAATATGTAATTATTTGTAACACCGCCTACAAGACTTAAGCCAAAAGGAGAAAGGTAAGACAGTATCTGAGCGCGGGTTGTAAGGAAGCCCAGAAACATAAAAACAACGTGTCTGAATACCGCCGACACTAAAAAGGGGAATAAATTTTCTTGGGATATACTTTTTATTGATTCGCCATTTTTCATTTTCTCACCGCCGATATGTTTGGTAATAACATTATACAGCTTGTCCCCACACAGTTTTTGTCAAACCGACACCGAAGTTTTTACTATTTTTTGTTTTAAAGATTTATTAATTGTCGAAAACAAAAAGCCCCCGAAATATTCGGGGGCTTTTTATGGTAAAATTATTCAACGATTTCTTCTTGCAAATCAACAATATTTACATTTACGCGTGTTATAGCGTTGCCTGTCATATCCTGAAGTTTGTCTTTTACATTTACCTGCACTGCTTCGGCTACTGTTTTTACCTTGAAGCCTTGCTTTACACAAATAAACACACTTATGTCAATAGCACCGTTTTTAAGAACAACCTTAACGGGCTTTAAGGGAGAATTACCGTTCAAGACACCCTTAACATCAAGGCTTCTGCCGCTCATAGCTGCAACGCCTTCTACTTCAAGCGCCGCTAATGATACCATTTTTTCAATAACATCGGTATTTATACCAAGACCACCGGCAACAGGAATATTTGCCATACTTAAATCCTCCGTTTCAACATCTGTTATTTTTATTAAAATATAATTCTTAAATACATTATACCACATTTCTCGGTAAACACAACTATTTTACAGTAAGAATTTTAATTTTATCTACCGAATATCCGCTCTGCGCCTTTGCGACATCCTGAATTTGCAGTGTTTGTGCCGCAGTAAGACTGTCTGCACGGACCACAACATTTATGTCACTGTCGCCTATTATGGCGATGGATTCCTTAAAACCTTTTGCCTTAAGTAATGTTTCAATATTGCTTTCTGCTGTTTGTCTGGCGGCGATTGATGCAGATTTATCGATAGCGCTTTTAGCCGACTCTGCGTTATTACCCGCGCTTTTTATTATCTCGGCCAACTCTTCCTTGAGCGCGGCTCTGCTGTCATTTCTCTCTTTACGGGCCGAAACAAAATAGTCATCAACCTTACCGGCAGTAGCAAGAGCTTCCCCTTCTGACGAATTATCTACATATTCCGCCTGGCCGAGATATTTATTGCCATCAGAATCAACCGACGGCGAATATTTCATATTGAACCACACCGCAGCACCTAAAGCCACAACCATAACCGCCAGAACCAACTGGCTTTTGCCTAAAACCTTACCCTTTTTCACTACTGAATTCCACCCTTTCCAGAAATATAAATTCTCTTTGATGTTATAGATAATGTTGCCATTAAAGCATTTTTGATTTTTTCATTTGTTACTTCGTTATTCGGTCCGTTATAGACCACTGCAACGCCGCGTATCTGCGGTAATTCTTCATTGACTATCAGTGCCTTCTCGTTTCCCGAAGAATCGGTTACTATCACCCTGTTTTGCTCGGAATCACTTGAACTTTCACTCGAAGAATCACTGTTGCGGTTGTTTTCTCCCTGTTTTATTTCATCGGCATAATTATACTTTATTCCGCTATCAAGCGTTATTACAACAGTAACCCCCTTATGTCCTGTAATGTCCTTTACGAGATTTTCTATATCCTTTTCGAGACTCTGTCGGTATGTATTTACATTGAATTCTGTCGTGGGTGCCGTTTCTTGTTTATCGGACGTAAACAGACCCGACAAAAAAATCAACAAAACTCCGGTTATACCTAAAACAAGTATGGCTTTTCCGTTTTTAAGGCTCGAAATATACTTTTTTATTCTCTCATTCATATATCACCGTCACCTGTTTTGCATCAATCAGACCTTCCAAAGACTTATAAACCTTTTCTTTTTCACAATCGGTATAAACCGTTATTCTGTTAATATATATGCTACCCGTTGCATCAATATTAGTCTGTACATCGATTTTTTTATAGGGAATTTCATAATCATCAAGCAGTTTTTCGCAAAGAAATTCGCTTTGTGCTTGGGCCGCAGATTTTATACCATCGGCATTATAAGAAATGGTTGGTAAATCAAATGATATATCAATTTTTAAAGCCACGCAAAAAAGTGATACGCACGCACACAAAAAAATCAAGGAAAAAGCATACTTTACTGATTTTTCCATCTTGCCTGATGGGTATAGAAGTGTTAGTGCACCTATGAAAATTGCCGCGGCTGAAAACCCTATCAAAACCTGTTTTAATGTTCCCATTTTACACCTTATTTTTTTATAATGACTGTAGTTAGTCGAAACGCATAAAATCGTTCCGACAAGCCACTTTGCAATGGAATAGGACAAATTTTCACTGAAAATTTGTCGCAAAATCAAATATTTTGTTGCGAAACAAGATTGTTTCGCTTAACCTATCTCATTATTACTATAGCGATAGATATTATAAAAATTGCGCCGACAAATAAAATCATGCCGATAAGTACTGCCAGTAAACTATCCACTGCTTTTAGCACTCCGACCGCCTTCAGCGAAAACATATTTGCTACCCCATTTGACACCGATATGACAATACGCCATAAAAAGAGCTCTATAATAAGTGGTATCAGTATCAAAGCTATTGCCACTACCGCATAAATGCCTACTGAACTTTTAAGCAAGTTTACGGATACTGTAACTGTTGTCAGAGCTTCACTGAGTGCCGGACCTGCTACAGGTACGAAAGAACTTATAAAAAATTTTGCAGTTTTTACCCCTACTGTATCGGCGGCGGTGTTGAAGGTTGTCTGTATAGCTAAAAGCCCTGCAAAAATCGTAAAAATTAAAGCCAATAGCCAAAGCGCTATATTTTTTACCGCCGTGGTAAGTCCGGTATCTGCAATTAACGGTGACACACCTGACGCGAGTCCCAAACCGAAATAGGCGCACATAAGCGGAACTACTATAAAGCTTGATATCTGAACTATAACTTCGGCAACAAGAAGCATCAATCCGCCCGACGCATAGGCAGTAGCGGGACTACCCGAAAGCAAAACGATTCCCGAATATACAGGAACAAACGTGAGCATAAATGTAGCCGTTCCCTTTATTGCATCTGTGGCGGCACTGATTACCGAAATCACTCCATCCGCTACACTGAGTGACACTATAACGGCGAATATAAATTGTAATGAATTATTAAGCGCGGCGCTGCCATCAGTAAAACTGTGCACGGCTGCAGAAAATATCATTATAGCCGCAATAAAACCAAGAGACCTGAACGGTGCGGCCCCTTTGCTCCTGATGAAAGAAAATATATGAGAAAATACACTCTTTGTTGTGAGAGTTTTATTCCAATCCGGCTGTGATAAATCTATATTGTTAGATTTAAAAAATTCCTTTACTTCTTCGGGTAAAATTTCTTCGAGTTCTGAAATTTCAAGTTTGTCTACAGTATCTTTGTATACATTTTCTTCGGCCGATACAGAAAGAGAAAATATAAATATCAGAACGATTAAAACAACTATTTTTTTCATAATCAATCTATAAGTTTTTCTACGATATTAAACAGCTCTGTAAGCAATGGCACAGTTATTACAAATATTGCCGCTCTGCCCACAAGTTCCGCTTTTGCGGCAACGGCACTTTGTCCGAAATCGCGACAAGTGTCGGCGATAAACTGAGTTATATAACCTATTGCCAGAACCTTTGCGGCTACCATAAAGCGTCCACTTTGTATCCCTGAATTTTTAATTATCCTGAAAAATTCTGATAAAGGTGTGCGCAAAGTTCCTATTATTCCTATCAGAATTATGCAGCCGACAGACACTGTTATAACTACCGAATATTCCTTTTTGTATTCGCTTAAAATAACAGACAGTATAACTGCCACAAGACAAATTCCAAGTCCTTCAAACAGTTCCATTCTATAGTCCAAACACTTTTTTTACAGTTTCAAAAAGTTCTCCTATCACATTTACAATCATTAAAAGAACCACAACGAGACCTGCCAATGACGTCAGCATTGCTTGTTCTTCCCGACCGGAGCGCACAAGCAACTGATGTAAAACGGTTACTATTATGCCGATAGCCGCTACCTTAAATATAAAATCTACATCCATCTTATCACCTTTAGACCAAAATTATTGCTATGCCGAGTCCTATAAAAAAGCCAAGATTTTTAAACACCCTTGTTTTTTCCTGTGTCTCCTGTCTTGCTTTATCAAGTCTTGATAGCAATTCCTTGCCATACATATTGCAGATATTAAGTTGGTTTTCAGTATCCCCCATACCTAAATTTTCTAAAAATGAGCTAACTACCTTTTTATCATCATTATTTAAATTTTCATCTGTTGGTACAACTTTAAAAGGATTAGTTATATTTAAATGTTTTTTGTTATCGTGTAAAGAGTTCAGAATTTTTAAAATTTCTTCATTGCTAAAACGGATTTTGTCGGCTATCTTTATGGTTGCCGAATAGTACCACTCCAACGCTAAAACCCTGTTTTTAAGTTGGCGCGACTTTCCGATTCCGATAAAAGTGGATGATAAAACAATTAAGCACATTCCCATAAATTTAATTAAAAACAACATCTGATAACTTCCCTTTTGGTTAAAATTTTATTACTTTGCCGATTTTTATCAAGAACAATTATATTTTCAATAGCACCGCTTGAAATCAATTCCCGCGTGACTTTACGCGATGATAACTGTTCCATACTCCCTATGTGCGCCGTAGTTATAACATCTGCCCCGCCGTACATACATTCACTTACAGCAGACAGCTCTGACGCATTACCTATCTCATCAAACGCGATATATTCCGGTGACAAGGTCCTTAGTGCAATCTCTATACCCATACTTTTTTCTATGCCAAAAAGCACATCGGTGTTGTCGCCTAAGTCGTTATGAATTTTACCGCCGCTAAAGGCTGATATTTCACCACGCGTATCAACAACAGAAACTTTTTTATTTCTATTTGATAACTGTCTTATTAAATCTCTGAGAATGGTTGTCTTACCACTTCCCGGCGGTCCTGCCAACAAAATACCGCCCGATGACAAATTATTAATTATAAAATCTGCCGCACCGAAAATCTGTCGTGCGATGCGTATATTTATCGAAGAAAATTCGTGCAGATTTCCACCGGAAAAATTCCCCGTGACACCTGCCCTATGGCCATTTTTCAAGGATATGTACCCTGAATTCAGTTCATCTGTATGGGCATAAATTGAGTGATTACAAAGCCTGCTCACCGTATCGGTGATATCCGACTGTTCGGTAATAAGTTTGACATTTATCATCTCTTCTCCGAATATAACGGTAACTTCCTTGTCGGCGCGAAGGCGTATTTCTTCTGCATTTCTCTTTATACTTTCGGGCAGGTGAGAGAGCGCTGCAGAGATTTTAATTGGTAAAATATTTAAAAGTTCTGTCATTTTGTTCACCACTAAATGTTATGCGGACAAGTAGAAAAAAATAACCCGGAAATCAAAAAAAGACCGAAGGTATAAAACCTTCGGTCTTTAAAACAAGACTTAAATTACTTAAGTTCAACTGTTGCGCCAACTTCTGTAAGTTTAGCTTTGATTTCTTCAGCTTCATCCTTAGAAACCGCTTCTTTAAGGGTCTTAGGTGCGCCATCAACGAGAGCCTTAGCTTCTGCAAGGCCGAGACCTGTGATTTCGCGAACTGCCTTAATAACCTTAATTTTTTCTGCACCTGCAGAAGCAAGAATAACGTCAAATTCTGACTTTTCTTCAGCTGCTGCTGCGCCACCTGCTGCGGGAGCTGCTACTGCAACTGCTGCTGCTGCGGATACACCGAATTCTTCTTCAACTGCTTTAACGAGCTCAGAAAGCTCAAGAACTGTAAGAGTTTTTAACTCTTCAACGATAGCTGTAATTTTTTCTGCTGCCATTTTTATTTCCTCCAATTAGTTTGTTTTTTAAAATTTAATTATTCTGCTGAACCGTCTTTATCAACGATAGCCTGAACTGCGCGGGCGAATGCTGCGATAGGTGCTTGGAAAGCTCCAACAACTGTTGCGAGAAGAACTTCTCTGGAAGGAAGCTTTGCAAGAGAATTGATTGTTTCAACATCGATAGCCTTACCATCTAAGTAACCAGCCTTAATGCTGAAGTTATCGTGAGAATCTGCGAATTTACCAAGGATACGAGCAGCTGCTACATGATCATCCTTAGAAATTGCGATTGCTGTAGTGCCTTCAAGAACTGAATTAATGCTTTCGAGCTCGGTGCCTTCGATAGCACGACCGAGTAATGTGTTCTTAACTACGCGGTAGTCGATTCCTGCTTCGCGAAGTTCCTTACGCAAAACTGTATCATCAGCAACTGAAATACCCTTATAGTCAACTATAACACCTGCAACCGAAGAAGCAATGCTTTCTTTCAAGTCAGCAACTATTTTTTGTTTTTGTTCTAAAACAATAGCGTTTGGCAATATTTTCACCTCCGTTTTGCGACACTTAAAGTCACATAAAAAACCCATCTCCAAAAAACAGAGATGGGCAGAAAAACCATATAAAATGTTTTTTAGCACACACCTCGGTAGGCGGTTTACACCTTATCCCATATGGGACCTACTGTCTTTGGAGTTTTGCAACAAAATTATAATATCACACAAAGTATGATTTGTCAACAACTAATTATGCGCCGAATTTAGCAACATTAATCTTTATGCCAGGGCCCATTGTTGTTGCGAGAACACAAGACTTAACATACTGGCCTTTTGTAGCAGCCGGTTTAGCCTTGATAATTGCTCCCATAAGTGTATCAAGGTTTTCCTGAATCTTTTCAGGTCCAAAGGAAACCTTACCTATAGGACAGTGAATGATATTTGTTTTGTCAAGACGGTACTCGATTTTACCTGCTTTAGCTTCGGTAACTGCCTTAGCTACATCAGGAGTAACTGTACCAGCCTTAGGTGTAGGCATAAGACCACGCGGACCTAATACCTTACCAAGACGACCAACCATACCCATCATATCAGGTGTTGCGATAACAACATCGAAATCGAGCCAGTTTTCGTTCTGGATTTTAGCAACGAGCTCTTCAGCACCTACATAGTCTGAACCTGCAGCTTCTGCTTCTTTAGCCTTGTCGCCTTTTGTAAGAACAAGAGTTCTTACCTTTTTACCTGTACCGTTCGGAAGAACTACGGCACCGCGAACCTGCTGGTCTGCGTGACGTGAGTCAACACCGAGACGTACGTGTATTTCTACTGTTTCGTCGAATTTAGCTGTACCGGTCTTAACTGCCATTGCTACAGCTTCTTCAACATCGTAAAACTTACCTTTTTCTAAAAGGTTAGCACTTTCGTTATATTTTTTACCGTGTTTCACTTTCTTTTACCTCCCAGTAAGTGGTTAAATCGGAAATTTCCTCCCACGAGAAGAGAGTATTAATCGATAACTTCAATACCCATACTACGTGCTGTACCTGCTATCATAGACATAGCAGCTTCTACGTTTGCAGCGTTAAGGTCGGGCATCTTCTGTTCTGCGATTTTTCTAATCTGCTCGCTGGTGATTTTAGCAACTTTATTTTTGTTCGGAACACCTGAAGCGGTGTCAATTCCGCAAGCCTTCTTTAAGAGAACGGCTGCAGGCGGAGTCTTGGTAATAAAGCTGAATGAGCGGTCTGCATAAACGGTAATAACTACCGGAATTATAAGACCAACATCGTTCTTTGTGCGTTCATTAAACTCTTTTGTGAAAGCCATAATGTTAACGCCATGCTGACCCAGCGCCGGACCAACAGGTGGAGCCGGTGTGGCTTTTCCTGCCGGAATTTGCAATTTGATGTAACCTGTAATTTTTTGAGCCATTGTTTGCACCTCCAATATTCGTGGTAACTAGTGTTTTACACTTGGCGGAACGTTCATCTTCCCGTTCCTCCCACCGTGACGGTCTAAGCCGTCGGCGGCAAAATAGCCGCACAAATAATAACGGACAAAAATCCGTATTTTACAATTAATCTGCCAGAGCTATCTGGTCTAAATCCATCTCGACAGGTGTTTGTCTGCCAAAGACGGTGATGAGAACACGTACACTGTTGTTCTGAGTATCGATTTCTTCAACAACACCTGTAAGATTCTCGAAAGGTCCGTAAACGACCTTAATACTGTCTCCAACCTTGTACGCAACTTCAACGCTGTGCTTTTCAACGCCGAGAGCCGCAACCTCTTCATCTGTAAGAGGCACAGGCTTGGATGCCGGACCTACAAAGCCTGTAACGCCGTGAATGTTTCTTACGACATACCAGCTATCGTCCGTAACTATCATTTTAATAAGAACATATCCCGGGAAAATCTTACGTTCCACTTCACGCGTTTTTTCACCCTTTATCTCGGTAACGGTTTCTGTGGGTATTTTAAGGTCAAATATAAGGTCCTGCATTTTACGGTTTTCAACCATTTTTTCCAGGTCGGTTTTAACCTTGTTTTCATAACCGGAATAAGTATGAATTACATACCATCTTGCTTCGTTTGACATTTATACTACCTCCAAAAATATTTGGCTTTACTTAAGCGACCAAATTAATGAAAGTAACTTTGAAAGACCAAAGTCCAAAACCCATATAAATGCACCAACTACAGCACACATAATCAATACAATTACTGTGTTCTTAACAACATCCTTGAAACTGGGCCATACAATCTTCTTAACTTCGCTCTTATAATCGCGAAAGAATTTGATTACCCTTTTCATAATGGTTGGTTTCTTACCTGCACATTCGATATAATCGTTGATAAACAAATGTGCTGCACTGAAAACAGTACAACCAAAGAGAAGCGCGGTTGTTGTTATAAGTCCTACAGCAGTGTAGGTAATGCCTGTTACATTCTTAATAGAATCAGCATTAACAAAGCTATAGGGGTTACCGAGTGTTACAACCAACATAAATACCGCAACAATAACGGCACTTACGGGTGTAGCATACTTAGCGCCCTTTGCCTTAAAGGAAAAACCGCTAAGCACAGCACTCAAAACAGCAACCAAGAAACAGAAAAGTAATTTGTAAGACTTATAGAGTGCAACACCGTTAACCGATGAACCGAATGCTAGCTGAGCACCCGTTGCGGTAACTGTGCTATCGGCAGAAACTATGGTAGCAAAGTTTGTGAAGAACATTACCACTGCGGCAATGCCTGTCAACAATCCTAAAATTTGACAAACCTTGTTTATAGTTTTCATTCCTGCACCCTCCTTACTTAGTTTCCCTGTGTACGGTGTGCTTCTTACAGAACCTGCAATACTTACTCATTTCAAGTCTGTCCGGGTCGTTCTTTTTGTTTTTCATTGTGTTGTAATTGCGCTGCTTACACTCTGTGCAAGCTAAAGTGATTTTAACTCTCATGACGGCACCTCCCGTTTTACGGAATTTATTTTTATCCAGAATAGGATAAATAGCCTCCCTCAGCAAAAGGCATATATTGACCTTAACGCCCTATATTGTAGCGTTAAAGTAAAGCACGTACAATATATGTAAATTTTGCTTTGAATCCTCTTTTTTGCGAAAAATAGGCGCAAAAAAAAAGACCTTCAGAGGTAAGGATAGTATACCATACTTTACCTTTCCGGTCAAGTCTTTTTTTAATTTTATTTGTGATAACTCGAGCCTTGAATAATTTTGAATGCTCTATATATTTGTTCAAGCAGCATTACTCTTGCGAGTTCGTGCGGAAAGGTCATTTGTGACATTGACATTCTTCTTTGGCAACTGTTTCTTAAATCTTTATCAAGACCGAAAGAACTGCCTATTATAAATGTAATGCATCCCGTTCCCGAAACCGCCGCATCATTAAAAAATAAAGCAAAATCTTCGCTCGGCATTTCTTTGCCTTCTATGCACATAGCCACACGCAAAGAACTATTGGGTATCCTTTTTTCAATATTAGCCGCCTCGGTCTTAAGTGCCGATAAAATTTCTTTTTCGCCAGGTGTTTCGGACAATTTCTCGGGCGGTATTTCTATGATTTCAAGATTGCAAAAAGCAGACAGCCGTTTAGCATACTCACCCGCCGCCGATAAAAAATGTTTTTCCTTTAACCTGCCCATAGCAATTATTTTAATCTTTATCATAATAAAAACATATCTCCGCCACTAACCGCCGCGGCAGTCAGTATGTAATCTTCATTTTGCTTTGCACCTATGCCCGAAAGTACCGAAACTGCTGTACTTTTTGCGAGTGCAGGTAAATTATTGTGCTGACTTAAATGCGCCAGAATGAAACGGGTTGTGCCGTTTTCTAACAGTGCGGGTAATTCGGCCGAACAGGAAATATTTGAAAGATGTCCTTTATCGCTTAAAATTCTGAGTTTAAGCTCGGGCGGATACGGTCCGCTTTGAAGCATTTTTATATCGTGGTTGGATTCGATATAAACAAGGTTGCTTCCCACAATAGCCTTCCTTACCCCTTCGGTTACAACTCCCAGGTCTGTACATACCGAAATTTTTATATCTCCCGGTAACTCAAAACAATATCCGCTTGAGCCAACGCAGTCGTGACTTGTGGCAAAACGGTTAGCAACGATGTCACCTATTGCAATATTATCTTCTACTTCCAAAAGTTTTGCGTTTGCAGGCAGATTGCAACACTTTTCAACTGCCGTTAATGTTTCCTTTGAAGCGATAATCGGCACACCTGTTTTTTTCACAAAAGCCGACAAACCTTTTATGTGGTCAGAATGCTCGTGAGTCACAAAAACTGCTTTTATGTTGTCAATCTCTATGTTTTTACTCTCAAGTGATTTTAAAATCTGCGTACCACTTGCCCCCGCATCAACCAATATGCCCTGTCCGTTCATTCCTAAAAAACAGCAGTTGGCACTACTTGAACTGAAAAGTGGTAAAAATCTTGCCAAAACGAGCACTCCTTTCTTAATTTTTTAAACAAAAAAGGCTATCGGGCGATAGCCTTTAAAATTATTTTGCCTGTAAAAGAATATCTTTATCATCTACCCTTTTTATATCGGCGCCTAAAGCGGTAAACTTTTCTACAACATTATCATAACCACGGTCAATATGTCCGATATCTTCAATCTCGGTTACACCGTCGGCCATAAATCCCGCAATAAGCATCGCCGCGCCTGCTCTTAAGTCGACCGCTTTTACGGGTGCCGAATTTAACTTTTTAGCACCTGTAATAACCGCCATCTTACCGTCAACCTGTATATCCGCGCCCATTAGGGTTAATTGGTCGGCATAACGGAAACGACTATCCCACACGCCTTCGGTTATAATGCTTGTCCCCTCGGCTACGCAAAGAACTGCTGCTATTTGCGGCTGCATATCGGTCGGGAAACCGGGATGCGGCATTGTTTTTATGTTGCATTTTTTCGGTCTGCCGTTAATTGATACCCTGACAGCTTCATCGAACTCTTCCACAGTAGCACCCATTTCTTCAATTTTTGCTATAATCGATTCAAGATGCTTGGGAATAACGTTTGTTACGGTAATATCGCCCTGAGTTGCTACAGCAGCTGCCATATATGTTCCCGCTTCTATCTGGTCGGGAATTATGCTGTAATCGGTGCCGTGAAGATGCTCGACACCGCGTATTTTAATAACATTGGTACCTGCACCCATAATATTGGCACCCATAGAGTTTAAAAAGTTTGCAAGGTCAACAATATGCGGTTCCCTTGCTGCATTTTCTATAACGGTGACACCGCGTGCTTTTACAGCCGCCAACATTATATTGACAGTAGCACCAACCGAAACAACATCAAGATAAACCGAACCGCCGCCAAGCCTTGTGGCCCTGGCTTCAACCATACCATTTTCTATAGTAACCTTTGCGCCGAGCGCTTCGAAGCCCTTTATATGTTGGTCGATGGGTCTTACACCAAAATCGCATCCGCCGGGCGGTGCCACACGTGCCCTATGCATTCTGCCAAGCAACGCGCCCATAAAATAACTTGAAGCACGCATACTTCTTGCCATTTCTTTTGAAACCGTAAACGACTTAACAGAAGTAGGGTCAATCATAACAGTGGTGTTATTTATAAACTTAACTGTGGCGCCAAGTTGCCTTAATACGTCACAGATGGATATAACATCGGATATTTCTGGAAGATTTTCAATTGTACACGGTCCCTCAGCAAGAAGGACACCGGGTAATATAGCTACTGCCGCATTTTTAGCACCACTGATACGAACACTGCCGCGTAACTTCTTACCGCCTGTAATTACAAACTTTTCCAAAACAGGCTCTCCTTAGTCAAATTTTCTTAATTAATAAAAATAGTATTTCCTGCAAAAACCTTTTTTTACACAACAATTATCTAAAGTACATTATATACCTGTAAGCAAAATATGTCAAACCTATTTTTTATGGCAAGATTTGTGAGATTTAAGCAGTTTTGAAAAAAATTTCAAAAAATGTATAAAAATTGAAATTAACTCTTCTTTTTTGGATATTTATTTGGTATAATAAGTATTATATTGTAATTATAATGAGGCGTAGTATGGAAATTTTGATAAAAGGCATCAATGTAAATTATGAACAGTCAGGTAACGGCGCCGACATTCTGCTTTTACACGGTTGGGGCTCTTCAAACATTGTTTATAAAAATATAATGGGGCTGTTATCCGGTAATTACCGACTCACCGCGCCCGATTTTCCCGGATGCGGTCAAAGCGGTATTATGGCAGAACCCTGGGACACCGAAACCTATGCCGAATTTGTTTTAGAACTTATAGAAAAATTAGAACTAAAAAATCCCATACTCGTCGGTCATTCACACGGAGGTCGAGTTATTCTTAAACTCTGCGGTGAGAAAAAATTACATCCGCCAAAGATTATTTTGCTTGATTCAGCCGGTCTTATACCTAAAAAGAGCGCAAAACAAAAAGTGCGTTCCTACAGTTTTAAAACCATAAAAAAACTTCTCAGTCTGCCCGTTATAAATAAGTACTCTGAAAACTTTCTCGAAAAGGCACGTCGTCACTACGGCTCTGCCGATTATAATGCCGCGCCGCCGGTACTAAGACAAACTCTTGTCAAACTTGTGAACACCGACCTTCGCAATATTCTGCCGAATATTGAATGTCCCACGCTTCTTATCTGGGGCGAAAACGATACGGCAACGCCGCTTAACGATGCTAAAATTATAGAGTCTCTTATCAAGGATTCCGGACTGTGTATTATAAAAAACGCAGGGCATTTTGCTTTTTGTGAAAAACCGTATGAAGCCGGTGCAATTATCAAAAGTTTTTTAAGTTGAGGTAGAAAAAATGAAACCCATAAACGAAACTATTTTTACCGTAGTGTGCATTATTGCGGCAATAGCGCCGTTGTTTGCAACATACAAACATTTTCATATGTTGCAACAAAATTCATACTTCCCAAAAAGGTATATCAAGTGGCTTTATGATTCATATTTTGTAAGATTGCTCATTTTGACCATTGTATTCTGTGCTCTGTCGGTTTTGGTAAGATATAATATCGTACTTGAACTTATAATTATATCTCTTTATACTTTAGCTCAATTACTATTGGCAATATACGATTACAAAACCTCCATCAAAAAACTTGTAATTACCGCAAGGGTGAAACGATTATACACAACCGCACTTTTGGTACAGGTGCTTCTTCTAGTTATAATATTCAACACTAAATTTATTACACGCGGCATCTTCTTCTCGGCTCTCATTTTACTTTGTGTGTTTGCCCCATTACTCGTTATATTAAGTTGGGCATTAACGTACCCAATAGAAAAACTGGTTGCAAGATACTTTATAAATGATGCTAAGAAAAAACTCGACAGTATGCCGAATCTCAAAGTAATAGGTGTTACGGGCAGTTACGGAAAAACAAGTACAAAGTTTATACTTGCCAGAATTCTCAGTGAAAAATACAATGTTCTTGCCACACCGCAGAGTTACAATACGCCTATGGGTGTTGTAAAAACCATCAGAGAAAGCTTACGCCCACAAACACAGATTTTCGTTTGTGAAATGGGCGCTAAAAATGTTGGAGATATAAAAGAAATCTGCGATATTGTAAATCCAACCGATGCGGTAATAACTTCGGTAGGACCGCAGCATCTTGAAACATTTGGCACTATTGAAAATGTATTTAATACTAAATTTGAACTCTATGATGCCTGTAAAAACAACGGCGGCAAGGTTTATGTTAATTTAGGCAGCAAACATATTTCCGAGAATATCGGCGACAGAGATTGTATCGGCTACTCTATAAACAATGGAAATATTTTTGCTAAAAACATTTCGTTCTCGCGTGAAGGTGCTTCTTTTACGATAGTTTTCTCAAACGGTGAAGAAGTTTCGGTTAAGACAAAACTTCTTGGCAAACACAATGTATTGAATATTGCGGGTGCCGCTGCGGTCGCTTTCGATTTAGGGCTGACTCCTGCCGAAATCCGCTTTGCAATTTCGCGACTTGAACCTACCGAACACCGCTTAGAATTAAAGTCATTTATAAACGGCTCACTTATGATTGATGATGCTTACAACGCAAATCCTGAGGGTTGTGTAGAAGCGGTTAATGTCCTTGCAAATTTCAAGGGAATGAAAAAGGTTATTATCACACCCGGTTTAGTAGAACTTGGTGAAAAGGAATATGATTTCAATTATCAGTTAGGTCTTGCCGCTGCAAAAGTGTGTGACAGCGTTATTCTTGTCGGTCGCCACCGTGCAATACCAATGAAGAATGCTATTGATACAACCGATTTTCCCGTTTCCGATGTGCATATTGTCAGCAGTTTTAAGGAAGCGCTCGAAATATATACACCTATTGCTGACAATAACACCGTCGTTCTCGTGGAAAACGACCTTCCTGATAACTATTTGAATTAAGGAGGAGCCTTTATGAAAACCAATTTAGCTGTATTTTTCGGATGCCGTTCTGTAGAACACGAAGTTTCTATAATTTCTGCAGTTCAGGCTATGAACTCAATCGACAAGGAAAAGTATAACATTATACCTGTATATGTTACTAAGGATGCCGAAATGTATACAGGCGACTCACTTTTTACAATCGAAAATTTCCGGAATGTGCCTGAACTTATTAAAAAAAGCCACCCTGTAAGCATTGTAAGACAAGGCAATAATGTTGTTATGAAGTATTTGAACAATCGCCTTTTCAACAGCAAAAAGGATGTAATTATTGATGTTGCCTTCCCGATTGTTCACGGAACAAACTGTGAAGATGGCTCGATAGCGGGTTTCTTTGAACTTTTAGGACTTCCCTATGTCGGTTGTGACGTCTTGTCTGCCGCAGTTGGTATGGATAAAGCGGTTTATAAAGATGTACTTAAAAATGCGGGACTGCCCGTTCTTGACTGTGTAAAATTCACTTCACGCGAATATAGTGATAACCGAGAAGCTGTAATAGAGAAAATCAAAAATAGCTTTTCGCTTCCCGTTATAGTAAAGCCTGTTAATCTGGGTTCGAGTGTCGGTATTACGAAGGCAAACACCGAAGACGAACTTATTGATGCGGTTTCTCTTGCGACTTCTTTCTCGGATGTTATTATAGTTGAACGAGCTATAAAAAACTTAAGAGAAATTAACTGTTCGGTACTTGGTGACACCGATAACTGTAAAGCTTCGGTATGCGAAGAGCCTTTTATGCACGATGAGATTCTCTCTTACGAAGACAAATATATGGGCAACTCAAAATCTAAAGGTATGGCTTCCCTTTCGCGTAAAATACCTGCAGAAATTGATGACGCTATGAGTGAAAAAATAAGGGACCTATCTTGCAAAATTTTCAAAGCGCTGGGTTGTAACGGTGTTGTAAGAATCGACTACCTTATAGATACTGCTACAAACGAAGTTTTTGCCAATGAAATCAATACAATTCCCGGTTCCCTTGCTTTCTATCTTTGGGAAGCGAGTGGCATTAAATATACCGATATGCTCGATAAGTTAGTAGAACTTGCTTTCCGCCGCCAACGCAACCGCGATAATTTAACCTTTACCATTTCTACAAACATACTCTCGGGTGTTTCTTTCGGTACAAAAGGCGGAAAGATGTAATGACTGATTTTATTATCAATTTAGCCCGCCGGCAGAAAGGCGATAACTCCGATGCCGCAATACGTAACCGCGTCGGTACGATAGGCGGCCTTTTCGGTATCGTTTCCAACTTATTTCTGTTTATAATTAAATTCTCTGTCGGTATATTAAGCGGCAGTATCTCAATTATTGCCGATGGTTTTAACAACTTCTCGGATATGGGTTCTTCCCTTATTACGTTATTTGGTTTTAAATTATCGGAAAAACCTGCCGACAGTGACCACCCCTACGGCCACGGCAGAATGGAATATATGTCGGCTTTTGTAGTTTCTTTGCTTATTATTCTGGTTGGCATAGAACTGTTTAAAGAATCGGCCACGGCAATAATTAACCGTGCCGATATGCCGGATTACAATACATTCACCATTATAGTTCTATCCGTTTCGGTAATAGTTAAATTTTTAATGTATTTAGTCAACAGAAGTCTCGGCAAAAAAATAAAATCCGAAGCGCTTATAGCTACAGCAAAAGATTCGGTTAATGACAGCATCTCAACCGCCGCTATTCTGATTTGTGTAGTGATTTCAAGATTTGTGTCTTTAGGTTTTAATCTTGACGCTGTTTTGGGTATTGCAGTTGCAGTATTTATTCTTATATCCGGAATTTCTTCGGTCAAGGGTACGCTTGACAGTATTTTAGGTGGCCCTCCCGATACGGAACTTATAGAAAATATAAAAGACTGCATAATGTCATTTGAAGGTTTTCTCGGTATCCACGACCTTATCGTACATAACTACGGACCTAACAGGCAATTCGCATCGGTACACGTAGAAGTTCCTTATAACTCTGATATAGCGGAGTGTCACGAAAGAATAGACCTGTGTGAAAAGCTGGTTAAAGAAAAACTTGGCGTAGAACTCGTAATACATATGGACCCGATTGAAACCGATAATGAAGAAACTGCTCTTGCAAAGGGGCAGATGCTGGATATTATTACAAAAATTAATCCCTCACTCACTTTGCACGATTTCCGTATGACACCAAAAACCGAAAACCGTATTAATTTACTTTTTGACGTTGTGGTTCCTACTTCTGTTAAAATACCCGCCGAAAAACTTCAGGATATGATTGGCATGGCGGCAAAAGAAGTGAATCCTTGTTATGTATGTGTAATAACAATAGACAACGATTATTTAGGCCGATAAAAAAGCACCCTGCTCGACAGGGTGCTTTTTTAATAATCATCTCTTAGATATAGTGTTCTTGAGTTGCGGTGAGTATACACACTCATTATCAGTCCCATACACATATAAAGCGCTAAAAGCGAAGTTCCCCCCGCGCTGAAAAACGGTAATGCAATACCTATTACAGGAAGCAGTGATAAGCACATTCCTATATTAATAATAATGTGTGTCAGCAACATAAAAAAGACACCTACACAAATAAATGTACCGCTTTTTTTAGAACACTTCTTGCTTGTCATAAGAATTCTTATACATATTCCAGCAAGGAGCAATAATACACTTATACATCCTAAAAAGCCTAACTCTTCGCCGATAGTGACAAATATAAAGTCGTTGTGCCCCTCAGGTACACCCGCAACCTGTGTCAGACTTCCTTTCATAAACCCTTGACCGAACCATCCGCCGTTAGCCAATGCAACAGAGCCGCGATACTGCTGATAACCTGCATTCTGTATGTCGGCCTGGCCGCTTAAAATACTGATTATACGTGAGCGTTGGTCGTCATTCATTACGAAAAAATATATAAACGGTGATGAAACAACAAGTGCCATAAGAGCAAAAAGAAAATACTTTATTCGAACTCCTGCAGCATACATCATACCCAGTGCCATAACACCGAAAACAATGGCGGTACCGTCATCTCCCTGAAAATGTATCAGCACAACCGGTATTGCAGCGTGAATACAAACAGGGATAAGGGTCTTCAGATTATTGATTTTTTCTTTTACCGCATCAAGATGCGCCGAAAAAGTAACCAAAAACATAACCTTAAGAAATTCTGCCGGTTGTACTGAAATACCGCCTATATAAAGCCATGCCTTATCATCTGTGCCGGGCGGTGCATATCCGATAAAAAATGTAAGTATTACGGGAATAAGTCCAACCGCGGCGGCAATAAACCAATATTTAATATAGGTGGAAAAGTCAAACAGCGAAATAACCACCGCAACACCCAATCCCAAAATAAAAGCCAAAAACTGTGTTGCAAAGTCACCAAAGCTGCCCGTGTATCTCGTCGCCGACATAACCGCCATACATCCGTAAAGAGATGTAAAAATGCAGAGTGTTAAAAATATTTTATCGCTTTCGCGAATATAGTCTGCTATTTTTGAAAAGATTTTCATTTATCCTTCTCCTTTTCTCAATAACATTATATTTTATACACTATATAATTTCAAGTAAATGTTTGATTTTGGGAATAATTATGTTATAATATTTAAGGTGATATTATGAAAGAATATATATCCTGTTCCCCTGCCGATACAGAAAAAGTCGGCGAAGAATTAGCATCCACGCTTAGCGGTGGAGAAATTCTGGCTTTTCGCGGAGATTTAGGGGCAGGTAAAACCTGTTTTACGCGTGGAATTGCACGTGGATTAAACGTTACTGACACCGTAAATTCGCCCACATTTGCCATTGTAAATGAATACTCGGGTGGCAGACTGAAGCTCTACCATTTTGATATGTACCGAATTGAAAATTGGGGTGACCTTTATTCTACAGGCTTTTTCGATTATCTCGAAGAAAACGCGGTATTGGCTATTGAGTGGAGCGAAAATATTGAAGGTGCTCTGCCTGATAATACTACATATATTACCATCCAAAAAGATGGTGAAAACCGAAGGATTATAAAAATTGACACCCGGAGTTGATTTTGTTTGAAAATTTTAGCGGTGGAATGTTCTGCTACATCGGTTTCGTGCGCGGTATCGGTTGATAATAAAATAGTAGCCCATTCCTTTTCCAATTTAAAAATAACTCATTCTCAGACGCTTATGCCTATGGTGAATTCGGTACTGCAGGATGCCAAAATAAGTGTAAAAGAGATTGATGCGTTTGCAGTCAGTGCAGGGCCCGGTTCTTTTACGGGTATCAGAATCGGTATTAGCGCCATCAAAGGTATGGCCGCGCCGAGAAAAGCAGACTGTTTCGGTGTATCAACGCTTGAAGCAATAGCTTATAACTATGCCGACACCGACTGTATCGTAGCATCTGTTATGGATGCGCGATGTTTCCAGGTATATAACGCATTATTCCGGATTAAAGACGGTATTGTTACAAGAATATGCGAAGACCGCGCTTTGATGATAGATGAGTTACTGCTTGACCTTGAAAAATACAAGGATGAAAAAGTTATATTTGCCGGTGACGGCTCTCACCTGTTCGAAGAATATGAAAACGATAATTTAATAATAGCCGATGAAGAACGGCGTTATCAGAACGCATGTGGAGTAATTAATACCACAAAGAATTATCGCGCTATACCATATGATAAATTGTTACCAATATATCTTCGTCTGCCGCAGGCAGAACGTGAACTCAAAGCAAAAACGGAAAGGAAATGATAAAGATGAAAATTGCCATAGGTTGTGACCACGGTGGTCTTGAACACAAAAATGCTATTGCAGAGCATTTAAAAGAAAGAGGCTTTGAAGTAAATGATTTCGGTATTTATGAACAGAAATCAGTTGACTATCCCGAAATTGCCGAGATTGTTGCAAACAGTGTGGCCACTGGTGACAACGAATTAGGAATTCTTGTGTGCGGCACAGGTATAGGAATGTCACTTGCTGCCAACAAGGTAAAAGGTATCCGCGCTGCCGTTTGCAGTGAGCATTTCTCGGCTAAATACACGCGCCTTCACAACAACTCAAACATACTGTGCTTAGGCGGCAGAGTAATCGGTATCGGTACGGCGCTCGAACTTGCTGACCTTTTTGTTGATACCGAATTTGAAGGCGGCAGACATCAGCGCAGAGTTGATATGATAACCGCTATCGAAAATAAATAATCACACAAACTAAAAGCACCGAAGTAAAACTTCGGTGCTTTTTTAAAACTGAAATTGTTCAAATATTAAAGTATAGCCTTCTTTTTCTAATTCTTCTGCTTCGTTCTTGTCGGTAATAGTCCAAGCAAAGAGCGGCATCTTCCACAATTTTTTGCAGACCTTTATCTGAAATCCCTTACGGTCGGTATCTTTTACCGCGATAAAATCGGGGCGGTTAAGAAAATTTAAAAATAGCGGTGTTAAAAGAAGTCTTGTAAAAAAAGATAAATTCGCATCTTCCTTTATAAAATTTTGAGTAAGTTGCCCACGTACAATATGCGGCGCGTGGTTTTTAAGCCATAAAATACTTCTCGGGTCGAACGACTCAATACAATAGTCACCCGCGTAGTTCTTTAACTCTTGTACTGCCGCTTTGGTTACAGCAGCCACATTACCTTCGGTTTTGATTTCCACAAGCAGTGGCACCCTGCCATCTACAAGTTTCAACACCTCGGAAAAAAGTGGTATTTTTTCATCACTTTCTTCAAGATTAAATGCATTTAAATCTTGGGTTACAAGTTCTTCTATTCTGATGTCGGCATTTGCCGTTCTTTTAAGGCTGGAATCGTGTATTACCGCAAGGCGGCCGTCCGCCATTAAATGCACATCAAGTTCTATCCCGTAACCCTTTTCTACCGCCAAACAGAACGCCGACATACTGTTTTCGGGTGTTGTGGGTTTGTTATGCAGACCGCGATGAGCAAAACGTACTTTTAAAAATTTTTCTGTATCGCGGTTTCCCCGTCTGCCCTTTAAGGATAAAACATATAACAAGGAAAGCAACGCGACAATGATTAGAAAAATCAGTAAAAATTTCATTTATCAGTCTCCCACATCGAAACTTTCAAGGCCTATTTTCGCATCCACCTTACTATCTCCGTGCTTTACAAAACACATTGTTATAAACGAAAGTGCTACAAATACAGCCGAGTATAAGAAAAGTATCTTGTAACTTATATTCTCAAGCAAATAACCCGCAATTATTGGTGTCACTATCTGCGCCGCCATACTGAATGTATAATAATATCCTGTAAATTTTCCTATATCGGCGCCCTTACACATTTCAACAACCATCGGGAATGAGTTGACGTTGATTGACGCCCAGGCAACACCGACAAGTACGAATATCACATAGAGCACAGGGTTAAACTGACTGTACATAATACTGAAGATATAACCCGCCGCAAAGCAGATTGCCAATAACGCTACTCCAAACTGTATAACCCTTTTTCTGCCGAGTTTACTCGAAACAATACCTACAGGTATATAACTTACTATAGCGCCGGCCATAGCAACGGTTAAACAGAGCGACGCAACACCGATTTCCATATTCCACACAGTTTTAGCAAAGCTTGTGAACCAGGTAGTAATTCCATTATATCCTATAAACCAGAGTGCTACGGAAAGCAGTAAAAAGATTAAACTGCGTTTAACAGACTTTGGCATAACCGTCTTACCCGTCTTGGGTTCCTCTTCCGCAGTATTATCGGGTAAATCTTTTTCAATCTCTTCGCGTTCGCGTGTCAACTTAGGCTCATTAACAAAAAACATAACGATGAGCACCGACACAAGCATAATACCGCCTACAATGAAAAATAGCGGCATATAGTTAATGTGGGCAAGTCCATCGGTTTTAGAAGCGGGGTAAAGAACGGCTGTCACAATCAAATAGAGAATTCCGCCTATGGCTCCCATAAGATTAATAATGGCATTCCCCTTACTTCTTAGCGGTTTCGGTGTAACGTCAGGCATAAGTGCAACCGCGGGACTTCTGAATGTACCCATAGCTATCAATAAAAGTCCCAACAAAATAATAAATGTAATTATTTTGTTATTATCGGGCGCGGCAAAAAAGCTATTATCGATAATAGGCAACCATACCATCAAAGCCACCGCCGCTATTGTACCGAAAAGGATAAACGGTCGGCGTTTACCGAGCGGTGACATTGTACGGTCAGATAGTCCGCCGAAAAGCGGTAAAAGGAACAACGCCAACACATTATCAGCCGACATAATATAACCCGCTGTCGACTCAGGCATATTAAATGTCTCGGTGAGCATTTTTGGAATAAGTCCGTCATACATCTGCCAGAAAGCGCTGATTGCAAGAAACGCGAAACCTACAAGAACAGTTCTTTTTGTGTTTAATTTCATTTTTCACCCTATTATACTATCTATTTTTTCCAATGCGGAAAGTATAACTTTATCCATATCATAATATTTATATTCACCAAGTCGTCCGCCAAATATTACATTTTTCTCATTTTCAGCTAACTTTTTATACTCTTCATAGAGTTTGCCGTTTTTATCATCATTTACAGGATAGTACGGTTCATCCCCCAGCTTCCACTCTGCAGAATATTCGCGACTGATAACGGTTTTGGGTTGTGCACCGAATTCAAAATGCTTGTGTTCGATGATTCTCGTATATGGTGTGTCGCCATCGGTATAATTGACTACGGCATTGCCCTGATAATTTTCTATATCTAAGATTTCGGTTTCAAAACGCACACTGCGATACTCTAAGTTGCCTTTACAGAAACCAAAATACTCATCAATAGGTCCTGTATAAACTACTGTTTTGGCCAATTTACTGAGTTCTTCACGATTTTCAATAAAATTAACCGACAACTTAACTTCGATTCCATCGAGCATTTTTTCAACCATTTTTGTGTATCCGCCAATGGCTATACCCTGATATAAATCGTTGAAATAGTTATTGTCATATATAAATCTTACCGGTAAACGTTTAATTATAAAAGCGGGTAGCTCAGTACAGGGTCTGCCCCACTGCTTTTCGGTATAATGCTTTACTAACTTTTCGTAAATATCCATACCTATAAGATTAATTGCCTGTTCCTCAAGGTTTTGCGGATTTTCAACCTTTGCGGCAGCGCGTTGTTCTTCAATCTTAGCTTTTGCTTCCTCAGGTGTTATAACTCCCCACATTTTATTAAATGTGTTCATATTAAAAGGCAGATTGTACAATTCGCCCTTGTAATTTGCTACGGGAGAATTTGTATAGCGGTTAAATTCTGCAAAGCGATTAACATATTCCCACACCTTTTTATTGCTTGTATGGAAAATATGCGCACCGTATTTATGCACGTTTATATCTTCTACCTTTTCTGTGAAAATGTTGCCTGCAATATGGTCGCGCTTATCTATTACAAGACATTTAAAGCCCTTGTCTGTCATTTCTCTTGCAAAAACCGCACCGTAAAGGCCAGCCCCGACAATTAAATAATCATACATAATTTATATACTCCTTTTTGTATATTTTACCATTTTAGTATATCCTTACTACCCTTTAAAGTCAAGTTTTTTACTTTTATTATATTTTACTTGAAACCGTATTATTTCCTTCATATTTCTTGAAAAAACTGTCAATAATTTTAATATATCCAACTCTACTTCCAATTTCACCGATGTAGAGAAAAATTTTTGTTGAGTAGGTTGAGAGCTTTTATGCTTACCTTTATAATCTTATTGACAAAATAAAAAGGAGCCACGTATGTCTTACATTATTGCCGCCGATTCGGCCGCCAACCTTACAAATACATTCATTAAAGAAAATAACATAACAGTCATTCCGCTTTCTTTTATAATTGATGATAAAGAAAACATTGGTATCTTTGATGAAACAGATAATTACAGTGATTTTTATAACGCGCTGCGCAGCGGTGTGAGAGCAACCACTTCACAAATTAATCCCGAAAAATTCTGCGAATATTTTGAGCCGCATCTTAAAAATAAACAGGATATTCTTTACATCGGTATTTCTTCAGGGGTGAGCGGTTGCATTAACTCGGCAAATATCGCCGCGGCAGAACTAAAGGATAAATACCCTGACAGAAAAATCCTTATTGTAGACAGTCTTGGTGCTTCAAGCGGTATTTTTCCGCTCATCTTCTCTGCCGTGCGAAATAAACATAACGGAATTGATATAGAAACCACTTTCTCACAGCTTAATAAATTACGGCATAAAATAATGCAGATTTTTACAGTCGGCGACCTTATGCATCTGCGCAGAAGCGGCAGAGTATCCACCGCCACCGCAGTAATAGGTACCGCGCTCGGTATTAAACCTATTCTTAAAGGAGATAAAAACGGCAAAATTGTCGTAACAGACAAGGTACGCGGTCGTAAAAAGGTATTATCTTTTTTAATTCAGGCATATAAAGAACTTTCTGTAAAAAATGATTTACCGGTATGTATTTCTCATTGCGACTGTCCGGAAGATGCAAAAACTCTGGCAAGATTGATAAATGAAATAACCCCCGATAAACAGGTTCTCTCGGTAGTACATGAGCCGGTGACGGGGATTCATATTGGTCCCGATTCTTTAGCGCTTTATTTTGTTGGTGATGACGGGGTCAGGGAAAAATAAAAATCTGTGTGGTTCACCCACACAGATTTTCTTTTTATAATGAATTCTTCATCTCATTTAATTTATCAATACATTTAAGACAAACCTTATGTCCGTTCATCTGAAACACGTTGCCGCTATTTCCGCAAAAAATACAGGAGGGCCTATACTTGCGAAGAACAATTACATCCCCATCTGTGAAAATCTCAAGACTGTCAACTTCATCTTTTATATCCAGCTGCTTACGCAACTCCTTAGGTATAACAATTCTTCCGTTGCGGTCAACCGGACGTAAAATTCCCATAGATACCATATATCCCACTCCTAAAAACACATATTTTTTAGAAATTATACATTATTTTACATAAAATGTCAATCTTTAGAAATTTTACAAAAAAATAACCCCACCCTGCCGTAGTGTGCTAATGATAACCTGCAAAAAGCAGGTGGGTGTCTCGTATACGGTTTCGCGCTCCCTTCTTCCGTTAGTACAACGAAAACTCGGCATAACGGGAGGTCTGCATCCCGCCGTATATTCCCGACTCCCTGAAAATAGCTTGTAGGGTTATATAGAACAATTCGCGAACAGGGTAGGACAATACTATTTTATTAAAATTGCAATAAATTATTCTTCGGTTATTTCAAAAGCATTTTGCAAACGATCGATAAACGCGTCGGCAATCATCTCATACTCATCATCATCTTCAATTTCAGAGAAAAACTCTTCGCCGTTTTCTTCATCAACCTTAACAATTACGAGTTCCCCGCTATCATCAAGCAACGCCTGTGGGTCACTGTGGATAGGTAAAAGGGCTAAATATCTTGCTTCATCGGTTTCAACCGCATCAAGCACTTCAAAATTGTACTCATTTCCTTCATCGTCGCAAAGAGAAATTAAATCAGGATTATATTCTTCTGTTATTTTTTTATCTTCCATTTTTATTACCTCACTTATCATTATATTTATATTTTAAATGATATATGCCCTTTAGTCAATAATATTTGCATTTTAACCTTGATTTTTCAAGAAATACTACTAAAAATAAAACTTTTTGAACATTTTTAATAAAAATTATAAACTTTTCCTTGACATTTTAGTTAAGTTGTGGTATATTAAAGACAGAAAAAGAAAGGAAAGGACTGATACCGATGTTCACGGCAACCGAACCTCAGTCATATGGCAAAATTTTTTAGGAAAGCGGTGAGTCCAAAGTACAGTTTAGTTTAAAACAAAAAATTTCTAATCTTGATTGGTGAGTCCAATGGTTTAAAAAATATAAGGCAAGGGTTAAACCCCTTGCCTTTTCTTATTAAAGTTTTAAGCCCCCTTGAAATTCAAGGGGGCTTTTATATTATTCCTGTCTTGCCGCTATTACATCTTTTGATAACATTTCCGGTAGCTGTTCATATCTCTCAAATTCGAGTGTAAACTTTGCTCTGCCTTGTGTTATCGAACGCATAGCAGTAGAAAAATCGTGCATTTCGGAAATCGGTGTTTCGGCAATTATTTCCTGCATCTTATTTTCGGTCGGTGACATACCTATTACTCTGCCACGGCGCTTGTTAATTTCGCCTATAACATCACCAAGTGTCTCATCGTTTGTTATAACCTTAAGTGCGCCTATTGGCTCTAACAAAACAGGGGATGCTTTTGGTATACCATCCTTGAACGCTAAAGAAGCCGCCGTTTTAAATGACATTTCTGAAGAGTCAACCGGATGATAAGAACCATCGACAAGTGTAGCCTTGATGCCAACCATCGGATAACCAGCCAGTACGCCCTGTTTAACACTGTCTCTCAAACCCTTTTCTACTGCGGGGAAGAAGTTCTTGGGAACTGCGCCGCCGAAAACTTTCTCTTCAAAGATAAGCTCTTCAGAGTCACTCGGTTCAAATTCAATCCACACATCGCCAAACTGACCGTGTCCGCCAGACTGTTTCTTATATCTTCCCTGTACCTTGACAGACTTACGTATAGTCTCCCTATATGCTACCGATGGTTTCTTGAGTGTAATGCTTAAACCAAATTTTTGTTTTAACTTAGATATGATAATATCAATATGCTGTTCGCCAAGTCCCGACAATATCTGTTCGCGAGTTTCGGTATTATATTCTACCTTGATGCTCGGGTCTTCTTCGCTGAGTCGAGCCAAAGAATTAGCAATTTTTTCTTCGTCACCCTTATTCTGCGGAAATACTGCCATAGAATATTCAGGTAACGGGAATTCAGGTAATTTAATTATGATATCCCCATTTACCGCCATAGTATCGCCTGTTGAAACATTGGATATCTTAGCAGCAACACCGATATCTCCCGCGGGAACACCATCAATATCTTCCTGTTTTGCAGCTTTCGGCACCATAACTTTACCGGCGCGGAATTCTTCACCCGTACGTAAATTTTTAAGTTTTGTATCTCCCGTAATAACTCCGTTTACGACCTTAAAGTAAGACAGTTTTCCAACAAACGGGTCGGCAACTGTTTTAAAGACAACTGCCGCAGCAGCTTTTGATTCATCAGGTGAAACGGTAGTTTCGTTTCCGCCTGATACCACCTGTATACTGCACTTATCGGCCGATGGCATAATTTCATAAATTATATCTGCAAAAAGCGGTACAGCATCGCCGGTCTGCTGAACACCGCAAAATACCGGACAGATGTCTCCCGAGAGAACACCGTTTTGTAATGCCGATATTTTTTCTTCATATGTAAAGGATTCGCCTTCAAAATATTTTTCCATTAATGCTTCATCGGTGGACGCTATTGTTTCGAGCATAATGTTCCGCATCTGGTCTATTTCTTCGCTCACCGGCATTTCGCATTCCGTGACATTAAGACCTGTGCAGATGTATGCTTTATCGTTGACAAAGTCGACATAACAAGCTACCTTTTCACCTTGCAGGAAGGGCACAACTACCGGGCAGATAATAGCACCGTAAAGCCCTGTGAGTCGCGAAATAACACGGTAAAAATGTGCATGTGTTGAATCTAACTTACCTATAAAGAAGGCCGATGGTTTTTTAAGCGCTCTTGCGCGTTCAAAATTTTGTTGCGCCCCAACCGTAAAGCCCGATTTACCCGAAAGCACGATTATGTTACTGTCCGCGGCGAAAACCGCCTCATAAGCGCCGACAGACGCATCAAAAAGTCCGGGTGCATCAATTAAATTGATTTTTTTATCCCCGACTTCAAGCGGATAAAATGCCGACGACAAAGAACACGCGCGTTTCTTTTCGGCTTCTTCAAAGTCCATAACTGTTGTACCATCTGCAGTCTTACCTATACGTTCTGTCGCTTTTCCGTAATATAACAATGCGTCCGCCAATGTAGTCTTACCCGAACCACCGTGGCCGAGCAACGCAATGTTTTTAATTTGAGCTGTTGAATAACGTTTCAAGATGATACACTCCTTTAGTTTGTTTATGGATAAATTATAGCACATATATTGTCATATTTCAATAAAATTTTTATACTTTTTGTTCGAGTTTTATTAAATATCACCAAATAGTTATTATATGCGCTTATGCTTAAAAAAATGTAACAAATTTGAAATCTTGTAAGTGTTTTGGTTACAAAATTGATATTAAAATGTAACTAAAAAGAAAAGACTTTTTAAAATGTAACTGATATAATAATATTGTAGAAAGGTGGGAGAAATATGAAACGTTTTATAATTTTAAGTTTGTTTCTTGTAAGTTGTTTATGTATGAACGGTTTTATTCTGCCGCCTGTAGCCGAAAATCCGTCCGATGTAGCTCCAATATGTGAAGTTGCAGATACTAAAATGGTCGCTCAGGCAAAGATTCAGAATCTTCTCAACCTTAACAACGTTTACGGTGATGATTTCACAAATAACGAAACTCTTGTAAATGCCGCAGCCATTAATCTTCGCTCTTATGCTAACGAAAACGGCTTTATTCCCAACGATGTAGTTACCGCATTTATTAAAGATATTTACGATATCGACCTTGAAATCACCGATGCAATTAATGTAAATCTTCCGCAAAAACAAGGTTATGTATATCTTATTCCACGCGGTTACACCGCCTACACTCACGAAATAACTTCTATTACAGAAGGTCCGGATTTTATCACTGTTACCTCTTTTGTATATGTTGATGCTCACGACTCACACGTTGCGGTCGGCACTGCTACAACAAAACTTGTTAAAAACGATTCCGCTTGCTTCGGATACAACATAATTGATTCTGAAATCGATTATAACGCGGTATCTGCGGCTGTGTAAAATTCAATAAAAATAATGCGAAACACGACCATATTTCTATGGTCGTGTTTCTTTTATAGGGGTTTTTGAGGAGAAACCCAAAAGGGTCAGCAAAAAGGTTGCGGCTTCCTTTCTGCTATTACTATACTACACCCAAAATATGAATATTTTTTTAATTAATTAAGTATATTTCTAAAATTTTTGTTCAATAATATTTGTACCGAAATCAAGTGAACGGAGATTTAGAAATGAGTAATGAAAGAAACAGTAAAATAATAAAATTTTTCTCAGGTAAAAATTTTTATATTATACTCGCCGTATGCCTTATAGCAGTTGGTGTGGCAGGATGGTCTGTTTTTGATACCTTAAGTAATATTGATGACAACGAGAATAATCAGTCATATATTGAAAACACCCCATCATATAATGAACCATCGGTACCCGAAAAATTACCCGAAGAAAACATTATACCCGATTCCCCCGCTCAGAATGAAGTAAGCGATGTTCCTTATTCAGAGCCTGAAGAAACTACACCTGTAAAACCGGTTGCCGAAAGTTTTATTGCACCGATAAAGGGCAGTGTTCTGAAAAGATATGATGATGTTTCACTTCAATATTCGGCCACCTATGGAGATATGCGGATTCATTTAGGCCTTGATATTAAGGCCGCCGCCGATACAGATGTTGTATCGTGTGGAAGCGGTACGGTAATTAAGGTTTATGATGACATTTTGTTAGGCAGAATAATTGAAATTGACCACGGCAACGGCATCACCGTTAAATACTGCGGACTTGCGGACAATGTTACTGTAAGTGTTGGTGACACAGTAAAGCAAAATGAAAAACTGGCTACATTATCGGGAGTACCGAGCGAATGTGCTGATGAAATGCATCTTCATATCGAAGTTGTCAAAGATGGAAAATCTGCCGACCCTGTAAAAATTCTTAAACTACAATAATTCGCCCTCGTTTCGTTTAGGGGCATAAAAAATCCACCGGAATTCCGGTGGATTTTATTCTTTTATATCATTTTCTATAGCATTTTTAAGCTCTGTAACCGAATCGAATTTCCTTTCTTCACGAATGAAGTTTTTAAAACTTACTTCGGCTATGAATCCATAAATATCTTCGTTAAAATCTAAAATGTATGTTTCAAGTCCAACATTTTCGGTCCTAAAAGTAGGACGTAAACCAATATTAGTAATCGCGTTGTATGTCCGACCGTTTACCGTTATTGATGATTTATAAACGCCATATTTTACTTTTATCAGGTTTTCGGGATAAATCTGGTTTGCGGTAGGAAAACCAATCTGTCTGCCCCTACTGTCGCCGTGTACAATCTGAGCTTTAAGAGAAAATTCATATCCCAAAAGTTTATTTGCCTTTTCTATCTTACCGTTCTGCAAAAGTTCTCTTATAAGCGTTGATGAAACTATATCTCCATCCGATATAACGGGTTCCAAGGCCATTAAGGAAATCCCGTTTTCTTTGCAGAATTTCTCCAGCAGGTTTTTATCCCCCGCGCCGCCTTTTCCAAATCGGTAATTAAAGCCGCAACTGATAAGGGCCGGATTATATGTTTTTTTTAAAAATTCGAGAAAATCTACGGCCGACATATCTTTGACACTCGGAAAATCTAAATAATGAATTTCCTTTATGCCGCTCTCACGCAATTTTTCATCCTTTGCGCTAACCGTTAGAATAAGGCCCATGCTACTGTCATTATATGCTTTCGGCGGTTTTGAAAAAGTAACGGCTATCGGTTTAAAACCACTTTGTACCGCCGCACCGATTACCGCCTTATGTCCTATATGAACACCGTCAAAGGTGCCCAACGCTATCGCGGTTTTAATCATCTGAATTCCCCGCCTTTATAACACATTTTACCGATATCCATTGTTTTTCCAAATCTGCACAACCTATGCCTAAAAGGATATCATTATTTTTTATACGTAATAACTCGCCGTCATTATCAAAGGAAGTATTTAATCTTTCAAAACTTAACTGACCGCCGTTTGTGAATCTTACCGCTTGTTTATCACTTACATTTACTTCACGTAAATTTTTTACGGCGATTTCTTCGCTTATTATATAATTTTCTATATTCTCACGCGTTAAATCGTCCAAACTAACGCACTGTTTTAATGTGAATCCCGACGTCTCATCGCGCCTGAGACTTGCTAAGGTTGCCCCGCAACCGAGAAATTCACCTATATCTCGGCAGAGCGACCTTATATATGTACCCTTTGAACAAGAAACCCTTACTGTAATCTCATTATTTTCAAAATATGTCAATGGCTCGATTGAATTGATTTTGACTCTACGCTCAGGTATTTCTACCGTCTTACCTTCACGCGCCAATTTATAAAGCGGAACACCGTCTTTTTTAATTGCGGAGTACATAGGCGGTATCTGTGAAATTTCACCTGTAAATACATTTAAAGTGTTTTCTAACTCTTTTTCCGTAAAACTAACAGGTCGGGTATTCAGCACCTGTCCCGTGATATCGGCAGTATCGGTAGTAATGCCAAAACGAAATGTAGCAGTATATACCTTGTCCGCATCTAGTAAAAAGCTCGAGAGCGCAGTTGCTCTACCCACGAAAACGGGCAAAACACCGGTTGCCATCGGATCAAGCGTACCGGTGTGTCCTACTCTTTTTTGTCTTAAAAGCCATTTGATTTTTGAAACAACCGAAAAGGAAGTTATCCCTTCCGGTTTATTAATCAGAATTAGCCCCTGTGTCATATTCTTCAAAAGCCTTTCCTACTGCAGATACTATCTGCTCTTTAACCTGGTCGAGTGTACCCGTAAGCGTACATCCCGCCGCGGCAACGTGACCGCCGCCGCCAAGTGTTTTGCATATAGCCGATGCGTCAAGCGGCGGATATGTCCGTAAAGATACCTTATATTCGTTATCTTCATCATCCGACTGCTTTACAGAAATTCCCACCAGTACACCTTCTACCGAGCGTGAAATAGCCGCAACGCCTTCAAGGTCGCTCGGCTCACAACCCGATTTTTCTTTCATATCATTGGTAACTGTCAGCATCAGGCATCTGCCATCAAACAGGAATTCTGCCGTTTCAAGCACCATCTTTTCAAGTTCAATACGGTTTTTAGATTTTGTATCGAACATACGTCGATTAATTTCGGCTGCATCAATTCCGCATTTTAAAAGTTGTGCCGCCGTTTTGTGAGTTTTAGGAGTCACATTTGCGTACTTAAAACAACCCGTATCGGTTGAAATTCCCGTATAAAGCGCCGTTGCCATAAGCGGTGTAATTTTTATATGCATATACTTCAGTATGTCATATATACACTCCGCCGTAGCAGAAGCGGTCGGGTCAAGATACAGCTTTTTAGCATAATGCGTATTGGAAATATGATGGTCGATATTGAGTTCTATCTTATCACTGTATTTCTCATAGAGCGAACCCAATAATTTGGCATCCGCAACGTCAACCGAAATTATAGTTTTGTAATCGAAAGATTTTAAATTCGCTGCCTTTACAAAATAATCGTACTTTTTCGGGATTTCATCATTGCAAACTACAAATGCGCGTTTTCCTTTTGATATAAGTCCGAGCGCTAAGGCGTATGCCGAGCCCAGAGTATCTCCATCAGGAGAGATGTGGGTTAAAATGATATAATCATCATGCGCCTTTAAATATTTGCAGAGACCTGATAAATTTAACTCTTTACAGTTCATTTCCATAAGACTTTAGTCCTTTCGGGCATCGTTTTCAAAGGAAGAAATTATCTGCGAAATCTGTGTGCTTTTTTCAATGGAATCATCGGCTACAAATCTAAGCTCGGGCACCTTTCGGAGTGACATTCTCGCACCCAATTCGCGTCGGATATAACCCGCCGCTCCCCTTAAGGCTTTAACCGATTCCTTTGTTTTCTCTGCGCCTTCAATGGCACTGACATAAACAGTCGCATAGGATAAGTCGCCTGATACATCTACCTTTACAACGCTTAAAAGTTTACTTACTCTTGGGTCTTTGACTTCTCTTAGAATATCCGATAACATAACCTTAACATCGGATGTAATTCTATTTATTTTATAACCGGCCATTAGTCTCTATATTCCTCCATAATAAAGGCTTCAAACACATCGCCTTCCTTAATGTCTCCGAATTTTTCAAGACCGATACCGCATTCATAACCTTGAGCCACTTCTTTAACATCATCCTTAAATCTGCGCAAAGAATCAATAGCATCTTCAGCTATAACAATGCCATCACGTACAACACGAATGCTACAAGCACGTGTCACCTTACCACTTGTTACATAAGCACCGGCTATAGTACCTACACCCGAAATCTTATAGGTGTCACGAACTTCAACAGTACCAAGAATAACTTCGCGGTATTTCGGCGCCAACATGCCCTTCATAGCAGCTTCAATTTCTTCAATACAGTTATAAATTACGCGGTAGAGTCTTATATCGACGCCTTCGCGTTCTGCCGAGTTTTTGGCAACGGCATCGGGGCGAACATTAAATCCGACAATGATAGCACCCGAAGTCTGAGCAAGCATTACATCGGACTCACTTATAGCGCCAACGGCACCGTGAATAACCGATACCTTAACTTCAGAATTTGAAAGCTTTTGTAAGCTTTCTCTTACCGCTTCAACCGAGCCCTGAACATCTGCCTTAACAATAATATTAAGTTCCTTAAGGTCGCCTTCGCTTAACTGGTCGAAGAGATTGTCGAGTGTTACCTTCTGCTTTGCATTGAACATATCTTCTTTAATTTTCTGTTTGCGCTGTTCAACAAGTTCACGCGCCAAGCGTTCATCTGATACTGCATCAAACGTATCGCCTGCCGCAGGTGTTTCAGCAAGACCTGCAATTTCAACAGGCACAGATGGTCCTGCTTCTTTTATCTGCTTACCATTCTCGTTTGACATAACGCGCACCTTACCAACGGCTGTACCCGCAACGATTATATCACCGTGGCGGAGAGTGCCTTTCTGAACGAGCAATGTCGCAATCGGGCCGCGGCCTTTATCAAGGTAGGCTTCAATAACAACACCACTTGCTCTACGGTCAGGATTGGCTTTAAGTTCCATCATTTCAGCAACAAGAAGAATGTTTTCAAGCAAATCGTCAATACCCATCTTGGTTTTTGCAGAAACGGGAACACAAATGATATCGCCGCCCCATTCTTCAGGCACCAAAGAATGCTCGGTAAGTTGTTGTTTGATAACATCGGGGTTGGCGGTGGGTTTATCCATTTTATTGATTGCAACAATAATCTGTACACCTGCCGCTTTTGCGTGATTGATAGCTTCTACTGTCTGCGGCATAATACCATCATCAGCCGCAACAACAAGTACTGCAATATCTGTAGCCATAGCACCGCGTTGGCGCATAGCTGTAAACGCTTCGTGTCCGGGTGTATCAAGGAAGGTTATATCCTGTCCCTTGCAATTAACCCTGTAAGCACCGATAGCCTGTGTGATACCACCGGCTTCTGTGTCGGTTACTGCAGAGTTACGAATAGCATCCAGGAGAGATGTTTTACCGTGGTCAACGTGTCCCATAACAACTACAACAGGACTTCTCGGCTTTAACGATTCTGCCGTATCTTCACTGTCATCCATAATCTGTTCTTCTATAGTTACAACAACGGCTCTCTCAATCTTAGCGCCCATTTCGGTAACTACAATTTCTGCAGTATCGTAGTCAATTACCTGGTTGACGGTTGCCATCATACCGAGTTTCATAAGATTTTTTATAACTTCTGCCGCAGTCTTTTTCAGAGCTGCTGCGAGTTCGCCAACAGTTATTTCATCACCAACAGTAACGGTTATAGGTGTTTTCTTGATTTTTTCAAGTTGTAAACGCCTTAACTTATCAGCTTCGGTCTCGCGCTTAGCGCCCTGCGGACGTTTGTAATCTTGAGATTTCTGTTTGATTTTTTGCTTTCTTGAATAGTTGTCGCGCATAGTGTTGGCGGGAACAATATTCTCGTACTTTTCGTTATATTTTTCCATATCAACGTGTACAGTACGTGTATCAACGTGGCGAATCTGGGCAGGACCGCGGTTAGGAGCCGCGCCGCCAACCTTCTGCTTTTTAGGGGGAGCTACGAGTGGCTCATCATCCTTTTTAGGCTCTGCTACAACTTTTTCAGGTTTCTTTTCCGCCTTTTTCTCTACAGGCTTTTTAACTTCTTTCTTTTCTTCAGTCTTTTTGGGCTCAGGCTTCTGTGTTGCCGCTTTTTCAGCTTCCGCAGCAGCCTTTAACTGTTCAAGAATAGCCATCTGTTCGGCCAATTTCTTTTCTTTGGCGGCTTTTCTTTGTTCGGCCGCTGCAATACGAGCCTTTTCGCCCGTTTCAAAATATTCATCAAAGCTTTTAACCGAGTGCTTTTCGGTCATAATCTCGAAAATAATATCCAGTTCTTCTGTACTGAGTGCCGAGCCGGATTTTTTAGCTTCCCCCGTTGCTGTTTCAAGCAGCGCGGTAATTTCCTTTGTTGGAACATTAAAATCTTTAGCAATGTCGCTAACCTTGTATTTTACCATCATCGGCATTTCCTCCTTAAATTATTTCTTTGCAGATTTTATAAATGGCATCCGCAAAACCCTTGTCGTTTACCGAAACTACCGTACAGGCTCTGCCTACAGCTTTGCCTAAATCTTCGGCGGTAAGGTCTGTAAAAATAAAACTTTCGGTACTGTATTTCTGCGCGTGAAAAATAAGTTCTTTTTTACTTTTATCGGATGTGTCGGCGGCAGCCATTACCATGCCCGATATGCCTTTTTTAAGAGATACTAAAGTCTCGGCCATACCGTATGATAACTTACCCGCTTTGGAAGCAAATCCTAAAAGTGTAAGTATCTTACTGTTCATTAATTAAATCCTTTTTTAAAGTTTCGTATATTTCGGGTGATATTGTGCAGTCGAACGTTCTCTCAAGCCTTTTTGCTTTTATGGCTTTACCGAGACACTCTCCACTTTTGCATATATATGCACCGCGACCGTTCATTTTACCCTTCAGGTCAATCGCGATTTCCCCTTCGGGAGTCTTGACTATGCGTATCAACTCTGCCTTCGGCATCATCTCTCCGCAACCTGTACACATTCGCATCGGAATTTTTTTCTTCTGCATTTTTTAGTCCTCTGTGTCTTCTCCGTAGAAGCCGCTTTCGGGTCTTATATCAATCTTCCAACCGGTAAGCTTAGCGGCCAAACGGGCATTCTGTCCCTTGTTACCGATAGCCAGTGATAACTGGGCATCCGGAACGGTAACTCGACAGGCTTTCGGATTTTCACTGTCAATCTCAACCGATACAACTTTAGCGGGAGCCAGTGCTTCGCCGATAAAGGTTGCAGGGTCATCACTATATTTAACAATGTCAATCTTTTCACCGTTCAACTCTTCAACAATAGTGTTTACACGAGCACCGCGTTGACCGATACAAGCGCCAACGGGGTCAATTTCTTCATTTGCTGAATATACGGCAATCTTGGTCCTTGAACCTGCCTGACGGGAAATCGATTTGATTTCAATGGTTCCATCAAAAATTTCGGGAACTTCTGTTTCGAAAAGGCGGCGCACAAGACCTGAGTGTGTGCGAGAAATCATAATTTTAGGTCCCTTTTCAGTTTCCTTTACATCAACCACGTAAACTTTAATATGATCGCCTTCGTAAAGTTCTTCACCCGGCACCTGTTCAAGTTTCGGAAGTATTGTCTCGGTACGGCCGATAGTAACAGTAGCATTACCCGTTTTGGGGTCGATACGCTGAATAACCGCGGTTAAAAGTTCTTTATTACGATTCTGGAACTCAGCCAAAGTCTGTCCGCGCTCGGCTTCACGAATACCTTGACGGATAACGTGTTTTGCAGTCTGTGCTACAATTCTGCCAAACTGCTTGGTATCAAGTTTAATCTCAACAAAGCCGTTTTCAACAGCACGTGAATCAATAGCTACAGCTTCATCGCGTGTAATCTGTGAGTTCGGGTCTTCAACCACATCCACAACTTCTTTACGTACCACAACGCTGAAAATCATTTTTTCAGGATCGATTGTGCATTTTACGTTATCGTTACTGCCATAATCTTTACGAAGCGCTACGACAATAGCATTTGCTATTTTTTCTGCGAGATAAACCTGCGGAACGCCTCTTTCTTCTTCCATAATTTTAAGTGCCGCAAAAAATTCTTTAGTATCTTTTTTCATTTTCCCTTGTACCTCCAAGTTTAGTTATTATATAAATCGTTAAGTCTGACAACCGAAAAATCTTTTTTTTCAAGATAAATTCCGCCATCATCCACATTTAACTTTAAACCACCATCATAATCTGCAATAGTGCCTACAATTTCCTTTTTACCATCAATCGCTTTATAAAGCTTTACCTTGACTTCCTTACCTTTTGCCCACAAAAAATGTTCGGGGCGGGTAATCTCTCGCTCAAGTCCCGGGGAACAAACCTCAAGATAATACGATTTATCAATCGGGTCGGCCGCATCTATTACAGGGTCAATCGCGTGAGATACGTTTGTGCAGTCATCTATGTTTATACCTTCGGGTTTGTCAATGAATACCCTTAGGTAATACGATGCGCCTTCTTTTACAAAACGCACATCCCACAGATTAACATTTTCTTTTTCCACAGTGTCCTTAATCAGTGTGAAAACCTTATCTGCTACGCCTGCCAAAATATCAATCCTTTCTAAACAAAAAGTAAAGAGCAGGTCGCCCTACTCTTCTTTCCTACTTCTTATACTGTCAAGATTATACCATATATATAATAAAAATGCAAGTACTTTTTATTCTTCCATAAGTCTGCCCAAAAATGATGCCGCAACCGATATGAGTTTTATGTCAGATTCGCTCGGTGACGCTGCCATTTCACTGCTGAAAAGCGATACGCATCCCATAACATCCCCCGCCGAAATTATCGGTGCCATAGCAAGCATATTGCGTTCGGCAACCTTTATTGTATCCAACCCCGAAGTAACCGTTCTGCGCTCACGGATAAGTGAATCGAGTTCCGGCATCACCGCAGTACCGATTGCTTCCTTTTTGGGCATACCCGCCGCCGCAATGAACTTGTCGCAGTCACTAATAGCAACCCCCAGTACCGTACCGCCGGACAGCGCCTCGCAATACTGTGCCGCAAACGCCGACATTTCGCCTATCGGCGAGTATTTTTTAAATATAACAAGCCCATTAGCATCGGTATAGATTTCCAACGGGTCTCCCTCACGGATTCGCATTGTTCTTCTGATTTCTTTTGGTATAACCACACGACCTAAATCGTCGATTCTACGAACTATTCCAGTTGCTTTCATATATAAAAACTCCTTTGTTGATTTGATAACACTGTTATTATCTGTCAACAAAGGAGTTTTATACTGCTAAGTTCTTAATTAATTATTCTGTATGAAAACGGTTCCAAATTGTTGTCTTTGCGAAATTTAATATTATCTTCTAACGCTTCATGCATTTTAGAAAGAGGCTTGTCAAAATCTTTAGACAAACTATATTCTCCTCTTATCACAACTTGATCTGCATCACATTCACTCCATAAAAAATCCCAAAAGGCATCCCAATTGCAACCATAATCTTCAGAAAATCCAAATGCAACACGTATTCTTTCGTGGACTTCGGCTAAGTATTTGCACCCCGTCAAATCCAATTCAATTATTTTCATAGGCATTTTCCTCCTTATATAATTTCGTAGAAAGTTTCGTAATGATCGTATGTAACAAACATCAAACCATCATTTGAGCAAAGAATCCTTTGAGTGTTTCTTTTCCCGCTTTTATAATTAATATCCGCTTCATACCAAATTCTTCCTGAAGCTTGTGGCAAATGCTCGTTTCTGTTTTTATAAACACCACCGGCTATCATTTTGCCAGGCACGAAATTGGACGGCCATTTACTTGGTTTCCAACCGTTTTTCAAGGCATCCTCTTTCGATATATAGTAATCGGGCAAACACTTTTTAAACATTAACATCCAATCCGCACCGTTTACTCCATTAATAGTTGCTGTTCCTGCTGTAATCGCTTGCATCAATTCAATCGCGCAACGGCAATTCGGATGTATCGGGGGTTCCGGATAAGGTTGCTCTGCAATCAACCAAATCTTTCCGTGGTTATTTGCGCACGCAATACACCTTTTCCAATCCTCAACACTAACCCAATGCTTATAGTTTGAACTTGTTGTAATTTGAGGTGATAACCTATCTCCGTTTATAGCCGCTACAACAATTGCTAACTCTAAACTCAATTTGTTTTCTCCTTTCGTATTATATCATTGTTCCGCACAAAAGTACAGTTCAAATCTTCCCGCCGCCAAAGACTTGACAAGCTATACTTTCGTTGCTATAATATATTATATGCTACTTTTGTTGATTTGTCAATAGCCTTGTAGCGTTTTGTCTTGAGTTGCTACAAATATATACTTTTGGAGGCTTCGAATATGGAAATGCAACAAATTTTTGGACACCGCTTAGAACAACTGCTTTCTGAAAAAGGAATATCACAAGGAGAATTTGCCGAAGCGGTAAATTGTTCTCGGCAAAGCATCAATTTTTATATTTTAGGAAAACGCAATCCTGATATTGCTCTTGCAGGAAAAATGGCAGAGTATCTAGGCGTTTCTTGCGATTATTTAGTAGGACTTAGCAATATTCGTGAGGATAAAAACTCCAACCTAACTGCCGATCAACTTGGGCTTACCGATGATACGATGAAATTTTTTGCAGGATTACAACTCTTGGCAACCGGCAATACCGACCATATGAAAAAGGATTACGAAGCGATTGGCTTTGATTATGAGAAAGAGATCATTCCGTATAATATGGCGCAGGGGAAAGCAACCCTTAAGTTACTAAATGACTTGATTGCACACGAACGGTTTGGTATATTGCTGCAATACATCAAGCGTTACAAAGATATTGCAAGCGGCAACAATACCATGGCGATCTTACAAGATTTTATGGTGCAATTGGAATCACCCATTACCGGTAAAATCTACGGCGGAAAAGAAGAAAATATGGAAATGATGAAAGAGTTTTGCTTGCATATCGTATCCAAATATTTTGATGAGATCGTAAAAGATATCGTTTCAGACTAAACGAAAAGCGAGGTGAATTTCACCTCGCTTTTTTTATGTATAGGTCAAAATATGCCGCTTTTGTCAAAAATTTTTCTATAAAAATCGCCCGAAAACCCCAGTATTTATGCGGCTTTATAACTCTTGGTGTTATTATAACACCAGCATCGATTCTTCTAACTATTCCAGTGGCTTTCATAATATATAAATCTCCTTATCCAAATACATCGTATGCAACGACCTGCATGTCGTTCCCTGACGGCTTCTGCATTTATATTAAAAACCTTGCCGCTACAAGCATTATTATCAAAAATGCGGCGTTGACTACTGTGAATAGCGCTAAATATTTTTTAGTCTCTTTGGGGTAGTTAAGTTTAAACTCGCTGAATGTAATCAGACTTGCCAGTGATGCGATGATTGTACCCGTTCCGCCTATATTAACACCCAAAAGCAGCGCGGGATAGTCGGTTGTAAATCGGGAGAGCAATATAGCCGACGGAACATTACTTATAACCTGGCAAGAAAGCGTTGATACAAGCAGTGTATCCTTTGCAAGTAGTTCCGATAAAACGGTATTAACTGCAGGGATTCTTGACATATTACCTGCAAAAATGAAGAAAAAGAAGAATGTGCCCAGTAGCGCATAGTCGACCATAAACAGTGAATCACGGTCGGTAAAAATAAGTATTATAGGAATAATTATAAGACCAAGCCAAAAAGGTATTATTCTGAAAACAATAAATACCGAAAGCAAGAAAAGTGCTATATAAAGTATTGTTTTCGGCTTATTAAGTTTTTCGGGGAACTCTTCTTTAATAGTAAACTTTATAGGTTTTACCGGTATACACGCGAGCGCCAAAAGTGAAATTGCAAGTAAAAAAGCGGGTAACATTATAAGGCAAAATTCACCGGTTGGTATATTAAAATACGAATATAAATAAAGGTTTTGCGGATTACCAAATGGTGTCAACATACCGCCTAAGTTTGCCGATATATTTTGCAGTACAAAAAGATATGCCATATATTTTTCCTGTTTTATTACTGTAAGCGCAAAAAAACCGAGTGGTAAAAAGGTTATAAGTGCCATATCATTAGCAATAATCATAGAGCCTATAAAGGTTATGGTGATAAGCAAAAGAAAAAGAGAACGCTGGTTCCCCGCAAAAAGAACTAATTTACGAGCTAAAATAGTAAAAAACTTAATATTTCTGAGTGCACACACTACCGCCAAGGTTAAAAACAGACAAGAAAGGGTTTTCCAGTCAAAATACGTAAGATATTCTCTATCGGGCGGCACAAAAAATGCCGTTACCAAAGCTACCAAAAAAGATATACAAAAAACGATATTTTTCTTTATAAATCTTACTATTTCCACCTTTTCACCCCTTTTTTCTATTTGCAACCAAGACATTATATAATAAACGCCAAAATATGTCAATAAAAGTAACAACCGAAAACTCAACCTTGAAAAATACATAAATAAAGTATATGCTGATATAAAAGTTTGGAGTGATTAATTTGAAAATAATAAAACAAGAAACTCACGAAAATATTTTTCCTTATATTGCATATATACCCGATAATGTAGGCGCTAACCCTGCTATAATATTTCAGTTGCACGGCGCGGGTGAGCGTGGCAACGGCGAGTCAGAGCTCGTATATGTTTTGCGCCTTGGCTATGCCAACATCGTAAACGATAATAATTTAAAGAATTGCATTTTAATAATGCCGCAATGCCCTACCCATACATTTTGGGTGGCAAAAATTGAAAGCATAAAAAGATTTATAGACCTGATGTGTGAAAAGTTTTCGGCCGATATGTCAAGGATTTATCTTTGCGGCTTGAGTATGGGTGGATTTGGCACCTGGTACACCGCGATGGCCTACCCCGATTTATTTGCCGCAATACTGCCCTGCTGTGGCGGTGGTATGGCTTGGAACGCACACACCCTTAACATGCCTATATGGGCTTTCCACGGCTTAGAAGACCGTACTGTGTCGCCTAATCAAACCAAAGAAATGGTTGAAAGATTAAAGGAAACCAACCCGTATCTTAAATACGATTTCTTAGAAGGCGTTGCGCACGACTCCTGGAACAATGCATTTGTACAGACAACACTTGACTGGTTATTGTCTCACAGAAAATTTTAAAAGCAAAAGCGGCAAGGATATACTCCCTGTCGCTTTTTCATAAATGTAGATAAATTAATTCATTTTTAGATTGACAAAAAATTGTCAATCTACTATAATTAAGGTATGGCCGTTAGGCCAATATACCAAATAATAAAGGAGTAGATAATTATGGCAACATCAAAAGTAGCATATCTTGTAAAACCGAAAATCGTTGACGGCGTTGAAGGCGAAGCAATCGTTGAATTAAGAGACATTGAAATCCCTACTCCCGGCCCCGGTGAAATACTTGTTAAGGTTGAAGGCTGCGGTATCTGTGGTACCGACGTTCACGAATACCGTTATAATCCGTTTGGTTACAAAGAAATCGTTCTCGGCCACGAAGGTACAGGCGAAGTTGTAGCTATCGGCGAAGGCGTTACTGTTGATACAAAGGGTGACCCGATTAAGGTTGGCGATAAGGTTGTAACTTCCGTTCTTCTTTGCGGCGAATGTGATTACTGCCGCCGTTATCCCGAACTTCCTAACCTTTGCGCAGGTCTTGGCGTTTACGGTCTTATCGAAGACGATGCAGAACACCACAACAACGGTTGGTTTGCAGAACACATTTTAGTTCGTAAGAACTCTTCTATCTTCGTTGTAAACGGTATGTCGGTTGATGAAAGAATGCTTATCGAACCCGCTTGTGTTTGCGTACACGCTTGGAACCGTGCAAAATCTACAAACCTTATTAACTTCGGCTCTACCGTTTTAGTACAGGGTTGCGGACCTATCGGTCTTATGCAGATTGCAGTTCTTAAAGCTGCAGGTGTTGTAAACATCATCGCAGTTGACGGTGTTGATACCCGTCTCGAACTCGCTAAAGAAATGGGTGCTACTTCTGTTATCAACTTCAGAGAACTCAAAACTATCGAGGAGAGAGTTGCTAAAGTTCAGGAATTAACACACGGCTTCGGCGCTGACTTTGTATTCCAGTGCACAGGCGTTCCGCAGGCAGCTGCTGACGCTTACAAGTATGTTCGTCGTGGCGGCGGCTACTGTGAAATGGGCTTCTTCGTAAATGCCGGTGAATGCACAATGAACCCCCACTTCGACCTTTGCAATAAGGAAATCACCCTTGTTGGTTCTTGGGTATACAGCGCTAACGAATACATTGAAACTCTTGGCTTCTTAAAGAATGCTAAGGCAATGTCTATCCCGGTAGAAAAGCTCGTAACACATCACTATCCGTTAGAACAGTATGTTGACGCTATGGAAAAGAACATTTCTCTCACAGGCGTTAAGATTGCTATTGTTATGGAATAATTCAAATAAATAAAAAACAAGGTGTCGTACGACACCTTGTTTTTTATTTTGCTATTTTTTCTCTAAGTTGGGTACTGCTTGTACCCTTTGTATATGGGAAATATACTATTTCAACATTTTTATCCTTGAAAAACTCTTCATAGCGTTTAAAGCGCTCACTACCTTTATAGTCACTGCCTACAAACAGCTTCGAGAAATGCCATTTATTCCAGGCTTCACTATCTTCAGGTACCGACATTACAGCCTTATCAACATACTTTACAGAACTTACTATTTCCAATCGTTCTTCATAGGGGATAAACGTTTCTTTTCCTTTATGTGACGCATCGGGATGTACTCCTACAATTAGGTAATCACACTGTTTTTTAGCACGGCGCAGAAGATTCAAATGGCCTATATGGAATAAATCAAATGTTCCCGACAGATATCCGATACATACGCGACTTTTATCTTCAACTCTGCCCGATTTAACCTTATAATCATAGCTGTCACTTCCAAATAAGTGCTCATCATTTTTATAATTTTCAATTACTCTTTTATATACGCTGTCGTAATCGGGTATAAACAAAGTTTCCCTTTTATATGCGTTTTCAACTATATCACCCGCTATATCGGCGGTCAGGGATAGGTCGTTTTCTCCCCCGTTAAACCGAGTGCCTTTAAGGGAACCGGGAGATATATTTAAAATGCGGTTTTTAAATCCGGCCTTTTCAAGTTCTATATTAACGCTCTCTGCAAAACGGCATAGCGCAGCCTTTGAAGCGGCATAAACTGAAAATAGCGGAGAACTTACCAGTCCTGCAATAGAGCCCATAAAAGCACAATAGAAATCTTCTTGGCTCTTTATGCGCTCATAAAACATTTTAATAATTTTTATTGTAGAAACGGTATTGACAGTGAAGAGATTATCAATTTCGGCAGTATGAAGATGTTCAAAATCTGTAACGTAACCAAAACCGGCCGTTAACATTAAAAACTTAATTTCTTTATCTTCCGCCAATGTTCTAACAACATTATCATCTAACTCTAAAAGATTGCAATATATGTAAGAGCTGTTTTGCTCTGTTATCTCATCGGGACTGCTCTTGTCGAGAATATAAACATAGTAACCATCTGCTATGAGCTTCTTTGTGATGGCAAGACCTATGCCGTTACTTCCACCTACAACAACCGCTTTTAACATAAAAATTCCCCCTTCGGTGAAATACTACCTTATTATACCAAATACTCTCCCTTTTTGCAAGATAAAACAAAAAGCAGGTTTATACCTGCTTTTCCCACTGCTCCGCAAATTTCCGCGCGACATTTATCATAAGTGCGGCACCATATGGCAAAGCCGCTTTATCAAACGCTACATTAGGGTTATGCAGCGGATACTTATATCCGCTTTTTATGTCTCCCGCCGATAACAACGCCATAGTTGTAGGCACTTTCCTGCTGACATAAGAAAAATCTTCACTTCCGCCGCCACGCGTACCGTTTGGTAACTCAACTACTTCTTCGGTTGTTTCCCGTGCGGCACTTTTCGTAATTTCAAGCATTTTTTGATCATTTTTAAATGGTGGACAACCCGATAAAAAATTCACTTCCCCCGTAACTCTCAGTGCTTTACAAACACCGTTTACTATTTCATTTATTCTTTCTTTTACGTATTCTTGTGTATGGCTGCTATAGGCTCTGGTTGTGCCCGACATAGAAAGTTTTGAGGGAATAGCATTTGCCGCATCGCCACCGTTTATTTTACCGATTGTTATAACCGCGATATCAGAAATTGCCAATTCGTGTGAAGATATGTTTTCCAGCATTGTTATAATATTTGCTGCAGCCGTTATCGGACTGCGCCCCAGGTGCGGCTCGGCGCCGTGGCACCCTTTACCTTCGATTTCTATGCGGAAAAAATCTGCCGATGGTGCGATTTCTCCCACACCTGCAAAAATAAGAGTACCTGTAGAAAAATCTGTGCCGCTTGTCACATGGAGCATAAATGCCGCGTCAACATTCTCGAGAACACCGCACCCAATCATATCCTTGCACCCTTCAAGTGTTTCCTCTGCGGGTTGAAACATAAGTTTTACTGCAGTGTCTTTTAAAAAATCGGCATCTTTTAATACCCTTGCCGCGTCTAAAAGCATTGCAGTATGCATAGCGTGCCCGCAAGCGTGCATTACTCCTCTGCCTTCAATATTAATTGCATCCATATCGGCACGTAAGAGAATTGTTTTTTGTGGGTTTTCATTACCTAAAAGTGCAGTAAGCCCACTCTTTCCGCACTCTTTTGCCGTAATACCCATTTCGGCAAGGCGATTTTTAACATACTCTTTCGTTTTGTCAAGAGCGAAACCTGTTTCGGCATTATCGTATAAATATTGAAAATCTTTTTCCAACAAATCTTTATCCAATAAATCAAAAGATTTTTTCATAAAGCTCACCACATTTATGTTTTGTGAAACAATTTGATATATTCACTGTATTTTTATGTCTATAATTTGGAAAAAATATTGATTATGTCATATTTTGTGGTATAATAATTATTAATCATACAATTATTTGTGTTAAGGTTGGTAAACTGATGAAAAAAATAGATGAGACCGTAAAACGCGAAACCTTATTTGTGCTTTTGTTCACAGTTGTTTTAAGCATGCTTATGCAGTCGGTTTTCCTTGTAATTGGTAAGTGGGATTATACCGTTCTGCTTGGTAATATACTGGGAATAGTTGCCGCTACGGCAAACTTTTTCATTATGGGCATTACGGTACAGAAAGCGCTCGGCAAGGGAGAAAAAGAGATAAAAAATTTAATGAAGCTTTCACAGTCACTTCGTATGTTTATGCTTTTTGTGGTTGCACTTATCGGTTATCTCGTACCCGTCTTTAATTCAATTGCAGTTGTAATACCTTTTATTTTCCCAAGAATTTCGATAACAATTAGAACACTAACCATTAAAGCTAAAGGCGGTGATAGTAATTGACCAAAACAGGTCTTAGGTTCAAAATAGTTGATATTTTTTATATTATTATGATGATATTACCTATTTTGTGCGGAATTGTTTTGCAAGTGCTGACAAAACCTACCAGTGATGATATTTCAATAACGGGCGCAAGAATCTTCTTTACGATTCCTATGCCTATTCAGGATTTCCCTATAACTGAGTCACAAGTCAACTCGGTTATAGTGCTGGTTGTACTTTTCTTTTTTTGTTTATTTATAACTCACGGAATGAATGAAAAAATCAAACTTAAACGGCAGCACTTTGCTGAAATGATTGTAGAAAAAGTTGATTCGCTCGTTATAAGTAATATGGGTGAATATTTTAAAGGGTTTTCTTCCTTTATAATCGCCATTATGGGTCTTTCGGCCCTTTCAAGTCTGTTAGCCCTTTTCGGTCTATTCCCTCCGACATCGGACATAAATATAGTAGGCGGTTGGGCAATACTTGTTTTTATTCTTATAACCTACTACAAGTTAAAATGCGGACCCATTAACTATCTTAAAGGATTTGCCGAACCCGTAGCTCTACTCGCTCCCATAAACTTTATAAGTGAATTTGCTACTCCCGTTTCAATGGCTTTCCGTCATTATGGAAATGTGCTTTCGGGAACTGTAATTTCGGTACTTTTAGCTACCGCGCTTGGCGGACTATCATCAAAACTTTTAGGTTGGCTACCCGGTTTCTTGGCCAATATTCCCCTACTTCAGGTAGGTATTCCCGCAGTTTTATCAATTTATTTCGATGTTTTCAGCAGTTGTCTACAGGCGTTCATCTTTGCAATGCTTACAATGATGTATGTATCGGGCGCCTTTGATATAGAAACTTATAAAACCAGACAAAAACTTAAACATTCTAAAAAACATAATTAATTTACGGAGGTAAAAAATATGGAAATCGCTATTGGTATTATTTTAGGTTGTTGTGCTCTGGGAGCTGGTACTGCTATGATAGCAGGTATAGGCCCTGGTATCGGTGAAGGTAACGCGGTTGCAAGTGCATGTGAAGCTATTGCCCGTCAGCCTGAAAGCCAGAGTAGTGTTACAACCACACTTCTTATGGGTTGTGCTATTGCTGAAACAACAGGTCTTTATGCACTTGTTATAGCAATTCTTCTTATCTTTGTTGCGCCCAACTTACTTGTTAATATCCTTATTAATGCTATGAAGGCACTTTAATAATTAATCGGAGAAGAAATAATGCAAAGTTTGGATGTTATTTCGGTCAATATATGGCAGATGTTAGTGTCTCTTGCAAACCTAATTTTGCTATTTTTATTGATTAAAAAGTTTTTATACGGTCCTGTAAAGCGCATGCTTGAAAACCGCCAAAACTCTATTGAAAGCGATTATAATGAGGCGGCTAAATCAAAAGAGCAAGCGGCGGCCTATCAAAAAGAATATGAAGAAAAGCTTAAGTCGGCAAAGGAAAAAGCGGATGATATTATAAAGTCTGCGGTAAGTACCGCCAATATCCGCGAAAAAGAAATCGTTGACAGTGCAAAAATTCGAGCCGACGGTATAATCCGCCAGGCAGAAACCGAAGCACAGCTGGAACTCAAACGAGCAGAAGATGAAATTAAACGCGAAATTATCGAAGTTTCTTCTATTCTGACCGAGAAGGTGCTTGAACGCGAAGTCAATTCATCGGACCATCAAAATTTCATTGATACTTTTATTGAAGAAATAGGTGAAGATGATGCAAACTGAACGTGAGTATGCTGAAGCTTTGTTTGAACTGGCAGTAGAACAAGATGCGGTAGAAGAATATTCTTCCAGCCTTTCAACAATAAAGGAACTTTTTTTGGAAAACACAGAGTATACTGATTTCTTAGCAAGTCCTGCTATTCCTTTAAGTGAAAGAACCGACGCTATCGAAAAGGCTTTTGCACAACACATGCCCGAATATGTTGTGTCTTTTCTGAAAATTATGTGTGAAAACGGTAAAAGCAAGGCAACACTCGGTTGTATTGAAGAATTTACAAAACTCGCATATGCTTTTTCCAATAAAACCACTGCCGAAATCCGCAGTGTCAGTGACTTAAGTGATGAACAAAAAAACAAGCTTATAGCTAAACTTGAAAAAATTACCGGTAAAATTATAACCCCAATATATATTACCGACAAATCCCTTATCGGCGGTGTTAAGATTGATATTGACGGAAAGACATTCGATGGCAGTATCAAACATCGATTAGATAAGATTAAGGATGTGATGAACTCGTGAACAGACCCGAAGAAATCAGCAATATAATTAAAAATCAAATAAAAAATTACAAATCTCAGATTGAAATGGCCGAAAGCGGTAAAGTGGTCCTTGTGGGTGACGGTATTGCGAGAGTATATGGACTTAGTAACTGTATGGCAAACGAATTGCTCGAATTTGATGATGGCAGTTTTGGAATCGCCCAGAATCTTGAAGAAGAAACCGTATCGGTCGCAATTCTTTCTGATAAAGATAATATCCGCGAAGGCGCAGGGGTGCACCGAACAAACAAGGTTGTATCCGTTCCGGTTGGTGAAAAACTCTTAGGCCGCGTTGTTAATGCTTTGGGCGAAGCGATTGATGGTAAAGGACCTATTGAGTATACCTCCACCCGCCCTATTGAATCTGAAGCACCGGGAATTATCGAGCGCGAGAGTGTTAATGTTCCGCTCCAGACAGGAATTAAGGCTATTGATAGTATGATACCGATTGGCCGCGGTCAACGTGAACTTATAATCGGTGACCGCCAGACCGGTAAGACCGAAATTGCTATTGATACCATTATAAATCAAAAAAACACCGGCGTTATTTGTATTTATGTTGCCATCGGTCAAAAAAACACATCTGTTGCACAACTTGCAGGTGAACTTCTCCGAAACGGTGCTATGGAATATACCATAATTGTATCGGCCTCCGCTTCGGAAAGCGCACCGCTTCAGTATATCGCGCCATACAGCGGTTGTGCTATGGCCGAATATTTCCGCGAACAAGGTAAAGATGTTCTCATAATCTATGATGACCTTAGTAAACACGCTGTAGCATACAGAGCACTATCGCTGCTCATCCGTCGTCCGCCCGGTCGTGAAGCTTATCCGGGTGATGTTTTCTATCTGCATTCAAGACTTCTTGAACGCGCAGCCTGTGTTTCAAAAGAATATGGCGGCGGTTCTATCACCGCTCTGCCGATTATAGAAACCCAGTCGGGTGATGTTTCGGCATATATTCCAACCAACGTTATCTCTATTACAGATGGTCAGATTTTCCTTGAAACCGAACTTTTCCATTCAGGTATTATGCCTGCTATCAACCCCGGCATATCGGTTAGTCGTGTTGGTGGCTCGGCTCAGCTTAAGGGTATGAAAAAGGTTTCGGGTGAACTTAAGCTTCTTTATTCACAGTATCGCGAACTGCAATCATTCGCCCAGTTCGGCAGTGACCTTGATGCAGATACCAAAGCCCGTCTGGCTCTTGGTGAAAGAATCGTCGAAGTTCTCAAACAAGGCAGAAATGCTCCTGTCCGGGTAGGTTGCCAGGTTGCGATAGTTTATGCCGTAACAAAAGGCTATTTGAATAATGTCGCTGTTTCTAAGGTGCGTGAGTTCGAACAAAATCTTTTTGCTAAACTCGAAAATAAATACGGTGATTGGTTGCAGAGAATAGAAGCCGGCAGTTTTGATGAAACTGATGAGGCAGAATTAAAATCAATCCTTGCGGAAATGCAGGTGTAACTTGTTATGTCACAAAACACAAAAGCATTGCGTGTGCGCATAAAAAGTGTCACGTCCACGATGCAACTAACCAATGCTATGGGTCTTGTTGCATCTTCTAAAATAAGACGCGCCAACCAATCTATGATGGGCGCCAGAGATTATTTAGATACGCTCAACAATTCTATATCTGTTTTATCTGCCGACCGTGAATGTCTTAAAAGTCCTTATATGCAGGTTCGAAACAGCGATCGCACCAAGATTATAGTTATTGCAGGTGACCGCGGCCTTGCAGGTGGATATAACGCCAATATTTTCCGACTTGTATCGCATTATCCCGATGCCGAGATAATTCCTATCGGCAAACGCGCATGTGATAAATTCGGGAATGAATATAATTCCTCTGAAAATTATTCATTTGCCGAAGCCGCCCAACTGTCAGACAAATTATGTTCGGAGTTTGCGGCGGGAGATTTTGACAAACTCGGAATTATTTCAACCAAATATAACTCGGTTATGAGTCAGGAAGCCTATATCAGATGGGTATTACCGCTAAGTAAATCTGAAAGCTCTGCTTCATCAGGTATGATTTTTGAACCGGACAGTATCACCGTACTTAATAATGTTGTCCGTGAGTATGTTGCAGGAATCATAACGGTGTGTGTAAGAGAAAGTTTTGCCAGTGAAGTAGCGGCAAGAAGAATGGCTATGGACTCAGCAAGTAAGAATGCACAGGAAATGATAAACAATCTACAACTCGAATATAACCGCGCAAGACAAGGCGCAATAACTCAGGAAATTACGGAAATAGTTGCAGGAAGCGGCAACTGATAAGAGGTGGTAAATTTGGATAATTTGCGAATTGGTAAAGTAACTCAGGTAATGGGACCTGTTGTTGATGTTCGCTTTGAAGAAGGTCAGTTACCTACAATTCATAATGCTTTGACCGTTCCGGTGGGAGAAAGAATGCTCACTGTAGAAGTTGCACAGCATATAGGTGATAATACCGCGAGATGTATTGCTATGGCATCTACCGATGGACTTAGCCGCGGTACTGATGTAACCGATACCGGAGCTCCGATAAGCGTACCCGTAGGCCGCGAAACTCTTGGTAGAATTTTCAATGTTTTGGGAGAAGCGGTTGATAATATGCCAACTCCAAAAACCGAGGAAAAATGGAATATTCACCGCAGTGCGCCCGACTATGATGAGTTGGCGACAAGTGCCGAAATTTTTGAGACGGGTATCAAGGTAATCGACCTTATCTGCCCCTATTCAAAAGGCGGTAAAATCGGTCTTTTCGGTGGTGCGGGTGTTGGTAAAACAGTTCTTATTATGGAGCTTATAAACAACATTGCAAAACAACACGGCGGTATCTCGGTATTTACCGGTGTTGGTGAAAGAACGCGTGAAGGCAATGACCTTTATAATGAAATGAAACAGTCAGGGGTTCTCAATAATACGGCTTTGGTTTACGGACAGATGAACGAACCGCCGGGAGCCCGTATGAGAGTAGGTCTTTCAGGACTTACTATGGCGGAATATTTCCGTGACACCTTAGGACAGGATGTTTTGTTGTTCATTGACAATATCTTCCGTTTCACTCAGGCAGGTTCGGAAGTTTCTGCACTTCTCGGCAGAATGCCATCAGCCGTTGGTTATCAGCCTACACTTGCCACCGAAATGGGAGCTTTACAGGAAAGAATTACTTCAACTAAGAAAGGCTCTATCACATCTATTCAGGCAGTTTATGTGCCTGCCGATGACCTTACCGACCCTGCACCTGCAACGACCTTTGCACACCTTGATGCCACTACCGTTCTTGCGAGAAATATTGCTTCTCAGGGCATCTACCCCGCGGTTGACCCACTTGAATCAACCAGCCGTATACTCTCTCCCGAAATTGTTGGTGAAGAACATTATGCCGTTGCAAAGGAAGTACAGAGAATTCTTCAGAGATACAACGAACTTATGGATATAATTGCCATTATGGGTATGGATGAACTTTCCGATGAAGATAAGCTACTTGTCGGACGCGCCAGAAAAATTCAGCGTTTTTTATCTCAACCGTTTGATGTTTCTGAAAAATTCACAGGATTTAAAGGTAAATATGTGCCAATCAGTGAAACTATACGTGGATTTAAGGAAATTATCGAAGGTAAGCACGATTCACTCCCTGAATCTGCATTCCTTTATGTTGGCACAATCGATGAAGCGGTAGAAAAGGCTCGGAAAGAATAATTATGAATAGTTTTAAACTTACAGTTTCTTCCCCTGATGGCAATAAATTTTCCGGAGATATAGTAAAACTTGATGTGCGCGGCACCGAGGGTGAACTCGCTATTATGGCGAGACATGCTCCGTTCGTAACATCGCTTGTCAGCAGTTCCGTTACATTGTGGCTTGATGAAGACAATAAAAAAACAGCCACCACTGATGGCGGTCTGCTTATAGTCGGCAGTGATTCGGTTTCACTCCTTTCGGGCTCATTCAAATTTAACGATTAATAAAAAAGAGCAGTAAAACTGCTCTTTTTTTGTTTGCTTAGATTGTTTTAAATAAAAAAACAATTTCTGTCTTAACCGTTTCATTAGGCTTTAATACTTTGAGAGTTCCGTTTTCGCGTTCAGCACGTCTTCCCATAATGTAATTATTGCTCGGCTCCAGAGCGCAGACATAGTCGCCGCTTGCCATACTTCTCCAATGCGCCAAAATCGGTAGGGTTTCACTCCAGGTCATTTCCATACGGGTGTTTATGCTTTGGTTGACTATAGCAGCCTTTCTTTCCATCTCTTCGTGGAAGAAAACTCTCTCTTCTTCACCGACTACAGGCTCTGAAAATGTAGTTTCTTTACCGAGTCCTGTCTCGGCAAAGGGTGTTCTGGCAGTTGTTTTTCGTTTATCCGGTAATTCAAGATATGCCGCGTCCGATACAAGCGGATAGCCGAAATTACAGTGATAAAGCACCGCATATTCTTCATCTTTGAAGCCTAAATTGGTAATTTCATCAGAAACTTTTATTTCTGCGCCCATCTTTTTAATACTTATAGTACGTTTAAGGCAGAGTGTATATCCAAATAAAGCCGTTTCTCTGACAGTGCCCTTAACAATGATAAAATTCTCATCTTCATCAATCGAAATCATATCGGCGGCAATACTATGGTATCGGCCGTGTTGTGTCTGCCATTCGTCGCCATCTCTATGGGCACCACCGGTAGTACGAAGTCCGCAGGTATAAAGCATACCGCCCGGAAAGGTATTTAAAAATTCCATTTCATAAGGGTTTATTACCGCTGTATTATCATAACCGTTTCGGCTGATAAAAGTGGTATTTATGCCTTTATATCTCACCTGACCTATATCAAGGCCTGTATCAGGCAAGATATCCACCTGAAGTCCATCGGCAGTATTTATCTCTATAACCGACATACCCTTTGCTTTACCATCGGTAATATTCATACGCCTTACCGAGTAAAGTTGTCCGGGATAACATATGTATCCGCTTTTTTCAATATCCTGTGCTTTGCATTTTAAACTCATACCAACCACTTCCTTTATCTGCATTATATATTAAACTTATAAGGGTTTCAAGCCAATTTATACCACAATCGACAAAAAACTCTAATAGACTTGAAATATCTAAAAAATATGATATAATGTACGTGTAATGCTCTTTTATGAAGTTAAGGGGTTTAAATATGAAGAATATTAAAAATTTAGAAGGTATGAAAAGTTTCATAAGGGCTGCAGAAAGTCTTTTTGAACTGGTTCTTTTAGCTTTCGTTTACTACTTAATATGGCGTCACGGTTATGAAAGCGCCAATTTCCCGGATTATTTTTACAACGGTAAATATGTACTCGCCGGTGTTTATATGTTGCTTACTATGGGCCTGTTCTTTGGTATGGACGGTTTCAAATTTGGCCATCTGCGTATAACCGATATATTGATTTCGCAAACCATTGCTTTGTTTATAGCAAACTTTATAACCTATTGGCAACTCTGTCTTATCGCAAACACCGTTATTTCACCTATGCCAATTTGTTTACTTATGGTTGTTGAATTTGTTATAGTCTCTATTCTTATAATAATTTTCAATGCGATTTATCACGCTCTTTACGCGCCAAAAAATATCGCTATGATTTTCGGCAGAAACTCGGCGGTAACCCTTAAATTTAAAATGGAAACCCGCCCCGATAAGTATAATATCTCTGAACTAATACCCATTGAAGATGGGTTAGAAAACATTTGCGAACGCATAAAAGAATTTGATATGGTTATCATTAACGATGTTCCATCGGGTATCCGTAACGATATTTTAAAATTCTGCTATCAGAATAAAATACAAACATTCCTTACCCCGAAGCTCACTGATATTGTGGTTCGCGGCGCTTCAAGAATCAACCTTTTTGATACACCTCTTTTCTTGGTAAGAAGTAATGGCCTTAACCCCACACAAAGATTTTTCAAGCGCTTACTTGACCTTTTAATCAGTCTTCCGGCAATGCTGATTGCAGCTCCTGTTATGTTATTGGTTGCCATCGCTATAAAAATAGAAGATGACGGTCCTGTATTTTATAAGCAAGAGCGCATAACACTTGATGGCAGACCTTTTAAAATTATCAAGTTCAGAAGTATGATTGTCGATGCTGAAAAGAACGGTGTGCCCCAGTTAGCATCAAGTGATGACTGGCGTATTACAAAGGTTGGCAAATTTATACGTATGTGCCGACTGGATGAAATTCCGCAGATTCTCAACATTATTAAGGGCGATATGAGTATTGTAGGTCCGCGCCCCGAAAGACAGGAATATATAGATGAATTTTGCAAGGAAACTCCTGAATTCACATACCGCACCAAAGTAAAGGGCGGACTTACGGGATATGCTCAGATATACGGCAAATACAATACAACTCCTTATGATAAGCTACGTCTTGATATGATGTACATCGAAAACTATTCTCTGCTTTTAGATATAAAATTAATACTTATGACTATACGCATTCTCTTTAAAAAAGAAAGTACCGAAGGTATTGATATAGCGGATATTAATGAAAAGAAAGCAGAAGAATTGATTGAAAATTTATCGCACGAATCGGATGCCGATATTGTGAAATAACAAAGGAGTACCTAAATGGAAAACAAACTCGTATCTATCATCACACCCTGTTATAATGGTGCAAAGTATATCTCTCAGACAATCGACGCAGTTATTAAACAAACCTATACCGACTGGGAAATGATTATCATTGATGACGGTTCTAAGGATAATTCTGCCGAGATTGTAGAAGAATATATGAAAAAAGAGCCAAGAATCCGTCTTGTAAAACAGCAAAACGCAGGTTCTGCGGCGGCAAGAAACAACGGTATTCGCCAGGCAAATGGTCGATACATCGCTTTACTGGATGCAGATGATATATGGTATCCTGAATTTTTGGAAAAGCAAACCGCATTTATGGAGAAAAATGATGCAGTATGTGTATACTGTTCATACACTCCGATTGATGAAGATTCTAAACCCATTCTTCGCCCCGTTATAGCAAAGCCAGTTATAACAACCCGCGATATGAAGGTTATGAACCAGATTGGATGTCTCTCTGGTCTTTACGATACCACCCGCCACGGCAAGATTTATTTAAAAGAAGAACTCAAAAGTCTTCGCGATGACTATGCCTATTGGTATGATATAGTGGCTCTTGAAGATAAGGCATACGGAAACGATGAGATACTTGCTGAGTACCGCGTATTTGCCGGTTCAACTACAGGCAAAAAATATAAACTCATCGGTAAACAGTTTAAGTTCTACAGAAGTTATTTAAAAGAAAACTTCTTCGAAGCGGCAATCAATACTATGCGTTGGGGACTCGCAGGACTTAAAAAATTTATGTAAGCAATAAAAAACACCTTCTATAGATTTCTCTATAGAAGGTGTTTTTATTTTTGTTTATTTGCTCCGTATACTCCCACAATAATTAGTATACAAAAGATTAGTTGCATAAACGATAAGCTTTCTTTTAGTATTACCACACCTGCAAAAACCGATACCACCGTTATGACATTTGAATAGGATGCAGCACGTATTGCCGATATTTTGGTTGTTGCAAAGTTATAGACAAGAAACGCCACAACACTCGACAATATAGCAAGATAACCTATCGATAACCAAAACCCACCGCTTATTGCGGCCGAGTATATTTCGGTAATATAATTTTTGCCGAGAGCTGACACAGCAATAATATTAAAACCTACCGCGCCCACTAAAAACATCATATATGTGCGCTCGACTGGTGTGAATTTAGCCGACTCACTGCGACTTAAAATATTGAATACTGCCGCACATAAAACTGCCGCCAATAACAGTATTATACCTATAAGACTATTAGAATTCTGATTGTTTGAAGTTATGCTCAAAAAGACAAGCCCCGTAAGAGATAGAAGAGAAAACAACGTTTGCTTTATTGTAGGTTTTTCGCCCAAAAAGGCAGCAGATATTATAATAACCGCTATTGGCACGAGTGATATAATAACCCCCGAAACGCCACTTGAAGTACTGTTTATTCCATATAACTCAAATATAAAATATAATAGCGGTTGGCAGACGGCCATTAGTAAAAGTTTGCCTTTTTTCTTATTGCTAAAATTTAATTTTATAATTCCAAGCAGCCATAGAATGTTTAAGAACAGAAAAGCCACTGTAAAGCGCACTGACAGTATAATCAACGGATGAGCGTACTGTAGCGCGGTCTTTGAAAAAAGAAAACTAAAACCGAATATTATATTTGGAATGAGCGCGGCAATATTGCCTAATATTTCATCTGTGTTTTTCATTTTATTTCCCCTGTTTTTATTACAGGGTTAATTATATCGTTTATTAAAAATATTTGCAAGATAAATTAATTGAGTTTTTCTTCTTTTTTTATCCTTTCTACAAAATCATTATACTCCTTAAATTCATCAGGCTTTGTATCTCTCTGCCTTAAAATAGCCAGTTCATCGTCAACCGAATATTTTTCACGAATGCGGTTTACCACTCTTTGCTCATACGGAATATCTTGCGTATCAATATTTACATCATCAATTTCTATATATTCCCCGTTTTTATATATCTTCATTTCCTGCCACCTTCCCGTAAATTACAAATTGTGTGCCTGTCGGTATAAGGCTTGTGTTATTACCAAGATAATATTTTAATTGATAAATATCTTCCGTAACAAACCTGTTGCCCACCAGTATACTTACAGTACCTTTGAGTGCGCTTTGTCCGACTACACCATCAGTACCAATAGTGTGAAGCAAACCATCAACGATTTGTATATGCACTTTGTGTTCACATACAGCGGCATAACTAACATTTGTCGTGCCCGCATGGTAGCAAATTGTAGTATTGCACTCTATACGCGAAGAACCAAGTTGCAAATTTGCAGTACCACCGTGTTTTTGGTATATAACTCTAACTAAAAATTCTTTACATTTTGCAAGATCAGGAAATTCTTCTGCAGTTGCGACAATGCCGTTGACTTCTTGAGTTGTAGTTATATCCACTATCTTTTTCCAGGCGCTTAAATTTCCACTTATATCAGAAATTGCTTCTGCTACAGCTTTACCGCTTTGCGCATTTTCACTATCCGGACTATACTGTTCATCAATCTGTGCCAATAACACATTAGCCTGAAGTCCGGGTATAAAACCATTATTATAAAATGCCATTTAAAATCCCCCTTTACGCTTTCCATCTTCCCATTACATAGTAACGGCCGGTTATATTTGTTTCACCGCTTATTTCTCTGACACTATACGGTCTGTATGAAGGTGTACCTTCGGACATTGTTAAAGCTTGTTCTAAACAAAAGCCTATATGCGCCGCTTCAACATAATTCAAAGTGAATTGAGTATGTGTAGTGCCATACAGTGTAAACGGATAGGTAATTTGCGGAAAGGCCTTTTGGGCAGAATAGTGATCTTCCGTAATCTTACTTGTAAATGCAGTAACTAAAGATGCACTTGCCCACATTTCTGCCATACCGCTATTCCATTTACGATATGTCCATTTATCTATTACACCCTGTTCTACAATATAATCTGCCACTGTATCATCATCGGTAATTACCACATAACAGTCTTTCGGTTTTTCTGCAAGAGCATTATATTCCGCTTTTGTGCCCACCCAAAAACGTAACACCAAACCTTTATTAATTTCTTCGATACTCTTAATAAAGCCGCCGTCAGAAATTTCTTTTTTGATGCTTTCAAATTCATCTGCAGATTTATTGGCTTGTTCGGCGGCATTCTGGCACTCGGTAAGAATGGTATCTGCTACAACGCACTTTTGCGATGCCGCAATACTGAACTCAGCATTCTCCCGCGCTGTGTTTGCGCTTTCAACCGCTATTCCGCTGCTCTCCTTTGAAATTTGCGCTGCACTTTGGGAAGTCTTTGCCATTTGTTCTATTTCTTTTTTTGTTGTTTCGTTTTTTAAAACACACTCCCGCGCCAAAGCATATATATTTTCTATATTTTCTTCATACTCAGAAATGTTTTTTAATAATAATTCTTCTTGCAACTCATCTCTGTTTACATTATCAAAATATATTTTAACTTCGGGACTTACAACGGTACCTACCGAGTCACCACTGCTGTTAAGGGCGGTTATTACTAAAACCGCCGAAATCTGTTCACCAAAACAGGTCATACAAAACGGTATGTGGCGACTGACTGTATTATTTACCGCTTCGATGTTTTCTGATGGGTTATAACCTGCATTTGACGAGTTAAAGTCAATTCTGTATACAAGATGTGTACCGGGGTAAGCTTTTTCGATATTTTGTTTGTAATCAGTGTCTATCACAAAGTCGACCCTTGTTGCATTGTCTTCGTATCTTACACCGCCATATTGGGGAGTCGGCGGTAATGATTTTTCACCGCCCAGTGTGTAAGTTACAGTCCTTATTGACATATTTCTTCTCCTTAAAATAAATTGCCCACAAAAACAGGGCGTTACTGATTTCAGTAACGCCCTATAATTTAATCCTATACAGTAAATTTTAATTTGTCAAGTCTATTTGCGATAATAAGAAAAATAAACCGTGAAAGAATCTTCCCCACCACCGACTTTGTTTTGCCCTTCAACAGTAATACCGTCGCCGCTGAGCAACATAAAATAACGCGCGGCATCCGTAGAACACCTGAATAAATCGTGTTCACCGTCTATAATTCTTATTTCTTTATCTATAACCACAATTCTTCCGTTTTTACTCACAACATCGTGATTTACATTCCCCGCGCCATCAACATTGCGCTTTGTAATATATTTAACGGTTCTACCATCAAAGTTCTTTAAAATATCTGTATTTTTATCTTTCTTTTTTAAAAAACTAAACATTATATTTTTCCCTTATCTGCACGAGTGTTGTGAGTAGTTCTTCTTTAAGTGTAGCCGGAGACACCACCTGTATTTCATTTCCGTACTGCAAAAGCCACGAAATTAAGCCGCGACTTATAACAGCCTGTGTTCTGAAAGAAAAAGTATCATCTGTCACTTTATAAATAAAAATATCTTCTGAAAAACGGTCGATAATCTGCTCAAGTATTGCCTTTGAGCATTTAAGCTCTATTTCAGAACTGACGCCTGTATACATATTAAATGTTTTTGCGGTATAATCGGCAACATCAAAAAAATCAGTATACTCCGAAACTTCGGAAAAATGCCTTGCGTTCTCCGCTGATACTGCAACCCGCTTTATCCTGTCAAGGCGCAGATGCATAAGATTATCGTATTTTGCATTGTTTCCAATCAGATAATATCTGTCATTTTCCCATATAAGCGCATAAGGACTAACCATCATACTTTTTTCGTTAATGGTAATATTTTTTCCTTCTTTAAGGGTGCGCTGACAATATATAAGGGAAATTTTCTTCTTTGTTTCAATCGCTTCGCTAATTTTATCAATGCTATAATAAATTTCTTCGTTTTTGCACTTATTTTTAGAGTCTATATAAATATTCTTTTCGCGCTTTCTTGCTTGATTTTCGCTTAGCATTGAATCAAGTTTTGCCACCAATTCTCTGCTCTTTTTAGGTGTAATAAATTCTGCAGAACGCACCGCGTCGGTTAATAGATAAATTTCCGGTAATTCAAACTCGCGTGAAGCCATAAAATATCCAAAACGTGGGGTGCGGGTTTTTACGATATCGTATCCGAAGTCAATTAGGGTATCTATATCGCTATAAATAGCCTTACGCTCAGCAGATATGCCCACCGCTTCCAGTCTTTCACAAAGTTCGGTAGCATTAATCGGATTTTCTTCATCGCTATACTTTTTGAGAATATCTATAATATAAAGTAGCTTCATTTTTTGGTTTGTTCTTGCCGCCAATTTTTTAGCACCTCCAAAAATTGTTCATATGAGTACAAAGAGTTAATCAAATCCAAAAATGAATTTGTCGACATAATAGGGAAATTTAAAAATTCGAGCAACTCTTTCCTGGCCTTTTCACTGTTTTCTCTGCCCGAAAGAGAGAACGCATATAAATCCGCCTTTGTAACAAGTCTGCGTTTTTCATTGGTAAGCGATGCTGTAATCCCGAATTTTTTAAAAGCTTCAAGTATTATTTCATCTTTGGTGCCTTCTACCCCCAAAAGACCTTCGGCGCCCTTTTTGCTCTTTCGTTTTTCTCTCCCGAAAATTTTAGGGAGATATACTTGTGTTATGCAGTCGGGCGAAACAATACTTTTCAGATGCATACGAATTACCCTACCTGCGCTATCAGAGTCAGTAAGTATTATGATTCCTTTTTGCTCTGCCAATGTTTTTATGAGCGTCTGTTTTTCCTTATCTTTAAAAATACCAAAACCATCGGTCGTAATTATCAATGCATCAATAATATTTTCAAGTCTTATTTTGTCGTACTTGCCTTCGACTATTATCGCCTTATCAATTCTCAGCAATGTCTTCACCCCGAGAAATAATATAGATAAGTCTTACTGCCAATTCTTCGAGAACTGTACGTTCATTTGAAGAAAAACTTTTAAGAGCGGCATCTGCATTTACAAGCGCATTAAAGCACAATCTAAACCTTTTTTCATCGAGTTTTTTAGTGCCCACCGGTAATTTTGTTAAAACAAATTCCCTTTTACCGTAGCCAAAATCTTTAGCTACTGTGGGTATAGGCACACCTGCCGTTTTGCCGATATACACTCTATATGCATCAATAAACGTTGAAAAAATACTATGGAGAATGGGCGTAGCATCAACACGCAGAAAGAAAAGTTCATCCAATAATTGCATAACACCCGTAATATTTTGAGCGAAAATTTCTTTCGATAAATTATATATCGATGCGTCATATGATTTCACCGAAACTTTATCGATGACATCTCTGTTTATTGTTCCGCCGCCTACATAAGCGCAAAGTTTTTCGAGTTCGCCGGTTAAAAGATTTATATCATCCGAACTCATTTCTATCAGATACTCTGCCGCGCCGTTTTCAAAAGTACAACCCCGTTTCTCAGCGCCTTTTTCCAACATACGCTTAAGTTCTGCTATGGTTCTATGGTCGATTTGTACTGCCATACCACCGCTTTTTTCTACTGCCGCGGCAATTTTCTGCGCAAGTGTCTTCTTTTTAAACTCAAACTCTATATTGTTGCACCAGAATATTACCACACAGGTGGTGGGAACATTCGATAAAATATCTATTAGCTTTTCGAAATCACTCTTGGTTGCGTGTTCAAAATCATAATCGGTAATGAGAACGCATTTTTTCTCACTCATCATAGGAAATTGTTCTACCGCATCATAAATTTCCTGCAAATCGGCTTCATTGGTAAATGACACAAAGTTAAAAATATCATTCCTGTCAACCGTTTTATCTATTATTTTATCTACATACTGTTTTTTTAAATAAGCATCGTTTCCAAATATAAAATATGCGTTCAGCAAGTTGCCATTTGCCAAACTGTTTTTAAGCATATTTTCATAACAAATCGACACCCCAAACACATCCTTTCATATACTCATTATACCACTTTAAAATATTTATTCAAGCAGAAAAGAAAAACTCTGTACCGCGAACGGTACAGAGTTTTTTACATTAGTACTTCTTTTGCGCCGAGAAGTAAAGCATCGCGTTTATTATGAGATACCATAATAAACGTTTTACCGACAACCCGCTCACTTATATATTCGGCGGTCTTTTTTACATTATCATCATCAATGCCATTAAAAATTTCATCGAATATGTAAATATCTGCATCAAGCATAAGTGCACGAGCTATGGCTACGCGACGCGCCATACCGCCACTTAACGCGGCGGGGTAAAGATTCTTAGCATCATAAATGCCAAGCGCCTTCAGAATTTCCGTTGCTTTTTCTTCGGTGCCGAAAAGCATCAGGTTTTCTATAACCGTTTTAAACGGAAGCAATCTGTCTTCCTGGAAAACCGCCGAGATTTTTTTGCCTTCAAGACCGCTGATATTGCCGGAACTTGCCTTTTCCAAGCCCATAATAAGTCTAAGGACCGTGGTTTTTCCAACTCCGGATTTACCAAAAAGGCAGATGTGTTCCCCGTTTGCAATTTCTATACTAAAATCTCTAAGCACCATTCTTTTGCCATAGGAAAAGCTAACAGAATTAAACTCTATCATTTATCTTTCCCTCCACAAAAGTTTTATTATATTTTCAAGAACAAGGCTAAATATAACGATGGTTAAAATTATCGCAAACACTCTCGGATAATCGATTGTTGTTTTTGCCGTAGACAATAAAGCTCCTATACTACCGGTAGGATTACATATTACTTCGGCCGCAACACCCGATTTCCAGGCAAAGCCAAGTCCCGAAATACAAGCTACTCTCAGTTGCGGCAAAACAGTCGGCATTTTTATATGCTTTACAATATCCATTCGGCTCATACCGAAAACTTTACCCATTTCGATAAGCTTTGCATCAACCGACAAAAGACCTGTTTCAATATGGGTAAACACTATCGGAAAAACCATTAAAAATGAAATAAACGAGGGGAGTACTGCATTAGGTACCCAGAGCCACGCAAGTATTATAAATGCCGCAACCGGCACAGACCGTATAAGGTGTATAATGGGCGCCGCTGCCGTTTTGAAAAAGGAACTGTTGCCCGATAGCATACCAAAAACAGAGCCTATTATAACCGCCGAGACAAAGCCGAGTGTTATATGCAAAAGCGATGCGCCAACCGATTTCCAGAATAATATATCCCCGCAGTAATCAACAAATGCCCGTACTGTCTCTATCGGTAGCGGTATTTTAAGCATTAGTCTCCGGTTCATAATACTTGCCAGTATTTGCCACACCGCAACCCAAAATATTACCGCGCAGGTTGTTCTCGCCGCTTTTTTTACCTTAGCCGACATAATAGAAATTGTCATCCGGTAATTTTCCGCCAACCGATTTTTTATCGGCATTCATAAGAACAGATAAATATCCCGAAAGTTTTGTCTTCATTTCGTTGCCGGTTACAAAACATATGTTGCAGTTGGGAATTGCTTTTTTAGCGATGGCGGCTTTGGGTATAATTCCGTATTTTTCGCAGAGTGTGGCGGTAGTTTCGATATCACTGCTTACCTTTTCAATCGAAGCTTTGTATTCTTCTAAAAACAGTTGAACGGCAGCCTTATTTTCGGCTAAAAATTCATTTCTTACAATTACGCAGCCCATCATAAGAGCAGAGTTATCTCCGGTTTTTTCCCATTCATCAGTTAAATCAATGGCAAGTTTTGAACCTTCGTATTTATTTAAAACAGAAGTTGCAACCGGCTGGGGAGCGATGATTATGGAATCCGGCTCGGTTGCCCATACGGTTACAAGTTCTGTGCCTTCAGCTTTGAACTGCAAATCAACATCGATATCGGGATTAATTCCGTTTTTGGTAAGTAAATAATCGATTACATACTCAGGATTTGCACCCTGACCCGTTGTGTAAACCTTTTTACCCTTAAGTTCTGCAAGGCTTGTAATTTCGGTGCCTTTATTTGTAATAACATTAAGCACACCAAGAGTGTTGACCGCAAGAACAGTCACGCCGCCATTTGTTTTATTATAAATGGTAGACGCCATATTGGTGGCAACTGCGGCAATATCGGCTTCCTTGTTGGATATTTTTGATACTATTTCTGTAGGACTTGCTACCACCGTAAACTCATAGTCACCTTTTGCTGTGCCATTTTCATCGGCGTTCATAAGGTTCACTGCGCCAACACCTGTAGGTCCCGAAATCATAAACACATTTGTTTTAACCGTCGGTTCTGCTTTACCGCACGACGCGAACGTTAAAACCATAGCCAAAATCAAAAATAAACTCAATAACTTTTTCATTATTTTATCACCCTTATAATAGTATTATTTCGCTCGACCATTTTTAACTGCTCGAGTTCATCTAAACAACGGTACAGACTTGTTCTGCCCATTCCCGTTTGTTTGGCTAAACTGCTCATACTCGCAACATTCACGAAACCATCCGTGTCAGCAGAGTCCCTTAAAAAACTATATAATTTTTCACAGGCACTCGGAGCCGAAAACTGCGAAATCTTGCGGTTTAAAAACCGCACCTTTTCGGTAAGAAATTTTATGTAGTTGACCGCCGTTTCAGGATGCGCCGCAAAAATGCCTTTAAGCACCGCTTCGGGTATCAACTGAATAACACAGTCGGTAAGTGCAACAATCTCGCTTACATATCCTGTAGCATCTGTAAAAATTGTCGCCGCGCCGAAAATATCTCCCGCGCTAAAACGCCTTTTTATCACCTTGCCCGATTTTGCCGCAACTGAGCCCTCAAGCACTACACCCAGTGCCTTTTCATAGATTTCGGCATTATAAACACATTGTGAACGCTTATAATTGTTGGGCGGCGGTAACATTTTTACAACCTGCGTTTTTTCTTCCTGGCTTAAACCAAAAAATAAAAACGTATCTTCAAAATTATACATCTTTTCCCCCAAAAAGTGTTCTGTTTGGAACAGTTTTCTATATTATAGCATTTTGTTATTATTTTGTCAATAAAAAAGCACCGATAAATCGGTGCTTTTTTTAAATATCCTGTTGTGTGAATTTTATCTGTTGCTCTTCCGTACGTCTTAATTCCTTTAACTTTTTAGAATATTGAGTTATAGGGAAAACCACAATAAAAAGAAGTGAAATTAAAAACCACTGTAAAAACTTTTCTCTGAAAAAAACATTTGTAAGTATGTAAGAAACTATAACTGCCGCTATATCGCACGACCAGAAAATAATTGCGGTTTTTCTTTTTTCTTTTTTAAAGTGCTGCCGTATTTTTTCTTTTTCGGCTTCACTTTTCTGGAACTTATTCATGCCTTATCCACCTATAAGTTTTTTCATAATATCTGGGCCGTGTTCTACAAATATTCCGCTGTTTTCTGCAGTTTTTTCTGTAAATTTATCGGCGCCGACAAGTTTTTTATTACTATCGTATATCAAATACGGAACAGGTGCGGATGAGTGGGTTTTAGTGTTAAGCGGTGTTGGATGGTCGGGCATAATAAGTATTCTGAAGTCATCCAACCCTTCCAAAAACTCTTTCATTGGGCCGACTACCACTTTATCAATAATTTCAATAGCTCTTACCTTATTTTCAGCTTCGCCGCGGTGTCCGCATTCATCAGGTGCTTCAAAGTGAAGATATACTAAATCATTTTCCCTAAATGCTTTTTTTGCAGCTTCTACTTTACCTGCAAAATTAGTATCTATATACCCCGTAGCACCGCATACATCTATTACATCCATATCAGCGCATTTGCCTATGCCCTTAAGCAAATCAACCGCCGAAATTACTGCGCCCTTTACCCCATTTTTCAGGTAGAAGTTTTCAAGTTGCGGCTTTCTGCCTTCGCCCCAAAGCCAAATTGAGTTAGCAGGTCTTTCACCCTTCGCTATACGCGCTTTATTTACGGGGTGGTCTTTTAATATATCATAACTTTTCTTCATAAGTTTAATTAATGGTTTTGCGTTTTCGGCTTTGCTTAAATACTCACCTACAACCCTACCGCTTATATCGTGCGGCGGTGTCATCTCACCAAGCTCAGTTGTGCCGTTTTTCACCACTAAACAATGGCGGTAAGCAACACCTGAATAGAACTTATAAATATCGCTACCTAACTTTTCGTCAACTGTCTTAATAATTTCTCGGGCTTCTTCGGTTGAAATATCCCCTGCGCAGTAGTCTACCATTGTTTTATCCTGATAGTTTTCTTCATCTGAGAGAGTAACAATATTGGTGCGGAGCGCAACATCGGTATCTTTAAGTTCTACGCCGATACTTGCCGCTTCGAGCGGAGAACGGCCCGTATAGCAAACCGCAGGGTCATAACCCATTACTGTTAAATTGGCAACATCGCTACCTGGTTTAAGTCCCTCGGCCACGGTCTTACAAAGTCCAATTTCGGAAACGCGACATAATTCATCCATATTTGGTTTAAAGGCGGCTTCCATCGGTGTTTTTCCATCTAAGAATTTTTTATCGGAGACGTCTGCCATACCGTCACAAAGTATTACGAGATATTTCATTTTTATCAACTCCTGAAAAATATTATATTGTTTTTCTATTAATATGTAAAGAAAAATCGCACCAACGGGTGCGATTTTTTATCAACCTGCCATCTTTGCAAGAATGCCTTCGGTGATATATGTCGGTGTTGTGTACACACCCAACATAAACTGTCCGCCCGGACCACAACTCATACGTTCAATAGAGCAAAATTCCGGTCCGTTATCGTTACCTACGTGGTATACCCAGTGGTTACCGTTTTTATATCCGGCATAGAGCGCTACGTGTCTTGCCCAACCGTTCTGATTGTCAAGTGCCTGGAAAACTATCAAAGAACCAATCGGTATCTCTTCTTCAGATTTAAAAGCTATACGGCCGCCACTTAAACGCGCAGTATATTTAATCTCCTTAGAATAACCGTCTTCAACCCATTTCTGAGCCACCTTGTACCAGTCGTGCGCGAGTCTTGGATTTTCAGGTTTTTCTATTTTTGATACATCTATACCAACAACATTTCCTAAATAGTTATAGTAAACATAGGAAATATAGGAAGCGCAAACAAGTCCGCCTTTATTGAAATATTCAATATCCGGTTTGCCTTCGGCATTTACTTCATATCCTGTACTGCCGCCATCATAGTCGTATCCTATCTGTGAGAGCCAACCTCTGCCGCGTTTTGTCGCCGCAAGAATATAGTTCCACATTTCACCATCGGCGCGGTGTTTCTTAAGATTATATCCGGTATATTCAAGTGAATCCATAAAGAAGTTGTTATCCATATCCATCTTCTTGTTATATTCATCATAGTAGTTATCTGTCAACACAGGTTTCTCTACCGGTTTAGATGATGTTTCCCCTGAGCTTGATAACTCGGAAGATGATGCATCACTTGACGGTGTCTCATCTGAAGAAGCATCACTTGATGTTATTTGAGAATTTACAGGTTCACTCGATACGTGGTTTCCTGTAGGCTCACCTGTAGGTCCTGCAACCACAATAGTTACTGCAACAATGGCCGCCACCAATACAAGTGCTATAAGCGCGGTAAGTATTTTATTTTCTTTAAAAAAGGCAGTTATTTTTTCCTTCATATATCCTCCAAAATTTTAAACGCATATTTCTAAATAAGTCTACAATAAAATTTAAAAATTGTCAATGTAAAACAGTTGGTAAAATCAATATTATCTGCTTTTAGACCAGGATGTCGGACTAAGTGCTATTATAAGCGGAAAAATCTCTAAACGTCCAAGCAACATAGCGGCAGTTAATACTATCTTTGAAAAGTTTGAATATGCGGCATAACTCGCGGTCGGTCCTACCCCTGCAAGCCCGGGACCTACATTATTAAAGCAAGCCGCCACTGCAGAAATGTGGGTTTCGAAAACGTTATGCTGTCCGCCAAAATTAAACGGGTCAAGACATATAAGCAGTAATATAACAAAGAATAATACAAAATAAATAAGAAAATAACTCGCAATTCCCTTGGACGTAGCAGCATCAACCGTCTGCCCTTCAAACTTAAGGGCTGACACAGAGCGCGGGTGAATCATATGTTTTATTTCTTTTCCTATGCGCTTGAACATAATAACAATTCGCGATATTTTTATACCGCCTGCCGTTGATCCTGCACAACCACCTATAAGCATAAGAATAAACAATATTGTTTTTGAAAATTGTGGCCATAAATTAAAGTCGGTAGTAGTGTAACCTGTTGTGGAAATAATTGTTCCTACCTGGAATGCCGCATAGCGAATACTGTCTTCCACAGACTCATACATCGGCATAATATTAACCGTAATTGCCGCGGTTGATACCACAATAATTCCAATAAACGTGAGTAATTCTTCACTTTTAAGAACTGTTTTAAACCTTTTAATAAGTAAAAGGAAATAAATGTTGAAATTAACAGCAAAGACCATCATAAATATAGTGATAACCCACTGTATATACGGACTGTATGATGCGATGCTGTCTATTTTTATTCCAAAACCACCGGTGCCTGCCGTGCCCAACGCGTGTAAAACACTTTCAAAGAACGGCATACCGCCGAAACACAGAAGTACAATGAGTAATGCAGTTAAGACAATATATATAAGATAAAGTATAACCGCGGTATCTTTAATTCTGGGCGAAAGTTTACCCATTGTGGGACCGGGCATTTCGGCACGCAGAATATGAATCGGTCTTTCGGACACACCTGGCAAAACTGCGGCAACAAAAACAATAATACCCATACCGCCTATCCAGTGTGAAAAGCTGCGCCAGAAAAGTGTGCCGCGGCTAAGTACCGTCACATCAGGCACGATAGAAGCTCCTGTTGTTGTAAAACCACTCACCATTTCAAAAAGAGCATCAACAAAAGATGGTATTTCCCTTGTGAAAACAAAGGGCAATGCGCCTATTAAAGACATAAAAATCCAAGCGGCAGAAACTATTACAAAACCTTCTTTTGCATAAATTATATGCGTTTTAGGCTTTGAAAAAAATCTGGAAGCGGTGCCTAAAGCCAATGCTATTCCCGCACAAATCAGGAAACTGAAAAGCACCCGCCACTCTTTATACAATAAAGATACCGCACCCGATAGCACGAGAAAGAACGCTTCAACCTGTAAAATTCGTCCTGTCGCGAAAAAAATCATTCTTCGGTTCATTTTATTTCCCCTAATCGATTATATCTTCAAGATTCGCGAAACGTTCGCCTGTTGAAATAACGACAACCTTATCACCCGATAAAATAACGTCATCACCATTTGGGATAATCGCTCTTCGGCCGCGTATAATTCCGCCTACAAGAACGTTGGATTTTGTTTTTAACTCTTTAAGCGGGATACCAATTATTTCACTATCGGCAGCCACTTCGAATTCCAAGGCTTCGGCTTTATCATCCATCAGTCTGTAAAGTGTTTCAACCTTGCTGCCTATAGAGTTTTCGAGCGCTCTGGCATATCTCACCACAACACCTGCAACCGCTCTTCTGGGGGCAGTGATGCTCTCAAGTCCCAACTTTTCGGCAGTTGCCAGATATTCCGAACGATTAACCTTGGTAATTACTTTTGGCACATTATGTTCAGATGCGAAATATGATAAAAGGATATTCTTTTCATCATCACCCGTGAGTGAAACAAAAGCATCTACAGAGCCTATGCCTTCTTCTAACATAAGTTCTCTGTTTGCTCCGTCGCCATTGATTATAACCGCTTCAGGCAAAGCTTCACTTAACTGTATACAACGCGTGTGGTCTATATCAACAATCTTAACCGAGTTGCCGCTCAATAATAACATTCTGGATAAATAATAAGCCGTTTTCCCGCCGCCTAAAATCATTACGTTTCTTGCCTTTTTCTGTGAAATACCAAGATTTTTAAGCAGATGCTGAATTTCTGCGGGTGAAGCTAAAAGTCCTATTCTATCGCCCTTTTGAAGAACAAAATTACCATCCGGAATATAAATTTTATCATCTCTTTCAACTACACATACAAGGAATTTCTGTGTATACTTTTTTCTGAGTTCAATAAGGCTTATTCCATCAAGCGTTGAATCGGGTTTCACAAAAATTTCCACCATTTCAAAGTTGCCGCGTGAAAATGTTTCAACCTTTATGGCCGACGGTAACTTTAAAATATTAAACATTTCCTTTGCCGCCGATAGTTCAGGGTTAATAGCAACTGAAATTGATAATTCTTTTCTCAGATAATCAAATTGCTTGGCGTTATATTCGGGATTTCTTATACGTGCAACAGTATGCTTGGCTCCCATTTTTTTAGCAAGGAAGCAACTGAGCATATTGAACTCATCCGAACCCGTGACCGCAATAAACAGTTCCGCAGTATTTACCTTTGCCTCGGATAATGCTTCGCAGTCAGTACCGCTGCCGCACAAAGACAAAACATCATATATATTTGTAACTTCGGAAATTACCTTAGGGTCATTATCCATAACAGTAATATCGTGACCTTCTGCGATAAGATTTTCTATAATGGTCTTTCCGATTTTTCCGCAACCTACAACAATAATTCTCATAATTTATTACTCCTGATTAATGAGTTATTTGCACTTGTATAACTGCATTATACTACAGTACTTTCGAAATTTCCACTATTATTTTATGTGTCGCAAACACGCCTTAAAGCATAAAATGATAACGGACGGCACGAAAGGAAATTTCAATGATTAATCCCATTTTTGAATATCCCGTTATGAGCCCTACCGAAAACGACCGGGTACATGCCGATATTCCACTTGCTATGGCATATATCAAGCGCCAAACCGTACTTGATACTATGCCCACCGCAGAAGGTTTTTGCTGCGGAACGATATTTCACGAACTTTATAAACCATTTATGCCGGAGATGAGAAAATGAGCGAACAATTTGCCCTTAAAAAAGTCATAATGGCATACGATTTTGCAATTTACGAAATGGTGCTTTTTCTCGATACCCATCCGCTCGATCGTATGGCACTTGAAAAATTGCGTCAGTACAAACGTAAACGCGCAGCTGCGATAGAAAAATATGAAAGTTCTTTCGGACCCTATGAAGTAACTGCAAAATCAGTTAAAAACGAAAAACGCTGGTCCTGGGTAGACAACCCCTGGCCGTGGGAAAACGAGGCGAACTATTAAGTTATGTGGCAATATACTAAAAAACTTCAATATCCTGTAAACATTAAAAATCCTAACCCGAAATATGCACAAATCATAATTTCACAATACGGCGGTCCCGACGGTGAGCTCGGCGCATCTATGCGTTATCTTACCCAACGCTACTCAATGCCTTATGCAGAAGTAAAAGGTCTTCTGACCGATATAGGAACCGAAGAACTCGCCCACCTGGAAATGGTTTGCGCTATGGTTTACCAGCTAACCAAGAATCTTAGCGAAAAGGAAATTATAGCTTCGGGCTTTGACAAATATTTCGTGGACCACACCGCAGGAGTATACCCGATAGCCGCATCAGGTCTTCCGTGGCGCGCCGAATATATTCAGGCAAAAGGCGATATCATCACCGACCTTCACGAAGATTTGGCGGCAGAACAAAAAGCAAGAACGACCTATGACAATCTCTTAAGATTAATCGATGACCCCGATGTGCGTGACCCGTTAAAATTCTTAAGACAAAGAGAAATCGTTCACTATCAACGCTTTGGTGAAGCACTCGGTCTTACAACCGATAAATTAAATGCAAAGAATTTCTATGCTTGTAACCCATCATTCGACAAAAATTGCGGTAAGAAATAAAATCCGATATCTATTTGAAATAACACGGGCGGATGTAGTCATCCGCCCTACGTATTTAGCGGGATAATCAACGGGGTGCGCCACAGACCGCCCGATTTTCATACTTTATGTGAGATAAAATGAGTAAAAAAGAGCATCGATAGTATACTTTGTCTATCGCGTGGCATAACTATTATAAAACGCATTTATAAACTTGACAATGTGGTAAAATTTGTGTAATATTATACTGTACCTTAAAATGTGGAGGAATAAAAAATGAAAAAAAGTTTTGTACTGGTTATGTGTTTAATCTTAGCACTCTCAACTCTTTTTGTTGGCTGCGGTTCTAAGGAACCTGCAACTCTTAAGTTCGGTATGGGTGTTTATAGCAGTGCCCCTGCTGTTACAGATGCAACCGCCGACAAAGACGGCTCAGGTAAATTGGATGTAACTGTTGCTGCAGTTACTGTTGATGCTAATGGCAAAATAGTTGCTTGTGCGCTTGACACTGCAAGTAATACAGTCAATTTTACCGCAGAAGGTAAAGCTGTTGCTAAGACCGAGTTTAAGACAAAGTACGAATTAGGTAAAGATTACAATATGGTTGCCTACGGCGGTGCTAAAAAAGAGTGGTTTGAACAGGCAGATGCTTTTGAAGCTTTGGTTGCCGGCAAGACTCTTGATGAAGTAAAGGCCTTGGTTGCTGCAGAAAACAAAGGTAATGCTGAAGTTGTTGCTGCAGGATGCACAATTATGATTAACGAATTTGTTGGTGCTATCGAAAAAGCTTACAATGCTGCCGCTGATTCCGGTGTTACAGCAGAAAACACCTTAAAAGTTACCGCTGCTACAGAACAGACTTGTACTGATGCTACCGAAGATAAAGATGGTAGCAACAAAGTTTCTACTACCGTTTTCGCCGCTGCTGTTGATAAAGACGGTAAGGTTGTAGCTGCTGCAAGTGATTGTGTTGAACTTGCGTTCTCTTTTGATACCAAGGGTGCATCTACTCTCGATACTTCTAAGGCTATAGTTTCTAAGAAGGAACAAGGTACTAACTACGGTATGGTTGCTTATGGCAACGCTAAGAAAGAGTGGTTCGAACAGGCTGCTGCCTTCGATGCTGCTTGTATCGGTAAAACTGCTGATGAAATTGCTGGTTTGATTGCAGAAGACGGTAAAGGCGTTGCAGACCTCCAGTCCGCAGGTTGTACAATCTACGTTAGCGGTTTCGTTAAAGCTGCTTCCAAGATTAAATAAATCAACAAAACTGAACAACGCAAAAAGGGGGAAATCAATCCCCCTTTTTTGTCTTTTGGAATTATTATGAAACATCGTTTTTTTTGCCTTATTATCACATTTTTGTTTATTATAAGCAGCACTTTTTGTTCTTGTGCGCCTGATAAAGAAAAAAACAAATATACAACCTATTCTATGGACTATTTCGATACGGTTATTACCATCACCGGCTACGAAAACAGTCAGGCGGAATTTGATGCAATTTCAAATGAAATGTTGACGTTATTGGCTCAATATCATCAATTATATTCGATTTATCATCGTTTCAATGGAATTGAAAATTTATGCACTATTAATGAACTTGTTGACGGAGCTCACCGCACCGTTACAGTCGACCGCCGCATTATTGATATGCTTCTCTATGCGAAAGAAATGTATAACACGACTAATGGCATAATGAATATTGCTATGGGCAGTGTGTTGTCGCTTTGGCACGATTACCGCACAATAGGAAAGGATAATCCCGAGTCAGCTTCACTTCCGCCGATGGATGCGTTAAGAGAAGCCGCAAAGCATACCGATATTAATAATTTGATAATTGATGAAAGCAATAATACCGTTACACTATCAGACCCAATAATGAAGTTGGATGTCGGTGCCGTTGCCAAGGGATATGCTACCGAGCGTGTTGCGCGATATTTCGAAGAAAAAGGAATTACCGGATATGTGCTTAATGTTGGCGGTAATGTACGCACTATCGGCAGTAAAGCCGATGGTACTGAATGGACTATTGGGGTAGAAAACCCAAATGACGGCGACTATCTCGCATATTTAAAACTTAACGGTCAATCGGTTGTTACCAGTGGCTCATACCAACGTTTTTACTATGTTGATGGTAAACCGTATCATCATATTATTCACCCGGATACACTTATGCCCGCCATTGGATATCTGTCGATATCGGTGATTTGCAAAGACTCTGGTTTAGGCGATGCACTTTCCACCGCGCTTTTTTGTTTACCGCAATCAAAAGGTCTGGATTTAATTGAATCGATAGACGGTGTCGAAGCAATGTGGGTGGATGAAAACGGTCAAAAATCATATTCTTCCGGTTGGAAACAATACGAAAAGTAAGGAGTTTAAATGCAATGGATTTTGTAGCACAATTTAAAAATTTTTTGCATCCTTTAGCAGAGATTTCTGCGGGTATTTTAGAAATGGTTGGCATTATCATCATTATTATAGGTTCTTTGCGCGCATTGGTAAGACTTTTTAAATGTGTAATAAAAAAGCAACCATTCCACGTGGTAATTGACCTGGGTAAAGCTCTTTCACTGGCCCTTGAATTTAAAATGGGTGCCGAAATTATTAAAACTGTTATCATACACAATTTAGAAGAATTGGCAATTCTCGGAGTTGTGATTATAATACGTGCGTTGTTGGCATTTATTGTCCATTGGGAAATTCATTTGGAAGAAAAGGCTGGTTCTATTATTACCACTAAAAAAGAATCCTGATATACTAAATTTCGACTAAACATCTATAAGTACACAAATCCCCTCGGAAAGCCGAGGGGATAATTTATTTTAAAAATTTATCGTTTATAATACCATAATTTTGAATACGCATTTCCGGCGAATATACTTGACAACAAACTGTATTTATCTTAAAATTATGTTGTGTTATTATGTTTAAATTTTTATTAAAGAAAGGTTTTATGATTATGGTTTCTCATCTTCACGGAATACACACGCCCCATAGAAAAGGCACCAAAAAAAGTCCTGTCATCCGTATGGAAATTCCTAAAACAGTAACCATCCCTATGTCTATGCACATTGGAAAACCGGCAATCCCTACTGTCAAAGTAGGCGATTATGTTAAAGTAGGTACTAAAATAGGCGATGCCGATGGATATATTTCTTCAAATGTTTATTCCAGTGTTTCGGGTAAGGTAATTAAGCTGACCGATTATTTACTGTATAACGGTTCTACTGCAACTGCCGTTGTGATTGAATCGGATGGAGAAATGGCGGTTGATGAATCGATTACACCCCCATCCCTCAACAGTAAAGAAGATTTGGTGAATGCCGTAAGAGCCTCCGGCGTTGTCGGTCTTGGAGGTGCGGGTTTCCCATCTTATGTAAAATTGGATGTTGACCCTGAACGCATTGACTACCTTATTATCAACGGTGCCGAATGTGAGCCCTATGTTACAAGTGATACCGTGACAATGCTGACTCGCTCAGATGATATGGTTTTTGCACTTAAAGCGATGAATAGTTATCTCGGTGTTAAACAGGTTATTATCGGTGTTGAAAACAACAATAACAAAGCCACCGATGCTATGAAAAATATGGCAGATTCTATAGACGGTTTTTCTGTAAAGGTTCATTCGCTTCCTGCGGTTTATCCGCAAGGCGGAGAGAAGGTTCTTGTATATCATACAACTGGCCGCAAGATATCAGCTAATGAGTTGCCTATTGATGTAGGATGCATTGTGCTTAATTGTACCACCATTGCGGCAATCGGTGCTTATCTTCGTACCGGTATGCCTTTGGTAGAAAAGTGCGTGACGGTCGAAGGCGGTGCGGTAAAGCACCCGCAAAACGTAATTGCACCCATTGGTGTTTCTCTTAAAGAACTCTTTGATTGCTGCGGCGGTTTAACCGAACAACCTGCAAAAATTGTATATGGCGGCCCGATGATGGGTATCACAGTACCGAATTCTGATGTTTCTGTTATTAAAAATACAAATGCAGTACTTGCTTTGACGAAAAAAGAAGCTAAACTTCCAAAAACCACCGCCTGTATTCGATGTGGTGCGTGTGTCAATACCTGCCCCTTCGGGTTGGCTCCCGTAAGTATTGCCGAAGCATATGCAAAAAAGGATGTAGTCATGTTGAAAGAACTTTCGGTTCAGTCTTGTATGGAATGCGGATGTTGTAGCTTTGTATGTCCGGCAAACCGTCCATTAGTGCAGCTTAACAAAATGGCAAAACAATTTGTTAATGAAGAAATTAAAAAGGAGACCGAAAAATCATGAATTCTTTAACCAAAGTAATGCTCTCTCCCCATATTCACAGCGGTAAATCTACTTCCGGTATTATGGGTGATGTCCTGATTTCTTTATTGCCTGTAACTATTGCCGGTACTTTGATTTTCGGTTGGCGCGCTTTATTGGTCGTTGCAGTTTGTGTTATTTCTTCGGTAGGATTTGAAGCGCTTTTCAATTTTGTCACCAAGAAAGAACAAACCGTATTTGATTTGTCAGCCGCCGTTACAGGACTGTTATTGGCTTTGAATTTACCGGTTGATATTCCGCTATGGCAATGTGTGATTGGTTCCTTATTTGCTATTGTTGTGGTTAAATGTCTTTTTGGGGGTATTGGACAAAATTTAGTAAATCCCGCTATTACCGCCCGTGTATTTATGTTGGTAGCATTCAGTTCAATAGCTATTCCTTCTTCCCCGATAGACTCAGTCGCCGGAGCAACGCCATTATCGGCTGAAACAATGCCTACATTATTAAATTTATTCATTGGTAACCACGGTGGTGCAATCGGAGAAACCTGTGCTGCGGCATTACTGTTGGGTGGCATATATTTGCTTGTACGGCGTGTAATAAGTTGGCATATTCCTTTTGTATTTATCGGCACTGTTTTTGTTTTCTCATTATTTATGGAAGGCTTCAACGCAGTCCAGGCATTATCTCTTGTTTTGTCGGGCGGTGTGTTTATCGGTGCGTTCTTTATGGCAACAGATTATACCACTTCTCCCTCTACCCCGTGGGGTAAGATAATATTCGGTTTAGGCGCCGGTTTCCTCACTTGTTTAATCCGTTATTTCGGTACCTATCCCGAAGGTGTCTCCTTCGCTATATTGTTTATGAATATTCTTACACCCTACATAAGCCGTTGGACCAGACGTAAGGTGTTTACAGCAGGAGGGCATTAATTTTGAAAAAAAATATCAAAAATCTTATTATATTTGTTTGTATTTGCACTGTAATAACGCTGTTGCTTGCAACAACCAACTTTATTACAGCACCAGTGATTGAAAAAAATCAGAATGCCGCCGCAAATAAATCTCTGTTAGAAGTTATGCCGGACGGCAAAAACTTCGAAAAAATGGATGTTTCCGGTTTCACCCTCCCCGCTTCCGTGACCGAAGCTTATAAAGAAACCGAAGGGCAAGGCTACGTAATCAAGTTAGTCACTGCCGGTTACGGTAGCGATATGGTAATTATGTGCGGTGTAGATACGAACGGTGTTGTAACAGGTGCCGTTTGCCTGTCTTCTAACGAGACCCTCGGCAAAGAAAAAACTTACGGAACCAACTTCACCGATAAAGATGCCGTAGGTGTTGATTCTATTGATACTATTGCCGGTGCTACAAAGACTACCGAAGCTTATAAAAACGCAATAAAAGATGCACTTAACACGGTTATAATTTTAGGTGGCGGCTCGGTTGATATACGTAACGAAGAAGAAATTCTGAAGGATAATCTGAGCGAAGCTTTGCCTGAAGGTGAAGGCAAGTTTGAGAAACTGTTCTTGGTAGAACAGATTGATGGTATCAATACAATATATGTTTCAGAAAACCAGACAGGATATGTGTTTATTGTTGGAGAAAAGTTTGTCGGTGTAAAATCTGACGGCACACTCGTCACAACAGGAATAGACAACCCTGAATTCTTTGCTGACTCGGTTGCAAAAATCAAATCTACCACCTTTAAAGATATCGACCTTGCCAAATATCCCGATTTGCAAAACACTGTTGTTTCCGCAAAGAAAACCGCGAGCGGTAACTTTGTTCTTGAAACCAAGGGCGCAGGTTATGGTATCAAAGGTGGCAATGAGTACCATCCGGCTTCTAACGAGTATATTATAGTCCGCGTATCTATAACTCCCGACTACAAGATTATTGATTGCCTTACCGTTTCCGAAGCAGAAACTGATGGTTTGGGAGATGCTTGTGCCGATGAAGGTTTTTATGGTCAATTCGTAGGTAAAACCGAAGAAAACTACACCGAAATTGATGCAATCAGCGGTGCTACTTTAACTACCAACGGTTATAAACAGGCAATCGAACGTGCATTTGCAGCTGTAAAAGTATTGAAAGGAGGCGCTTGATAATGAATGAAAAATCTTCACTTTCCGTTGTTCTTAACGGAATTATAAAAGAAAATCCCACTTTGGTACTCATTCTCGGTACCTGTCCTACATTGGCAACCACAACCACAGTAGACGGCGCCTTTGGTATGGGCATTGCCGCATTGGTCGTTCTTGTTTGCTCAAATATATTTATTTCCCTGCTTCGTAAAATCATTCCGGAAACAATGCGAATTCCTTGTTACATCGTTATTATCGCAGGATTTGTTACCATTGTTAAAATGTTGGTTCAAGCGTTTTTCCCTGCATTATATGAGACTCTGGGCGTGTATCTGGATTTAATTACGGTCAACTGTATCATCTTAGGCCGCGCAGAAATGTTTGCCAACAAGCAGCCCGTAGTCTCCTCTGCACTTGATGGAATAGGAATGGGATTAGGCTTCACTATGGCCTTAACTTTAATGTCTACCATTCGCGAGGTTTTTGGTTCAGCATCGTTTGCCGGAATATCAATTCCGTTTATGGAAAATTATAAAATCGAGTTTTTGACCAAAGCTCCGGGCGGATTGTTGGTTTACGGTCTACTCATAGCTTTTATATATGCCGTCACTAACGGCAGAGCGCCTGTTAAAAAATCGTTTTCTTGTGAAGGTTGCGCCCATTCGGGCACTTGCAGTGCCACCACTTGTAAAAGGGAAGGAGTTGAGAACTAATGGATAATTTTAAAATTCTTATTGTAATCCTTCTGTCTTCGGTTTTTGTCGACAACTATGTTCTGAGCCGTTTTTTAGGTATCTGTCCCTTCTTAGGCGTATCTGAGAAAAAAGACCAGGCGGTCGGTATGGGTGTTGCTGTAACCTTCGTAATGTTGGTGGCATCGGCTGTAACCTGGCCTATACAGTATTTTGTTCTCAACACCTTTAATCTTGGATATTTGCAAAACATAGTGTTTATTTTAATTATTGCGGCTCTTGTGCAAATTTTAGAAATGCTGCTCAAGAAGTTTTCCCCTGCACTTTATAAAGGTCTGGGTGTGTATCTGCCGCTTATCACTACAAACTGCGCCGTATTAGGCGTTACCATTAACAACATCATCGACGGTTACAATTTTGCCGAAGCGATGGTTAGTTCTTTGGGTGCCGGACTTGGATTTTTATTAGCAATGGTACTGTTTTCCGGTCTTCGCTCAAGAATCGACAATACCAATATACCCGCCCCTTTTAAAGGATTAGGCGTTACTCTTATTGCTGCATCCTTTATTTCTTTAGCCTTTATGGGATTCAGTGGTATTGTTGAAAATATTTTTGCTTGATATGAGGTTTTAACAATGGATATATTAATTGCATTTCTTGTTATGCTTGCAATTACTCTACTGGTAGGTATTTTGTTGTTGGTATTCTCACATTTCTTTTTCATTGAGGAAAACCCCTTGAAAAAAGAAATACGTGAGTGTTTGCCCGGTATTAATTGTGGCGCTTGCGGATGCCGTGGCTGTGATGACTATGCAGCAAGATTAGCAGATAAGGATATCGCACCCAATTTGTGTGTTCCGGGTGCACAAGGTGTCGCTGATAAAATAGGCGCCATTTTGGACATTAAGGTTGAACCATTCAAAGATGTTATTGCTTTTGTAGCGTGTAACGGCCAATGTGATGCTAATCCTAAAATTGCTGAATATGACGGTGTACGCACCTGTTTCGCCGCATCTATGATATATGGCGGTGCCAATTCTTGTAGGTATGGTTGTTTAGGATTCGGTGATTGTGCCGCTGTGTGCCCGGCAGATGCTATTTGCCTTGAAGACGGAATTGCCCGTGTTGATACATCCCGATGTTTAGGATGCGGAATCTGTGTTAATGCCTGTCCTAAACGCATTATCTCTATTATTCCGCAAGAAGCCGAAACCGTTGTAATGTGCAGCAACACACAAAAAGGTGCTGATGCAAGAAAATCTTGCAAAAACGCGTGTATCGGTTGTAAAAAGTGTGAAAAAACTTGTGCGAGAGAAGCAATAACAGTAAAAAATAACTTGGCGGTTATTGACTATACCAAATGCACAAACTGCGGCGATTGTGTAAAAGAGTGCCCAACAGGCTGCCTTAAAACTATGTTCTTCCCTAACATACCGGATGATGCGTATGTTATTTAGTAATATGCGAGAAAAAGAGACCGCACCCAAACATGCGGTGCGAAACGATATAATTTTGATTATATCTATTTTATTGATTGCCGCTATTGGTTTGTTGTATTTATTTAAGTTCCGAAGTAAAGGCGATACAATAAAAATTACGGTTGACGGAAAAACTTACGGTATGTATTCCCTGAGTGAAAATATAACCGAAGATATTTATTCCGGTAATGGCAACGAGCATCTTAATCGTTTGGTTATCCGCGATGGTAAAGCATATATGGAAAAAGCTACTTGTCCTGATGGCATTTGTGTTGCTCATGCCCCTATTTTTCGCGATGGCGAAAGCATTGTGTGTCTGCCACAACGCGTAGTGATTACGGTTATCACTCAAGATAATGCCGATAATCCGGATATTATAGTATAGGAGGCCGCTTGTGATAAACAAACCCAAAACCATAGCGTTTATAGGTGTTTGCACTGCTCTGGCAATGATTCTGGCATATGTAGAAGCTATTATACCGCCAATGTTTCCGGCAATTCCGGGAATAAAAATGGGGTTGCCTAATATCATCATTGTATTTTTGCTTTATAGGCGCGGTCCTGTTTTTGCTGCCGGAGTTTCACTTATAAGAATCATATTAGTAAGTTTGCTTTTCGGTAACATAATGGCGCTTATGTATAGTCTGGCAGGCGGCGCACTCAGTTTATTTGTTATGATTCTGCTCCGCAGATTGCGTTTTTTATCTACGGTAGGAGTTAGTGTGGCAGGCGGTGTTTCCCACAATGTCGGACAGATTTTAATGGCTATGTTACTGTTAGAAACAGCAGAACTTGGATATTATCTGGTCGTTCTCACAATAACCGGTACTCTCTCGGGTATAGCAATCGGCCTTTGTGGATCAACACTAATCAAACGCGTTCCGAAAAATATATAAAAAAACAGATGGCTAAGCCATCTGTTTTTATTTTAATTTTGTTTTTCGGTAAATAATTTTAAACAGCATAGTGCCTAAATACTTTTTCATCAGTGACAAAAATTCACTTTGTCTGACGTTACCTGTGGTTCCCAACAGTTCAAAGTCTACTCCTGCTTCGTTAAGATAAATATATGTCTGACTATATCCGTTTTTCTGATAAAATTTTAGTCTGTTTATTCTTTCGAAATAATTATCGGCATCCGTTAGTGTGGTATCTTCAATTTCTAAAAGGAGAACACAGTCGCTATACATATTTTTGATTGTCTTTAAAATCTCACTTCCGTAACCGTTTCCGCGTTTTTCTTTTTCTACCGCAAGATAGAAAATATATAGCAAATTTTCCTTACGGATGGTATATACCAAACCTACAAATTCATTATCCTTCAGCGCGGCATAAAATTTATTTTCTTTATGCCGTGTTTTAGAAAACAAAAAGAAAATCGGCGCCCTTTCATTTTTTGGGAATGCGGTTTTGTATAAATTTGTCACATCCCGTTTATACTTTTTAGCATCCACTAACTGCATAAACATTCTCCGTTTTTACTTAAATAACTCTCTGAAATCCTTTGACTGCGCCAGAGACACAAAATCTCCATCCGCTACTATTATATGGTCAAGCAGATGAACACCTATATGCTTTAATGCTTCATTTATTCTCTTGGTGGTTTCAAGGTCAGAAGCCGATGGTAAGGCGATACCGCCCGGATGATTATGGGCAATAACCACAGCGGCTGCCCTTGTGCGCAGTAAGATTTCAATGATTTTACGGGTACTTACACCTACCGCAGAAATATCTCCCTGATTTATTGTATCGTATGATATAAACTTACCGCTGCTGCTTAGACTTAAAACACCGAATTTTTCTTCGGTAGCCCCTGAAAAATGATATGAAATATATGTACCTATTTCTTCTATTGATTTAAAGGTATCTTTGTTAGATGCCAGGTCTTCATTGTAAATACGGGCAGTTTCCAAAATCATTTTGAAAAGCACCACGCTATTTTTGGTAATGCCCGGGAATTTCATAAGTTGCTCGGGGGACGCATTCAAAACTCCGGACAAAGAACCGAATTCATTTAGTAATTTATGCGCTAACTCATTGGTGTCTTTTCGCGGCACCGAATAAAAAAGTACCAATTCTAAAATTTCGTGTGCCGGAGTTTCCTTGGTGAACCCGTTCTCAAGAAACTTATTTTTAACTCTTTGTCTGTGTCCGTCGTGTAAATGGTTGCTCATTACATATCTCCGCTATTGTTTATTCCCTAATATTATAATACTTTTTTCTGTAAAGTAAATAAAAAAGTTGAAAATATTTTGTTTTATGATATTATTTATTTAGTAAATGTGAGTGGGGTGAAATTTTGAAGTCTTTTAAAATAAGCGAAAATGATGCGGCACAACGCCTTGATAAATTTATAAGCAAGGCCGTACCGTTATTGCCGAAATCCCTTATGTATAAAAAAATACGTACAAAAGATATTAAGGTAAACGGAAAACGCGCCGAGATAAGTACCCGACTTGCAATAGGGGATACGGTAGATATGTATATACCCGATGAGTTTTTTGTAAAAGTGGAGCCCCACTATGATTTTCTTCGGGCGGGTGAAAAATTAAAAATAGTTTATGAAGATGAAAATATTTTACTTGCCGATAAACCGCAAGGATTGATTGTTCATCCTGATGACAGTGAGTATAACGACACGCTTATAGGCCGAATTCAGCGATATTTGTACGAAAAAGGCGAATATGACCCCGAAGCCGAACTATCCTTTAAACCCGCACTTGCAAACCGTATTGACCGTAATACAGGCGGTATAGTTATCGCCGCTAAAAATGCCGAAGCATTAAGAATTCTGTGTGATAAGATTAAAACGAGAGAAATCGACAAAGAATATCTCGCAGTAGTACACGGAGTGCCTAAAAAAAGCCAAGATTTGCTGACAGGTTATTTAGAAAAAAACAGTGATAAAAACAAGGTGTATTTATCCGATAAAAGTAACGGCAAAAACGTACCGATAAAAACACAATACCGCGTTTTATCCACAAAAAACGGCTTTTCCCTTTTGAAAATTCTTTTGCTCACAGGCCGCACCCACCAGATACGCGCCCATATGGCAAGTATAGGTCTGCCGCTTTTAGGAGACGGAAAATACGGAAAGCTGAAGGAAGACAAAAAAGTGGGTTTTGATAAACAAGCTCTCTATTCTTTCAGGCTCACCTTTTCCTTTACAACTGATGCCGGTATTTTAAACTATTTAAACGGCAAAACCTTTACTGTCGATGATGTATGGTTTGCCGAAAAACTATTCGGTAATGATTATAAGAAAAAACTATAATAAAAAATCACCAACTGTAAATGATATGCACCCCAAAAGTTAGATAAAAAGGTCAAGGAAGATTCAATCGCCGAATACCAACGATTATTAGCAGAGCATAATATTACTCAAAGTATGTCGAGCAAAGGTAATTGTATGGACAATGGTGCTATGGAAAACTTCTTCGGTAGACTGAAAGTTGAAATGTTCTACGGTGAAAAATTCGAAAGCGTTAACGCTTTCATTGATGAATTAAAGAAATGCATTCATTACTACAACAATGAACGTATTTCCTTAAAATTAAAAGGAATGAGCCCTGTACAATACAGAACTCATTCCTTTTAATTTAATATTTAATTTTGTCTAATCTTTGGGGTTCGCTTCAAAAAAGTTGGTGATTTTTATTTCTAATCTAACGGTTTCATCGTCGGGAAGAGAATAATTTCTCTGATAGTATCGGAATTTGTGAGCAACATTACTGTTCTGTCTACGCCGATACCCATACCGCCTGTTGGGGGCATACCATATTCCATTGCGGTGAGAAAATCTTCATCAAGCATCTCTGCTTCATCATCGCCGCGGTCTCGGAGCTCGAGTTGTTTTTCGAAACGTTCACGCTGAACAATCGGGTCATTAAGCTCGGAATAAGCGTTTGCAAGTTCCGAATGGCATACAAACAATTCAAAACGTTCTGTAACTCTCGGGTCTTCGGGGGATGCCTTGGTCAGCGGAGAAACTTCAACAGGATACATCGTGATGAATGTAGGCTGAATGAGATGCTCCTCTACCTTCTGATCGAAGCACGCGTAAAGTGCGTTACCCCAGGTCTTCTCAGCCGCTTCTGCAAGCTCTACGCCCTTAGCCTCTGCTGCTGCAACTGCCTCAGCATCATCTGTGATGGCGTCGAAATCGATGCCA
>JAZLAW010000018.1:0-18460 GCA_045613385.1 Acutalibacteraceae bacterium | reverse complement strand
ATCAAGTTCGTTACCTTTCTTGATTGTGCCGTCCGGGAATTCTACCTCCACTTCTGCTAATTTTACTACCTTGTCTTTAAACATAGGTATAGCAGGTGAACCGTCACTAACAAGGTACGGTTCGGTAGACTGCGCTACCGGTTCAGCAAATACCGACATCATTACGGTGAGTGAACTCAAAATTACCGCAAGTGCCAGTATTACTGAAACGGTTTTCTTGGAAATTCGCTTGAAAACTGATTTCATAAGATACTACCTCCATAGTACATTTATACACATTTATAATATCACCAAAACCGCTTCAAGTCAAGTATAAAAATTATTATTTTTTAACTTTTTATATAAAAACTTCTACATATCTTTATCAAATTTTTCGTTATTTCACAAAAAGCAATATATTTTGTACTTTTAATGATTTTATATACAAAATATTGAAAAAATAAAACGGAATTGCTTTTCGGCAATTCCGTTTTGCATTTATATAATGTTATTTAAGAGCATTTTTAAGGTTTTCGAGCTGAGCTTTTAATTCTTCAGGGAGTTTATCGCCGAACTTCTTATAATGTTCTTCTATTTCGGCAGCTTCCTTGTTCCATACATCTTTATCTACCTTTAAGATGCTTTCAAGTGTAGCACGGTCAATATCAAGGTCTGTAGTATCAATGTCATCTGCCTTAGGAACAAAACCGATAGCGGTTTCTTCTGCATCTGCCTTGCCTTCGCATCTGTCGATAATCCAGTTGAGAACGCGCATATTATCACCAAATCCGGGCCAGATGAAGTTGCCTTCATCATCGGTACGGAACCAGTTGACATTGAAGATTTTCGGCGCTTTGTCTCCAAGCTTTTCGCCCATATCAAGCCAATGGCGGAAATAGTCGCCCATATTGTAACCGCAGAACGGGAGCATCGCCATCGGGTCGCGACGTACAACGCCTACTGTACCTGCAGCAGCCGCTGTGGTTTCAGATGCCATAGCAGAACCTACGAATACACCGTTGACCCAATCCTTTGATTGATATACAAGCGGAGCGCATTTAGCACGTCTACCACCGAATACGATTGCAGAAATCGGAACACCTGCGCCCTTATTGAATTCATCCGAAATACAGGGGCAGTTTTCAGCCGGGGCTGTGAAACGTGAGTTGGGGTGAGCCGCGCAAGTAGACTTATCGGCCTTATTGAATTTAGCCGCATCCCACTTATTGCCCTTCCAATCAAGCGCATTTTCGGGAAGATTCTTATTTAAGCCTTCCCACCAAACTGTATCATTGTTCAAATCAAGTGCTACGTTTGTGAAGATGGTGTTCTTCTTTGTAGATTCAAGAGCGTTAAAGTTAGAGTGAGCATTTGTACCGGGTGCTACACCGAAGAAACCGTTTTCGGGGTTGATAGCATAAAGTCTGCCATCTTCGCCGATTCGCATCCAGGCAATATCATCGCCTACTGTCCAAACCTTATAGCCCTTTTCTTTAAGATACTCGGGCGGAATAAGCATTGCAAGATTAGTCTTGCCGCAAGCAGACGGGAAAGCTGCTGCAATATACTTAACTTCGCCCTTCGGGTTCTGAAGGCCTAAAATGAGCATATGTTCTGCCATCCAACCTTCTTTCCAACCCTGGAAGGAAGCGATACGCAGTGCAAAGCATTTTTTACCGAGAAGTACGTTTCCGCCGTAGCCTGAATTTACAGAAATAATTGTGTTATCTTCAGGGAAGTGACAGATATATCTCTTTTCAGGGTCAACATCACAGCGTGAGTGCAAACCGCGTACCCAGTCGTTACTGTCGCCAAGAACTTCGAGCACCTTTGTGCCAACTCTTGTCATAATAAGCATATTAAGAACAACATATACCGAGTCGGTGATTTCAATACCGATTTTAGCCAACGGGGAACCAATCGGACCCATAGAATAAGGAATAACATACATTGTACGACCCTTATAGCTATCTCTTGCAATGTCGTAAAGTTTTTTATACATTTCAGCGGGGTCGCACCAGTTGTTTGTGGGGCCTGCCATTTCTTTTGTAGATGTACAGATAAACGTGCGGTCTTCAACACGGGCTACGTCATTGGGATTTGTGCGGTGAAGATAGCAACCCGGGAGTTCTTCTTGATTGAGTTTGTATAATTCACCCTGAGCAACAGCCAATTCACGCAATTCTTCGCGCTGAGCGTCGCTTCCGTCAATCCATACAACCTTTTCCGGCTTTAAGAGTTCTTGCATTTCTTCAAGCCATTTTAATACGCTTTGGTTTTTTGTCATTTAAGGCACACTCCTATAAAAATATTGAAATACAATTTTTTCCTTATACATTATATAATATCCCATAATATAAATCAATATACTTTATTAAATTTTTCGACATATTTTTAAAGTATTATAAGTTCACTCAAAAAAACGGTAAAACACGAAAGCACGGCAACTACAGGAAGCCCTGCGCCAAAATAGGCAAGTGTTACTCCTACCACTAATGCCAGTGCACCCGACAGGGTGCTTCCTGTAGCATCAATTATGGCGGGGAAGGTCATCACCGCAAGTGTTACATAGGGTACATAATAAAGGAAAGATTTTATGGTTTTGTTTTTTATCTCTTTTCTTATTAATGTGAGCGGCAGAACGCGGATAAGAAAGGTTACCACTGCCATTAATATAATATAAATGTATATATTACCGCGCATCGCTTTTTTCTCCTTTCGGGAACAGTATCGCTGCCGCGAGAGAAATTGCCACGGTCAGAATTATTATTTTTACCCCTTCCGGTATAGCGGCAAATACCGACAATCTCGACGACAGAAAAGAGGCGGCGAAGGAAACGGCAATTAATGCCGCTACCACCTTATCCTTACGGGCAGGCGGAATGATAATAGCTAAAAACATACCGTAAAGTCCGACGCTCAGCGCATTTACAATGCCAACAGGTAATATGTTACCCATAACAACCCCTACATATGTACCTAACGCCCAACCGGGAATTGAAACGGTCATAGCGCCGAATGTATAAAAGGGGTTAAGTTTGCCATCCACCGCTATAGAAATGCCAAAAATCTCATCGGTTATATCAAAACCGATAATTAGTCTGTGAAGAAGCGGGGTTTTGTGGTCTAACTTCTGGCTCAGCGCACAAGACATAAGCATATATCTTGCATTGGCGACAAACTGCATAACCGCCATTTCTATATACGTGGTACCTGCGGCAACAAGAGTGAAGCCGGCATACCCACCCGCCGACGCATTTGTCAGCATCGCCGTAAGTGCCGCCTGCAGTGCTGTAAAACCTGCGTTTCTCGCGGCAATACCAAGCGCTACCGCCACCGCAAAATAACCGAGGGCTATCGGTATTCCGTCTCTTAATCCCAACTTATACCAATACGAATTATTTTCCACTCTTTTCACCACCTTCAACAGTCAATTTATTTTAACCCCGCTTATGATAATAGTCAAGCAACAAATATACTTGAATCTTTTTATAATTCGTTTTAAAATTATACCGGTGGTGTAAATGTTAATTTTTATAATTTCTTTGTTGGTTTTGGTTTTACTTATAATAGGGCTTTCCTATATATGTTTCAGAATTGCTTTTTACGTTCCTATAAAAAACGGCAAACGTGTAGAGCAAATAATTCCAATGGGTGTGGAATATGATTCTTTCCGCGATAACATAAAAAAATGGGTCGAAGAAACCCGAAACACGCCAAATACCGAATTTTCTATCACTTCGTTTGATGGGCTAAAACTTTACGGCAAATATTACGAATTGTCTCCCGGTGCACCGATTGAAATAATGTTTCACGGTTACCGCGGCAATGCAGAACGAGATTTGGCAGGCGGTATGCGTCGCGCCTTTGACTCGGGACACAGTGCGCTCATAGTAGACCAACGGTGTTCGGGTAAAAGCGGCGGAAAGGTTATTACTTTTGGTGTGCGTGAGTATCGTGACTGTCTTTCCTGGGTGGATTTTGTATGCGAGAAATTCGGAGAAGACCAAAAAATAATTTTAACGGGTATTTCTATGGGTGCCTCCACCGTTCTTATTGCGGCATCAGGCGACCTGCCCAAAAATGTTATCGGGGTACTTGCAGACTGCGGATATACGAGCGCTAAAAATATTATCAAAAAGGTAATTAGCGGTATGAAGCTGCCCACATTTATTTGCTATCCATTAGTAAAACTTGGCGCACGGCTGTTTGGCCGATTCAATTTAGAAGAAATTGCGCCCGACAAGGTGCTCAGAAACTGCAAGATTCCCGTTATTCTGTTTCACGGCGAAAAAGATGATTTCGTTCCCTACCAAATGAGCGAGATTAACTATTCATTTATAAACTCTAAAAAGAAACTGATTAAAATACCGTCTGCATCCCACGGGCTTTGCTACCCTGTAGCACCAGAATATTATATCGAACAGGTAAAGGCGTTTTTTAATGAATAAAAATTGAAAAAAATATAACCTTGTGATATATTTAATTTAAATTATACAAATTTAGGAATTCCGTTATGAACAAAAAAAGAACCATTTCATTTTCAACAACGCACTATATTTTGTTTAGCTTCCTTGTCGCCATTTTACTTGGCAGTCTGCTTTTATCCTTACCGATTAGTTCGGCAACCGGAAAGGCTGTACCCTATATTGATGCTCTGTTTACCGCTACAACTTCGACCTGTGTTACAGGACTTGTAACATTACCTACGTTCTCTGCCTGGAGTTTCTTTGGACAGGTTGTTATTTTACTGCTGATTCAGGTGGGTGGGCTCGGCATTATTACTATTATGTCCGGCTTTATGATTATGCTCCGCAAAAAGATGGACACAAGTGACAGATTGCTTATTCAGGATGCTTTCAATCTTAACACTATGTCGGGGTTATCAAATTTTATAAAAAAGATTTTATTAGGCACTTCTATTATTGAAGGCATTGGCGCCCTTTTATATATGCTGGTTTTTGTGCCCGATTTTGGTGCGCGTGGGGTATGGATTTCTGTCTTTAATTCGGTTTCTGCGTTTTGTAATGCAGGTCTTGATATAATAGGGGAAAACAGCCTTTGCGACTATGCCACTAACCCTTTAATTAATGCTGTTACTTGTGCTTTGATTATTCTTGGCGGTATAGGTTTTATCGTTTGGTGGGATGTTTTGAGCGTTATAAAAAGCCGCAATGCGAAAAACAAGAAAATCTTTCGCCACCTATCACTCCACACAAAAATCGTGCTTGTCGCTACCCTTTTTCTGATTTTAGGCGGCGGACTGCTGATATTTATTTTTGAATACAGCAACCCTTCCACCATTGGCGGATTGTCCTTATTCGATAAAATACAGATTTCTCTTTTCCAGTCAATTACCACAAGAACGGCAGGTTTTGCAACAATACCGCAAGAAAATCTCAGTAATCCATCTGCCTTTTTGTGTTTAATTTTAATGTTCATCGGAGGCTCACCCGTTGGTACTGCGGGCGGTGTTAAAACGGTTACTATGGCGGTCTTGTTGTGCTCAGCCTTTTCAACCGTACGCAATAAAAACAGCGCTACAATGTTTAACCGCACAATACCAAGCGATGCTATACGTAAGGCAGTAGCGGTCTGCACAACTTTTGTTTTAATTTTACTTTTATCTACTATCTTGTTATCTTTAACAAGCAGTGCACCTGCTATAGATATTATTTACGAAACCGTTTCGGCTTCGGCAACTGTAGGTTTATCCCGCAACCTGACATCAAGCTTCAATACCTTATCCAAAATAATTATTACTGTAACGATGTATCTTGGCAGGATAGGACCTATCTCTCTTGCTGTTGCACTCGGTAGCAGAAGTCAGACCCAGAACGTAATATCCGACCCTACTGAAAACATCACTATTGGTTAAAGGAGAATTATATATGCAAAATAAAAAAACTTACGCGGTATTTGGACTTGGCAGATACGGAATAGCCGTTGCCAGAGAACTTGTGGAAAACGGTATGGAAGTTATTGCCGTTGACACCGACCAACGTATTGTAAATGATGCTGCGGCATATCTTCCTGTATGCAAATGTGCCGATGTTACCGATATTGAAGTGATTGAACGTCTCGGTATCGCCGAAATCGATACTGTAATTATTTCTATGGCAAGTAACCTTGAAGCGAGTGTTATGGCGGTCACTTTATGCAAAGAAGTCGGCGTTAAAACAGTTATAGCAAAATGCGGAAATGAAATGCACAGAAAAATTTTACTGCGCATCGGTGCAGATATGGTGGTTTTCCCCGAAAACGAATCGGGAGTCCGACTTGCAAAAAATTTATTATGCTCAGGACTCATTGATATGTTATCAATATCACGGGATGTGGCTATTGTAGAAATAGACACCCGCGAAGAATGGGTTGGTAAAAATCTTATCGAACTTAATCTGCGTAAAAAATGCGGTTTTAATGTTGTTGCCATCCGTATTGGCGATACAGTTAATGTAGCAATCGACCCCAGCGCACCATTAACCAAAGATATGGTTTTGATTGTAATTGCAAATACAGATAAACTATCTAAAGTAAAATAATTTTCAGAAAACTTTAAGCAAAGCTTTGTCGGAGTAGCATCCGCTATAAATCAAAAAACAAAAGGGCGCAATCTTTAGATTGCGCCCTTTTTATTAGAAAGGTTGTTCGAATTCGAAGTTTTTACTTTATGACCTGTGGGTTTGAAGTCCTACATATAAATCACGGCGAAGCCGTGTATATAATCAAGACGAAGTCTTGCATATCATCATTGCCAAAGTTTTTTTGATACACACCTAAAGGTGTGATGAGATACAACAACGGTGCAACCGTTGTTGATGATATACAGCCTAACGGCTGATGATATACCATTGCTTTCGCAATGGATAAAAAAATTCGACAAGTCGAAACTTGTCAAATTTTTTGGTGGAGCATAGGGGATTTGAACCCCTGACCCCCACACTGCCAGTGTGATGCGCTACCAACTGCGCTAATGCCCCAAATATTAAATTGTTCTTTACGAGAAATTATTTTAGCATACTACCGAATTAAATGCAAGTATTATTTTCGGTGCCGACCATATATAGTGGTCGGTACCGAATTTTTTTATTTTACAACCTTTACAAACACAAGTATTGAAAGCACAACGCCTATAAGTGTATAAAGTTCAATTATTGCACCCGCAATACCAAACACCGCACCGATAATCGGTAAACCCTTAAGAAAGCCAATTATTGCACCACCAACAATGCCGATTACCGCATAAACAATCAAAGCCACAATAAAGTCGTTTGTGGTCCGGGACTTAAATGCGTGTGAAAAATATTTTTTTAATGTGTCCATATCCGTTCTCCTTTTATGAATAATTCAGTTTTTTACGCAGCGCATACAAAATCTCCACACCGCCGTTGCGATTATTATGCCCAGAGCAAGTGCCGCCGCTAAAAGCAATGTTGAGACCGCCTTGTTTAAAAATGTTTCAAAATCACTCTGAAAAGCATATGCCATTGTATAATAGAGTGAGCCACCCGGTATAAGCGGAATTAGAGAAGTGATTGTTATGGGTGTGGCGGGTGTTTTTATGATACGTGCGCTTGTTTCTGAATAAACGGTAACGAGCGCCGCTACGATAAAATACACCAACGGCTCGTTATCGATAATAACACCTAAAACAACATACAAAACACTCGCAATAACGCCGCCGAGAGCTGCTCCTATAAGCCTTTTACCCCTTATGTTGAAAAGTATACCGAATCCAAGTGTTCCCAATGTGCCCGTAACTATCTGGATTATATGAAGTGTTGTCATATAAGTGCACCCCCTGTAAGTATTACTACCACAAAGTATCCTGCCGCAATAGCTATTGCTATTATACAAGATTCAATGGTGCGCAGAAGCCCGGCTATACTGTCTCCGACGAACAAATCTCTGAGCGCGTTTGTAAGGCCTATGCCGGGAATTAGTGTCATTATGTTTCCGATTATGATTTTGTCTACACTGTGGATTATATCAAGTCTCAATGCAAAAAAGGTCAACAAAGCAGCAAAGAATGAGGCGATAAATTTAGTGAATATCTTATTACTTACCATTTTATCACATATAAAAATTGCAAATCTTACAATTCCGCCTACCGCGAATGATACCCCCGCTTGTGTCAGGGTTCCGCCGAAGAACAGGGTAAAAGCCAAAGCTATTACCGCATAACATAAAAACTCTAAAACAAGAGGATACTTTTTTCTGTTTTTTATTTTTTGGAGTTTTTCCGTTATCTCTTCGGATGAAAATTTATATGTACATATATCTCTTGAAAGAGCGTTCAATAAATGCAGTTTTTCAAAATCAGTGGATGTGTCGTTTATACGGCGGGTCTGGGTTAATATATCACCGTTCAATGTATGTATAGTCACCACCATGCTGCTTGTTATTATAAATACATCGGTTCTTTTAACGCCATAAGAATCGAAAATTCTTTTTATGCTGTCTTCAACCCTACGGACTTCGGCGCCACATTTTAACATCTGTTCACCTAAAATCATAACACAGTCAAGAAGATTATTCATTTTGCTCCCTTCTCCCAACTTTTTTTAAGCGGTTTAAAATTACTTTGGTCACCAAAATCGTTGACACCCCAAAGTGATGCTATTGTTTGTGGAATCTGAATGTTTTCCACCGTTTGTTTATCAAAAAGTTCGCCGCCGACGCCGTACACAAAAACAGGCACATCGGCACTTGTATGGTCGGTACTGGTAAATTTCAGTTTTCCCGAATCATTGACGGTAATTCCGCCTGTTTCGTGGTCGGCAGTTATAAGCACAAAGGTGTTGGGATTATAAAATGCATATTCCATAACCCTGCCAATAACCTGATTGAACCTTACGACTGCGCGGAACAATTTTGTTTTGTCGTTTGCGTGAGAATGTTTATCGATATATGCTTCTTCGTACATAAGGAAAAATCCGTTTGGGTTATCATCAATTTTATCGATAGTCTCTGTAACTTTTTGTTCGGTTATGCCTATTCCGCGCACAGTATAATAATCAAAACCGCAGTTTATAACAGTGCCGAGTGTATCGGTAAGCACCTTTTGGTCGGCAACGATTTCATCGGCTTCGGTTCGTTCTACAGCGTGTGCAGAAAAGGTTGCGGGTGTAGCACCTGTAGACACCTCGGTAGACATAACTGCCGTGCTTTTGCCAAGAGTTGCGGCAAGTTCTGTCAGTGACCTTAAATCTTTATTATCTTTATCCTGACCTATAAAGCCGTTATTTGTTTTATACCCGCAAGACAAAGCCGTTCCGCCAGCTGCACTGTCGGTGGTGCCGCTAAGAGAATTGGTGCGGGAAGATGCCGAATACGGCAAGAAGTAACCATAAAATTTATCTTCGCCATCGGAAAGTTTTAGCGAATCTTCCACATGGTTATAGAGAAGTGTGTGTTGCACACCCATTCCGTCGCCAATAAGCATAATATAGTTTTCTGCCGCTTTTACGATGGGTTCGTGAATAGATATTTTCTTTGGAATTTCAGCATTATAATTTTGCGCAGGGACATAGGTTTCAACAAAGAAATAAGCGGCCGCCGCGATAATAAAATAATCGCCTTCAAGCGCTATTTGTCTGTCTTCCGCAAGGATTGCAAACTGTGTGCCCACTGTATCAACATCGAGTCGTCCAGAAATTTCTCTTGCGGTTTCCCCTACGACTATTTCATATTCCGAAACGGCGGTTTGCGAGTCATCAATAAGCGGTAAATCAATCTGCGTACGCTTTAAAATCTCTGCCTTTATATACTCGGCCGCGCGGAGACTGTAATCGGTATATTTTTTGGAATAAACCACCGAAAAATCCGATATTTTTATACCATTGAGCGTTGCTCCATTTTCTTTGCAACCGACAAATGTACTGCAAAGAGAAATTATTAATGTAATTGTCAAAACCCATGATATAACTTTTTTCAACTGTCGTAACCCCTATTCTTTTTCCTTGTAACCGTATAACACGAATATTCTATCCAAGCAACAATTCGAGAGCCTTTAAATATTTTTCCCGACGGGCAAGAGCCTTTTCATCAACCGTATCCAACCGGGATAAATCCGAATTATGCTTTAAATCAGCTATTTTTACAGCTTTGGCAATCTTATTTTCTTTAATTGCGCTGACATAATCCATATAATTTGTGTTTTTGTCGTGCGTGAGCAGCCTTAATGCTTCTATAACAGAATCAGAAAATCCCATCTTTCTGATTTGCTTCTCGGTATATTTTGTATCTTCCATAACATCGTGCAAAAGGGCAACAATGGTAGTTTCTTCTGTGACCATCTGCTCAGCTAAATGAAAAGGATGGAACACATACGGCATACCGCTTTTATCACGTTGCCTTTTGTGTGCTTTAAAACAAAACTTAATCGCTTTTTTAGTTGCGGGTGTATATATCATTTTCTTCACCTCTATAAAAATTATATCACTTGTCATTCTGTTTTGCAATAATTGGTTGCCCTTGACAAAAACACATATTTATAGTATAATATGATTGTAAAAGTTTTTAGCTTATTTTGCAAAAGATGGTAGTAATTTCCAAGGGGAAATTCTACCTGATTGCAGGATAGGCTTTTTTGTTGCCTTCCTGTATGAAAATTTAATATAGGGGGAAAGCAAAATGTCTTATTACTCTGACCCAACCGCCGACAGAGCGCTCGGCAACATTAACCGCGAATTCTCAAGGCTTGAGAAAAAAGCAAAAAAACTCCTTAAGCTCTACGAAGAAGGCAAACTTTCTAAAAGTGCGCTTGAAAAATCGGGTGGACAATTCACTGGTATTTACCGCCACGTTTTAAGCAATGTACTGGCAGAAAAACACGAACCGCAAAACCCGCCCGAATAAATCGGGACAAAACCCCACCGGTTAACCGGTGGGGTTTTAGTTTACGGAAGTATATTTCCTGCCGCTTTATAAATCTCATACCATTCTTCTCGGGTGATAGAGATTTCTGCGGCCTTAAAGCTATCTTTCAATCGCTCTATATTCGTGGTACCTGTAACAGGTTGCATTTTTGCAGGATGGCGTAAAAGCCACGCAATAGCCATTGTTGTTTTGGAAACACCGTACTTTTCGGCCAGTTTTTTCAAAACCGCATTAAGCTCTGGGAACTGCTCGTTATCGACGAAACAGCCGCCAAAAAATCCGTGTTGCATAGGTGACCAGGGCTGAATCGTTATATTGTTGAGTCGGCAAAAATCAAGCACTCCGCCATCTCGGTTAATGCCCGATTCATTGCACATATTCACATTAATTCCCGCCTGAATCATCGGCGCGTGCATAATGCTCAACTGCAACTGATTTGCGCAAAGCGGCATATCAATGCAAGACGCCAATAACTGCATTTGATACGGGTTTTGGTTCGACACACCAAAATGACGGACCTTGCCGCTATCTTTAAGGTAGGAAAATGCTTTTGCCACTTCTTCAGGCTCTACAAGTGCATCGGGACGATGCAATAACAAAACGTCAATATACTCGGTGCCAAGTCTTTTAAGACTTGCGTCAACCGAGTTTACAATATGCTCATAAGAAAAGTCAAACATTTTCCCGGGAACAATGCCGCACTTGGTCTGAATTATGATTTTTTCTCGGTCATACCGAGATATTGACTTTCCAAAAACGCTCTCGCACATACCGCCGCCGTAAATATCGGCATGGTCAAAAAAGTTGCAATCGTTTTCAATGGCGCTATCAATAAAACGATCAATTTCTTTTTCTTCCATATTTGCAATTCGCATACAGCCCACCGCAACGGTGGGCACCTGTAATCCGCTTTTACCCAGTTCAATTTTGTACATATCAAACACTCCTTATTAAATAAGTTCGGGTCGCTATCGAAATCTTCCCAAAACCAATAAATTTTACAAAGATTTACTGCTGCAGATATTTTAATAGCGATTCTTTAAAATTGCTCATTAAAAATCTTTGCCTGAATCTTAAATTGGGTGGCAAATCGTTTTTATTCACTTTGAAATCATCGTGAATAACGATGGCAATATTTCCCTTATGGTCTTCTTCAATGAGTTTGCTGACATAAAACGACCACTCTTCTTTAACCCAATTACTTGTTATGTAATCCAATTTTGAAGTTACAAGCACGAAATGCTGAGAATGGTCAAGAGCATCCATAATTGCTTCTCTATATTCGGTTTTTCCCATATCTGGTAAAACTTCGCACGAAAAAAACACACGCTTGCCCTGGCTCAACAAATAATCGTATACTCTTCGTGCAAACACTTCATCTTCCGATTTGTATGAGATAAATACATCATAATTTTCCGATGCAGGAAACTCCAAGCCTAAATAAGTCCGATATGACTTAATAAAGTTGGCATTATTAATATCTGTGCTGATTTTATTTTTTGAAAAGTCCGTTTCCACTGTTTTTATTTTTAATAAAGCAGAAGATATCAAATCATCCATACCGCCTATTGTCTTGCAATAGTTAAGCAATCGGGAATAACTTGTTTTTAAACAATTTAAGCCTTCGGGAGATTGATTCTTTTTTAATAATTCATAAAACAAATCTATTGATGCATCGCAGTAAGCGGCAATTTTGTTCAATAGCTCCCGGTCGACACTTTTTGTTGAATCGGTGGTTTCGATTGGATTAACGTCATTTTCTAATCTTTTAATTGCTTCATCGTTACTTGATAAAATATATAATTCTTTCGCTTTGTCAAACAATCCTGCTTTTTCACAGCATATAGCCGCTCGGTTATAGCAGTTTGATTTTGCTTCTTCTTCAACTAAATCGACTAATAATAAATAACTGTTACTTGCTTGTTCGTATGCGCCATAGGTTAATTCTCGTTCCGCTTTGGAAAACAGTTCCTTTATCCTTTGCAACCTTTTGATTTCATTTATAAGTTTAGTTTTAACGGTAGACAGACTTGTGCCTATAATGGCGGATAAATCCCTGCCAAATATTTCCTTTATCACGGAAGAAATATTTTCATAACCAAATCTGCGGGTTAATATAACAGGAATAATTTTCAAACCATTATGAACGGCACAATCCAGAGCATCCCGGATTTCTGCATCAATATGCGAAATATATTTTTCAGATACATCAAACATAGTAGAACGGTAGTGTCTTAAAAACTCGCTTGAACAGATGAACACAAAATACTCACTGTTCATTATGGCTTTTGGAGCTGAATCCCGGACAAAGGACTTGTTTTCTGTACTGTCAAGGTTAAAAACACTAACTCCATTTTCTATAAGGGAATTTTTTATTGGCAGGGCGATAGAATTATCAAAACTTGAATATGATAAATATACATCGTATTTAAATCCCACAACTTCACATCCTTAATTATAGACTGTCAATATCTTAAACTACTTTAGCTCTATTTCTCCTAAAACAGTTTCGGCAATATAGTCGTTCCTGAACTCTTGGAACTTAAGCATATGCGGTTGTGTCATATGAATCTGCTGATGCTCTTTTGATGCCCACTGTTCGATAAGCAAAAGTTCATTTGCGTCCTTTTCGGAAAAATAATAGTCATATTTAATGCAACCGTCCTCATTGCGAATGGCATCTAATATGCCCGTTTCCTTTACCATCTTAATAAACGCTTCCCGCTTTTGCGGCACACATTGAAATTTTACATATATTGTATACATAGCAACCGACTCCTTTTAAAAAATTATATCATACTTTTTTAGGCATTACAATTAAAATCCCCACCGATTTCTCAGTGGGGATAAATTGTTTATGAAATGTTAATTACTTCATTTCCTTAATTGCAGCCTGCTTGGCTATTCACAACCTGCACCAATCAGAATATGTCGTTAATTATTGCAATTGCGATTCAAATATGGTAAACTATATAATGCCAAACCAACTGAATAATGCGGAAAGTGTAATTTCTTCTATAGGGATATTGCGCTCTTTTTTCGCAACTACGATTTGAATTTGATAAAAATGCAAATTCCGATTCTGTAGTTGTGAAGATTATTCTTTTCCGCAGAGTTGGTTTGGCGACTATCGGAGTTTGCGTTTTTTGTGCGGCTACTTCGGTAGCCGCACTTTTTGTTTTGTGGGGATTTTTTATGAAAAATTCATTGAAAATGCTTTGGCATTATATACTTATCTTTGTTTTAATGATTGAACGCTTACTGCGTGGCACGAAAATTAAAACCGTAAACAAAGAACAACTAAATATTGTCAAAGGTATTCAAGGGCCTATCATTTTTGCTCCGACACATTGTGGTAAATTTGATATACAAACATTAGCGGAGGTTCTGTGGCAATACCGTTGGTCGCTCCTGTCGGGAGATCCTAATTTTTTACCCGGTACGGTTGAGGGATATTGGCTTCAGTTTCACGGCGTGATCTATGTTGACCGTGATAACAAGGAATGGCGTACAAGGGCAAAACAAGAAATGATGAACCACTTGCAAAACGGCGGTAACATAATGATGTACCCTGAAGGAACTTGGAATTTATCTCCCAATTTGCCAATGCTGCCATTGTTTCGAGGAATTGCTGATATTGCAAAAGAAACCAACGCAACAATCATTCCCCTTGCACAAGAAATTGATGATAAAAATAAAACCTATTATGTAAAAATTGGTAAACCTATTTATCCAACGAAAGAACCGTTATCTATTCTTGAAGATTTACGCAATCAGATGGCTAAAATGAAATGGTCACTTATAGAAGAATTACCATTTCGCAAAGCTGTTTACGATAAAAACAAGCTATACTCAGAATGGGACAAATATATAGAAAAACGCCTTTCTGAGTGTTTATATTACACCTTTGAACTAAGTTGGAAATATGCACGCAAAGAAAAATGGCAAATTGAGCGTGAGCAGATCCAAGCGGATTTATCTAATATTTGTCCCACAATGCAAACCGCATTTTTGTTTAATAAGAGATTGAAAGGATGAAAATATGAAAATTCTAATTTTAAATGTTGTTTTCATTTTACTAATCACAATAATACCCCTACTTATAGGATGGGCATTGTCTTTTGCCTGCGTATCAAAGGAAAAGAAATACATAAAAGATAAAATTGCAAGTGATGCATATCTTGCAAAAGCATATCACCGACTTGGTGCTTGGTTTACAGCAACTATACTTTGGACAATCACGGAATATCTTTTTGCGATTGTTCCTTTTGTATCAAATGTAATTGTTATATATTTTACTAATATTAACGAAGTAAAAGATAATGCACCAGTAATTTTAATTCATTCTATAATCTCGTTATCTTTTATCGTGTTTGGATTTGCTATAAATCCGCAGCGACACAAAAAGTGCTATAGGAGAGCGTTTACTCACATAGATGCTTGCATAAATGAGTATTTAACAAATCCCGATCCTAACATTTTGAAAAAGGGAATAGAGGGTAGCGAAGGCTTTATTAATCCATCTAGCGACATTGAATAAAAGGAGCAAAAACTATGCCAACAGAAAACAAAATGACGGGCTATCCGTCAATAGACAAACCTTGGTTAAGGTATTACAAAGAGGAAGATATAATTACAACTGTTCCCAAATGTACGATATACGACAATATCTACAACAACAATGTCGAGCATCAAAACGAAACAGCATTAATGTTTTTTGGTAAGAAAATTACATACAAAGAACTTTTTGCTCAAATAGATAAGGCGGCAAAAGCATTTGTTTCTTGCGGTGTCAAAGACAATGATAATGTTGCACTTTGTATGCCTGCATTACCCGAAACAATCTATGCTATTCTTGCATTGAATAAAATCGGTGCCAATGCAAATATGCTTAATCCTCTTTTTAGTGAGCAACAAATAACCGACCGTATTAATGATACAGGTGCGACTCTGCTTATTGTTGCTAACGAACTATACGGAAGAGTGGATAAGGCAATCCCTAACACGACTATCAAAGAAGTAATAACTTGTCCTGCGGTAAACTCGTTAGGTGCAATTATAAAAGCATTAAAAAAGGTAAAAAGCATTGACAATACGACCTCTTGGAATGATTTCATAAGAGGGGGCAAGAAATCTGTTATCACTGTGCCTGAATACCAACCGAACAAACCCGCAATTATGGTTTATTCGTCTGGCACCACAGGAGCATCGAAAGGCATACAATTAACGAATGATAGCATAAACAGCACAATAACCGAGGGCGTGCAGATAGGTTTCCCGTGGGAAAGAGAAGACCGTTGGTTTTCGCAAATACCCATTTGGTTTTCAACAGGTATATGTGCACAAACTCTTGTACCGTTGCGATATGGCATAACAATCATTTTAGAACCCTTATATGATTTTGATATTTTCTATCAGCACATACTAAAATACAAACCAAACTTTATGATTACTGCTTGTGGCCTGTTGGATTATCTAATGAGTAAGCAACCAACAGCAAAAGCATATCAAGAGTTTAAGTTTCTTTGTGCAGGTGGTGAATATGTTACCAAAAGTGCAGAATCTAAATATAATCAATGGTTAGAATCAAACGGAAATCATTATGGTTTGTATAAAGGATATGGAATGTGTGAATGTGGTGGAACTGTAACCGCATCTTCTCCTAAATGCAATGTTGCAGGTTCTGCAGGTATTCCCACACCAAATGTAGTCGTTGCTGCCTTTGATATTAAGACAAACAAAGAACTTATGTATGGTGAGCGTGGAGAGGTCCGCGTATTAACCAAAGGAAGAATGCTCGGTTATTATAAAAACGAGAAAGCAACAGAAAACTATTTTTATACAGATGAAAATGGCAATGTATGGGCTTGTACTGGCGATATGGGCTATGTGACAGAAGACGGCAATCTGTATGTAGATGGACGAATAAGCGATTCTTATATCAACAAAGACGGAGAAACAATATACTTATTTGATATTGAGCGTGCTATTTTAAACATAGAGCAGATTCGTCAATGCAAAGCCGTTGTTTCTGAAATCAATCAAGAGAAATGCCACGTGGCACACATTAGTCTTGATAGCGGTGCAAATATTGATGATATGGTTTGCAAAATCAAGGCACATTGTGAAAAAACTCTCCCGCAGAATCATATTCCCCAACTTATCAAAATACATAATGATGCTTTACCTGTTTCCCCGTCAGGTAAATTAAACATTGAAGAAATGAGAAATAATACAGACGATATAATCAAAATCTAAAAGCCTCTACAAAACTTACTTGATTTTTAAATTTTAATTGACTACACTATAATTACTCTTGCATTAAATATATGTAGGCGAAATTATAAAAAACGGCGGAATTTTAATTTTAACGGCGGGCACCGATTGATTCGGGGCTCGCTTATTTTTAAAGCACAAAATAACCCCCGACGAGAAATCGTCGGGGGTTACTCTTATACATAGATATTGACTTTTAAGTCGTTCCACCTGTGTATGCGGTGTTTGGTGCTATCTTTATACAGATATGCTTTCGCATCGTCTAAATTAAGCACAAACTCCGTTACTTTGGTGAATGGGTTATTATTTCCCACTTTCCTTAATTGCAGCCTGTGGTGAGGCAAGCTCCGCTTGGAGCGGCGACTTTAGGGTCAATGATTTCGGTCTTATTTTTGCGTTTACCCTCTGTTTTTAAGTGTATTGGGTCGTTAGGGTCGCCATCAAATCGCAGATACCAATCAAAGCCGTCTTTAGATACCACAATCTTCTCAACAAATGCCTCAACCACGTTGTCGGGGATGTCGCCGTCATCGTCAAAGTTGGTGTATTGTTCTAATGCATAGCGAAGAACTTCAAGCTTTTCCTTATAGTTGATAACGGGTGTGGTTTTATTTTGCTCGGCTTCAAGCTCGGCAATTTTATTTTGCAGTTCCATGTGCTTTTGCTCGGCATCGGTTTTGCGCTTTATAAAGTCAGCTTTATCAATTTCACCGTCTGAGCGCATCTCAATTAGGTTATCAATTCGGCGGCTAACTCTTTCGAGCTCACGTTTATAATCCTCAATTTGTGCGGAATTGTCAACCGCCTCCTCGGTATCGCCTATATGCGCTTCAAGGATTGAATTTGCAAGGGCTAAAACCTTGTCCTTTTGAGAAAGATAGTTTCTAAAAATATATTTTGCCATCATTTGCAGTTTCCAAAGCGGTATCATTGGGGTTTGGCAATAGCCTTCGGTGGATAGCCCTCGTTTTTGTCGGCTTGAATAGGACCCGTTATGCACAATACTGTAACAAAGGTATGCGGAGTTTTCGGGTCCGCCTCCGTGCTTCCATCCTTTAAGGCTAAATCGATGACCACACTCACAAATTAGTAGTTTGCCCCATACAATCTTTCTGGGGAATTTGCCGGTTCTTTTTCCTGTTTTAATGCTTGGGTTTTCTGTTCTTTTGCTTTCCATAATTGCTTGCACCCTTTCGTAATCTTCTTCTGAAATAATCGGCTCGTGCCTACCTTTAACTTTTATTTGTTCAACCTCGCCGTAATTGGTATATCTTTTTTGGGTTAGATAATCCGGAGTATAATCCTTTCGGTAGGTGATAATTCC
>JAZLAW010000017.1:0-19521 GCA_045613385.1 Acutalibacteraceae bacterium | reverse complement strand
TAAAAACCTTAAAAGAGCAAGGTTATGAATTTGTGTTTATTGAAGATTTAATTTATAAAGAAAACTACCAAATAAAACACGACGGAACACAATGCAAAAAAGACGGCGAATAATTGCCGTCTTTTTTGCCGTAGGGAACGGCCTATGTACCGTTCCGAATTCTAAAACGGGCGACCAATGGTCGCCCGTTTGTTGTTAAATCAATCAAATATTTCGTATGTGAAAGGCGAAAGATTCATTTTTCTGCAAAACTCAACGTTTCTTTCTAAAATTTCACATATTTTGGGGATGAATACAGCTAAATTAGTGCTCGAATTATTCTCCGACAGAGTTTCGCTACTTGTGTTTTCACTACTAACACTGTCTGGTGTGCTTGTATCAGTCGGTGTGTAAGTGGATTTGCCACAACCGGCAAGTGTAAAAACAAGTGCCACAATTAATAATAACGATAAAACTTTTTTCATTTCAATTTTCCCTTTTAATCTGCAAAAATTTAATACCTATTATAATTACATTAATGTAACGTAATTATAGCGCGAAATATGTTATTGTCAATACGTTAATATAACGTATTTGGAGATAATATTATTATGAAAAAAATTTGTTACTATAATAATAAAAACGTTATCGCAGAGCAACTAAAATTTTTAAGGGAAAAACAAAGTCTCTCCCAAAGTAATTTGGCTGCCAAGCTACAAACAATAAATGTTAATATCGACCAGCAAACGATAAGTAAAATAGAGAAAAATAAATGCCAGGTTACCGATTACGAGTTGGCATGTATTTGTAAATGCCTTTCAGTTACACCCAACGATTTGTTGGATTTTTTTAATATGAAATTCGATTGATTCTTCACTAAATATAAAAACGAGCTATAATAATCATCCTTGCATAAAAAATTAAAACAACACCGTAAGGTGCGACAATGCGTGGCAAGGAATTTATGATACACCATACACGCGAGATTTTGTATGGACGATGCCTACATTGTCCCCTTAGGTTTCGGTAAATTTTATCGGGCAGATGTGGGCATCCACCACTACATAATTAAAAAAGCCGCAACACCCGTTGCGGTCTTTTTTTACTCATCAAGTTTGAGCACTGCCATAAACGCTTCCTGCGGAACTTCAACGCTTCCGAGTTTGCGCATACGCTTTTTACCTTCTTTTTGTTTTTCAAGCAACTTTTTCTTACGCGTAATATCACCGCCGTAGCACTTTGCGAGTACATCTTTACGCATTGCCTTGACCGTTTCACGCGCGATGATTTTGCCACCTACGGCAACCTGTATCGGCACTTCGAAAAGTTGGCGCGGAATATAGTCCTTTAATTTTTCGGCTATGCGACGCGCACGGGAATATGCGTTTTCCCTGAACACGATAAAGGACAGCGCATCGACCACGTCACCCGCAATCATAACATCGAGTTTTACAAGGTCGGACTTATTATAACCGCTTATTTCGTAGTCGTACGAAGCATATCCTTTGGTACGTGATTTAAGTGCATCGAAAAAGTCATATATTATCTCACCGACAGGCATTATATAATGTATATCTACCCTGTCACCCATATATTTCATATCGGTATAGTTACCGCGACGCTCTTCGCACAGTTGCATAATTGCGCCAACATAGTCACTCGGGCTATATATATGCACATCGGCTACAGGCTCCGATGCCGAAGAAATTGTAGCGGGGTCCGGGTAATTTGTCGGATTATCAACGCTTATTTCTTCCCCGTTTGTAAGCTGGAACTTATAAATTACACTCGGCGCTGTTGTTATAATATCGAGATTATACTCTCTCTCTAATCTTTCTTCAATAATTTCCATATGAAGAAGCCCTAAGAAACCGCAACGGAAACCGAAACCGAGAGCCTTTGAAGTTTCGGGCTCATAAAGAAGGGAAGCATCATTAAGTTCTAATTTTTCAAGCGCTTCACGCAAATCTTCATAATGTGCGCCATCGGCCGGATAAATACCGCAGAAAACAACGGGATTTGCCTTGCGGTAACCCGCCAAGGCTTTATCTGTGGGATTATTTTCTAAGGTAATGGTGTCACCCACACGCGCTTCGCTAACCGTCTTAATAGATGCGGCAAGATACCCAACTTCGCCCGCTTCAAGACAGTCGCACGGCTCAAGTGAAGTTGCCCTTTTTCTGCCTATCTCGACAACATCAAAGGTAGCTCCGGTTGCCATCATTTTAATTTTATCACCGGTTTTGATTTTTCCGCTAACTACTCTGAAATAAACTATTACACCCTTATAGGCATCATAGTAAGAATCGAAAACAAGTGCCGAAAGGGGCGCTTGACGATCGCCTTTTGGGGATGGAAACTCAGTGACTATTTTTTCAAGCACTTCTTCAATATTAACACCCGTTTTAGCCGATACGAGCGGCGCATTATCGGCAGGTATACCGATGATGTCTTCTATCTCGCCTTTAACTCTCTCGGGGTCGGCTGACGGTAAATCAATTTTATTAATAACGGGCAAAAGTTCAAGACCGTGGTCAACTGCAAGATAGGTGTTGGCCAAGGTTTGCGCTTCTATACCTTGCGATGCATCAACGATAAGCACGGCGCCTTCACACGCAGCGAGAGAGCGCGAAACTTCATAGTTAAAGTCCACGTGACCGGGGGTGTCTATTAAATTAAGTTCATATTCCTTGCCATCACTCGCATTATAATAAAGCGTTACAGCGTGGGATTTTATTGTAATACCGCGTTCGCGCTCTAAATCCATACTGTCAAGGATTTGTTCTTCCATTTCCCTGCTTGATACCGAGCTTGTTTTTTCAAGCAAACGGTCGGCAAGTGTGGATTTACCGTGGTCAATATGAGCGATTATGCAAAAGTTTCTTATATTTTCTATTGGATAAGACACTGTTTTCTCCTGTTTTTCTAATTTTGTTTTTTTAGTTTAGGTATTATATAAAAACTTACATATGCAATAAGTATTGCGAGTATTATACAAGAAAATGCTGATAAAATCTGTTGTGTGTACGCGTTAATACCGAGAAAATAACTGCCGCTTGTCTTGGCTTTTTGCAAATATGTAAGGAAAGGACTGACTGCAACCGTAATCAAAAATCCCGAAAGCCCCGAAAACGCCTGTGTAACCGCCAAGGAGTTTTCTCTTTTTTGGAGCGGAACATAGTCAAACACTTGATTTATAATTCCCATAAAAATAACAAGGGGTTTAACACGGTTAACACTTATAAAAACGGTAAAAATCTGAAACAAAGAGCCCAGCGAAATAATGGCACTTAGAACACCTGTAACACCATCGGATAAACCTAACACTCCGGTTAGCGTTGCAAGGTATGTACTCGCTACAAGAATGCTTATTAAGTATTCAAAATCCGACTGAAGTACAAACATTAACTGGCTTCGTTTCATTTTATCCATTAGGCACCACGTCCTTTATAGTACCTACAATATTAAAACATATTTTTAAATCGATGTCAACATTTCGGGAGCCTTATATATAAGTAATTTTTGTTATACTTGTTTTTTTAATAATAAGTTGATATAATATAACAAACAATATCTGGAAAGGAATGCATATAATTTATGAAGTATGGATTTATTAAGTGTGCTGCGGCAAACATTGATACAATCGTGGCCGACACCTCTCATAATTATTTGAGCATTACCGAACAAATTATAAAGGCAGATGAGCAAAAGGTTAATTTGCTCGTTTTTCCCGAGCTTTGTATTACAGGTTACAGTTGCGGCGATTTGTTTTTTTCCGATACGCTGATAAAAAATGCCGCCGAAACCCTTTTACAAATTGCACAGTTTTCGGCCGATAAATACCCCGTAATTGTGGTTGGTTTGCCTGTTCGTTTTGAAAACCGACTTTATGACTGTGCCGCCGTTATCTATGGTGGCGAGATTTTGGGGCTTGTGCCAAAATCCGACCTTAAAAACTCGGGTGGTAACTATGAAAAACGCTATTTTGCCGACGCAAATACCCTGAGCGGCGCCTACAACTGTGTTAATTTTGGCTTTGACTGTGTGCCGATAAGCGAAAAATTAGTCTTTGCTTCAAGCGAGTGTGCTGATTTCCGCTTTTGCGTAACGGTCGGTGATAATCTACTGTCGGTTGACTCTTCTATTCGCCCACTTTGTTCTTCGGGTGCTAATATTATTGTCAACTGCGCCGCAGGTGGAGCAAGTGTGGGAAAAAGCGAAAAAAGACAAAATACCATAAAGGCAATCAGCGAAAAGCTCAAATGCGGTTATATTTTCAGTAATGCAAATTATAACGAGTCTACAACCGACTGTGTATTTGACGGACAGTTAATGATAGCCGAAAACGGTGATATTATAAATGAAAATGTACCGCTTAGCAAAACCGATTTTATTGTTAGTGAAATAGATGTTAATTTACTTTCAAAAACAAGGGTTGCCGATACCTGTTACCCACAGGTAAGGATAGAAGACTACACCGATATTTTATTTGCACAAGCTGCTATTGATACCGTAATTACCAGAAAAATTGCTAAAAATCCATTTATCAGTGATAACAAAGCGTTGGCCGATGATGAGGCTCGCGAAGCATTAATTATGCAGTCCTTCGCACTTAAAAAACGTTTCGTGCATTCCCACGCTAAAACGATGGTTATTGGTATTTCTGGCGGACTTGACAGTTGTCTTGCGCTTATTGCGGCAGTAAACTGTGCCGACCTTATGGATTTAGACCGCAAAAACATTATTGCCGTTACAATGCCTTGTTTCGGTACAACAAAGCGTACCCGTTCTAATGCCGAACTTTTATGCGAAGAACTCGGTGTGACTTTTAAAACGGTTGATATTACAAACGCTGTAAATACACATTTTGCCGATATTGGTCAAGATGCTGACAACCGCGATGTAACCTACGAAAATGCACAGGCGCGTGAACGCACACAGGTGCTTATGGATATTGCCAATATGGAAAACGGTCTTGTAATCGGTACCGGTGACTTATCCGAACTTGCTCTCGGCTGGGCAACATACAATGGAGACCATATGTCTATGTACGGTGTAAATGCCGCAATTCCAAAAACGGCAGTACGACATCTTGTAAAATATACAGCACAGAATTCTTGTGAAACACTCAAAAATATTTTACTCGATATAATTGACACACCCGTATCTCCCGAATTATTGCCGAGTGATGAAAACGGCAATATAAAACAAGTTACGGAAGATGTTGTCGGTCCATATGAATTGCACGACTTTTTCATCTACTATACCTTAAAATACGGCTTCTCACCCGCCAAAATTCTTCGTTTGGCTACTGTTGCCTTTAAGAATGAATATGAAAACGAAATTATATTAAAATGGTTAAAAGTTTTTGTAAGGCGTTTCTTTGTTTCGCAATTCAAACGTTCTTGTCTGCCCGACGGTGTTAAGATTTACGATATTTCACTGTCCCCAAGAAGTGACTGGCGTATGCCGAGTGATGCATCGGCAAAAATCTGGTTGGACGAACTGGACTCGACAGAGTTTTAATATGTAAGAATAAATCAAAAATCCCTCCGCAAAATATATGCGGAGGGATTTTTTTGAAGCGAAATAAGAATAAGGGTAACTCAGAGCCAATGGACCTGTTACCAAGTGCGCGAAGTTTTTTAGGTCAACCGCAAAACGTCACCGAACAGATAAATAAATACGGTACCTATAATATACAACCTACCAATGACAGTGACAATTCGTTTCCTAAAATTGCACAGGGTCTTCCAAGTGTAGAAAGTCGTAAACAGATGCAACGCGAAAAAGATAACACCCGGGATATATTTTAATATCCCGGGCATTGTTTTTATAAGAGTATTACACCTTTTTCTTTACACTCTTTTACCATTTCTTCCGGCCATATAGTTGACTGCACTTCACCTATATGTGCTTTTCTCAAAAAGAGCATACACATTCTCGACTGACCTATACCGCCGCCGATTGTATACGGTAATTCACCATTTAATAATGCCTTGTGGAAAAACAGTTCTCGACGTTCAGGGCAACCTGCAATTTCGAGTTGTTTTATTAATGCTTCTTCATCTACGCGGATACCCATACTTGATAGTTCAAGTGCAGTATCAAGCACAGGGTTATATACCATTATATCACCGTTGAGTGTCCAGTCATCATAATCGGGCGCTCTGCCATCGTGTTTTTTGCCCGATTTGAGTGCACCGCCTATCTGCATAATGAAAACCGAGCCCTTTTCTCTGACAATTCTGTCTTCCCGCTCTTTAGCGGTAAGAGTAGGATACATATCTTCAAGTTCCTGAGTTGTTACAAAATGGATTTCATCCGATAATGTTTTTTCAATAAAATTATACTCGGTAGCTATGTAATTTTCAGTTTCTTTTAAGGCTTTGTAAATCTTCTTTACGGTAGCCTTTAAAGTTTCCATATTGCGCTGTTGTTTGCTGATAACCTGTTCCCAATCCCACTGGTCAACAAGCACCGAGTGTATATTGTCAAGGTCCTCATCTCTGCGGATAGCATTCATATCTGTATACAGTCCTTCACCGAGTGAAAAACCGTGGCGTTTTAGTGAGAAGCGCTTCCATTTTGCGAGTGAATGCACTATTTCTACATCAAATCCGCCATCCTTAATATCAAAACTAACCGGGCGCTCAACACCGTTGAGTGTATCGTTAAGTCCGCTCGAACACTTAACAAAAAGCGGAGCAGACACACGCGTAAGATTGAGTTTTGCCGCAAGAGAGCGCTCAAAAAAGTCCTTAACCTGTTTTATAGCAACCTCTGTTGAGCGTATATCCAATAAAGATTTATATCCTTCAGGGATAACTAAATGTTTCATTTATAACACCTTAATAGTAATAGTTGGAATTTGTGGGTTGATAAACCTTATCTACCTTGAATTGCTTGGTAGATTTTTCGTTTTCTACTGCAGAAACTGTCTTGGCTTTTTCTTCTATTTTCTTCATATACTCGTCGCCCTTCATATCGGTGATGGCAACGTTTTTTATGGTTTCAAGATTGGTATTTTTCTCACCGAGAATTTCACCCTTGTATATGAGTATCATATATTTATATCCGCTGACAGTGGTATCATCAGTAACTATTTTGAAGGAGTTTTCTTCCATATCCTTTACCTTGTCAAAATAATCACTCTCGTACGATGTATCCTTATTACCCCACACTATAGCCGTGGCATTGCTGAATGAATCCTTATCTTTTTCATTTTCATTATATTCAGTACCCTTAACTTCGGCCTGGATTTTTGCAAAGCTTTCGCCTTTTTTAACGCGATCGATATACTCGTTAAATTTCTTCTCCTGCTCTGCTTTTTTGGTATCATCCATATTTGTGATATCAACATCCACTGCATTTACATATGCGTAGTTATCTTTGATGTATTTATTAAGCTCATCATCCTTGACTTCTTCGGGGCCGTTTTTGCCGTAAAGGAAGTCAAAATAAAGACCGCTGTACTGCTCATACGCGCAGAACAATTTATAACTTTCAACACCAATGCCGTTTTTCTGGAAATATTCTGCATTTGCATTCCATTCCTTTTCGGCATTTACCTTGGCACTCTCGAGTTTTTCGGCTGTATTAACGGTATTTTGTTCGCAAAGTTGTTTTGCGGCCACCATTTCTTTGATTATTTCGATAGCTTCTTGCTTAACCCACTCAGAATAAGAAACACCGTCTATGGTTTTAGTGTGCAACACTTTGTCACTTACAGAACTCGAACTTGCTTCAGAATATATTCTGTTACGCGCCTGTGTATCAGCAGACAAAAACGCACACGCATAGAAGCCCGAAGAAAATTCTTCGCCCCCTACGGTTACTGCTAATTCACCCGGTTTATGACAACCCGCAAAACTTAATACAAGGCAAATGCATATTACTAATGCCGATATCCTTTTGAATATGTTTTTCATTACTTTTCCTCCAAGAGCATTCTATTAATCATACAAAATAAGTATATAACAGAAAATGTTAAAAGTCCATATTTTTTTATAATTTTTATAATGCCGCCGCTATTTCGTATATAAGCGACTGACTGTTTTGTCCCGGCTTTTGTTTTATGGTGTAATACGGTTTCTCATTGGCGCTCAGCACCGCCCTTTCTCCGAAAGCCGAATTAAGTTTGGCAATCTGACTTTCATTAACCGCATTTACCCTTAAAACAATAGCATTTTTATCGTTCACTATTTCATAAATGCCAATACGTGCCGCTTTGTTTCTGAGCAGCGCTATATCTATAAGACCCATAACCGCTTTGGGCGGCTCACCAAAACGGTCGCACAGCTCATCTATAACGTCGCTCCTTGTATCGTTATCGCATATTTTGGCAATCCGCTTGTAAATACCAAGTCTTGCGGGTAAAGATGAAATATACCGCTCGGGAATATGTGCCGATACATTAAGGTCAACCACACACTCATTTGTTTCTTCTGTGCTTATTCCTTTTTCTTCGTTTATGGCTTCGTTAAGCAGTTTTATATACATATCATATCCAACCGCTTCCATATTACCGTGTTGTTCGCCGCCGAGTATACTTCCCGCGCCCCTTATTTCAAGGTCGCGCATTGCTATTTTGAAACCTGCGCCGAATTCGGTATAATCTCTTATAGCTTCAAGCCTTTTTTCTGCGACATCGGATAACTGTTTGAACGGTCGGAAACAGAAATATGCATATGCCCGTCGCGGAGAACGACCTACACGGCCTCGCAACTGATGAAGTTGGGATAATCCGAAACGGTCTGCATCTTCAACTACAAGGGTATTGACATTGGGCGCATCTACACCCGTTTCGATTATCGTGGTACAAACAAGAATATCTATCTCGTGTTCAAGCAACTGTTCCCATACATCCGATAACTGTTCTTCACTCATTTGCCCGTGAGCTACACCTATTTTAGCTTCGGGCAGTTCTTCCTTGAGTTTAGCGGCGCGACTGTAGATTGACTCTACCCTGTTGTGCAGATAATAAACCTGCCCCGAGCGCCTGAGCTCTTTTCTTATCGCATCAAGTATTATGCCTTCGTTCTGCTCCATTACAAAGGTTTGTATCGGTAAACGGTCACCCGGTGCTTCTTCTATACTCGACATATCCCGAAGTCCCGACATCGCCATATTAAGTGTTCTCGGTATAGGTGTTGCTGAAAGTGTCAGAACATCAACTTCCGGATAATCCTGTTTTAGTTTTTCTTTCTGCGCAACGCCAAAACGTTGTTCCTCATCGATTATAACAAGGCCTAAATTTTTAAACTCTATATCTTTTGATATAAGCCTGTGCGTACCTATTACCATATCGACTCTGCCGCTTTTCAGTCCCGCTGCGGTTTTTTTCTGCTCGGCGGGTTTTACAAAACGGGAAAGCATTTTAATATTGATTGGCATTTCACCAAAGCGCTGTTTAGCCGTCTGCAGATGTTGGAAAGCCAGTATTGTCGTAGGTACTAAAAATGCGCATTGTTTACCTTCGCTGACACACTTAAATGCGGCGCGCAGTGCCACCTCGGTCTTGCCGAAGCCAACATCTCCGCAAAGAAGCCGGTCCATCGGTACTTCACGCTCCATATCGGCCTTTATTTCTTTAAGACAACGTAACTGGTCCTCGGTTTCCACATAAGGAAAACCCGATTCAAACTCGGTCTGTAGCTCACTGTCGGGTGAAAAAGCATACCCCTTTATAGACATACGCTTAGCATAAAGAGCTGTTAGTTCTTTTGCCATATTCTTTACGGCGTGTTTTACTCTTGCTCTGGTTCTTTGCCAGTCTCCTGAGCCTAATTTGTTAAGCTTAATAGTACCCGACTCACTACTGCCTATATATTTGGATACTAAATCGAGCTGTGTTACCGGCACATACAAAACATCGGTTTTGGCATAATTGATTTTTATATAGTCCTTTGTAAGTCCACCGCTGGTTATCTTGTTTATACCTGCAAAAATACCTATACCGTGAGAAACGTGAACTACGTAATCGCCTATTTTTAATTCATCGAGAGAAGAAATAGAATTATCACTTTTCTTGTGCCGTACCTTTCTCTCTTCACCGCTTATATAATTACCTGTAATAAGCATAAATTTTTGCTCGGTCAGTTGTACACCTGCGCTAAGACCACCGGGAATTACCGTAATTCCCTTTTCTATTTTTTCGGGCGGCGTAAGGCAAAGTCTTGCATCAACTGAACGCGATTTAAGGCTCTCATAAAGTACGGTTGCAGCCTTTTCCCCAGGTACTAAAACTGCAATCTTACCGCCTTTTTCATACATAAACGAAACATCTTCAAGCAGTACCGACAACTCGCCCTTCCAGGATGAAAGACGCTTATAATCAAAACTGATAATATCCCTTATCGGCACATTATAGTTGCCGCGAGAAAAATTTTCGAGAAATACTGCTTTTTCGGTTTTTAACTGAAATTCGGTTAAATTAAGAGAAAATTTACTGTTACTTGCAATAAGCCCTTCTTCAAGAAGAGTTTTTGCATCCATAATAAATCTGTCTTCCTGTGTTTTAAGCGTCGATTCGGTATCTGAGCTATCGGTCACTACCACCAAAGCATCGTTAAAATAGTCGAAAACCGTACACGGAGCATAAATTTCGTTTATATATCGGTCGGCAGATATACTAATCCCCGCATTAAGACACGATATATCCTTTAACATTCTTTCCTTTGCGGTATTTGTAAGTTTACCTTTTTGTATTTTCTCTTGTAATTTCTCGGCCAGATTTTTAGGGTTGTATACAATTTCGTCAGCCTGAGTAACACTAATGCTATCTACAGAATCGGTACGGCGTTGTGTAGAAACATCAAAATTGGTTATTGAATCGATTTCATCGCCCCAATACTCGATTCTTACAGGTTTATTTGAAGCGGCAGGAAAAATATCGACAATACCGCCCCTGACCGAAAACTGTCCGCCACCTTCAACGAGAGAGCAATTCTCATATCCGGAAGACAACAGTTTCGCTTTCAATTCTTCCAATAAAATCTCTTGACCTACAGAGATAACAAAGGAATTTTTCTTTAATATTTCGGGCGGTATCGTATACTGTACCGCCGCCGCCGCGCTACAAATGAGCACGTTAAAATCCCCATCAAGAAATTTTGATAGGGTGTCTATTCTTCTATGTTCATATTCTTTTGAGCGACCAAGCATCTCACTAAGGCAGAAATCTCTTTCGGGGAAAACCGCCGACTTAATGCCGAGAGACTTTAAATCACCGCCGATTTCCGCCGCCGCGGCTTCGGTTGGAGTTATAAGCAAAATCTTTTTTGCCGTATCCCGCGAAAGACCCGCGACAACCAACGCCTTGTGAATTTGCGCAAGTCCCGAGCACGATAAAGGCAGATACGAATTTTCAAGGTCATTTATCAGCGCCTTATAAGGTCGACTCGCGTTTAAAAATTGTTGTAAAAATTCCATATTTCGCTTCTTTTCACAAAAATTTTAACTGTTGTATTTATTCATCGCTTTGTCAATACTGCCCGTAACCATTTCCTCTACAGCAAGTACCGCTTTTTGTAGTGCCTTTTCTTTATTTTCCATTTCATCAGGTTTGAATTTACTCAAAACCCAGTCTTTGAGGTCATATTCAGGATGCGGTTTTTTGCCCACACCGATTTTTATTCTCGCAATATCATTACTCGATAAATGTTCGGATATATTTTTCATTCCGTTGTGTCCGCCGTGGGTACCGTTGCGCCTTATTCTTATGTTCCCCACGTCCAATGAAATATCATCAAATATAACTATAATATTCATAAGCGGTATTTTATAAAATCTGACAATTTCTCCTACCGACTCACCCGATAAATTCATATAGGTCTGCGGCTTTGCTACCATTATACGCTTATCTTTTATTTTACATTCACCGATTAACGCTTTATGTTTTGCGCGAAAAGGTGTCGTGCCGAACTTTTGGCACAATAAATCAACGGCATCAAAACCTATGTTGTGCCGCGTATTATCATATTCACTGTCGGGATTTCCAAGTCCTACAACCAGTAAAACATCATTCTCTTTTTTCTTAAAAAGCATATAACTTCACCACCCGATATTTTAACACACAAAGAAAATAAAATCAAGCGCATAAAACAAAGCGGACGGACTACCAAGTCCGTCCGTAAATAGTTTGTTTTGTCTTAAGCTTTGTTTACAGAACCGAAAAGTTCCATCTTTTCCTTAACGGTTGCCTTGATAGCTTCAAAACCGGGAGCCAAAAGCTTTCTCGGGTCAAAGCCCTTGCCAGATAAATCCTTGCCTGCTTCTACATATTCACGTGTAGCTGCGGCAAAAGCCAACTGACACTCGGTATTAACATTAATCTTAGAAACACCGAGAGAAATTGCCTTCTTTATCATATCAGCCGGGATGCCTGTACCGCCGTGAAGAACGAGTGGCATAGCGCCTGTAAGCTTCTGAATATCATCAAGTGTATCAAAGCTGAGACCTGCCCAGTTTTCAGGATACTTGCCGTGAATATTACCGATACCGGCCGCGAGCATTGTAACGCCCAGGTCAGCAATCATTTTACATTCATTAGGGTCAGCAACTTCACCGGCACCGATAACACCGTCTTCTTCACCGCCGATAGAACCGACTTCAGCCTCAAGAGAAAGACCTAAATCGTTGCAGATACCAACGAGTTCTTTTGTCTTTTCGATGTTTTCTTCGATTGGGTAGTGTGAGCCATCAAACATTACAGATGAGAAACCTGCGGCAATACAAGCCTTAGCGCCTTCATATGAGCCGTGGTCAAGGTGAAGAGCAACCGGGACTGTTATGCCGAGCTCTTCGAGCATACCGTTTACCATACCTACAACCGTCTTATAGCCGCACATATATTTACCTGCTCCTTCGGAAACACCGAGAATAACAGGTGAATTCAATTCCTGTGCTGTGAGTAAAATAGCCTTGGTCCATTCAAGGTTGTTGATATTGAACTGACCTACTGCATATTTACCTGCCTTTGCTTTATTAAGCATTTCTTTTGCGGAAACCAACATTTTAACATCCCTCCAAATTTTTTACAATACTATTTTATACCAATTTCACCAATAAATCAACCTTAATTGTTGCATTATAATATATTTTTTAATTATCAAAAACCAAAACGCTTGTAACACAGTAAAAATTTATAAATAAATGTTGACTTTTGAAAAAAAAGCGGTATAATAATGATTGTATTTTGTCATTGGGGAATTGTGTAACGGTAGCACGACAGACTCTGACTCTGTTTGTTGGGGTTCGAATCCCTATTCCCCAGCCACTGTTTAAGCGGGTTCGCGAGAACTCGCTTAATTTTTTTGCCTAAAAACAGCATTTCCCCCCATAATTCCCCCCCTGGCTTTTAATTTTAGTAAGATACCCGAATTAGAAATATTATAGTTAATAAAGCACCAACATACGCTAAGGAATACCTTGCCAAATTAACCCTGGGGGTTTTTTGAATAATAACTCCTATTGCGGGAGTGCTTGTCATTCCACCGGCAATAACCGTGCCACTTAATCCATCTGAAAATATCATTTTAGAGAGTAGTGCCCCAACTAATATCGGAATTATCGTCATTAAAGCTCCATATAAAAACGTTTTTATATCTAACCCACTACCAAGTTGCATTCCTGACGGAACTCCATTTCCGACAAAGAATAATGCAAGGCCAAGATTTCTCAATAGGTTTAATGATTTTTGCTGCACCATCCTTTGTGATAGTCGATTCTTGATTATTTGACCTATTACAATCCCTGCACATAACATACCGCCCGAGTCACCAATACAAAAATCAAAAATTGTAATGTCACCAAGTAGTCTGCCAAGCAACACCACAATTCCAATTTGTATTAAACCATCAAATTCAGATTTCGTAGGTTTATTTTTATCATCAAACACCTTATAAACCGGCTTAATAGACAATTTTTTTAAGGTCAACTGCACAGACAATACTGTGACCATTACACCTAAAATATATGCGCAGCCATACCCAAGAGTTGTTTCAACGGCTGCCACACTCGCAAGTTCACAAGCAACAGATAATCCTGGAGTTGTAGTCAATGCTCCACATAATACACCGAGTAATTTAGAAATAGATATATTAGTATCTAATATCAATATAATCTTCATGGTTAAAAAAGCCGATCCTACCATTAAAGCACCTATTAATACGGCCTTTAATTCCTGCCAGCGTTTTATATCTAAGGAATATCCTGCGATTAGTCCTATAATTGATATAAACAATGCTGAACCGAGCGAAGAAAAAAACTTCATGTTTGTATTAAATTCAATAATGGCTAATGCTTCTTTAATAGGATTTACCGTATTAAAAACAAATCCTACCGCGATAGCCACAATTAGTACTCCGGCAATATCAAATGATACGCCAAGGAGCTTTATGCGCCCAAAATAGTAACCTAAAATAATAACTGCAAAAGCAACAAATAATGGAGAAACCAGATTGTTTATAATTTCACTTTGCATTTTTGAAATTTCTTTAATTATATCTTTCTTACATAGTCAAGCGAAATCCAGCCAACGCCGGATTTGAGTTTACCCCATTTGGTAGCACCGATTCCGTTTTTTTCTTCAACAATCGTATATACACCCTTATCGGTAATAGCGCCAACCTTAGCAATATTAGTTCCTGCATCTTTGCGTATATAAAGACAATCGGCAGTAACCTTTACCCTATATGGCAATTTACTTGTTTCTATTTTTTCGGTATCTGTTTTCGCTTTTTTCACTATCGTTAAAAACTTTTTGTTTATTGGACTACAAATAGAATTTGTTCCACTTTCGTTTTTGTCGATTATCACACGGTCACCACTGGTAGTGCTCTCTACATACCAGTTTTGCGATTTTACCCAAATAGGTATCGCTTTGCCATTATAGTATGTGGCTTTATGAGAAATAGCCACCAAATCGCCTTTTTCTACATGTTCGTTTTCTAAAACGGCATTCTTCTTATCATCTGTATTTCCGTTGCTTTTTTTGAGAAACATAGAAACCTTGTTTCTAAAATCATTCATATTTTCGCCAAAATTTTTCATCCAATGGTCTGGGTCACCATGATTGCTGCCATAACCCAAACGATATGCTTCGCAATGACTAACAATGTTATCAACACTGATTCCGTAGGTCTTGCAAAGCTCAGCACAATATTCTGCGGCAACCGCAAAGACATTATCGTAATATGTTTTATCGGTAAGCTTATCTTCGCATATTTCAAACTGAATATAAGACGGATCGTAATTGTAGCTGCCTTTTTTGCCTTTCCCTACTCCCCAACAACAAATATTAAGCGGCAGTATTTCAGCAACCTTAATTTGGTTATTCTTGTCGTAACCAATAAAAGCGTGAACACAAACCTCCCTGCCGCCCGGCTTGGCTATATTCCAGTGATTACCATATTTGTTAACGCCAACTATTTCGGGCGCATCTACATACCGTTTTAAGTAAGGGTTATTTGCACCTGTAGAATGCACAACAATACCCTTAGGCACCATTTTTTGTGCCGCAATATAACACAGATTTTTCACAGCATAAGCTTTAATAATATTAAGCATCATTTTTACTCCTTCTTTGCCTGAACATAAAGTTGATTAACGTATACGCTAGCGCCCGCAAGTAGAATTCCCTGAGTTACAGCCGTAAATATTGCCGATGCGGCTTCTTGTAATCCTGAAATGTCAGTAGTTGCAATAACCCAAACGGCAGATAACACAACAGCTGATATTCCAAGCACAATAGGAATCCACCTATCCGGCATCGTACTTTTCTTTATCGCAATTCCTAAAAAATATAGAACAGGAATTAAAATTAAAAGTTCTGTTTTTATATAATCTTGACAGTTCATTTCATTCTCCTTTCTAAACGAGTATCGTTCCAATGATTGCTGAAATAAAACCGCCCGCCAACGCTGCAATAATTGCGGTAATAATTTGCTGCATTCGTTGCTTTGGAATAGAATCTATTTCATCAATCTTTCGCTCATGCCTTGCCAGATGCTCGTTAGTATGTTTTAATTCGTTAGCAAGAGTTACAAGCGTTTCATTCATTGATTTTATTTCGGCTTGTACCTCTTTCATGGCACCCATATCACGCTCCAAAGATTTAATTCTTTGGTCATGGCGTTCTATAATAACCTGTATATCCAAATTACTCCTCCTTTCTCGGCCGCATATATATCGTAAAAAATAACCCTGACAACTTGTGTCACAATTATAAAATTATTTTTTCTCCGGCAGTGAATATCTAGAAATGATTTTACTGATTCTTTCAAGGGCGAATTCGTCTAAAATTAATTTTTCTCCCTTTTCCCCAATTGATTTGATTTTTTTCAGTAGTTCAATATCTTCAAAACTCATATACACTCTATCCCATTTATAACCATCCATAACATAAACTCCGCCATCATGTCTCCCTGGCTTAGTCAATAAAGGAATCATATACCCTATTTCGTCAATATCTCTTTTGATAGTTCTTATGGAAACACTAAAAATATCAGCCAACGCAGACATTGTCATGTGTCGTTCGCGACAAAGCAACTTCGTTATTTCAAATCTCCTTTCAACCGCCCCCATAGAACTATCCCCCTTTCTTAGCAAATAGAAACCAGAGAATAAAAAATGCATATTTTATTTAACTGCGTCAACTTTTTACCTGCAAACGCAATTTTTAATACCGAATTGTCGAATAATGACTTTCAAATATTTACTTTTTTGTCTTATATTCTATGTTAACATCTTATAAGCGCTATTTTTGTCAATTTTTGTAAATTGAAAATTTATTACAAGTTATAAAAAGAAAAACGACCTTTTAAGGTCGTTTAATTTTTACCGAATTAAAATAACAAAGAACGGTTGGTTTTTACCCCAACCGTCCTTTTGAAAAGGAAAATCAATTATTGTGCGAAGACACAGAACCGTCTCCTGTCTTATATGATGTTACTAAATATGGCTCTTGTATGATTGATGATGTACTTTTCGAAATGCTTTATGATTATAATTTCGATATGTTCTATGATAATAGTTTCGAGAGAATATTTCGAAATTACTTTCATTTCCCGTAAAAAAGGATTGTGCTGACCGTCTGTTTGAGATTATTTACATTTCGATATCAGGTCAGCACAATCCCTGAAAACAATTTGTTATGCTTTACGTTTTGATATGATATATGACTTTCATTTGCAAATGAGCAGGGCAAAATTTTCGTACACAAAATTATTTTCGTCAGAAGATGATAAGATATTTTATTGACGAAAATGCCCCATTTTTTGTTTTTTCATATAGAAAAAACCGTCCGCATTATTAAAATACGGACGGAAAACAGTTTGTTTGTTTAAATCAGAAAGAAGGAAAGTAATGCCGTTAATCCTCTGAAAATGATTTTGGTATAATTTTCGGCACATTATCAATGAGGCGGCGGCATCAAAATAGAACTTGCTTCTACCAAAAGGCAACCAAATATAACAAAAACTATTAAGGCAATAGTCAAAAAGCAATATATCCATTTTCTTTTCGAAGACTTTACTACTTCTTTGCTATTATTTCTCCAAAAAACTATAAGAGCACTAAAAGAAACTAACAACACTATAGTACTTGGAAGAAAAAAATTACCTCCAATTAAAATCATTTTAGAAAAATAAAATAACATATGCGAAGCTATAAATACAGGTATTTGCAACATTTTATTCTTGTTGAAAACAAATAGCAAAAACCAAATTAAAATTAAAGCTATCACAACAACATCAATACAGCTAAGAGGTTTAAAAAAATATTTCAGCATAGCCAGCCCCCCTTTTTTCTTGATTTTTTGGCCTAATTGCGACTTGATTTATTTTTCCTTTTGTAATTGAAACCACATAAAGTCTGTAAATGCATCTCTTGCGGCATTACTTTGATTGCTTGTCAAGTTAAGCGTAATGTTTCTTTTAGATGCCTCTGATTCGTAGAGTGGCCACTCAATTCCAAACATCCAATTTTGTTTAGTATAGTCATCTACCGTGTTAGAAAATTGACTCTTTGTGTCCGAACCAAAAAACTGACTAAATCTCAAATTTGCTCTACTAGTCCAGCCAGTTCCAGGAATATCAATATTATTGTAATAATATCTACAAGCTGAACCAAATAAATTAGATTGCCAATAATTCGAAATCCAGTTGTTCGCAAAGTTGAAAGCATCAATGTCAGCCAATAAATCTTTCATTCCAAAAGAATATTGTTCACTTCCCATAATTTGATAAAAAGTATTATAAAAAGTATTGTAGTTGTTTGACGCGTTTGTCAAAACATAGGTATCAACTACTAAGGTTTGTAAATCTCCAGCCCAACCAGCAAGATTTCTAACATGAGTTTGCCCTACTATTAAAGATTTCCAATAAGTTCCGCCGCCAACAATAATTCCGTTCATAGTTGCGCACAGATGTAGAAAATCGATAGGACAACAATTACAATCATAAATTAATAGTGATTGTGTTGTGAAAAAATTGTATATATATGTATTTTGATTTTTAACATAATTTACAAATCCTTGATTGATTTCTCCAGCAACAGTATCCCATAGACTACCATTATATACTTCTCTACGTATAAATTGTAACGTTAGTTTTATTTGATTAGAACTGTCATATTGTCTAGCTAATTGATGCAAAGTGTCTAGATTCGAAAATACTAATTCATTCCAAGAATCATGATAACAAGAGGTGCCACCACAATAATTTACATTTACTGTTATACAATCTTGAAACCCACCATCAGCAGTAGTAGCGGTAATTGTAGTAGCACCTGCCATATTTGCAGATATTCTGCCAGTATATAATCCTACAGTAGCAACATTTTCATTACTACTGCACCAAGTCACTGTTTGGTTTGTTGCGTTGCTTGGTGTAATTGAAGCACACAGATATTCTATGTCACCAACACTCATAGTTAGACTTGCGGGACATACCTCAACGCCTGTTACACGAATTGGTGCATTAACTGTAATAGTACAATAACCTTTTTTTCCGCTTCCGTCTTGTGCAGTTGCAGTTATTGTTGCTGTACCTGCTCCTTGGGCTATTACAAGTCCTGTATCAGGATTAACAGTAGCCACGCTTGTTTTATTACTGCTCCACTTAACACACTTGTTTGTAGCGTTGGTCGGGCATACCGTTTCATACAAGTAAGTTGAAGCACCTATGTTCATAGTTTTACCCGACGGACTAACTGTGACTGATGTAACCAAAATATCCTCTGTTACATTTACGTAACAATAATCGTATTCACCGCTACCATCCTGTGCTTCGGCGTAGATATATGCATAGCCTCTCGCTTTTGCAGTAACTACACCCCCACTTACTGTTGCTACACCTGTATTTGAACTTCGCCAACTAATCGACTTGTTGGTAGCATTTGTAGGACACACCGTTGCTACCAACGTTTTTTCGCAGCCCTTTTCAAGACGTATCTTATGTTTATCAAGCGTTACCGAAGTTACTTTAACACTGTCTACTACTTCTACAAGTATACACCCATACACGCCACTACCATCGGTCG
>JAZLAW010000016.1:0-123857 GCA_045613385.1 Acutalibacteraceae bacterium | reverse complement strand
GACTAACATTGTATAATATTATATCACAACTTTTGAAAATATACAAGATGTTTTGGGTAGAAAAGTATGATTTGTAATAGAATTGTCGAATTTAATGCAGCACAAATAAGCCTTTTCAAAACCTAAAACTGAAAAGGCTTGGCTTTTTGCACCCATTTTGAGTTATAGCGTTCACAGTATTCCTGTGGGCGTTTATTTTTTTGCTTTACTCTGCAACATAATACAGATTATGTTACTATTCAAAGTTCGGCTAAAGTTATGAGGGGTGTGTATATGAAACCGTTTATAAAATTATTCAAAACTCCCCGTTGTTATTATTTCTTTGATGTAAATCGCAATACTTTAGTAAATGTCTCAAAGGAATGTTGGGAATACCTTAATGGTGAGGGCTGTTTAGACGATTGTGTTGAAGAAGTTAGCACATTGAAGAGCAACGGGTTTTTGTCTGATAACCACATTCAAAAACTGAAACATACTGAAACCGATAATGTCGAGCATCTGATAAATAATTGTTTGTCCGAGCTAATTCTGCAAGTTACGCAAGCTTGCAATCTTTGCTGTGTATATTGTCCCTATGCAAGCAGTACAGATAGCAACCGTCATAGGAAACACACTTCAAAACAAATGGATTTTGCGACCGCCAAGGCAGCAATTGATTTCTTATATGACCATTCTACTTTAAGCGATTCTGTGAGCTTTGCTTTTTATGGCGGTGAACCGTTAATTGCCTTTCCACTTATAAAACAATGCGTTTCTTATATTCAAGATATATTTGACGGTAAAGAAATTTCTTTTTCAATGACCACAAACGCCACTCTTCTTACCGATGAAATCAAAGAGTTTTTAATAGAAAATGGTTTTTCTATTACATTTAGTATGGATGGCCCGAAAGAGATTCACGATAAAAACAGAAAGAGGATTGACGGCACAGGTACGTACGATCGTGTAATTTGCGAACTCAATGACTTTGTTGCTGCATATCCACAAGATGAGCTGGTAAAAATCATGGTTAATATGGTTATTAACCCAGAAGATGATTTGGATGTTATAAACAACTGGGCTAATAACTGCTTAAATACTCAAATCTACCTTGGTAGTAATGTCGTTGAAAACGATGATCTTGAAAACAAATTTGATAACTATGATCCATATAATGAGAAATTTGAATATTTAATGGCAATTCATTTATTGGACCATCTGCAAATTGTTAAAGGGTTAGAAGTATCTAGATTAACGCTTCCAACGTTCAACCGGATTAAAGAACTATATAGAGATTTGAAAACGACAAATGCATCTTTGCCTAGTGTGGGAGCTCCGAGTGGACCTTGTGTATCTGGTTACAGAAAATTATTTGTAAATGTATCCGGCGATTTTTATCCCTGTGAAAAGGTTAATGAGATGTCGGAAGCAATGAAAATTGGCTCTTTGAAAACGGGTATTGATACGGAAAAGGTAAAAGCACATATAAACATAGCACAATTAACTCCAGAGAAATGTATTAATTGTTGGGCGCAAGCAAACTGCGATTTATGTCAAAAGTATGTGGCGGATGGCGACGAGCTTTCTGCTAAAAAGAAAGTCAAGTTATGTGATGATGTTATAGCTTCATTTCATTATTATTTACGGTGTTGTGCTTTACTAAAAGAAAGCTGCGTTGCTTACAAATCTGAGGAGGCCAATTAATGGAATATGGTATATATCCTTACTCAGATAATGATTTTTCATTAGTTGAGTATCTAATTAAAAACAAAAAATTACCTATCAATACTGTAATATATCCAAAATCTTGGAATGTTCATACGGACAGTCGCTTGCGTATTAACAGTTTTAATGATTTTGATGAAGCGCTTAAAGGAATTGACGGATTAGTAATTCTACAAAACAACCAATATAAATTGACAATACAAAAAATAAAAAAAGCAATAAAACAACATAAAGACATTATTTGCTGTATGCAGCTTAAAGAATTTGATTTTTTACAGCTTGAAGGTGAAGCTACTAGAGAAGGCGTATTGTTCAATTACATTCCAAAGGAAAATGTTGAGACCAAAAAGAAAATCGAAGAAAGAACAGGATACTTTTTAACACAGGAATGTGTGGTTATTGCAATTGGTGCAATTTCCGAAGGTATAAGCACTTCGGCGCTGACACTTGATTTAACAAACTCTTTAACCCGCAAAGGATATAATGTAACTTCTATTGTTAGCGATGTCAATTTAGAGTTGTGTGGATTTGAGAGATTGTTGCCGTATCAATTAAAAGGTGTCGAAAACGATCCTAGTCAGTTTATTTATGATTTAAACGTATACATAAATTACCTTCAAATGAAACATCAATCCGATATTATCCTATTGCAGTTACCGCAAGAAGGAATGTTTAGGGTTTACAACAATTTACCGTTTGGCTTTGGCGTAAAACCATATCTTGTGTCACAGGCAGTAGATGTGGATTACAGCATCATTATTTCGGGTGTTGAAATCTACGATAGTGAGATTTACGAAAAAATTAGTGAATGCTTTAAAAACAGATATGGATTTTCAATAGATGCTGTGGTTGTTTCGGAGCAAACAATCGACTATTCGCTGTCATTGCAAAATAGTGAAATGACATATAAAACAGTTTCCAATGAAGCTGTCGATTCTTGTGTCGAAGAACTATTGACAGGAGAAGCTAATATTTTATATTGCAGAAAGCACGAAAAGAATTTAGGCGAAAAAATTGCAGACGATTGCATTGATCGTCTGTCACAAAACACCGCACAGTTTTAGTGCCCACATTTGCTCATTGCATAAATAATTGAGAAAGGAGGATATTGTAATGAAGAAGCTTGCTAAGAAGAATATTCAGAAGACCGTTGAGGCTTTCGGTTCCAAGAAAGCAACCTGCAGCTGCTACTGCTTGAACAAGTATCAGAATTGCCACGGTAGAAAAGGCGTTAAGGGTTAATGCATTTCTACACATATTTTTTAAACTTAAATATGCAATGAGTGCTTTAAGATAAATGATGGGGCCGGCACAAACAACATGATTTGTCTGTTTGTGCCGGTTTTTTAATAAAGGAGATTTGTTATGAATACTACTGAAAATATTATTGATCTTTTTTACAGAGTGAAACCCTCTATAGATTGGAAAGATACTTCACTGCATCAATTGCCTTTAACTGGGCCTCAACTTAAACTCACTGCTCCCGACTTGGTATACCTTGTACTAGAGCTGAAAGAGAGTTTTTCAATAGAATTTAAAAAGCAAGATTTCGATAATTATAAATTTAATACTGTCCACACAATTATTCAAACTGTGGAAAGTAAGGTGGCAGAACAAAATGAAAGATAAAAGGCAAAAACACATAAGTACAATCAAAGAGACTTTACTACCAATAATGACAGCAGAGAAAAATGCCGTATTATTTATAGCTATACTATTACTTTGCGTGATGGTCTCCTCCGTATTTTTGCCATTAATATCTGCGCACATCATTGATAAAGGTTTTGTCAATAACGATATAACGCAGATTGTTCTATATTCCACCATGCTCTTTTTTATAAGCGTATTCATATATTTTTGCTATTATCTCTGTGAAATTATCAGATTAAAGGCAAGTAACAGAATAGTACTACGATTAAAAACAAAAGCTGTTGATAAACTGCTTAATGTTTCAATTGATTATTATCACAACAATAATTCAGCTTCTATTTTTCAAAAAATTGATTCTGATATTAAAACAATCGCAGGTATATTCAGTTCTGAATCAATTATATCCTTAATGCAAATCATCTTGTGCATTGGATATGCTGTTATATTAGCCTATATTAACTGGAAATTGACGGTATTACTTTTGCTGTTTATTCCTATCAAGTTTGCTTTGACTTGTTTTCTTTCGGCTAAAAACTCACAAGTATCAGAAAAACTAAAAGAAACAGAAAACACCTTTAGTTCGTGGTTTGGTGAAATGATAAATGGTATGCGAGAAATAAGAACCTATGGTCTCGCCAATCACTACAAGAAAATCTTCTATACAAAGCAAACCGCTGTGCTTAACAATGAGTATAAGGTCGGTGTTCTAAATAACATTAATCTGAATGTTCAAACGATTTTTATAAATTTAATTACATCGTTATTATATATAGTTTCGGGATTTATGATCACCGATGGAGACTTATCAATTGGTGAAATTGTTTCGATACAGACATATTCCTTGACACTTTTGGATTTTATTTCAAATTTCTTGGATCTTATATATGGAATTTCTGCTTTGTTGCCATCTGCCGAAAGATACTCGAATTTTATGCGCACCGATGCAGAATGTGACAGCGGAAAAGAAAAAACAGACATTGATGCAATTAGTTTCAATCATGTGAGTTTTGCTTATCAAAATACAGATGCGGTTATATCTGATTTTACAGAACGATTTGAAGTAGGTAAGAAGTATGCTTTGATTGGCAAAAACGGAACGGGTAAAACGACGATTACAAATTTGCTTTTGCGCTTTTATAATCCTACTTCCGGTGAAATCTATATAGGTCGCAACTGCATTAAGGATTTGGATTTAAATAAATACAGATCATTGTTTTCTGTTGTAAATCAAAACGTATTCCTATTTAACGACAGTATCAGAAATAATATTTGTTTATATAAAGAATGCGATGAGCGAAAAATGATGCAGGTAATTAAACTGCTGAAATTGGCAGATTTGATTGCTGAAAAAGGTCTTGATTTTCAAGTCGGTGACAACGGATGCTTATTGTCCGGAGGACAACGGCAAAAAATCGCCTTTGCCAGAGCTGTTTTAAGCGATCGACCATTCGTTATATTAGATGAAGCGACATCAAATATAGACATAGGTTGGAAAGAAATAATAGATACACTTTTTAACGATAGTTTTAAAGACAAAACGGTTATTTTTATCACTCATCAGGACTACGACTTGAAGGTAGATAAAGTCATCGAATTAAAATAGTTGCTTAGGAGGTGGCGTTATGAAAATTGCGGTAATCGACGATGGGATATTTCCACAATCGGTTAATCTGAGTGTGAAAAATCACTTGGTCCAAAACGGTATTGTAAAGGTTATAGATGGTTTGAATATAGCACCACTTTCTCATGGGTCAATATGCGCGAAAATTATTGAGAAATATGTTAATTGCGATGTATCTATCATTGGCATACAAATACTCAACGAAGATGATACGGGACTTCTTGATGACCTAATTGCAGCTTTAGAATGGTGCCACGAAAACGATGTTCGTGTAATCAACTTAAGCTGTGGTTTGTGCGGTCAAGTGGAAACAAATGATTTGCTTGAGATTTGTCAAAAACTACATAATGATGGGGTTAAAATCGTAGCTGCTCAAAATAACAACGGGGCTTTAACATATCCAGCGTGCTTTCCTTGCGTTACTTCAGTTGAGCAAAGAAATTATCAAACAAATTATTTGGATTGGTATAGAATTTCTGACATTTATGCAGAGGGTGAACACTTATTAACGCACGGAGATACAGCATTTTATTCAGTAAAGTGCAATAGTTTTGCTTGCGCCTATGCATCTGCACACATAATTAATAAGCTGCTCGATTTGAATAATGAGACCGACTATCCAAGCGATATGTTTTTAACGCCGTTTGTTGGAATATACGATTTTGCTTTTTGGGCACCATATGCTGTTTCATCAAAAAGCGATGATACTACAGTTTGCTCAAATCATTCCGTTGTCCTAAAACCTTCAAGCATCAGTACAAAACGTTCTTTGCTTAAACAAATTTCCGAATGTAAAAATGGAATAGACTTTATTGTTTGGTGCGGAAAGCGGATGCCAAAGTATTTGAGAAAATGGTGCTTATCTCATAATGTGAAGTATTGGGACGAGAGAGTTGATCAATCAAGAATATATTCACCTCCAAGCAGTCAACCGTGTATATGTTTTTCGGGAGATAAGTTATTATGTGATAACACAATTAAATTGCTTAATGAATTGTTTGCTAATGAAGGCTATAAAACACTTCTGCTTTCCGACTATGAACACTCTTATCTTTACAGATATAAGAAAGTATATAGGAAAGGCAGTATTGATTTATATGCGTATCATTTTGATCCTGATATAATTCTCTACCAAATAAAAAACACGAGAAAATTCGCAGATGAAGTGATAGTAAAATGTGAAAATCAACTTTGTTCCATTAAAACTGCAGATGCTGTTCGTTCATACTCCGACGTAGCATCACTATATAAAGCAATTCTTGATTATTGCTTGTAGGGAGGTGCAATATGAAAAGGCATATGGTTTTATTGAAAGAAATAATAAAGTATTATTTAGAACTCCTGCTTTGCTACTATTTGAAATTTAAGAGAAAACACGACAAGTTAATCGGTATGGATGACTTGGAAAGCATAAAGAGCATTTCGTCAAGTGCCTATCCTGAAAAAATGCGATTTTATACCCAGTGCACAAATGTAGATGATTTTGTAAATGCCTGCGATTGCCTGAGATTGGAACAAATCTATTATTTCGCAAAGGATAATTGGTACATAATTGTAACAAAACATTTTGGATATACAAAAATTTGGGATTTTGCAGCAGGCAATGGTAAATGCAGTGGTTTTATGCAGGTCGTTTCGTATCTGTTCGATAATTTTAAAAATGATACTGTTAAAATAGATTGTCGAGCTACAACCTCATATCCGTTGATTCTTTCATTTGCCAAGAGAGGAAGGATAAGAATACTGTCCGACAAATGTATTGCAATGAACGATGAACTGTTTCACGAAGTGACTATAAAAGATGCGAGAAAAAAACAATGTAAAAAGAAATAATGGTAGACATTATTATGGCTTTTTACAGCAATTTATCAATGATTGCAGTGGGATCGCTCTGGTAAGGGAAGCTCAAAAATGTTAGATGAGAGATTTTAAGGTAATAGTTATGGAAGTTAAAGATTGGATACTACTGTTTACTCCAATTATAAGTAACGGTTTGATCATATTTTTGGTGCAGTTTTTGATTATGGAAAAGCACAAAAGAAAGCAAGAGAAAAAACAGTTACAAAACGAAACATACAAAGGGTTGTATAACCGTTTGCAATCATTAACAACCGGCTCATTAGAAGTATATTTGAAAAAGAATAAATTCTACGAACTTGACAAGGACATTCATCAAAAGAATTCAGCTATGGAAGAATTGTTGATATATTGCTACAGCAATCATACGGCTTTTGAAGATATTAATTATCGGATAACAGATATCAAGGAAACCTGGGATAATGTATACAATCTATGGATAGAATACAAAACCAAACTACCTGACAAAGAAACAGATTTAAAACTGGATCCGAGCATTTATGCTGAATTATTTGATTTTTTCATAGCGTGGATGGTGTGCGCCGAGTTGTTAAAAACGAATATAATAAACAAACTGTAAGCTTATACAAAAATCGAGGACACTTTCTATGTGCCCTCGATTTTTTACTAATATATCAACTCGCTATTAACGATTTCCGTAGCTCTGCTACGGATGTTATTCATTCGAGCAACCCACTCCATTTGATCGTCTGCTTTGAGTTGCTCTGTTACGCCTTCACATTCTGATATCTGTTTTATAAGTCGGGCGAACATTTCTTCCGCCTGCTTATCGAGGTCTGCAAGGTATCCTTTCAGCTTGCCGCTTGTCAGCAGATTAAGATATAAAACCTTGCGATTTTGTTTGATATACCGTAAATGCCGTTGTCCCCACACACCGATATGCTGTTGTTCTTCCTCCGGCAACCTCAAGCAGGGAATATAATAGTCGCCTTGCAATTCATACCAAAGACCATTCTTTTCATCATAAATAACCTTTTCCATAATCACGCCTCCTTGTAGATTACCTTAAATTTCTTTTGTTTTGCACCAATGATTTTCAGCAATACCTCATCCAAAGCATCGGTGTACTTTCCGCTGGCAATAAGTTTGTCCCGCATTTCGTTCATACAGTTCACGACTACCCGACGCTCAAAGTCATCGAGCGCAATGTAATATTTCTTTTCCTTCATATTAGCACTCCTTTAGCAAGTCCTTGAATGGAGCTTCATCGTTTACGAATGTGTCGTATGTAAATTGAGCACCAAGACGAAAACCCATAATAAAACTGTCGAGGTTCGATTCACCATTCACAACACCCCAAGCATTGACAAAATCAAGAAACTTTTTCTTGCTTTCGCCCGAAAGGTTCTCGGTTAAGAAATCCTCATTTGACATCAAGACTTCCATTTGCTTTTGCACGGCTTTGTTTTCCTTAGTGTTACGTGCTTGTGGATCAAGATTTCCATAATAAAATTCTTCAATGAATTTCCCCATAAAAAATAGCCTCCTTTAAGTTTCTACAATAATTGTACTTAAAGAAGGCTTAATAGTCGAATGTACCGATATAAAAAGAAAAAGGGCAAGAAAAAAAGAGAGAAGCCGAAACTTCTCTCAATTCTCTTGCCCTTCGCAATGCTCAGCGTTCCTATAAAACATAACTGTCCTTAGCAACCCTGCTCATTGGAATGAGGATTTTTTTATTATAATTTAGGTACTTGTTGTTTAAGTTATTTTTTGTTCTTTATTGATTTTCCATACAAAATAGATTATAATATTTAAATGTAAAATTTTGTTAAATTTCAAAGAAGGATGTTATATTATGGTTGAAAAGAATGTGGAAGTACAATTGCTAGAAGATAGAAAAGTTTGTTTTGTAATTATGCCGTTTACTGATCCTGAAGGATATGAAAAGGGACACTTTAAAAAAATATATGAGCAAATTTTTAAACCAGCAATAGAAGATGCTGGATATACTGCTTTTCGAATGGACGAAAATAGTGAAAGCACTTTAATTCAAGCAAAAATATATAATCATTTAATTAATGAGCCAATGGTACTTTGTGATCTGAGTTCTAAAAATCCGAACGTATTATACGAATTAGGCATTAGACACGCATATGATAAACCTGTCGTATTAGTTCAGGAGGAAGGTCAGAGTCATATTTTTGACATTGCTGGATTAACTACAGTTTCTTATCGTAAGAACAGATTATACGATGAAGTAGTCCAAGATCAAAAAAATATAACAGAAGCTATAAAACAAACTGCTAATGCCCAAAACAATTATTCTGTAATGAGTTTGGTTAATTTAAATCCCGCAATGCTTGATTCAAATAGAGGTATCACTAAAGAAGATAAATTGGAAATTTTAATTTCTGATTTAAGTAGAAAGATGAATAGATTTGAAGAACATATTTCTCGTGAAAATAAAGCGATTGCAATGGATAAGGAACGAGAAATATTTAGATTTGAAATCGAGAAAAGGTTAAGATTTAATATAGATAGGGCAAAAACGATGTTGAATCGATCTAAGGAACTCGATGAAATGCCGCCTATGAAATTTATTAGAGTAAGAATAAGGGAACTACAAGCTGCAATTATCGACTGTCAAAGTGCTAATATTGCCGATAGTTTTATTGATGAAGCTAAAGAATATTTGATGAAATTGCAAGAATTAGAAGAATCGTTAGCTACTACAGTATAAGTGACATATTATTTGTTTTAATTAATAACCGAATAATGAGAAAATCCTCGGTTTTTACTCAGTTCTTTTTCGGACACGAGAGACAAAAAATAAAGCACTTGTTTTGACAAGTGCTTTATTTTTATCCAATCCGAAGGATTGGTATGTAATCTCGCGTAGCGAGTATGTAATCGCCGCAGGCGTATGGCATCACCGTAGGTGCATTTCCTTCGGATTGATTACATACCACCTACGGTGGATTACATACATTTTCTGACGAAAATGATTACATTCCGTCTTCGACGGATTACATACAATGCTGCGCATTGATTTATTTTTATCTTTTTGCTATACTAAACTCAAGGCGGTGGAAATATGAAAATTTTCAAAATAATGCTTATAATATTAGTACTGATGTTGTTACTAATAGTAATTATACATATAGCATTGTGGTTAAAAATGATTTTTGGTATGTATTTCACCGACCATCTTATCTAATTGGGCCATGTTAGAGGCATCGTGGCAATATTTTTGTATTTTAATTAAAATAATCCGCGAACTAAAGAAAATTAGGTTTTTACTCAGTTTTTTTTCGGACACGAGAGACAAAAATCCCGAATGCGAAAGCGTTCGGGATTTTACCTTTTGCTTCGTATTGCGACTTTATCACTTCTATGCTATAATACACATAGGCGGTGATATTATGAAAAAAATATTGGCCATATTACTGACTTTCGCGGTTATAGGGTTATCTCTTTGCGGATGTAACAAGGACACCAATGTTGATTCACAGAAAAAACCATTGTCCGAAACGAATTCAGCTTATCAAGAAAACGCAGAAACTTTATCGGAAAAATTAATTCGTGAAATAGATGGCGTTTATTTAGAAGAGCAAAAGAAACCTGAATATACTACAACCATCGGGATGATTGAACTTGCAGAGCAGTATACCAAAAAATGGAAGCAGGTAGCAGATAAATATTTTAGTGAAATAATGAATTATAACGGCGCTACTTCTTTGTATGAAACTACCGATGATTTACACAGTTCGGTTTCAGATATGAAATCTAAATGGGAAAAGAGTAGCAAAGAACAGTATGCCAATTATGTCAAAACACTTGAGACAACCTATAAAGGCGGAACAATAATCGGACCTATTGCAGCCAACTATAAATATCAGTTGCAAAAGGAATGGGCATTGCAATTAATCGGTATTTATGAGGAATTAGATGTCAAGTAAAAACAGTCGTTTTTAAGGGGATGGGTCTTGCCCTTGCACCCCGACTTTCGATATGTTATAATGTGTTTAGAAAATTCCGATGCAGTTATGGGAGCATAACCAAGAACTAAACACCCATAAAGATGAAAGCCTGTAACTTGCAAAAGTTATAGGCTTTTGCATTTTTTATAAGGAATTTATGGTTTCTCGGTTGTATAATAAGTGAAAGGCTCAGATATGAGCCCCAAGTTTCAGGAGGAAAATATATGGATAACGGCGCCGGTAGCTACCGCCGTTTCCTTGAAGGTGATGAAAGTGCCTTTGATGAAATAATAAAAGATTATTTTGATAATCTTGTGTTCTTTATCAATCGTTATGTGCAGGATATTTACACTGCCGAAGATATTGCTATTGATGCTTTTTCGGATTTGATAGTCAATAAAAATCAGTACAATTTCAAGGTAACGCTAAAAACTTATCTGTTTATGCTCGGCCGTAGCCGTGCCTTAAACTACATAAAGCACCGAAAGGTTATTGATTTTACGGAACTGTCCGATACACGAGAACTCCACAACTCTGAAGAGACGCTTGAAGAAGTCGTTCTCAGAGAAGAGAAAAAACGGATAGTTAATACGGCCGTTGAAAAGTTACCTGAGAGTATGCGTGAGGTTATACACTTAATTTATTTTGAAGACCTGTCATATGAAGAAACTGCAAAGGTTATAAGGAAAAACCGAAAACAAGTAGATAATCTTTTATATCGTGCCAAAAAGGAACTTCGCATCATTCTTGGGAAAGATGGAGAGTTACTATTATGAGAAGTTTCGAAGAGATAAAAGCGGAGGTTTTTCGCCGCAGTGAAGAAATAATAAAGAAAAGAAAACAAAAGAAAAAAAGAGTTATATCAGTAGGTGTTCCACTTTGTGCGGCCTTACTGGTGTGTTCGCTGATGCTTTTACCGCCTATAATAAATGCAGATAAAGGCGTCGCACCCGAAGATATGGCAGATAGTAATGCTGTGTTCGCTTCATTGGAGATAAATGGCTATAATTTATCTGAAAAAATTACTGATACCGATAAAATAAATCAAATTTATTTATCCCTTATTGAATCACGCTTTGATACTCAGTCCCAGTCGACAGATTCAAATTCTGCTTTGAAGGATGAAGCAATGGATTTTAGTGACAGTTCATCAGAAGAAGATTCGGTGGAAAAATCGGGACTGGAATTATGCTTTAAAATGTCGGATGGCAAAGAAATCAAATTTATAATGACCGATGTACAGTTATACAATGCGGATAGCGGTATTAAAACACATCTTTCTGAAAAAAGAATGCAAGAGCTTTTAGCATTGCTCGGACTTACAGACTGAGAAAGGGGTGTCGGAATATGACAAATAAAAAGAAAATTATAATTATAGGTATTATCTGTGTGGTGGTTATCTTATCTATTGTTACTGCTCTTGCCTTTACAGACATTTTCGGTAACGGCGGCAAAGGTATACCAGAACAAAATGTAGACTTTAAAGTTCAGTATATCAGAACGAACGGGTATCACTCAGATGTTGTGTATCCGACATTTACGGTTGTACGTTCTGCCGATGAACTTAAAGAATATTATAATGCCAATAAGGATAAATACGACCTTGGCCGAAAGAGTAAAATTTCGTCCGTATCTCCAGCCGGTTTTCTTGATGCTTGTGATAGGTATAACGATGAATATTTTCAAAATAATGCAGTTATATTGGTTTTGCTTGAAGAAGGCAGCGGTTCAATCAGACATAATGTAGACTTTGTGAAAATCGACACCGATGCAAAACTGCAGATAAGTATTGGTTCTATTTTGCCGGAAACGGGAACCTGTGATATTGCGGAATGGCATATTATGATAGAAGTTCCAAGGGATAAAATGCCTGAAAATAAAGAAGATATTTTACTGTATTATAATAATATTCTGCAAAACAAAGACCACGAGCATAGTGTTGCTAAGGTGGCACAGACAGTGAAAAATCCTATAACTGGTTATTGTGGAAATACAATGACTACCATCTATTTCGATTCTGATGAAAAATTCACCTTTATGTCGGGAAATTCTGTTGTTATGACTGACATACTTGCAAATTTAGATTACAAAAAAGAAAAAATATGTAAATGCTTACCGCAATATAGGATAGATACCGAGTTTGGCACGAATTACGGAATAAATATCGCCGAAGGTTTTGTCCGTTGTGACAAAGGTCAGGCAGAGCTGACACAAAATCAGATAGATGAATTAAAAGAAATTATTTTGTGGGCAAGATACGGGGGAGAATGGACAATGGATAATGTAGAAGAATTCTCTTTTTCGCTCACCTGGGATGTTTACGGCTTGAGTTCTTACGACAGTAAGACCGGTACACTTATAAAAGCAAAAGAAGCGACAAACCCAAAAGATTATGCAACTCATCTTGAACTTTCTATCGAAGAACGGGCGGAGATATGGAAACTTATAAAAGAACTTGATATTGAGTCGTATCCCGATGAATACAATCCGCACGGTAATGGCGTATCTACACCATATATGACCTTGATTTTGTCGGTAAAGGTGGGGGATGTTGATAAAACAGTCACAGTGCCAGAAACGGTTTTATCCTATGAAACAACCGATAAAAAGGGGCAAAAATTCCTTGATACCTGCAAGGGTATACGCGATGTACTGATTGAAACAGAAGAATGGAAGTCTTTGCCCGATTATGAATTTTTGTATGATTGATTAGGAACGCCACCCGGAAAAAATCAAGTTGCACTAACAGCTCCTATATGCTATAATAATATCAAGATAATCAATTTATCTTAGTAAATTGTTTAAGTAAAGGAGTAGGGTTATGAAAAGAGTGTTGGTATTATTTGTTATAATTGCTATGATTATGGCTTTATGCCCGGGATGCGCGTTAGATACTTCAAACGGCGAAGCGGGAAATGATTCCCAGTATCAGTCATCCGCCGAGTCGGATGTTGAATCAGATGTAGAGTCTTCTTCTAAGTCTGAGTCATCAAAACCCCAAAAGAAACCTGTAACATCAAATGGTAGTTCTTCGGGTTCTGATTCCCGCCCACAATCTGATTCTTTAGATAAAGATTCCTCCAAACAAAGTAGCAGTGAAGAGCAGACCCCTGAAGATATTTATAAGAAAATCGTCGGCAGAAAACTGTCTGCAAACGAAATGACTACTATAAGAATAAAAGATAACAAAACCGGACTTGTTTTGCAGATGAAATTACCGAAAGACTGGAAGCTATCAAAGGCGGACAACCAGACTTTCGATATAAAAAGAAATGGCAAAAAAATCGGAACATTGACTTCGAAAGCGGTATCAGAAGAAAAAGATGTTTACGAGGAACGTTATGCATACGATGAAACTAAAGGTATAGATATTGATTGGAATATTGTTTACAAAAAAGAGAACGGCAAGGATAATTTTTACAGAAAGTTTTATATGAAGGGATATTATGATGAAAAGAAATATACTGTAAATATGTCTGTGGATTATGCCGAACTCAATAAGTCCGCTGCCGACAATATGGTCGATAGTGCAAAAACCATTGTTCCGGACAGAGAATTCACAACGCTTTCGGAAACTAACGGTTCAAAGAAAATTCTTATATTGGGAAATAGCTTTATCGGCAGTTCGCAGATAGGTGCTACATTAAATGATATGCTTGATACTGCTAATAACGGCTATTCTGTTAATGCGGTATCTATCGGTATGGCAGAGATTGATACATATATTTCAAACGATGAAATATGCGATGAAATAATGAATGGCGAGTATTGTTATGTGTTCCAGTGCGGTTTCTATTCGCAAAACGCGATTGAAGATTTTAGCGTCATTAAAGATATTTGTGATAATTCTAACACGTCTATAGTAATTTTCCCCGCCCATAATGAGTCGGAAAATATCATTAACCTAAGCTTTGAAAGATATAAAGATGTACCGCTTCTTAACTGGAAGGGCGGAGTTCAGGCGCTTATCAATAAGGGCGTAGCAGAAGCAGATATGTGTGTAAACGATGTTCATAAACACAGTACGCCTCTTGCGGGATATGTCGGCGCATATATGATTTATAAAACATTATTTGGCGAAGAGCCACCGGCTGTGACTTCACAAGCTCCGCTTACGCCGGAATATGTTAATTTTAAATTAAGCGCATATAAAGATGTAATAGGCTTAGTAGATGAAGTAGTCGAAGAAACCTATGAAATAAATTAATAACTAAAAAGGGATGGTTTATGCCATCCCTTTTTTGTCTTGAAGAATGTATATTCAATATGATATAATAAAATAAAGGCGGTGAAGAGAGTGAAGGTTGTTTTTCTTGATTTTGACGGAGTTTTAAATTCCCGAAAATATATACGCGAATGTGGGTATTACGGAGTTGTTATTGACCCTGAACGGTTAAATATGGTCAAACAAATAATTGATGCAACATCTGCTAAAATCGTATTGTCTACGTCCTGGCGCGAACATTGGGATAAGGATATGGCTTTATGCGGTCAGGTCGGTAAAGAGATAAATGATATCTTTGCTCGCTTTGGATTAATTGTTTTTGATAAAACCGAATTCATCGGCCGTTCTCGTGAAACGGAAATAGAAATGTGGCTTGAAAACCACCCTGAAACCGAAAATTTTGTTGTACTTGATGATAGATTTTTGGATTCACAGTCGCTAAGAAATCACTTTGTAAAGACCGACAATTACCGTGATGGAATAGATGAAAATAACGTAAAACAAGCGATAGAAATATTGAACGGTTAGGGGGATTTTATGGTACAGACTTTATTGTTGAAAACAATTTTCGAAAAGGCCGAAGAGGTGATGAGTGAATTCGGCGGAGAATACCTTACCGCTTCACACGTTGTAGTTGCGATTGCAGATTTTTGTAAAACCCGATACAACGGTTTGGATTCTTATTATTTAATTTATCCACGTTTCGAAGAGGAAAGGTTAAGATATATTTTTCAAAAAGAAATCAAATTGGCGGGATATTTCAGATTGGCTTTAACATTAAACACGAAAAACAAAGTTATCGAAAAGGAATTTGATATTGAAGCTTGTGAAAAAGTTGCCGTAGCACGAGGGGCGGATATATTATCATCGGATGTAGTTTTTGTATGTTCTATGAAGCAAGTAGAAGAAAACTATAAACGTACTCTTCGCACCCTACCAACCGATGACAGTGTCTTTGCGCTTTTAGCGGAAACCGATAAAAATGTCTTTGATTACACAATCACTAGAATTGAAGAAGTTTGTGCCTTACTTAAAAAGAAATCTAAAGAAGCCGCCAAAATAAGAGATTGGAAACCAGCGGTGAAATTTGCCGAACCGGAAGAACTGTTGAAACAGTTTTTTGATAATATTTGCACCAGTTATGAAAATAACGTTTTAAACATTATAATTCCCCAATTCTTAGGCGGAACAGATTTGAAATTAAGTGTTTATAAAGTGGAAGATTGTTATATCATACACGACAACGGATGTGCAATTAAAAATCTATTAAAACGAATTGACGATATTAAACTTCAAAAGGTTTTAGATATGATATGGGGTAAATCGAATGTGCAGGACAATAAAATTTTTGCAGAATTTACCGATATCAAGTCAGTTTTGTATTTTATTCAAGAAGTGATTTTAACTTCGAACGCCGATTTGTATTATGAGTATTTTAATGAAGAAACATTTGGGCGCCGCCGTTATATTGAACCTTGTGCTTATCTTGAAAACGAGCAACACGCCAAAGAGTTTGATGTAAATGAATTTATTACATCCTTAAAGGAAACCGTAAAAATTTATTATGATGAGAATAAAGGGCTTATACTTGTATTTAATTCAAAATATTGTAACTGCAGCTATAGAATTACGGTGTTGGTTGAAACACTTGATGACGGAACAATTCGGTTCAGTGATGCACATAAAAATAAGAAATACGAGACGGGTGAAATGCTTGAAGCGTTTTATTTTGCCAGGCAAGCAGAATATGATGATATGTATTATGAGGTTATGCATAAATTGGCGAAACCGTTTGGTATGATGTTTGATATGACTTCAAGCATTATTTTCCCGGAATATTGCGGAAACGAGCATAATCATAAAAACCCATATATGCTTTCAACTGTCAGTAGTTGGCTATCTGACTTTTATAAGTTTATAAACAGTGCTGTCTTAATATCAGTTGTTGCAGACCGTATAAATTACGAAAAATTAAGGGAATGGTAAAAATGAATAATAAAAAGAAATTATTTGTCGTTTCGGATATTCACGGCCATTTCACTTTGTTAAAAGAAGCGCTCGATAAAGCGGGATTCGATAAAGAAAATCCTGAGCATCTCCTTGTATGTTGTGGAGACTATTTTGACAGAGGCAGCGAAAATGTCCAGGTGCTTAAGTTTTTTGAAAGACTGAAACGTAAGGTGTTATTACGCGGAAATCACGAAGATTTACTTATTAAACTGTTAGAGACGGGAAAAGTTTTGCCGCATAATTATATCAACGGAACTATGCGTACACTCGAAGATTTTTTCGGCAAATATTTTATCAATCCTGTAGATGATACAATAGACTTTTCGGGCAAAAGCAGAACAGTTGACAGAATATGCGATTTTATAGCCGAAACGGTCGATTATTTTGAAACCGAAAAATATGTTTTTGTTCACGGATGGCTACCGGAAAATGCAAAAACATCCGAGAGTAGAAAAGAAGCAGATTCTGCTCAGTGGGAGATGGCGCGATGGACCCGATGGACCGAAAAATACATAGAAGGAAGACCTATTCCCGATAAAATCCTTGTTTGCGGTCACGTACCAACGTTCTATGCCGATAAATTTGATGTAACACGCGACAAAAACGATGCGGGTATTTTTTATGGCTACGGAGTGATAGCCATAGATGCGGGTACATTTGACACAAAACAGATAAATGTTCTGGTTTTAGAAAATTTTTAGAGAAATGCGGTGAATTAAATGCTTGGCGCGATTATAGGTGATATTGTAGGTTCACCTTATGAATTCGAGTCTGATAAAACTAAAGATTTTGAGCTTTTTACAGAAGAGTCGCACCTTACAGATGACAGTATGATGACCTTTGCTGTCGGTTGCGCCTGTGCAAAAGCCGATTTAAACGATGAAGAAGATTTCAAGTCCTGGGTTGTTTATTATATGCGTAAAATCGGCAGAGCTTTTCCGTCCGCCGGTTATGGTGAGCATTTTTACCGTTGGCTCAGAAGTGATTTTATGGGCGCATATAACAGTTTCGGCAATGGCGCGGCCATGCGTGTTTCGCCTGTGGCGTGGGTATCTGAAAGTATAGAAGAAACCGAAAAACTTGCCCGATGGAGCGCAGAAGTTACACACAATCATCCGGAGGGTGTAAAAGGTGCACAAGCGGTAGCGGCGGCCGTTTTCCTTGCAAGAACAGGCAAATCAAAGCAAGAAATTAAACAATATATAGAAAATAAATATTATACTCTTGGGTTTACCCTTGATGAAATTCGCCCTTCGTATCAGTTTGATGTCACCTGTCAGGGAAGTGTGCCACAAGCCATAGAATGTTTTTTAGAGTCAGAAGATTTCTTTGACGCGTTGCGCAACGCAGTATCTTTAGGGGGCGATGGCGATACCATCGCGGCCATAGCAGGTTCAATAGCTGAGGCATATTACGGTTTGCCCCAACAAGCAAACGAAAAAATTTCTCACTACTGTAGCGGCGCTATAAGATATTATTACAATATCTGTTTGGAAAACAAAATAATAAACACATAAGAAAGAGACCACTTTGGTCTCTTTTATTTTGTTGTTGAGTTGCCGAAAGAAATACTAATTTTAATTGCTGTTTCATATTTTGTTAATTATTGCAATTTGTTAATGATTCTGATTTTTATTGCGAAACAAAATGAAATATGTTATACTTGCGGTGTTATGAGTTGAAGGGGGTTGTTCGTTTTTGACACAAAAGGAACTTTATGATTCTCTGGAAATCAATCCAATTATTGCCGCTGTACACGAGTCACGCTTTATCGAAGCACTTAAATCACCGGCTAATATAGTTTTTCTTTTGGGTTGTAATTTGCTTTCGCTCAAAGAAAAAATTGCTGAAGCCAAAAAAGAGGGCAAAATAATTTTTGTACATATTGATTTATCGGATGGTATCGGCAAGGATAAAGCAGGGGTTGAATATATTTCTCGATGCGGTGCAGATGGTATAATAAGTACACGAGCAAACCTGATAAGAAGCGCTCAGGAAATGGGTATGCTGACGGTACAGAGATTTTTTGTGTATGACTCGCAAGGTGTTAGCAGTATCGAAAATATGCTTTACAACAGTTCTCCTGATGTGGTGGAGATAATGCCGGGAGTTATCGGCAAAATAATCGAGCGTTTTTCATCTGTTGGAGTGCCGTTGATTGCCGGAGGGCTTATTGAAACAAAGAGTGAAGTCACAGCCGCTCTTAATATGGGGGCCTATGCGGTTTCTACGGGTAAAAAAGAACTTTGGTATATTTAAAATATTGACTTTTGAGGAAATAGTGTTATAATAGATATAGAGATTTTAGAGTGCACTATTCCTTGGAATAGTTGCGCTCTTTTTCTATTAAGGGAGGGCTTATAGTGTCTGGCAAAAATATTATTGACTGGAAAACGATTACAGATTTTGTAATTGATGCTTTTGTCGGTTACGGTATACCAAGAGCCGATGCTGAAATCTGTGCTGATGTTTTGCTCGAATCAGATAAAAGAGGAATAGAATCACACGGTGTAAACCGCTTTAAACCTATTTATCTTGATAGAATAAAAGCAGGTATCCAGAATGCCATTACCGAAATCGAAATAATCAAAGAAACACCTACCACAGCCGTTATTGACGGGCATAATGGTATGGGACAGGTTATTGGTTACAAGGCTATGACTATGGCAATACAAAAGGCTAAGGAATATGGCATGGGTATGGTCGTTGTACGCAATTCCTGTCACTACGGTATTGCAGGATATTATACTACAATGGCTACAAAAGCCGGTTGCATCGGTATGACGGGGACTAATGCACGACCTTCTGTAGCACCAACGCACGGTGTTGAAGGTATGTTTGGTACTAACCCATTTACCATAGGTGTGCCGACAGATGAAGCTTTTGATTTTAACTTCGACTGTGCCACCTCAATTACACAAAACGGAAAAATTGAATATTATGAGAGAATTGGAGAGGATGTACATCCCGGAACCATTATTGCCGATGATGGCTCATCTGTTGAAGGCGATGCGGGAGTAGCTCTAAAGAAAATAAGAAACGGTACAGCCGCGCTTACTACCCTTGGCGGAATAGGTGAGGATCTTGGCGGATATAAGGGTTATGGCTTCGCCTTGGCGGTAGAATTTTTTTCATCTATTCTTCAGGATGGTGCTTACGGAAAGGCACTCGACGGTAAGGATGAAAACGGAAATATTCGCCCGTATCAATTAGGTCACTGGTTTATTGCTATAGATACAGAGCATTTTATGGGTGAAGATATTGCTCGTAAAAAAGCAGGGGATATATGTCGCAGTATGCGTACATCCAAAAAAGCACTGGGCGCTGACAGAATTTACACCGCGGGTGAAAAAGAGTACGAAATTGGTATTGCCAGAAAAGATGGTGTACCGATAAATGAATCTGTGCAGAAAGAAATTATAGCTGTTCGTGATGAACTTGGCCTTAATAAATATAAATTTCCTTGGGAGTGTTAGATATGGATATTAGAAAAGAATCACTTAAAAAGCATTATGAGTGGGGCGGTAAAATAGAAGTCATATCACGCGCACCAATAAACACAAGAGAAGACTTGTCTCTCGCTTATACCCCAGGTGTTGCAGAGCCTTGCCTTGAAATAAACAAAGATATAAACAAGTCTTATGAGCTTACGCGCCGTTCTAATCTTGTTGCAGTTGTAACAGACGGCACTGCTATTTTGGGTCTTGGTGATATCGGCCCTGAAGCCGGTATGCCTGTTATGGAAGGTAAGTGTGCACTATTTAAAAACTTTGCCGATGTAGATGCTTTCCCGCTTTGCATCAGGTCAAAAGATGTTGATGAAATTGTACGTACTATATATCTTCTTTCAGGTTCATTCGGCGGAATTAATCTTGAAGATATTTCAGCACCGCGTTGTTTTGAAATTGAACGCAAACTTAAAGAAGTATGCGATATACCTGTTTTTCACGACGACCAACACGGTACCGCAATCGTTGTTGCCGCAGCCCTTATTAATGCTTTAAAGCTTGTTAAAAAAGAAATAGGTAATGTTAAAGTAGTTATCAATGGCGCAGGTTCAGCAGGTATTGCTATTGGTAAGCATTTAATGAATATTGGTGTAAAACACCTTACTTTCTGTGACCGTTTCGGTATTATATGTGAAGGCGGCGAAAACAACAATCCCGCTCAAGAAGAAATTTCAAAGGTAACAAATCTTGAACACAAAAAGGGTACACTTGCCGATGTGTTGGTTGATGCCGATGTATTTATCGGTGTTTCCGCGCCTAATCTTGTAACAGCTGAAATGGTAAAATCAATGGCAAAAGATGCTATAGTTTTCCCGATGGCTAATCCTACACCCGAAATAATGCCGGACGTGGCTTTGTCTGCCGGTGCAAGAGTTGTTGGAACAGGCCGCTCCGATTTCCCGAATCAGATAAATAACGTACTGGCTTTCCCGGGCATTTTCCGCGGTGCGCTTGATTGCAGAGCTACCTGTATTAATGAAGAGATGAAGGTTGCTACATCGTATGCTTTAGCTTCCCTTATCCCAGATGATGAGATAACCGAAGAAAACATCATCGCAACGGCTCTTGATAAACGTGTAGCACTTGTGGTTGCCGAAGCTGTAAAAAAAGCGGCTAAGGAAACCGGAGTTGCAAGAATATAGGTCTAATAGTATAAAAACACGACTATCGGCTTAGCCAGTAGTCGTGTTTTTTGTATAATATTTAAATGTTGTTTATGCACAATATTTCGGTTCTTATTGTAAATTACACATAATTATGCTATAATATAAACAGAATAAATTTAAGGAGAGATTTCTATGATTATTGCTATTATAATGTTTTTAATTTTGGCTTTGATTGTTGCCAATATTAAAATTGTTCCACAAGCACACGAATATGTAGTTGAATTGCTTGGTAAATATAGGACCACCTGGTCGGCCGGTTTGCATATCAAGATTCCGTTGATAGAAAAAATTTCTAAGAAAGTAACTCTTAAAGAGCAGGTTCTTGATTCTCCGCCGCAACCCGTTATTACCAAAGATAACGTTACTATGCAAATTGATACCGTTATTTACTATGCGGTATACGATGCTAAACTTTATGCGTACGGTGCAGTTAATCCTATTTCTGCGCTTTCCAACCTTGCGGCAACTACACTCCGTAATATCGTTGGCGAGCTCGAACTTGATGGCACTCTCACTTCCCGTGATACTATAAATGCCAAAATGACCGAGATTCTGGATGAAGCTACAGATAAATGGGGTATAAAGGTAAACCGTGTTGAACTTAAAAATATTATACCGCCTACTGAAATCCAGAATGCGATGGAAAAACAGATGAAGGCAGAACGTGACCGTCGTGAAACCTTGCTTCAGGCTGAAGGACATAAGGCGGCCGCTATCACCAGAGCCGAAGGTGATAAACAGGCAATGATTCTGGCGGCCGAAGGTGAACGCGATGCACGTATTGCACGTGCCGAAGGTGAAGCCAAGGCAATATATCTGTCCAAGAAAGCCGAAGCGGACGGACTACGTGAAATTAAGGAAGCTGCGGCCGATGCAGCAGTGCTTGAGCTTAAAAAGTACGAAGCGCTTATAGCCTTGTCGGATGGCAGAGCATCCAAGATAATTATTCCGAGTAATGTTGTTGATATGACAAATGCTAATGTGCTTTTTTCAGAGACTGCGGGACTCGGTGATACAACTGCACCCGCGCCCGAAAAAGTCGCGCCTAAAGGAAAGGCAGACCCTTGCTGCGATTAAGCAGAAAATGTATTGACAAAGCCAAAAAATAGTGATATACTCGTAATAAGTCAAATTAATAAAGGCGTTGACGAAGAGGATGTCGGATACGGTCGGTTCAGAGAGATGGCGGTTGGTGAAAGCCATTTGTGACTTTACTGATGTTTGTAACTTTCGAGCCGTGGGGAAGAAAGCCTTTTTCAGGTAAGTAGAACCCCGCCGTGATTGCTGCGTGAAGGCATAGGAATTGATAGATTCCAAGAGTGGCAGTTTACTGCAATTTGAGTGGTACCGCGGGTATTGAATAAGAATTCATTGCTCGTCTCAAAGTCATTACTTTGGGGCGAGCATTATTAGTTTTCCCAAAAAAAGACGGAGGAAAAAACATGTCAAAAACTTTAGGACTTGATAACAAAATCAAGGAAATGTCATCGCGTATTAAGGAATTACGCGAAATTGAAAACTTGAGTATGGAACAGGTTGCCGAAAAGGTGGGTGTTTCACTCGAAGAATATAAGGCGTGTGAAAATGGCGAGTCTGATTTAAACTTTGCCTTTATTTACCGTTGCGCTCAGGTATTTAATGTCAATGTTACTGATATTATTGAAGGTCAGTCTCCGACACTTCGTTCCTATACCGTAACACGCCGCGGTAACGGTCAAAAAATCGAAAAAGCACACGGTATGACATATTATAATTTAGCATCGGCTTTCAGAAACCGTATTGCAGAACCGCTTTATGTTTGCAGTACATACGATGAAAATGCTCAGGATAAACCGATTGAAGTTACCAGTCACTCCGGTCAGGAATGTGATATAATCATTAAGGGAAATCTCAAGGTTCAGATAGGTGAGCATACCGAAATTTTAGGACCGGGGGACAGTATATACTATAACAGTTCCACACCGCACGGTATGATTGCTGTAAATGGAAGTGACTGTTATTTCTATGCTATCGTACTTAATCCTACAGGTGAACCGATTCCCGAACTCTCATCGGCAAAACCCGCTTTAAAAACAAGGGCTATTAGCCGCGATGAAGAAGACAGAATATATAAAAAGTATATTGATATTACAGAAAACGAAAACGGCACACCCACAAATATTACCTTTAAAAATGTAGATAAGTTCAATTTTGGTTTTGATTTGGTTGATGCGGTGGCAGAAAAGTCACCTGAGAAGTTGGCTATGCTCCACATATCAAAAGATAAGACCGAGCGCCGTTTCACTTTCAAAGATATTAAAAAAGCATCCAACAGATGCGCTAACTATTTTAAATCTATCGGCATCAAAAAAGGCGACCGCGTAATGCTCGTACTAAAGCGCCACTACCAGTTCTGGTTTGCTATAATCGGACTTAATAAGCTCGGTGCTATCGCGATTCCGGCCACAAACCAGTTGGTTGAGCACGATTTTGAGTATAGATTCAATTCGGCTGGTATCAGTGCCATTATCTGTACTGCTGATGGTGATACCGCAAATCAGGTTGATATGGCGGCTAAAAAGTCACCGACCCTTACAACTAAAATTATGGTTGGCGGAACCCGTGACGGTTGGCGCAATTTCGATGAAGAATATAGTATGTACAGCACTGTTTATGAGAGAACAGAAGATACGCCCTGTGGGGATGATACAATGCTTATGTTCTTTACATCGGGTACTTCGGGATATCCTAAAATTGCCGCGCATAATTATAAATATCCGCTCGGCCATTTCCATACTGCAAAATACTGGCATACCGTTGACCCTGACGGTTTGCATTTTACAATATCTGATACAGGTTGGGCAAAGTCTATGTGGGGAAAACTCTACGGTCAGTGGCTTTGCGAAGCAGCAACCTTTGTTTATGACTTTGATAGATTTGATGCGGCTGATATTTTGCCGATGTTCGCAAAATACCAGATAACAAGCTTCTGCGCACCGCCTACTATGCTCAGAATGATGATAAAGCAGGATATATCCCAGTATGATTTCTCATCAGTAAAGCATATGACTACAGCGGGTGAAGCGCTTAACCCAGAGGTTTACCGCCAGTTTGAAAATGCTACAGGGCTTCAGATTCTTGAGGGCTTTGGCCAGAGTGAAAGCACTATGATAATAGGTAATATGCTCGGAGCTCCTCATAAAATTGGTTCTATGGGTAAACCGGCTCCGATTTATAAGGTTGATATTATGACACCTGACGGTCGCTCTGCGGCGGTTGGTGAAACGGGCGAAATCGTAGTAGATATAAGTGAAGGTAATCCTTGCGGGTTATTCACAGGTTACTATGGAGATGAAGAAAAAACAAACGAAGTGCGTTATGATGGTTATTACCATACAGGTGATACCGCCTGGCGCGATGAAGATGGATTTTATTGGTACGTTGGTCGCGTAGATGATGTTATTAAGTCGTCCGGCTACCGTATAGGACCGTTTGAAATTGAAAGCGTAATTATGGAATTGCCTTATGTTCTTGAATGCGGTGTATCTGCAGCTCCCGATGAAGTAAGAGGACAGGTAGTTAAGGCAAGTATAGTTCTTGTTGACGGTACTGAGCCGACCGAAGAACTCAAAAAGGAAATTCAAGATTACGTTAAGGTTAAAACGGCACCGTATAAGTATCCAAGAATTGTTGTTTTCCGCGACAGTTTGCCAAAAACAGTAAGTGGAAAAATACAGCGCAACAAACTATAATTTGGTAAGTTTTTATGAATGATAAGCGAATATATATTTTTTGCGGACATTATGGTTCGGGTAAAACAAATGCCGCGGTAAATTTAGCACTTGAACTTAAGAAAACAAGGGATAAGGTTGCTATTGCCGATTTGGATATAGTTAATCCGTATTTCAGAACAAAGGACAGCGCTGAAGAACTTAGAAAATCGGGTGTCAGGCTTATCTGCAGCGATTATGCCGGAAGTAATGTTGATATACCGGCTCTGCCGCAAGATATGTATGCTATAACCGATGATAAAAGCCTTACCTGTGTTCTCGATATAGGTGGAGACGACCGTGGCGCATTGGCTCTCGGCCGTTTAGCACCCGCTATACTCGCAGAAGATAACTATGAAATGTTTTTGGTTGTCAACTGTTTCAGACCCCTGACGCGCGATACACAGTCGGTACTCGAAGTTATAGCAGAGATTGAGTATGCCGCAGGTATCCGTTTTACAGGAATAATTAATAATTCCAATTTAGGTAATGAAACCACGGCAGAAGATGTTATAAATTCTGATACCTATGCTAAAGAAATTTCCAAGGCAACCGGTTTGCCTATAGTGTTGACAACGGTGGATAAAGAGATTTATAATAGTGTCAAGGGTATTTTGCCTAATGTATTTTGTTTGAATTTGCAGGAAAAAATTGATTGATATAAGGGAGTGGGAATTATGGCAAAATTAACATTTAAAACCGACAAATGTAAGGGTTGCGGACTTTGTGTTGATGTTTGTCCGAAGAAGGTTTTGCGCCTTGCGGAAGATAAAATTAATATAAAGGGACATCATCCCGTAGAAGCAGTGAATGAAGCGGACTGTATTGGTTGTGCTTTTTGTGCGACAATGTGTCCCGATTGTATTATCAAGATAGAAAGGTAGTGTAATAATGGCAGATAAAGTTTTAATGAAGGGTAATGAAGCTATAGCTGAAGCTGCTATAATTGCGGGTTGCCGCCATTATTTCGGCTATCCTATTACCCCACAGACAGAAATTGCGGCATATATGGCTAAGCGTATGCCCAAAATCGGCGGTTGTTTTTTACAGGCCGAAAGTGAAATAGCGGCTATAAATATGGTGTATGGTGTTGCTTCAACCGGTTATAGAGTTATGACATCATCTTCGAGCCCCGGTGTATCCTTAAAGGGTGAAGGACTCTCTTACCTTGCAGGTTCAGATTTACCGTCGCTCATTGTTAATGTACAACGCGGTGGTCCGGGTCTTGGCGGTATCCAGCCTTCACAGTCTGACTATTTCCAGGCTACAAAAAGCGGTGGACACGGGGACTTTAAAATGATTGTTTTAGCACCGTCTTCGGTTCAGGAAATGGCAGACTTGACAGTTAAAGGATTTGACCTTGCGGATAAGTATCGTATGACATCTATGATTTTGGCAGATGGTACAATGGGACAGATGATGGAACCTGTATCTCTTGAATATGATATTAAACCTATGATAGAAAAGCCTTGGGCAACAACAGGTACAAAAATGCAGAGAGAACACAACATTGTGAATTCATTGTCTCTCGTTCCGGATGAACTTGAAGAACTCAACTTTGCACGTTACGAACGTTACCGCCAGGTAGAAGAAAACGAAACAATGTGGGAAGAGTTTATGATGGATGATGCCGAAATTTGTATAGCAGCTTTCGGTATTGCCGCACGTGTTTCCAAGAATGCTATTGTAAAGGCTAGAGAACAGGGCATAAAGGTAGGTATGATAAGACCTATTACCTTGTGGCCATTCCCGAATAAAGTATTCCGCGCCGCTGCGGATAAGTGCAAAGCATTTATCTCGGTAGAGCTTTCTATGGGACAGATGATAGAAGATGTAAAATTGGCAACAGAATGTAAAGCGCCTGTAACACTTTGCAACAGAGCCGGCGGTATGATTCCGTCACCAGAACAGGTGCTTGAAGAAATTATTAAAACTGCAGAAAAGGTAGGTGCTAAATAATGGTAGTATTTGATAAACCACATGCTTTAACCGATGTGCCGTTTCATTATTGTCCGGGTTGTACCCACGGTATAGTGCACCGTCTGGTAGCAGAGGTTATAGATGAACTTGGAATCGAAGGCAGAACAATCGGTGTGGCACCTGTTGGATGCTCGGTTATGGCATATAACTACTTTAACTGTGATATGATTGAAGCAGCTCACGGTCGCGCACCGGCCGTTGCTACAGGTGTTAAGAGAGCCAACCCCGATGAACACATTGTGTTTACATATCAGGGTGACGGTGACTTAGCTTCCATCGGTATGGCAGAGACAGTTCATTCGGCTGCAAGAAACGAAAATATAACCATTATATTTATAAACAATGCTATTTACGGTATGACAGGCGGACAGATGGCTCCGACTTCCTTACCCGGTCAGGTTACGCAGACTTCTCCGTATGGCCGTGACGTATCTCACTGTGGCTTTCCGATAAAGGTTTGTGAAATGTTATCTCAACTTGACGGCCCTGAATATTTAGAGCGTGTAGCAGTCAACAACGTTAAAAATGTAAAGAATGCTAAAAAAGCTATCAAAAAAGCTTTCCAGAATCAGATTGATGGCAAGGGATTCTCTCTTGTTGAAGTTGTATCTACCTGTCCTACAAACTGGGGTATGACACCGCAGAAAGCACTTGAATGGGTTGAAGAAAAAATGATTCCTTATTACCCACTCGGCGTGTATAAGGATAGAACCGCAAAGGAGGAAAAGTAATGAAAACAACTAATTTTCTTTTTGCAGGTTTCGGAGGTCAGGGTATACTCTTCTCAGGTAAGTTTTTGGCATACAAAGGTCTTACCGAAGATAAGCAGGTAAGTTGGTTGCCGTCATACGGACCTGAAATGCGTGGCGGTACAGCAAGTTGCAGCGTTATTGTAAGCGATACACCTGTAGGTTCTCCTATAGTATCAAACCCCGATGTTTTAATCGCTATGAATCTTCCGTCTTTGGATAAATACGAAGATTCTGTGGTTCCGGGCGGTAAAATATTTGTTGATTCAACACTTGTTGAGAGACAGGTTAAGAGAACGGATGTTGATGTTTATTATATCCCTGCTACAAAGTTAGCAAGTGATAATAAGACACCCACATTGGCTAATATGATTATTGTCGGCAAGGTTTTAAATGAACTTGGCGAATTTAGCGATGAAAGTGTTACCGCGGCACTTAAAAAGGTAATATCGGCAAAACGCGCAGATATGCTCGATGTTAATTTGAATGTAATGCGCCTTGGCGCCCAATATTAAAGGAGTGGTAAAAATGCAGATTAGTATAACAAAAACCACATGTCCGAAAAAAAAACCCGATAGCAGTATACTTGGCTTTGGTAAATATTTTACCGACCATATGTTTATTATGGATTATTCCCGCGAGGAAGGTTGGCACGATGCAAGAATAGTTCCTTTTGAAAATATTTCTTTGCACCCTGCTTCAACAGTTTTGCATTACGGCTCGGAAATTTTCGAAGGCCTTAAAGCATATCGCCGTAAAGACGGTGAAGTTCAGCTTTTCCGCCCGATTGAAAATATCCGCAGAATGAATAATTCGGCAGACCGTTTGTGTCTTCCGCAGATTCCTGAAGATATGGCTATGGAAGTGCTCGAAGCATTTGTATCTTGTGAAAAAGATTGGACACCGTATAACGAAGGCACTTCACTCTATCTGCGTCCGTTTATGTTCGGTAATGATGAGACCTTGGGAGTTCATGCAGTACATAATGCAAGATTTGTGATTATTGCATCTCCTGTAGGCAGTTATTATAAAGAAGGAATAAATCCTGTTAAAATTATGATAGAAGATGAAGATGTACGTGCCGTACGCGGCGGTACAGGTTACGCTAAATGCGGCGGTAACTATGCCGCAAGTAACAGAGCGGGTGAGAGAGCTGAAAAACAGGGCTATTCACAGGTTCTCTGGCTTGATGGTGTAGAAAGAAAGTATATCGAAGAAGTCGGTGCTATGAACGTTATGTTCAAAATCGATGGTAAGATAGTAACTCCTATGCTCTCAGGCTCAATTCTTCCGGGTATTACCCGTAAATCTTGTATCGAGGTATTAAAGGGTAAAGGATATACCGTTGAAGAAAGACTTTTAAGCATAGATGAGCTTGAAAAGGCACTCAGAGATGGCAAACTTGAAGAAGCTTGGGGATGCGGTACTGCCGCAGTTGTATCTCCTATCGGAGAACTTTGCTATAAGGGTGAGAAATTTGCTGTTAATAATGGCGAAATCGGTGAAGTAACACAGAACCTTTACGATACTTTAACCGGTATTCAGTGGGGTAAAATTGAAGATACTTATAACTGGACAAAATTAGTTAAATAGGTAATCGGCAAGTAAATGTTTTGCTTGACAAAGTAAAAAAAGGGTAGTATAATAGTTTCGTTAAATGCGTTGAAGGAATTATTTTCTACCCTTTAAGTTTTTCAGAGAAGCGGTGGTTGGTGCAAACCGTGATACACTTTTGGTAGAAAAGTCTCACTCCTAAGCAGAACCGCCCAAATAACAGTAAGCGGTTACGGGTTGTTCCGTTATCTTAACAAAAGACTTGTTGGAGTCTTGATGAGTGGCCTGTGTGATATAGGCAATCAGGGTGGTACCGCGAAGTTATTTCGTCCCTGAGGTCGTAAAAGTCGACCTCAGGGATTTTTTGGTTTTTATGGTCGATATAACGCAAAATTTTTTATAAAGGTGAGAAAAATGAAAAAAATTATTATCTCGGATGCAACACTTAACCGGAAAGGAAATACATTTTCTTTTAAGGAAAAGATTGAAATTGCGCGTCAACTACAAAATTTGTGTGTTGATGTTATAGAGTTACCGGCTATAGAAAATGTTAAGAGTGATAGTTTACTTATTCGTACAATAACATCTGTTGTTAAGAAAAGCATTATATCGGTTGCGGTAGGAATGACTAAAAAAAGTGTAGAAGATACCGTTGCCGCATTGAACGGCGCGCTCAATGCAAGGCTCAGAATAGAAGTGCCGGTATCAACCTTTGGTATGGAATATTTGAGCCATAAAAAACCCGACAAAATGTTGGAAACTGTTAAAGAATTGGTGGCGCTTTCAAAATCAAAATGCGTAGATGTCGAATTTTGCGCTGTGGATGCAACAAGAGCCGAAAGCGAGTTTTTAAAGCAAATAGTAGAAGCGGCAGTAGATAGCGGCGCAACAAATATAACCTTCTGCGATACTGCGGCGGTATATATGCCTGATACATTTGCAGATTTTATTAATAAGTTTGCATATCTCAAAGAAAAAAATGTGGTAATCGGCATTGCTGCCAATAATAAATACGCATTAGCGGTCGGTAGCGCAGTACTTGCTATCGGTGGCGCGGCAGACTGTGTAAAAACAAGTGTAGGCGGAGAAGAAATTCCACTTGATGCATTTAGTAATGTTATTATGAATTGCGGAAATTCCTACGGATATTCCACCGATATAAAATATACAGAAATAAACAGAACTATTGCACAGATTAATAGAATTTCAGATAATAGCAAAAATCAGAATAGTGTGCTAACGTCATCGGTCGGTGAAGATAACATTATAAGTCTCGATAAAAACGATACAAAGACCGATGTTATGGCGGCGGTTTCTAATTTAGGTTATGATTTAAGTGATGATGACCAGGATAAAGTTTACGAAGAATTTTTACGCGTTGCAGATAAAAAGAATGTCGGCATAAAAGAACTGGATGCCGTAGTTGCTTCGGTTGCCTTGCAGGTAGAACCTACATATAAGCTTGTAAGTTATGTTATAAATACCGGTAATATAATTAATGCTTCGGCTCAAATTACCGTCGCAAAACAGGGCAAAAACATCGAAGGCATAAGCATTGGCAACGGACCTGTTGATGCGGCTTTTCTGGCTATAGAACAGGTAATAGGCAGACATTATGAACTTGATGATTTTCAGATACAGTCGGTAACCGAAGGCAAGGAAGCGGTAGGATGTGCCGTTGTTAAATTACGGGCAAACGGAAAACTTTATTCGGGTAACGGTATTTCTACAGATATACTCGGTGCGAGTATCAGAGCATATATTAATGCAGTTAATAAAATTGTTTACGAGGAGGCTTAAAAATGAAGTTATCTTTCTCAACTAAAGGTTGGCACGATAATTCATTCTTTGAGTTTTGTGAAGTAGCAAAGGAAAATAAGTTCGACGGTATTGAACTCCATAATATATATAACCGTTTGTTTACCGATAAAAATGGCGCATTTCACGATTATGCGGCTGCGGCAACCAAACGTAAACTCTTTGAAATGAAACTCACTATCCCGTGTATAGATACTATTTGCGACCCGGCAAATGCCGATACTAAGGATAAGTGCCTTGAAGAAATTTTTAAGTGCATTGAAATTTCATCGGCTTTGGGCATTCCTTATGTACGTATACACGCATCAGATAACGGCAATGGCAGCCGCGAAAACTTAATTAATGTAATAGAAAAGGTATTACCCGTAGCAGAAAAGGAAAACGTTACACTTTTGCTGCAGACAACAGGTTTGTTCTGCAATACGGGGGCATTACTGGATGTACTCAACCTTTTTGCCCACGATAATCTTGCGGCACTTTGGGATATGTCGGCAACTTTTCTTATGGCAAACGAGCAACCTGAAGATACAATAAAAAATCTTGGTGCTTATATTAAGCACGTTCATATTAAGGATGCCATTACAACCCCTACAGGCTATGAATACTGTCTGCTCGGGGAAGGTGAATTGCCGGTGGCTGAAATGATGGCCGCGCTTCGTTCAGTGAACTATGACGGTTTTATATCACTTGAATGGCATCCGTCCTGGTGCGAAGAACTTGATGATATGGAAATCATCTTCTCGCAATTTGTCAACTTTATGAAGCAGTTTGGCGATACGTCCAAAAACGAAACCATGCTTTATTATAACCGTGCGCACACGGGTAAATATGTGTGGGAAAAGGACCGCCTTATTGATTTAACCTTCTCACAGGTGCTCGATAAAATGGTAGAGCTTTTCCCCGACCAGTATGCCTTTAAATATACAACTCTTGACTATACAAGAACCTATAGCGAGTTCAGAGATGATGTTGATACCTTCGCGCGTACACTTGTGTCTATGGGGGTTAAAGCCGGTACGCACGTAGCTGTATGGGCATCCAATGTTCCGCAGTGGTATATTGCTTTCTGGGCCACTGTAAAAATAGGCGCGGTGTTGGTAACGGTTAATACCGCCTATAAAATTCACGAAATTGAGTATCTGCTCAGACAGTCAGATAGCCATACGCTTATTATGGTTGAAGGTGCTAAAGACTGTAATTACGGTGAGATTATATCAGAACTGTGTCCCGAGCTTAAAAAAACCGAACCGGGTTCACCGCTTCATAGCCGCAGATTACCGTTTTTAAGGAACGTTATAACGGTTGGCTTTAATATGAAAGGGTGCTTAAACTGGGAGCAGTCACTTGAACGCGCAGCACGTGTTCCTGTTGAAACTGTATATAGAATGGCCGCTGCCGTTCATAAGGATGATGTGTGCAATATGCAGTATACATCGGGCACCACAGGTTTCCCGAAGGGCGTTATGCTTACACATTATAATGTTGTAAATAACGGTAAATATATCGGCGACCATATGGAATTGTCTACTGCCGACCGTATGATGATACAAGTGCCTATGTTCCATTGCTTTGGGATGGTGCTTTCTATGACTGCATCGATGACACACGGTGCTACAATGTATCCGTTGCCTTACTTTTCACCTAAACCGGCACTTGCTTGTGTAAATAGTGAGCATATAACGGCATTTAACGGTGTTCCCACTATGTTTATCGCGATGATGCAGCATCCTGATTTTTCAAAAACCGATTTTTCATATATGCGTGTTGGCATTATGGCGGGAGCTAACTGTCCTGCCGACCTTATGAAAAAGGCTACAGAGATTATGAATATGCGAGAAATCGTATCGGTTTACGGTCAGACCGAAGCATCCCCCGGATGTACTATGAGCAGTTATTATGATTCACTCAGGGTACGCACCGAAACAGTAGGTAGCGCTTTTGCAAATGTCGAATGTAAAATAATCGACCCTGAAACCGGTTTTGACTGTCCTGATGGCGTGAACGGCGAATTTGTAGCTCGCGGTTATAATATTATGAAGGGATATTATAAAATGCCAAAGGCTACCGCCGAAGCCATAGATAAAGATGGTTGGCTGCATACAGGTGACCTTGCCTGTCGGGATAAAGATGGAAATTACAGAATAACAGGCAGACTTAAGGATATGATAATCCGCGGCGGTGAAAACATTTATCCTAAGGAAATTGAAGAATTTATATACACCTGTCCTAAGGTGCGCGATGTTCAGGTAATTGGCGTACCCGATAAACAGTACGGCGAAGAAATTATGGCTTGTGTTATACTTAAAGAAAACGAGAGTATGACTCAAGAAGAATTAAAGTCATATATAGCGGCGAATATGGCGCGTCATAAAGTTCCGCGCTATATAGAGTTTATGGATAAGTTCCCGATGAATGCTGCGGGAAAAATTTTAAAATATAAAATGCGCGAAAATGCAGCAGAAAAGTTAGGTCTTAATAATGGTAAATAATTATTATGTTATAGATGCGCATTGCCATATTTATCCCGAAAAAATTGTCGAAAGGGCAGTGGAAGGCACAAGTAATTTTTACAACCAACCATTTGCCGCAAAAGGCACTGTAAATGACCTGTTTTTTGAAAGCAAAAAAGCGGGGATAGATAAATGCATTGTGCAGTCTGTGGCTACAACACCAAAACAAGTAAAAAGTATAAATGAGTTTATTTGCGAGAGTGTAAAAAATTCAAACGGTAAACTTATAGGGTTAGGCACTCTACATCCTGATAGTACTGATATTGCATCTGATATAGAACACTTGAAGGAACTCGGTCTTCAGGGCGTAAAACTTCACCCCGATATCCAGAAATTCAAGATAGACGATCACCGATGCCTTAAAATTTATGAAATGTGCGAAAAGGAAAATATACCTATTCTTATGCATACAGGTGATAATAGATATGATTTTTCAAATCCTAACAGACTGCTACCTGTATTGGAAATTTATACCGGTCTTACAGTAATCGGCGCACATTTCGGCGGTTGGTCTATTTGGGATGAAGCGGCCCATAAACTTTCAGGAATTAATAATTTTTATGTTGACTGTTCATCGAGTTTGCCGTATATTAGTATAGGTAAGGCAAGAGAAATAATTGAACTTTACGGCGCGGACAAAGTGCTTTTTGGTACAGATTATCCAATGTGGTCTCCCACTGCAGAGCTGGAATCATTTTTTAAACTCGGTCTTACTGAAGCGGATAACAAAAAAATTCTTAGCGAGAACGCGAAAAAATTATTTGATATAGGTGATTAAAAATGAATAAAGGAATTGGCACAAAGTGTGTACAGGGCGGTTATACTCCGGGAAACGGAGAACCGCGCCAGGTACCGATAATCCAAAGTACAACGTTTAAATATGCAACCAGTGAAGATATGGGCAAACTATTCGATTTGGAAGCAAGTGGATATTTTTATTCCAGACTTCAGAATCCTACCTGTGATACAGTTGCGGCTAAAATTTGTGAGCTTGAAGGCGGTACTGCCGCGATGCTTACGTCTTCCGGCCAGGCGGCTTCTTTCTTCGCAGTATTTAATATTGCTTCCTGCGGCGACCACGTTGTTTGTTCTTCGGCAATTTATGGCGGAACCTATAATCTTTTTGCCGTTACTATGAAAAGAATGGGTATTGAATTTACCTTTGTATCACCCGACTGTACAGATGAAGAACTAAATGCGGCATTCCGCGAGAACACAAAAGCAGTTTTCGGTGAAACTATTGCTAACCCTGCTCTTGCAGTTCTTGATATTGAGAGATTTGCAAATGCAGCTCACGCCCACGGTGTTCCGCTTATTATAGATAATACCTTTGCGACACCTGTAAACTGCCGTCCGTTTGAATGGGGAGCAGATATTGTTACACATTCAACAACTAAATATATGGATGGACACGGAAGCGGTGTAGGCGGTTGTATTGTAGACTCCGGTAAATTCGACTGGACCCGCTATCCTGATAAATTCCCGGGACTTTGCACTCCGGATGACAGTTATCACGGTGTTACCTATACCGAACGTTTTGGTCTTGAATGTGCTTTTATCACCAAGGCTACCGCCCAGCTTATGCGTGACTTTGGTAGCATTCAGTCTCCGCAGAATGCTTACTATGTAAACTTGGGACTCGAAAGTCTGCATCTCAGAATGAGAAAACATTGCGAAAATGGTTTAGCCGTTGCTAAAGCCTTAAAGGCCGATGACCGCATTGCCTGGGTAACTTATCCAGGTCTTGAAGGTGATAAGTACTATGATTTGGCTACTAAATATATGCCCAACGGAACCTGCGGTGTAGTTAGCTTCGGTGTAAAGGGTGGCAGAAAAGCGGCAGAAAGCTTTATGAAGAATCTTAAAGTTGCAGCTATTGAAACCCACGTTGCCGATGCAAGAACCTGTTGCTTACATCCTGCAAATGCAACTCACAGACAGATGAATGATGATGAATTGGCAGCAGCAGGTATTTCACCCGACCTTATTCGTTTTTCCTGCGGTATTGAAGATGCCGAAGATTTAATTGCCGATATTAAACAGGCTCTCGATAATATTTAAAGATAAGGAAATAGATTATGCCTATTAAAATACCGAACGATTTACCGGCGGTAAAGACTTTAAGTGAAGAAAATATATTTGTTATGACCGAAACCAGAGCCATAACCCAGGATATCCGACCGCTTAAAATACTTGTTTTAAATTTAATGCCCAAAAAAATCGAAACCGAAACACAACTTTCCAGACTGCTCGGAAACTCTCCGCTTCAGGTAGATTTAGAGCTTATGCATACCAAAAGTCACGTTTCGAAGAATGTTTCGGCAGAGCATCTTTTTGCTTTTTACAAAACGTTTGATGATGTTCGCGACCGTACATTCGACGGTATGATTATCACAGGGGCACCCGTTGAAAAAATACCGTTTGAAGAAGTGGAATATTGGGAAGAATTGTGCGAAATTATGGAATGGAGTAAAACCCATGTTCATAGCACTTTTCATATCTGTTGGGGTGCTCAGGCCGCGCTTTATTATCATTACGGTATTAATAAAGTACCGCTTGATAAGAAGCTTTTCGGTGTGTTTTCGCACACAGTAACGCATAAAAGCTCGATACTTTTCCGCGGCTTTGATGATGAGTTTATGGTACCGCATTCAAGACATACGACAATATTGCTTGAAGATGTAAAAAAGGTTCCAGAACTTAAGGTTTTATCGTTATCCGAAAAAGCGGGTGTTTATGCTCTCGCTACTGACCAGGGAAAACAGGTGTTTATAACGGGACACTCAGAATATGATTCCGATACACTTAAGCAGGAATATTTGCGTGATTTGACAGCGGGTATGCCAATAGAAATTCCTGAGAATTATTTTCCGGACGATAATCCTGAAAATCCGCCGAAGGTTAGTTGGCGCTCACATGCCAATCTGCTTTATTCTAACTGGCTTAACTATTTTGTATACCAGACAACACCTTATGATATTAAGGAAATCAAATAACAAAAACCCGTGAAGAGTTTTCTTCACGGGTTTTATATTATTATACCAAGAAAAAGATTTGTCAACATACATAGGAGCACACCTATTATTGTAGGCAGGGCAATACTCAATAATGCCCATTTTATACTGCCTGTTTCCTTTTTTATTGTCATCACAGTGGTAGCACATGGCCAATGGAAAAGAGAAAAAAGAATTAAGTTTATAGCGGTCACCAAATTCCAACCGTTAGATATTAGCAGTTCTTTTATAAAGGTAAGGTTTGTAACTTCGGTGAGCGCTGAGCCGCCGGAATAAGCCATAATTATAATCGGAAGTACTATTTCGTTTGCGGGGAAGCCTAATATAAAAGCAATCAGGATTACGCCATCAAGACCTAAAAGTTTTGCAAACGGGTCTAAAATAAAAGAAAATGTCTGAAGCAGGGTTGCGCCACCGACGGTTATATTACTCATAAGCCATATGATAACACCGGCAGGAACGGCGGCCACAACGGCACGGGCAAGTACAAAAAGTGTGCGGTCAAAAACCGAACGTATTATCACTTTTATAATTTGTGGTCGACGGTACGGCGGCAATTCAAGAGTAAAAGAAGACGATACTCCGCGAAATAGTGTTTTCGATAGTATGGCAGATACGATAAAAGTCATAAAAATGCCTAAAAGCACGAATAAGCATAGCAAGAGTGTGGCCGATAAATTTTTCCAAAACCCACTGCCGATACCAACTATAAATATGGTAATTATGGTAATTAGTGTGGGAAAACGACCGTTACAGGGAACAAAACTGTTTGTAAGTATGGCAATGAGTTTTTCACGTGGGGAATTTATAATTCTGCAGCCTACGACTCCTGCAGCGTTGCAACCAAACCCCATGCACATTGTCAGCGCTTGTTTGCCGCAAGTACGGCATTTTTGAAAACATCTATCAAGATTAAAAGCTAATCTCGGCAGATAACCTAAATCTTCAAGCAGTGTGAAAAGCGGAAAAAATATTGCCATCGGCGGCAACATAACAGATACTATCCACGCAACTACTCGGTATATGCCAAAAATTAAAAGTCGGGAAAAATTGACGGGCAATCCGAGCTTCAGCAGAAAAGAGAAAGCAGGGGCTTCAAGACTGCCCAAAAAATTACTTAGCAGTACCGATGGATAATTGGCTCCTACGATTGTAATCCAGAATATAATTCCAAGTAAAATAAGCATCAACGGTATTCCAAACAGTCTGCTTGTCACCACGCGGTCAACTTTAAGGTCGGAAATCATTCGGTTTACGGTATACCTTTTGATACATCCTTCAAGCACAGTTTTAACCGAATTCATAATACCAGAAACAATATTTTTAGTATCGATTTTTTCTTTATATTCGGGTAATACATTCACGAATTTTTTATTATAGTAGGATATAAACTCATTGTCATTACCAAGAATTTTTATAGCGGCAAACCGTCTGCTAACATTTATATCATCAGGTAATTCGCAAATAATCTCACTGATTTTTTTCTCAGTTTCACTATCGTATGAAGGCATAAAAACCTTCTGAGAAGGAGAGTCGGCGACAGAAATTATGGCATCTGATAATTCTTTTAAACCTTTTCCGCTTCTCGCAATGGTTGCAATAACGGGAATACCGAGTCTTACTGACAATTTATTTATATCAATTTCAACACCGTTTTTACGGGCTTCATCGATAAGATTTACGCAAAGCACTGTTTTTTTGGAAATTTCGGTTATCTGTAGTAATAGATTGAGATTCCTTTCAATAGATAAAGCATCACAAACAACAACATTGACATCTGCGTTTCCAAATGCAAGAAAACGTTCTGCAACCTTTTCTTCTTCGGATAAAGAAAATAAGGAATAGGTACCCGGAAGGTCCACAAGAATGATGCGGCGCCCGTTATGTACATAACTACCCGCCGCCGTTTCCACAGTTTTGCCTGTCCAGTTGCCTGTATGTTGATGAAGTCCTGTAAGTTCGTTAAAGACAGTGCTTTTCCCGACATTCGGGTTACCTGCCAAAGCTACTATTATATCGGATGGGTTCTTTTTTTTGATATCTGTAATTTCCGCGGTTCTAAATCCGGTCGAACTAAAACTCAGACCCATTATAGTCACCGCCGCGTAATTTTTCTACAAATATATTATCACTTTCATTCTTTCGCAAAGCGATTACCGAGTTTTTAATTCGGTAAGCGGTTGGATCACCGAAAGGAGAAGAAAATAGCCGTTCGATTTTAGTACCACTCATTATTCCGATATCTAAAATACGGCGAATGAGATTTTTATCACTTAATACATCGGTTATAACATAGGTTTCGTTAATTTTAGTGTCGGTAAGTTTCATATACTTCACTCCGTTATTCATTATATGAAACTTTTGTCATTTAGTTGAATTTAAGTCTATGAGAAATGATTTCGGAGATAAAAAATGATGCCAAAACACAAACGAAATCTTTTAAAAGGGTAGGGATACTTATCAGTACAAAAGAAGATAGAAAAGGAGAACCGAAAACAAAGGAAAACTGTAATACACCAAAAAAGTGACATATAAGTACGCCTATAATTCCCATGACAATTCGCAATATTTTTTGATATTTTATAGCAGAACAACAAGTAGCAAGAATAACAAACCCAAACAAAAATCCGCCGTTTTTTCCGAATAATATGGCAGGTCCGCCGCTAAAAAATGAAAATACAGGCACACCCAAAAGCCCCAGGAAAAGATATGTAATCACCGAAAGAGCGGCATACTTTGTATTAAGCGTGTATCCGCAGAGACATACCGCCAGGGTTTGCAGTGTTATCGGAACTCCGGAAGGCATAGGCAAAATTATCTGTGCCGATATGCAGATTATTGCGGTGAAAAGTGCACAAAAAATATAATTTGCAGTTTTTGTTTTCATATCTTTATCCTTACTTCTCCGCTTGAAAGTCTTTTTGTTTTTCCGTTTTTATCGGTGATAATTAAGTGTGCATTGTTGTCAATTCCTTTAACAGTGGCAAAATATTCGCCGCCATCTCCCACGCAAAGAACTTCTTTTCCAATTATAATTGAGCGTTTTCTGTATTCTTCTATAAAATGAGAATTATGGAGATTTTTATATATACAGAAAAATTGATTTAAGATTTCGGCTATCAATTTGTTCTGTAAAGTTGAAGAAACAGGGGCTTCGTATATGCTACCGGCGATATTTCTGAGTTCTTCAGGAAAGTCATTTTCGGGTTTGCTTATATTAAGTCCAATGCCAAGCACGACATAATCGGTGGTGTTGTTTTCGATGTTTACTGCTCCTTGTGTCAAAATTCCGCAAATTTTTTTATCACCTAAAAATATATCATTTACCCATTTAATACCTGTATTAACAGCACATACATTATCTACCGCCCGACTTACTGCCACTGCTGCGGCAACAGTAATTAAAGGTGTATCGGATATATTTATGTGCGGCCGTAAAATTATGCTCATATATAGTCCGCCACGTGCCGAATGAAAACTTCTGCCAAGCCGACCCTTGCCGTCGCTTTGCTCCCGTGCAATTATAACTGTGAATTCATTAGCACCTTCATCAGATAATTGTTTGGCTAATGTGTTTGTTGATGCAAGAGTATCGTAAATTTTTATATCAAATTTTTCTTCTAAATATTTAGAAATACCTGCCGCAGAAAAAAGGGTGTTCTTATTGGAAATACAATATCCATTTCGGGTTTCGGCATCAATAATATATCCTTCTTCACGTAATGCACCTATTGCTTTCCATATGTAATTTCGGCTTACATTAAGTTTCTTGGCCAAAAATTCACCCGATACTGTATCACTTGCATTTTCTAAAATATCTAATATTTCTTCTTTGATATTCATAACAAAGCTCCTTATATGTTTTACTTTAAAATTATAAGTTAAAAATAAATTATTGTCAACTAAATCCAATGAAACAAGTGACAAATGAGCCAAAATTAATGTTGCAAATAAACCAAAAATATGATATATATATTATGAGATATTTTTATTAAAAAGAGAGAGAAAGTTTATGAAAAAGTTAATTGTTTTTTTGCTGGTTATAGTGTTTGCTTTCAGCATGTGTGCTTGTGACAACCCAATGCAACAAGATGACAATAATAATGACACACAAAATATTATCAGTGAGGAAATAGAGTCTGATGTTTCTTCAAACGAGAGCAGTTCGGCAGAGACAGAAAAACCCGATAAAAACAACTCTTCAAGTCAAAATTCATCAGCTGAGCCGGATGAAGATAATTCTGAAAGTAACGGCGCACTTAGGGAAATTGAAAATAAATATCGTCCTGCCACGGAGAAAAGAATTTCTGAAATTCGAAAAGCAAAAAGCAATATAAAACCACAGGGAAGCGGTAAAGCTTACTATGTATCAAATAGCGGCAAGGCTACCAATAGCGGTTTGAGTGCGGATTCACCTCTTGCTACATATGCTCAGGTTGTAGCTAAGGGATTAAAAAGCGGTGATGTAATATACTTTAAACGCGGTGATTTGTGGCGTGAGACTATAGAAATTTCCACACCGGGAATTACTTTGACGGCTTATGGAAATGGCGCAGCACCGAGATTTTATAATTCACCGGCAAACTGCGCATCAAGTAATATGTGGCTTGAAACCGATGTACCGAATGTGTATCGGTACAAAGACCGTCTCAGCGGTGATATAGGCGCGGTTATATTTGATGATAAAGAGTTTACATATAAGTCTCTATATTCGAGCGCAGACCAGTCAAACAGTAAATCGAAAAGATATGTAAATTCTTATAAAGATTTAAAGACCGATTTACAGATGTATCATGACCCCGTAACAAAAGAAGTATACGTTTGCAGTACAAAGGGAAAACTTACTGAGCGTTTTAGTGAAATAGAAATTATCAGACTCGGTGCTGCAATCAAAATTCCTGTGGATAATGTCACGGTGGATGGACTTTGTATTAAATACAGTTCTTTCGGAATCAGTTCATATAATTCAAAAACCGGTCTTGTAAAAGGTCTTACTGTCAGAAATTGCGAATTCGGTTGGATTGGCGGTAACATACAGGGTCTTGCGGGACAAACAACCACCCGATATGGTAACGGTGTTGAAATTTGGGGAGCAGCAGAAGATTTTACTGTCAGTAACTGTTATTTCTGGCAAGTTTACGATGCTGGGGTCACATTCCAGTATAGAGGTACTGTTTTTAATGATGTTAAAAATGTAAAATTCAATAATAATGTATTCGAATACTGCAATTATTCTATAGAATATTTCTTTACCGATAACGGCGGCAAGGTTTATGATTTTGAAATAAAGAATAACCACTGTTGGTATGCTGGTGAGGGACTTTGCAATCAAAGACCTGACCATGCCGAAGTTTCACACATAAGGTCGGGTTGGGTAACACAAGGTAACGCAATTAAGGTTGAAAACAACCTTTTTGCAATCGGTCTTCGCGCGGTTGTAAGAACACTTGATTATGCGGATATAGGTGGAGCATATAACAATAATACGTTCGTACAGTTTGCTAAACGAGAACTTGCGATAAACGGAAAAAACAAGAATGCTTTCAGGGCCGATACCAATGCAAAAACCAACATAGAAACTAAATTAGGCGATAAAAATGCCACAATAATAATTATTGAAAACAATTAATTTATAAAAGCAAGGGAGTCATAGTTATGGAAAAATTTTTGAAACCAGGCATATCATTGTTACTTACCGTAATGATGGTTTTAAGCCTTACTGCTTGTAAGGGAAACGGTGGTAATGGCGGCAACACTGATAATGGCAGCGATACAAATTGGCAGGAAGTTGCAAAGGTAGAAAAACCTACTTACACTTCGGGTACTATGTCTATTGAAGATTTCGAAAAGCAGTATCGTCCGTATACAGATTGGCGTATTTATGAAATCCGTACAGCTAAAAATGAAATCAAACCGGCCGAAGGCGGTACGGCTTACTATGTATCAAATAACGGTAAAAAAGAAAATGATGGTTTGACACCGGAGACGGCAGTTTCAACCTATGCAGATGTTCGTAACAAGGGCATAAAGACAGGTGATGTAATTTACTTTGAACGTGGCGGTATTTGGCGTGGTACTGTAGAAATTACAGTTCCCGGTGTTACAATAACCGCTTACGGTGAAGGTAAAGCACCGCAGTTCTATCTTTCACCCGAAAATTCAGCAAGAAAAGAATGTTGGATAGAAACAGATAAACCCAATGTATATGAATATGTAGACAAGGTGGCGGGGGACGTAGGCACTATAGTTTTCGATGATGAAGAGTGTGCTTATAAATCTATTCGTTCAACAGCAGACCAGTCTAATAGTAAAAATAAAAGGTATGTCAATTCTTATAAAAATTTAAAAGAAGATTTACAAATGTATCACGACCCGATGACTAAAAAGGTATATCTTTTTAGTTCTGAAGGCAACCCGGGCGAACGTTATGATGCTATCGAAATGGTAGTGTATGGTTCCGCTATAGGTGTTACTACCGATAACGTAACAATTGATGGTGTATGTTGCAAATATTCAAATTTTGGTATAGGTGCAGGTAATAACGGACTGGTTAAAGGCCTTACAGTTCGTAATTGTGAATTCGGTTGGATAGGCGGAAGCCTTCAGGGCCTTGCAACCCAGTCTACAACCCGTCTTGGTAATGGTATTGAAATCTGGGGCGCGGCACATGATTTCACGGTTGAAAATTGCTATTTCTGGCAGGTTTATGATGCGGCCGTAACATTCCAGTATGACGGTGATATTAAAAACGATGTTAAGAATGTAAAATTCAACAATAACGTATTTGATTATTGCAACTATTCGGTAGAATATTTCCATCGTAAAAACGGCGGTAAGGTTTATGATTTTGAAATAAAGAATAACCTTTTCTGGTATGCAGGAGAAGGACTCTGCAATCAAAGACCTGACCACGCCGGAGTATCTCATATCCGTTCGGGTTGGGCAACTAACGGCAACGCTATTAAGGTTGAAGACAATCTTTTTGCTATCTCTCTTAAAAAGTTGGCAAGTACACTTGATGAGGCTGATATAGGCGGTGCATATAACAACAATGTTTACGCACAGTATCAGAACAGAGAACTTGCAGCTAACGGTAAAAACGAAAAAGATATCATCAAAATGAATAAAGATGCCGCATCAAAAATCGAAACCAAACTCGGTGATAAAAACGCAACTGTAATTCAGATTACAAAATAAGTAGAAAACCCGATGAATTTTTTCATCGGGTTTTTCTTGCAAAAGTGCATAAAAAATGGTATAAGTATAATATTAATTCAGTTTTTTAGGTGGTATGCAATTTGAATAAGATTTTTAAAAGTGCGGCTTGTATTTTTGTAATGCTATTATTACTGTTTACAACGGCGTGTAATAAAGAAAAAAATATTGGCAGTACATATGTGGATAGTCCTACCTGGGAAGTGGTGGAAAAGGTCGACTCGCCAATTTATTTAGCAGGGGATATGGCACGTGGGGATTTTATTGAAAAATACCGTCCTTATACCGATTGGCGTATATACGAAATACGTACTACAAAAAGCGAAATCAAACCTGCAGAAGGCGCTACCGCTTACTATGTATCAAATAACGGTAAAAAAGAAAATGATGGATTGTCACCCGAAACTGCTGTTTCAAGTTATGCAGATGTCAGAAGAAATGGCATAAAGACAGGTGATGTAATTTATTTTGAACGTGGTGGTATATGGCGTAGACAAATTGAAATAACCGTACCCGGTATAACTCTTGCAGCATACGGAGAAGGCAAGGCGCCCAGAATTTATACTTCACCCGAAAATTCTGCACAAAAGGGTTGTTGGCTTAAGACCGATACTGAAAATGTGTATGTTTATAAAGATGTTGTTTTCGGTGATATAGGCTCGATAGTTTTTGATGATAGCGAGTGCGCATTTAAATCAATTTACACCGCAGAAGATGTAACTGGAAGCACAAAAACAAGATATGTGAATTCCTATAAAAATCTTAAGAATGATTTACAGATGTATCACGATATTTTCACCAAAAAGATATATCTGTATAGTGACAAAGGTAACCCTGCCGATAGGTTTAATTCGATTGAAATGATAGGCAGGGATTCTGCCGTTAGTGTACGCGTAGATGATGTTACAATAGACGGACTTTGCATGAAGTACAGTTCGTTTGGAATTGGCGCATCGAGTTCGAAGGTTGTAATTAAAGGGTTAACTGTCAGAAACTGTGAATTTGGTTGGATTGGCGGTAATATACAAGGCGAAGCGATGCGGTCTACTACGCGTTATGGTAATGCTATAGAAATATGGGGCGGCGCAATCGATTTTAATGTCAGTAACTGTTATTTCTGGCAGGTTTATGATGCGGGAGTTACATTCCAGTATGATGGTGACGCCGTAGCGCCTGTGCAAAACGTAAAGTTTGACAATAATGTTTTTGATAAATGCAATTATTCGGTAGAGTTCTTTTTAAGAACAACAACCGACAGCAAAGTGACCAATTTTGAGATAACAAATAATCTGTGTTGGAGTGCGGGTGATGGACTCAGTTTTCAAAGACCTAACCTTACGGGTTGTTCGCATATAAGGTGCGGCGGCGCAGAGTTAACTAATCCTATAAAGATAGAGAATAACCTTTTCGCATTTTCGGTACGCCGCTTGGCGCAGACCAATGAAACCGATCTCGGCGGCGCGTATAATAACAATATTTATGCTCAAAAGAAAGGGAAAGTCGTTGCGGCTAACGGACCTGGGAGAAAATTCTTTAATATGGACAAAGATGTGGCAACAAATATCGAAGAAATTCTCGGGGACAAAAATGCCACAATAATAAGTATTACAAATTAAGAGAAATGGAAAAATCACAAATTTTAACCGACTATCTGAAAAAATATTGCGGGTCTTCGGATACTGTTTTGCGGGATTGCGATGTGTTTGATTTTTACAAATCAAACGTTAACAAACTGCCAAAGGAAGCCATAACCGATAGTTATTTAAAAATAGAAGATGGCTTTTTAAAAGACATATTAAAGACAAAAGAAATATTCGATACCGAAAAGTCGGAATGCGGCTTAAAAATCGTAAAAAAAGAAGCGGCTTTCTTCAAAGCCGATGCCGTACTGTCTTTTGCAAGTGGCGGACAGGATAAGTCGGTTTATCTGTATGGCGGTACCCGACTTAAAACTCAGGTAGCAAATGCACTTAGCAAGGACAAAATGGCCGTAACAAAAGGCGAACCACTTTTTTATAAAGGTATTGTCTCGTCTGTTATTGCACCTATAACCAAAATCACTTCGGTAGTGCTTGGCGACATTAATGATAAATATAAGTACATATTGGATATGGCGCATAACTTGCGTTTAAGTACGCTTGTCTTAACTGTACCGAATGTAGATAATGCGCTTTTTGAAAATAGGGTAGCAGAGAGTATTATCGGTGTAATAAAATCACATAAGGTCTATGGTAAAGTAAAGATAGTTTTATCCGTGAATAACGAACAAACTTTCACAATATTCAATAAAATTCTGCAAGGCGGTAATATATGATAAAAATAATGTTCGTCTGCCACGGCAATATATGTCGCAGCCCAATGGCGGAATTTGTTATGAAACATATTGTGGCGGAAAGAAACCTTGAAAATAACTTTCAAATAGCTTCTTCGGCCACGAGTTTTGAAGAGATTGGCAATGATATACATTACGGTACGAAAGCAAAACTTAGAGAAAAGAATATACCGTTTACAAAACGCGCGGCAGTCCGTTTTACCGCGTCCGACTACGAGTATTATGATTATATAATAGCAATGGATGACAACAATGTAAGGAATTTAATCAGAATAGTGCGAGATACGAAAAATAAGGTCTACAAGTTAAAAGATTTTAGTATCGGCGGAGATGTTGCGGACCCGTGGTATACAGGTAATTTTGATGAAACCTACATAGATGTGTATAATGGATGTATTGCTCTATTAGATTATTTACAAAGGAAGGCATAAAATGAAGGCACTTAAACACTTTATAACCATTACAAAACATAGACATAAAGTTATTGCGCACTGTTTTCGTGCCGGTATAGGTTGGCAGGGACTATTTCACGATTTGTCTAAATACACACCGGTTGAATATTTAGCGGGTGCTAAATATTATCAAGGTAACAGAAGTCCTAATGAGAAGGAAAGAGAACTGTTTGGCTTTTCGGCTGCGTGGATGCATCACAAGGGAAGGAATAAGCATCATTTCGAATTCTGGACCGATTACAATCCAAAAACAAAACAGGTCGAACCTATAGAAATGCCTATAAAATATGTAATTGAAATGTTTTGCGACAGGGTAGCGGCAAGTAAAACATATCAAGGTGAAAATTACACCGATTCGCACCCCTTGGACTATTTCTTAAAAGGCAAAGCGACCCGCTTTATTCATAAGAATACATCCGATTTATTGGAAAAATTACTTGTTATGCTAAATGACAAGGGCGAAAAAGAGACGTTTTTATATATTAAAAATATGCAAAAAAAATAAGCGTGGAACACCACGCTTATTTTTTATATTAGTCGTTTTTTGCTTGTGGATGGGGAACCTGTGATTTCAGTGAAGCGCGTGTTTTGCGTATTTCACCAAGATTTGCGGTTAAGCCTTCATCAGCTCTGCGCATAATGTCATCGACAAATTCCTGTGCGGCTTTACGCATTTCACGGCTCTTCATCTGAGCGTTAGCAATAATTTCGCCGGCCTTCTCCTGAGCTAACTTTGTAATTTCTTCCTGTGATACCATAGCGTTTGCGCGTTCTTCTGCATTACGGATAATGCCATCAGCTTCGCGCTTTGCGTTTGTAATAATGTCGGCACGGTCGGCAACGATGCCGCGAGCCTGTTTGATTTCACTCGGAATGTTAAGGCGGATGTCGTCAATAACTGCTCTGAGTTTTTCTGCGTTTACGATTACGCGCTTACCGGGCATTTTTACACCAGTTTCCAATGCTTCATCAAACTGTTCAAGTAATTCTTCAATGCTCATTTTTAAACTCCCTTTCTATTTTAACCTTTCGATAATATCATTATGGATTGCTTTGGGAACGAAAGCGGAAATATCCCCGCCCATACTTGCGATTTGCTTAACCATACTCGAACTCAGATACATAAAATCTGAATTGGTAGTAAGGAAAAGAGTTTCCACCGATTCGTTCATTTTTTTATTGGCAAGTGCCATCTGGAATTCATATTCGAAATCCGACATAGCACGAAGACCCTTAACTATTGCGTAGGCATTTTTATCTTTTGCATAATCAGATAAAAGTCCATCATAAAAATCAACTTCAACGTTTTTAAGGTGCGATACACACTTTTTAATCATATCAACGCGCTCTTCAACCGAGAAACTGTAGTGCTTTTTATAATTAATCATAACAACCACTATAACCCTGTCAAAAAGGGAGGCGGCGCGTTCAATTATATCTATGTGTCCGAGAGTTATAGGGTCATAACTACCCGGGCAGATAACGCATTTATCGTTCATATTAAACACTTTCTTTCCTGTAAACAGAAACTAAAATTTTACCGAATTTAAGTTGCTTTTTTCCCTTAAAACCAAAAATTGTTTCCGGTAAAGAAATATCAATAGGTCTTTCGCATATGATAATGCCACCATCATTCATAATACCTGTTACTGCCGACAGTGACTTTTCAAGTATACCGTCACGGTAGGGCGGGTCAAGAAAAGCGATGTCAAAGCGTTCATCGGTAGATGCAATGAACGAAAAACTGTCAGAACGCACAACACGAGCCAGGCCATTAAGGTTTGTTACCTTAAGATTTTCTTTTATAATATCAATGGCGTGTGGATTTAAATCAACAAAAACTGCTGAATCTGCGCCGCGGCTCAATGCTTCAATACCTAATTGACCGGAACCTGAAAACAAATCCAGAACCCTGCTGCCTTCAATTTCAAATTGAATCGAACTGAAAACGGCTTCTTTAATCTTATCGGTGGTGGGACGCACATCGTTTCCTTCTAAAGTTCTGAGTCGACGGCCACGTGCGCTACCGGTAATAACTCTCATTTAACATCACCTATTTATAATATTATCACACGAACAGGGTACTTTTGTCAATATTTATTTTATTTAATAATAATTTGCAGTATTTATTATAATTAAATGTATAATAATGTTGAATTAGTAGCCAGGAAGATGTATAATAAGATGAATGATTTTTTAAGGACTGATAAAATGCGTAAAACAAAAATAGTGTGTACGTTGGGACCAGCATGTAGTAATGAAGAAGTACTAACACAAATGTGTAAAGCAGGTATGAATGTTGCCGGACTTAATTTTTCCCACGGCACACATGCCGACCAGTTGGAAAGGATAAATCTCTGCAAAAAGGTAAGAGAAAAATTGGGTATACCTTTGGCTCTCTTGCTTGATACGAAGGGACCTGAATATAGAATTAAAACATTTAAAAATGGTAAAATCACACTTAGAACCGATGATGTTTTTAGGTTTACCGTCGAAGACGTTGAAGGTGATGAGAAAAGGGTTTCGGTTAGTTATCCCGGCCTTGTAAAAGATTTGGAAATCGGCGACAGAATTTTGCTAAATAATGGCCTTATGGAATTTGTTGTTACCGACCTTACAGAAACCGATGCGGTATGTAAGGTTATTATCGGTGGTGAACTATCCAATCGAAAGAGCATGAGCTTTCCTAATAAAATTTTAAAACAAGACTTTTTAAGTGAGCAGGATAAGGCGGACGTTCTTTTTGGTGTACAAAACGGAATAGATGTAATTGCTTGTTCCTTCGTTTCGTGCCGACAGGATTTGTTAGATATGAAACAATATCTGAGTGAAATAGGTGCCGAGGGTGTTGACCTTATTGCTAAAATAGAAAATCAGTCGGGTATCGACAATATAGAAGAAATTTGTGAAGAATGTACGGGTATAATGATTGGTCGCGGAGATATGGGTGTAGAAATTCCGTTTGAAGAATTACCCGCCGTACAGAAAAAACTTATAACCAAGTGTCGATTGCTTGGTAAAAGGGTAATTACGGCAACCGAAATGCTCGAATCAATGATATATAATGTGCGCCCAACAAGAGCCGAAATTTCCGATGTAGCAAATGCGGTGTATGATGGGACAAGCGCCATTATGTTGTCGGGTGAAACTGCGGCCGGTAAATATCCTGTTTTGGCAGTTGAAACAATGTCGCGTATAGCAGAGCATACCGAGAATGCTATACACTACGCTAAACGTTTTTCAAACAGTGAATTTAAAATAAGAAATACAGTCGATGCTATTTCTCACGCAACATGTGGTATGGCAATTGATATTGATGCTAAAGCTATTGCCGTGTGTTCAAGAACAGGAATTACGGCGCGTATGATTTCTCGTTTCCGTCCACCTGTTGATATTCTTGGTATCACTACAAATGAGAAAACGTGGCATAAATTATCACTCTCGTGGGGTGTAATACCGCTTATGTGCGAAGAATTACCATCAACTGATGTGCTTTTCTATACGGCACTTAATCTTGCCAAGAAAACACTTTCACTCCAAAAGGATGACAAGATAGTTATCACCGGCGGAGTTACAAACGGCAAATCGGGCAACACAAATCTTATAAAAGTAGAAACTATTTAAAGGAGATATAAAAATGTTTTTTGATGAACTTAAAAATTACGACAGTGAAGTTTTTGCGGCGTGCGATGATGAACTTAAAAGACAACGCCACAATATCGAGCTTATTGCTTCCGAAAATATTGTTTCAAAGGCGGTATTGATGGCGGCGGGAACAGTTCTTACAAATAAGTATGCAGAAGGATATCCTGCACATCGTTATTATGGTGGATGCGAGTATGTCGATGTAGTTGAAGATATAGCCAGAGAACGCGCGAAAAAATTATTTGGTGCAGAACATGCAAACGTTCAACCGCACAGCGGAGCCAATGCTAACCTTGCAGTGTTTTTTGCACTCGTGCAACCCGGAGACACCGTTATGGGTATGAATTTAGCCCACGGCGGTCACCTGTCTCACGGTTCGCCCGTTAATATTTCGGGTAAATATTTTAATATCGTGCCTTACGGTGTAAGCGATGATACACATACAATCGATTATGATGAAATGGAAAGAATTGCGCTTGAATGTAAGCCTAAACTCATTGTTGCAGGTGCCAGTGCATACGCCAGAATAATTGATTTTAAACGTATGCGCGAAATTGCCGATAAGGTAGGCGCGTATTTGATGGTAGATATAGCCCATATTGCAGGTCTTGTAGCTGCAGGACTTCATCCAAGCCCTGTGCCGTATGCAGATGTTGTTACAACAACAACACATAAAACACTTCGCGGTCCGCGCGGCGGATTGATACTTTGCCGCGAAGAACTTGCTAAGCAGATTGACAAGGCTATTTTCCCCGGCGTTCAGGGCGGTCCGCTTATGCATATTATAGCAGCAAAGGCCGTTGCTTTCGGTGAAGCGCTTAAGCCCGAATTTAAGGAATATCAAAAGCAGATTATCAAAAACGCGGCAGAATTGGCAAAACAGTTAAAGGCGGAAGGATTCGATTTGGTGTCCGACGGTACCGATAACCACCTTATGCTTTTGGACCTTCGTAAGTTTGATATCACAGGTAAAGAACTTGAAAAGCGCCTTGATGAAGTACATATCACGGTTAATAAAAATGCTATTCCTAACGACCCGCAGAGTCCGTTTATTACAAGCGGTGTCAGAATTGGAACTCCTGCGGTTACTTCTCGCGGATTTAAGGAACCTGAAATGAAACTTATCGCAGGTTGGATAAAGAAAGTTGTTACCGATTTTGAAAACACAAAAGAAGAAGTTTTAGCCGAAGTTACCGCACTTTGCGAAAAATTCCCGATATATGAATAAAAAAGAGAGCGCTAAGCGCTCTCTTTTATTTTGTGTATTTTATTATCTCGTTGCCATCGAAATCTTTCCATATAAAAGTTTCACCATCAAAAATAATATATCCGTGATGGCTGTTTTCTTTTGGAATGGATACCGAACCCGGATTCATACAAACGTAATTCTCGTGAATATTGCAAACGGGAATATGTGTGTGTCCGTGAAGTAATATGTCCCCACGGCTTATGGGCGGTAGCTTTTCTTCATTATAGTTGTGCCCGTGTGTTGCATAAATAGTATAATTACCATTGCTTATTACCGCATAATCAGCAAGAACAGGGAATTTAAGTACCATTTGGTCCACTTCGGTATCACAGTTACCACGCACACAGAGAATTTCATCCTTTATAGTGTTTAAAAGTTCTATTACCGCTTTTGGCGCGTAATCTTTTGGTAAATCATTTCTCGGTCCGTGATAGAGAATATCACCGAGTAAAAGCAATTTATTGGCACTTTCTTTTTTGTAGCACTCAAGCATTTTTTTACAGTAAAATTCGCTTCCGTGTATATCGGAAGCTATAAATATTTTCATAAAATCACCTTACTTATAATAAAGTTTTTTATATTTAAAGTCAAGTATTGACTTTGTAAAAATTAAAGAGTATAATCAGTGTTGTCGATTTTTTATGTTAGGGGATATAGTAATGTTAGAAACGGCATTTGCTACGTTGTCTGCAATGTTGGTGTTGTTATTGTGTGTGTTAATCGGATATTTTTTAAGGGCTAAAAAAATATTGCCCGAAAATGCCGACAGAACAATTTCACGTCTTGAAAGCTATGTTGTTTTGCCTGTATTGTCCTTTAGTACATTTATGGAAAATTGTACCCAAGAAACCATATTCCAAGATGGAAAAAATATGTTATACTCGGTGTTAGGTATAACAGTTGCGATGTGTATCGCAATACCTTTGTCTAAACTCTTTTCCAAAGACGATGAATATAAGCGCTGTGTATATAAATATGCGCTTACATTTTCAAACTTTGGCTTTGTAGGTTACGCAGTTGTTCCCGCAGTTTTAGGAAATAGCGACCCGCAGATTTTATACAAATATATGCTGTTTGTTTTACCACTTAATTTGGTGGCATACTCCTGGGGCGCGGCAACCTTAATACCTAAGGGTAAAAAAAGGGAAAGTCCGCTTAAAAGGCTTTTAAATCCGATAATTATAGGCGTTTTATTAGGTGTTGTTTTTGGTCTTACAGGCGCTAAAAATTATATCCCCGGTTTCGTTTTGCAAACCATCGATTATTGCAAAGCGTGTATGGCACCTTTGGGTATGATTTTAACGGGAATTGTAATTGCGAGTTATCCGTTTAAAGATTTGTTAAAAGACAAAAAAGTGTACATAGCCACATTTCTTCGTTTGATTGTTTTACCGATTATTATGGTTGCCTTAATGTACATTATTAAAGCGCCCAAGATAGTTCTCATAATGACGTTCTTTGCTTTTGGCACACCACTTGGAATGAATACCGTTGTATTTCCCGCAGCATATGGTGGAGATGCAAAAACCGGCGCTTCAATGGTAATGATTTCACACACCATTTGCGTTATAACAATACCTATTATGTATGCGTTGCTCACGCTCTTAATAAAATAACAAAAAATAAAACTCTCGGAATTTTTTCCGAGAGTTTTTTGTTTTGTTTATTTATGTTCGCCGCTTTCCTTACGGATAACGTCGTGTGCGCCGCCTTCAATAATACTTGTTGCACTAACAAGTGTAAGTTTAGCGTTTTTCTGAAGTTCGGGAATCGTAAGGGCGCCGCAGTTGCACATTGTAGAGCGTACCTTTGCAAGAGAAATGCTCACGTTATCTTTAAGACTGCCTGCGTACGGAACATATGAGTCAACGCCTTCTTCGAAGGATAATTTCTTATCTCCGCCAAGGTCGTAACGCTGCCAGTTACGTGCGCGATTGGAACCTTCGCCCCAATATTCTTTAACGTAACTGCCATTAATCATAAGTTTGTTTGTCGGGCTTTCATCAAATCTTGCAAAGTAACGGCCAAGCATTAAGAAGTCAGCACCCATAGCAAGAGCTAAGGTCATATGGTGGTCAAATACTATACCACCATCGGAACATACGGGAACATAAACCCCTGTTTCTTCGAAATATTCGTCCCTGGCTTTGCAAACATCGATAAGAGCAGTAGCTTGTCCGCGACCGATACCCTTGGTTTCACGTGTGATACAGATGGAACCGCCACCAATACCAACTTTAATAAAGTCAGCGCCGCAGTCGGCTAAGAAACGGAAACCTTCGGCATCTACTACGTTACCTGCGCCTACCTTTACGGAGTCGCCATAGTGTTCGCGTATCCACTCTATTGTGAGCTTCTGCCATTCTGAAAAACCTTCAGAAGAGTCAATACAGAGTACATCGGCACCGGCATTAATAAGGGCGGGAACGCGTTCTGCATAGTCGCGTGTGTTGATACCCGCGCCTACGATGTAGCGCTTGTTTTTATCAAGTAATTCGAGCGGATTTTCTTTGTGGGAATCATAGTCCTTGCGGAACACAATAGATTTCAGGTTCTGGTTTTTATCGATAATCGGTAAAGCGTTGAGCTTGTTATCCCAGATTATGTTGTTTGCTTCTTTTAAAGTTACATCGTCGTAAGCAAATATAAGTTTGGAGAAGGGAGTCATAAACTCGCGAACAGGAGTATTTACATCCATACGGCTCACGCGGTAGTCGCGGCTTGTAACAAGACCTAAGAGTTTACCAGAAGAAGTACCGTCTTCGGTAACTGCAACGGTTGAAAAACCATTCTCAGCTTTAAGTGCCAATATGTCTGCGAGTGTCTGGTTGGGGCGGATGTTTGAAGCGCTTGTAACAAAACCTGCTTTAAAGTTCTTAGCGCGTGCAACCATAGCGGCTTCATCTTCAACCGACTGTGAGCCGTATATAAATGACACACCGCCTTCGCGAGCAAGTGCGACTGCCAACTTTTCACCCGATACCGACTGCATAATAGCCGACACCATAGGTATGTTAAGGGAAATTTCGGGTTCTTCACCTTTTTTGAACTTTACAAGCGGAGTTTTTAAACTAACGTTTGCGGGTACACATTCTGATGAAGAATATCCGGGTACCAATAGGTATTCGTTAAAGGTATGTGATACATCGTTAAAATAGTAAGCCATAATCTTCTCCTTTGTCTATTAAATCTATATTATTAAAAATTATATCAAGTAGCCATCTTAAAGTCAAGAAGAAAACCGCTAAAAGTGTCGTATATTTGTAGATTTTTGAGCTTTTTAAAAAAGTATATAATATAAATAAAAAAACACTTGAAATCGTGAATACTTTATGGTATAATTTATCAGCTGTCTTATAGGCAGACAAAATATTACACACATTTCGTGGTTATTCGGGCAGGTGGCGTCGGCACTACACGACGTTCCCGTCATAAGCGAGATGGAGGAAGAACCTCAGGAGGAAAAACAAATGGGAGTAGTATCAAAGGAACAGTTGCTTGAAGCAGGTGTTCACTTTGGACATCAGACAAGACGCTGGAACCCCAAAATGGCTCCGTATATTTTTACAGAGCGTAACGGTATTTACATTATCGACCTTCAGAAGACCGTTAAGAAACTCAACGAAGCATATACTTTTGCTCGTGAAATCGTTGAAAACGGTGGCGATATCCTTTTCGTAGGTACCAAAAAACAGGCTCAGGATTCTGTTAAGGAAGAAGCTATCCGTTGCGAAATGCCTTTCGTAAACGCTCGTTGGCTTGGCGGTATGCTCACAAACTTCACAACAATCCGCGGTCGTATCAGAAGACTTAAACAACTTCGTGAAATGGAAGAAAACGGTACATTCGACCTTCTCCCCAAAAAGGAAGTTGCAAGTCTAAAGTTAGAAATTGAAAAACTTGAAAAATTCCTTGGCGGTATCGAAAATATGACCAAGATTCCCGGTGCATTATTTATCGTTGACCCCAGAAAAGAGAGAATTGCTGTTGCAGAAGCCAAGAAGCTTGGTATTCCGATTATTGCAATCTGCGACACCAACTGTGACCCTGATGAAGTTGATGCTGTAATTCCGGGTAACGATGATGCTATCCGCGCAGTAAAACTTATCGCTGAAACAATCGCTTCTGCAGTTATCGAAGCAAAACAGGGCGAACAGTCTGCTCCTGAAGCTGAAGAAGTTGAAGAAGCAGTAGAAGAAGTTGCTGAAGAAGCAGCTGAATAATTAATTATTGGAGGAAATAACAATGGCTTTTACAGCAAAAGATGTACAGGCTTTGCGTGAAAAAACCGGTTGCGGTATGATGGACTGTAAAAAGGCACTTACCGAATGCAACGGTGATATGGATGCAGCAATAGATTTTCTTAGAGAAAAAGGTCTTGCTTCCCAAGCAAAAAAAGCTGGTAGAGTTGCCGCTGAAGGTACAGTTTGTGCAGTTGTTAAGGGCGGTGTAGGTGCAGTTCTTGAAATGAATGCTGAAACCGACTTCGTTGCTAACGGTGAACCTTTCAAAGCTTTGGCTAATAAAATTACAGATATCGTTATTGACCAGAACCCTGCAGATATGGATGCGCTCCTTAAATGCACAGTTAACGGTCAGACTGTTGAAGAAATGGTACAGGAACTTTTCCTTGCTATTCGTGAAAACATTAAAGTTCGCCGTTTTGAACGTTACGAGGGTAAACTCGTTTCCTATGTACACGCCGGTGGTAAAATCGGTGTTATGGTTAAATTCGATACCGATATTGCAGCTGATGATGCTAACTTTGTAGCAATGGGTAAAAACGTAGCAATGCAGATTGCTGCTATGAACCCGAGCTACCTTGACCCTGCATCTGTTCCGGCAGAAGTTCTGCAGAAGGAAAAGGATATCTTAATCGCCCAGATGAAAGAAGATCCGAAAATGGCTGGCAAGCCCGATGCAGTTCTTGCTAAGATTGTTGAAGGTAAAATCGGCAAATACTACAAAGAAAACTGCTTACTCGAACAGCAGTATGTTATTGACGGTGACCTTACCGTTGGTAAGTACATCGAATCTGTTGCTAAGGAATTAGGCACAGACATCAAGGCTGTTTCGTTCGTTCGTTTTGAAAAGGGCGAGGGTATCGAAAAGCGCGTTGATAATTTTGCAGAAGAAATTGCAAAGATGGTAAAATAAGATTATAAAACCAGTTCCGTACCGAGTTAATCGGTACGGAACTTTTTTATGTAATACTTTCCTATTTGGTTACAATTCCGCCTAAATGGTTGCATTTTTTCGACAATTTGGTATAATAAAAAAGGTGAAATTTTATGGGAAGGGGCAAGTTTAATGAAATATAAACATAGTCTTGCGGTTGATAAAAAGGCAATGCTTGTTAAAACAATAAAAGCCATTGCCCCATCGGGAAACGTTAGTAGAGTTTTAGTTGCTGTTTTATTATCCGTGATAGTATCGGTAGTTTCACTTTATATTGTAGGTGTACGTATATCTTATGATGTTATGTATGGCGGCGAAAAGGTAGCACATATTGAAAACACACAAGTATATGATGCGGCCCGTGAAATGACTTTGAGTGGAATTGTATCAGAAAATTATGATGATATAGAATTAGCGGAATTTGTTATAAAACCTGTGCTGTCATTCGAAACCGAAAAAACAACTGTAGAAGCTTTGTCAGGTTCGATTCTGGAAAGAACAACAACTGTATCACCATCTTTTGCGGTTATGTTGAACGATACTCAGAAATTATATGTAACCGATAAAGATTATATAGAACAACTCCTGAACGAGCACCTGCATGGTTTTGATATAGAAGGTGCTGAGAGTGAAAGTAAGCTATTGGACAAGCTCGATTATAAAACAGTGTACTCGGATAACACTTTATTATCGACAGAAGAAGAAATTAAGGATTTTGTTAAAGGCCTAAATGTCGCTACAACGGTAACTAAAGTTACAACATATGAAACACCTTATAAGACTGTGTATAAAGAAACATCAAGCAAATATCAAGGATATTCTGAAGTGACAACAAAAGGTGTTAATGGCGTAAACAGGGTGACAACAACGACTAACTATTTAAATGGTGTTGTGTCGGGCGAACCTACGGTAACCGATGTTTGCGTAACCCAAGTGGTTAATAAGGTAATCACCACAGGCACCGCGGTAAAACCTTCGCCAAGTTCTAAAGCGCCGACTGCACTTTCTGATTTTTTGTGGCCTATAAATGCTCCTTGGAGAATCACATCCTACTGGGGAGATGGCAGAGGACATAAAGGTCTTGACATTGGACGCTCTTTGAGTTCGAGCTCGTTGCAGGGTGCGGATATTCTGGCAACCAAAGCGGGTACTATTACTAAATCACGTTGGAGTGGTGGATACGGATATATGGTTGAAATAGACCACGGTAACGGCGTGAAATCTCGATATGCTCACTGTAGTAAGCTTCTTTATAAAGAAGGAACTTATGTGAAAAAAGGACAGGTAATAGCCAAGGTTGGAAGTAGCGGTAATTCATCAGGACCACATCTTCATTTCGAAATTCTGATAAATGGAACGCAGGTTAATCCCGAGAAATATTTTGCATTAAGATAAAAACTTCGGTGTTTTAATTGACTTTTGTAATATATTAAATTAAAATTAAGTTATGCAAAACAGCATAACTTAATTTTTTTAGGAGAATTTTTATGAGCAAAGGTAAAAAAGTTTTAAATGTGTTTGGAATTATTTTTGCGTGGATATTAAGCATTGTCCTTATAATTTCTTTGATAGCGACACCGATTGTTTTTTCATCGTTGTCACTTATAAAACCGGAAATTTTAACCGATGCGATAACAAGTGTTGATATAACAGAGTTTATACCGGTGGGCAGTATAGAAGATATTATGCCTGAGGGCACATCTGAATTGTTGAAAACAGATGCTGCCAAAGAATTGGTTGAACTTTATGCAACCGATATAACCAATAGTCTGGGTGGTAAGGAAATTGAATCCAAGTTTACGCCGGAGGCTTTTCAAGGGATTGTAGATGAAAATATTGATGAAATAGTCGCTGTTATGAAGAAACACGGGGTAGAAATGCCTGATGTTCCCGAAGAGGAAATCAAACAAACAGTTCAATCGGCAATTACCGAAAATGTAGATAAAATTATGGAAAAACTGCCGGACCCGAAGGAGATTATAGCGCAAGTAACAACAGGAAACCCTGAGTTACAAGGAACGTTTGATATAGTCGGTCGCGTTAATTCCATAAAGCCTACAATTATCGGCGCAATGGTTATAGTTGCTTTACTTATTTTCCTTTGCCGACTCTTTGATTTTAAGGGTGTCAGATGGTTGTCGATTGATTTATTTATAGCATCAGGATTTTTAGTGATTGTGTGTGTAGCACTTTTAATCGGTTCTTCTGCAATTAATGCTTTCTTAGGAGCTGAGGGGCTTATAGGTGGTATTTTAGGTGGGTTTATAAACGAGTTTACTAAAGGTATGGTTATCCGTACGGCAGTAATTCTTGTTGTTGCCACAGTACTTATTGTAGCCTATGTATTGATTAAAAAGTCACTTGCAAAGAGAAAAAAAGATATAGATACCGATAGTATGATATCACTTGAAGCTGCAATCGGAGAGAATTTAGAATAATTAAAACAAAAACACACGATGGATGAACCATCGTGTGTTTTTGTTAGTAATATTTATTTTTTCTTAGGTTTTTTAATGCGGTTAAGCTTCTTATTCATCTTTAAAAGTTCTTCTTTGGTAAATGAAATATTCATCATGCCCATCATACCCGTTAAGCGAAGGACTGTAAAGCCACCCATCATTTGCATAAGACCGCTGTCGGCTTTAAGGTCAACATCAAAGCCGCCCGAATTTTTCTTATCTGCGGATTTCTTTTTACCGGCGTCCATTTTCTTTTTAAGGGTGAGACCCATACCGATAAACCAAAGTTTGCCACGCGGAGATTCCATAATATCGGAAATTTTATCATTGAGTGAGAAACGGCCTTCGGGGGCATCTATATCAAACCAGTTAAGAACTGCGCCTTGCTCGACAAGAACATAGTCCATATTTCTTTCTGCTACCTTGCGGATTTTACTTTCATCAGAAAGTTCACCTGCACGGGCAACGATGGTGCTTTCACCTTCATTTTTAACATCAAAGTAGAAGAAGTGGTCTTCGGCAGTCTTCTTACCGACGCTTTCACCGTTCACAAAAAGTTCAACTTCAGGCTGATTAGAATAAACAGTAATTTTTGTTACATCTTCAACCCTGTCAATATAACGTTTGCCGCAAACGTGCACAAACGGTTCATCTGATAGCCAGGCCTTATAAGCGTAGAAAGCATCTTTTTTATACTTACGGTCAAATGTCATAAGACCTTTGTGATTCTGTCCGTTTTCTCCGCCTTCGTTTCTGGCGTCGGCGCCAAAGTCAAACATATTCCATACGTGAGTGGCCCACATATATTTACGGGTAAATAACTGTTTAATGAGTTCTTCGTGGTAGTAAGCCTGATATTCTTCGGGGTAATCGCCTTGTTTCGGGTCGGATGTATGCCAGTTCAGTGCTTCGCAGCCATATTCCGAACAACCAATCGGGATTGTCGGGTGCATTGCATGGAACTTATCAAACCAAGGTCCGTTCATAGATGTGTCGCCGCCATACCAACCAAAGTAGTGGTTGTATGAAACAACGTCGGGAATAAGCAGATACGGGTCTTCCATTTTGCACATAGATACGGCGGCGATTGTAGTCAATCTTGTTTTGTCCATATCGTGTACTAAATCGTTGAGTATTCTGTGGTTTTCGAGAATGTCTTCATCAGCACCGCCAATAGGGATTTCGTTAGAAAGTCCCCATACAACAATTGACGGATGGTTGTAGTTTTGAGTTACAAGTTCCTTCATCTGTGAAATGGTATTTTCACGACCTGTCGGCATGTGTTTTGAAATATAAGGAATTTCCGCCCAGATTACAAGACCGCGTTCATCGCAAAGGTCATAGAAATATTGGTCGTGTTGATAGTGCGCCAAGCGGATTGTTGTAGCGCCCACTTCACAAATCAGGTCGATATCTTCTTCGTGGTGTTCAGGGAGAAGCGCGTTACCAAAGCCCCATCTGTCCTGGTGACGCGAAACACCACGGAGCGGATATTCTTCGCCGTTTAAGATAAAGCCGTTGTCAGGGTCGATTTTGAAGCTTCTACAGCCAAAACGACTGCATACATTATCAAGAACTTCACCGTTCTCTACAATTTCTACTTCACAGCAGTAAAGATAGGGGTCTTTGCGTCCGTGCCATAAGTGAACATCCTTAATTTCGAAAACTACTTTTGTATCGGCAGTTTCTTTTTTATCAAGTTCTTTTTCTTCCTTGTCGTAAATGGTGTATACAAGTTTTTGATTATCGGTAAGTCCTTTTACAAAAACTTCAACTTCTACATTTGCATCCTTGCCGTCTACGGTGGGTGTTATCATAAGTCCGGGACCGCCGTAGTAATCAAGGTCAAAGTGAGAATTGTTTACACAAATAAGATTAACATTACGATATATACCGCCATAGAAAGTAAAGTCTGCCATTTGCGGATATACAGTTTCATTAGCAGAGTTGTCTACAATAACCGCAATTTCGGTTTCATCAGTAATAGAATCGGTAATATTTACGCGCCAGGTGGAATAACCGCCATCGTGATGAGCTAACTTTTGGCCGTTTACATAAAGGTCGGCAGAAGAATTGGTGCCGCAAAACTCGATGTAATAAAGGTCGGCTTCGGGTAACTCCGATTTTTTCAAAGTTTTAGCATAAAGGCAAGAACCGCGGAAGTAGTCGTTCCCGCCATCCTGACCGTCTATTGCATTCCAGGAGTGCGGAATGTTTACGGCTTCGCCTTCGCGATAGAGAACATCTGTAGTGTCTTTTACGAATAACCAGTTTTCATTGAGATTTAAAATGTTTCTCATATTTTTCCTCCAGATATACAATATAAAAAGTCCGAATGCCGCTTGACAATCGGACTTTTAAATGTTTTAAGCTAAATTGCAAGCGATAGTGCCAAATAAAAATTATTCTTCTTCAATTTCACGACCAAGGTCTTTATTCATCTGAGTTAATGTTTTCTTATCAAGGTTGTAGATAACACCAAGTCCGATGAACTGCAGAATAGCAGAGAAAAGGAAGGTAGCGGCAACTATATAACGCATATTAACTGCAACGTGCCAGAGCTGATTTCCTTCGTTTGCACCATCGTATCCAAAAGCAACCATTATGATAAGTACGAGTGAAGGCCCAATACCCTGAGCAAGTTTACGGAAGAATGAATGGAGTGAATATACAACGCCTTCTTCACGTGTTCCGAATTTCCATTCGTTATAGTCGATAGCATCTCCCATCATAGCCCAGGAAACAGTTGAATAGATACCAAGACCAAGTGAGAAGAACAACTGGCAAACGATATAAATTACAAGGTCAAGACCTGTGTTGTTCGGCATGATGATGAAAAGGCCGAGACCTGCAACGATAGAAACGATTGCACCGAATGTTGCAAGTTCTTTCTTACCATATTTAGCAACCATCTTACGAGCCAAGGGAGTGAAAACAACAATCGGAATCATAGCAAATAACTGTACGACACCTGAAATTTGTACGTTTTTAAAGTAAGACTGGAAGATTACAGTTACAGCGGTTGTTGCACCCTGCATACCAATAAACATACCCATAGCTGCAACGGTAGCACCCACTGCAGGGCGGTTTTTAATAAAGTTACCGAAAGCCTTGAAAACATTAAACTTAGGAGCATCCTCGCTAAGAGTAACCGATGTATCAACACGGATTTCAGTGTTCTTAATCATAAATTGGAAACAGAAGAAACCAAGAACACCCATAATCAGTGCTGCGATAAACACGCGTTCACCGATAAGATTGTTGTTGCTGTCATAAATAATAAAGGGGAGAATAACCATTGGAAGCATATTTCCGAAAATAGAACCTATAGAACGCCAGGCTGATAACGAAGCTCTGTCTTTAACGTCATTAGAAATAAGAGACAAGAGCGAACCGTAAGGAACGTTGGCTACGGTGTAGAAAGCATCCCAAACAACATAACCGGCAATGAAGATTATGAACTTAGCCCATACCGGAGCATTTGGGAAGGGCAAGAAGCAACAAGCGCCGCCGACTATAAGACCGATAGAACCTGCCCATATGTAAGCGAGAAACTTGTTTCTTTTATAGGTGCGTCTGTCTGCATCAATGATGGAACCGATAAGTGGGTCATTAATGGCATCCCATACCTGTACAACAATTAAAAGCAGTGCATACCACAGGTCCATACCCATAAACTGTGTCCAGAAAATTGACATAGTGCCCTTGAGAGCGAAACTCATGTTACAACCCAAGTCACCAGCCGCATAAGCAATGCTGTCGCGAATACCGAATTTGCGATAACCTTTTGAGTCAAGTTTTGGTTGTTTACTCATTTTTCCCTATCCTTCTTTCATATGTAATAAGATTTAACATCTTACAAATTAATTATAATATTGCGCACTGAAAACAGTGAGTAAAATTTTAATTAAAAATTGTATTTTTTTAATAAAATTATTTAATTTACTATTGAAATATAGCGAAAAATGTTATAAAATAATGATATAAAGTTTGTTTAAATTGTTGAATTTGGTGAAAGGGGAAAAAGAATTGTTTTTCGAAAACGAATTGCGCTTTTTGTGTAATATTTTTAAAAAATGTCGGGTAAATGTGGCTTTTTCAAATCCGGATTCGGTCAGAGAAAAACTCTTCAGTGATGGCTTTAAAAATATCTTTGCCTCCTTTGATGAAATTAATTTATTTAGCGATTTTGAAAGTGAAATTAAATCTTTTACAATATATAAGGTCGATACACCGTTCAGACTGAGTTTTATATTTTTTATGTTGCCTGATATGTTGGAACCGACAGTAATTATAATAGGTCCGTATTTGAAGAGGGGAATAAACTCTGCGGCAGCACTTGAAATAGGAGAAAGGTTTGGAGTATCGCCTAAAAACCAAAAATTGCTCGAAAATTATTACGCGGCCGTACCAATAATTGAAGAAACATCACAAATCTGGGTTATGCTGGAATCATTTGCCGAACAAATCTGGGGCGGACCTAACGGATATTCGGTAACCGATATCTTATCGGCTAAAGAAAATAGATATTTTGTTCCAAAACAGTCAAACAATAAAAATGGCGATGTTATGCTAAGTATGAAACTTATGGAAGAACGTTATGCACTTGAAAACGAGCTTATAAACGCAGTTGCTAACGGTCAGGTGCATAAAGCGTCACAGTTTTCAGCGGGATTTACATCTTCCGGTGTTGAAAAAAGACTTGCCGACCCGCTTCGGAATTTAAAAAATTACAGTATCATAATGAACACCATTTTACGAAAAGCAGCGGAGAGTGGCGGTGTTCATCCTATATATATTAACGATGTGTCGAGTGAATTTGCGTCGCGTATAGAAAAAACAACATTCGTTAAAGATATACAGGAACTTATGCGGGAAATGTATGTAACATATTGTCAACTTGTGCGTACACACTCGCATAAAAAATATTCATCTGCAGTGCAACGCGCAATGATTTTTATTCATTCGGATTTATCGGCAAATCTTACTTTAAGTACATTGGCCGATGCACAGAATATAAGTGCGGGGTATTTATCGGCCGTTTTTAAAAAGGAAACGGGTAAGACGGTTACACAATATATAACAGAAGAACGTATTAAACAGGCTAAACATTTGCTGACTACCACACGGCTGCAAGTTCAGACAGTGGCTCTTCATTGTGGTATAGTTGATGTGCAGTATTTTTCCAAAATATTTAAAAAGGCAACAGGAAAAACCCCTAAAGAGTATAGGGAAACAATAAATAATTAAAAGGAGATTTATATGAAAATGACATTCCGTTGGTACGGTGAAGGTAATGACCGTATCAAATTGTCCGACATTAAGCAGATTCCGGGCGTTGATGGTATTGTATGGGCGCTTCATCATAAGATGCCCGGCGAAGTGTGGGAAGAACACGAAATAGCAGAAGTAAAGCGTCAACTGGATGAATACGGCTTTAATATGGACGTAGTAGAAAGTGTTAATGTTCACGATGACATTAAAATCGGTTTACCTACACGTGACAAGTATATCGAAAACTATAAGACAACTATACGCAATTTGTCTAAATTCGGTGTTAAGGTAATATGCTATAACTTTATGCCTATTTTCGACTGGACAAGGAGCGATTTGTTTCATCCTGTGGGTGACGGCTCAACAGCACTTTTCTATGAAAAAAATATGATTCAGGATGACTATAATGCTATGGCAAAGTATATCCTTGATTTTACCGAAAAATATAATATGTCATTTCCGGGATGGGAGCCCGAGCGTATGGCAAAACTTGATGAACTTTTCAAGGCATACGCAGGTATAGACCACGAGAAATTATGGGAGAATTTAAAATATTTCCTTGAAGCTATTATGCCAACCTGTCGCGAGTGTGATATAAAAATGGCAATCCATATGGATGACCCACCGTGGGATATTTTTGGTCTTCCGCGTTTACTCATTAATGAAGAGAATATCGACCGCTTCTTGAAGATGGTTGATGATGAATATAACTGTCTGACACTTTGTTCAGGAAGTCTCAACGCAGACCCCGATAATAATGTTGCGGAGATTGTGCGCAAACATTGTGACAGAATTGCTTTTGCTCACATAAGAAATGTAAAGCATTTTGAAAATGGAGATTTTTCCGAAGCCAGTCACAGAGATTGCGATGGTGATACAGGTATACTTGAAATACTCAAAGCATATCACGACTACGGTTATACTGGTTATATCCGTCCGGACCACGGCAGACATCTTTGGGATGAAGGCCCCGGTAATGTACGCCCCGGTTACGGACTTTATGACAGAGCACTCGGTATTATGTATATGTTAGGCGTTTGGGATTCACTCGAAAAGTTTGATAAATAAGGAGAAACTAAAATGATTAATTTACCACTTAATATTGATTATAGCGGAAAAGTTGTTGTAGTAACGGGTGCGGGCGGACTTATCTGCGGCACTATGGCCCGTGCATTTGCACAGTGCGGTGCTAAAGTTGCAGCGCTTGATTTGAACGAAGATGCGGTTAAGAAATTAGCTGATGAATTAAAAAGCGAAGGCTTTATTTGCGAAGGTTATAAGGCAAATGTATTAGATAGTGAGCAGTTAAAAGGTGTATGTGAACAGGTAAAAAATGACCTTGGCAGTTGCGATATACTTGTAAACGGTGCGGGTGGTAATAATCCCAGAGCCACAACAGATAATGAATATCAGCACGAAGCAACACAGAATAGCAAAACCTTTTTCGATTTGGATTCGGATGGAGTTGACTTTGTGTTTAAACTTAATTTTCAGGGAACACTTTTACCCACACAGGTCTTTGCGCGTGATATGGTAGAAAAGAAAAGCGGTACAATACTTAACATTTCATCAATGAATGCATATACACCGCTTACAAAAATACCGGCATATTCTGCGGCAAAGGCGGGAATTTCCAACTTTACACAGTGGTTGGCAACACACTTTGCAGGTACAGGAATTCGCTGTAATGCAATAGCACCAGGTTTTTTAGTATCTGCTCAAAACAAAGCATTGTTATTTAATGAAGATGGCACACCCACAAAGCGTAGCCAAAAGATATTGAACGGTACACCTACTAACCGATTTGTAGACAGTGAAGAGCTTATCGGTGCTACACTTTTCCTTTGTGACGACAAAAGTGCATCGGCAATAACCGGAGTAGTACTTCCTGTTGATGCAGGTTTTGCCGCATATTCAGGTGTATAAAAAATGAAAATAACACTAAATCCCGATAAAGAAATAGTAAGGGTAGTAAAAGAAGGACTCAAAAAAACAGGCGGATATTGTCCGTGTGTCAGGGAACAAAACGAAGATACAAAATGTATGTGTACCGAGTTTAAAAGGCAAATTGCCGACCCCGATTTTGAAGGCTTTTGCCACTGTATGCTTTATTATAAATCAAAATAAAGGAGAAACTTATGGCAGAGATAACCGTAACTAAAGAAAATTTCCAGGAAGAAGTATTAAATTCAGAAAAAACGATATTGCTTGATTTCTGGGCAGAGTGGTGCGGACCGTGCAGGATGATAGCGCCTGTAGTTGAAGAAATAGCCCAAGAATATGCCGCTTCACTTAAAGTCGGCAAAGTAAATGTAGATGAAGAAACTGAACTTGCAAATATGTTTAATATAACAAGCATACCCACTTTGGTAGTGGTCAAAGATGGACAAATTACAGATATTACCATGGGCTATAAAACCAAGGAACAAATACTCTCATTATTAGCAATATAGAGCAAAATCTTATAACAAGACCGCAATTTTTTTGTTGAAAAGGGATTTCGACTTTTTGTATAATGAAGGTGAAAAAATTATCTGGAGGGATAGTTATGAAATTTTCAACAAGCAACTACAGCTTTTGGCAAGAATACCGAAGCGGTAAAATGACCTATATGGAAATCTTCGCCAAAACTAAGGAAATGGGCTTCGATGCTATTGAACTTATTGACTTGATAGTACCCGAAGGCAAAACCGAAGAAGAATTTGCTTACGAAGTTAAGGCCGAATGTGATAGATTGGAACTCCCAATCTGCAACTACACAATCAGTGCCGATTTGCTCAATAAAGAAATAGGTCCTGAAGTGGAACGTATCAAGAAAAAAATTGATATTGCTGCCATTCTCGGTGTAGAAGGTCTTCGCCACGATGCAGGTAATATATATGCGCAAGATAATCCGAGAAATCAGCGTGGTCTTTACAACGAAATTGACCGTATCGCTGATGCTTGTCGCGAAATTACTGAATATGCCGCAACAAAAGGCATTAAGACAATGGTTGAAAACCACGGTCAACTTTTACAGTCAGGCGCAAGTCTTGAGTTGCTTGTAAACAAAGTAAACCATCCGAACTTTGGTGTGCTTTGTGATTTCGGTAACTTTGTAGCAGTTGATGATGACAATGTAATGGCAACATCTACAGTAGCACCTTATACATTTTTTGCACATGCTAAGGATGTTTTAATTAGAGACGGTAACTGTGTAAACCCCGGTAAGGGTTGGCACCGTACAAAAGGCGGTAACTATGTGCGTGGTACAATTTTTGGCCACGGTGATATTAACGCTTATCACTGCTTAAAGAACCTTTACAAAGTAGGATACAGAGGTTACGTAAGTATTGAATATGAAGGACTTGAAGATTGTCTCTATGGCATTCAGGCCGGACTTGATAATCTTCGTCAGTATAAAAAGATTCTTGAACAGGAATTTGAAGAGATTCCGTGGTAAACAAAAAACATTAAAGGAGAAAAAATTATGTATAAGTTTCCAATCGGTGTCATGTTGGAATCTTTCCGCAAACCCGTTGATGAGTCGCTTGATATTGCGGCAAAAATGGGCGCTAAAGGTATTCAGATGTACGCTATAGATGATTTCTGTGCCGAAAAGCTTTCAACCGCTTCCCGCAAAGAACTTCTTAAGAAATTAACCGACAGGGGTCTTGTTTTCTCGGCTATCTGCGGTGACTTTGGTCACGGTTTTGGTTATACCGAACTCAATGATGAATTGGTTGAGCGTTCCAAGAGAACATTAGATATGGCTCTTGAACTCGGCACCAATATTGTTACTACACACATCGGTGTTGTTCCGGATGATGTTAATCATCCCCGTTACAAGATTATGCAGGAAGCTTGTTTTAAAATTGCTGAATACGCAAATGCAAATAATGGTTTCTTTGCAGTTGAAACAGGTCCTGAATCGGCCGATGTATTAAAGGGCTTTTTGGATTCATTGGGCTCTAAGGGTGTAAGCGTCAATTTTGACCCTGCAAACCTTGTAATGATTAAAAATGAAAATGTAGTAAAAGCAGTACATACATTGAAAGATTATATTGTTCATACACATGCAAAAGACGGCGTTTACTACAAACCTTGTGTTCCGGAATACACATATGCTGTCGTTCGCGATATTCCTGCCGGTTATACTACCGAAGGATGTTGCGAAGAAGTTGCTCTCGGTACAGGCGGTGTTCCTTACAAGGAATATTTACAGGCGCTTGATGATATCGGCTATAAAGGCTTTTTGACCATTGAACGCGAAGTTGGACCTGACCCGATTGCGGATATACAAACTGCTTATAATTTTTTGAAGAAACTGGAGGAAGAATAAAATGGCTGATAATAACCCAATTGCTACCCCTGAATACAATTTAACTGGTGAATACACCGGTAAAAAGGTAAGAATCGGTATTGTAGGTGCAGGTAACATTTCTGAAACACACTTGCATTCATACAAAGAAGTACCGGAAGTTGAAATCGTTGCAATCTGCGATATTGATGAAAAACGCGTTAAAATGACCGCTGACAGATTTGGCATTGAAAAGCGTTATTTAAGCATCGAAGAAATGATTGCTGCTGAAGAATTAGATGCAGTTGATATCTGCGTTTGGAACTGCAATCATGCTAAATGCGCTATCTATGCACTCGAACACAATCTTAATGTTATCTGCGAAAAGCCGATGGCTACCACAGTTGCAGAATGTGAAGCTATGAAGGCTGCAGCTGAGAAATCAGGCAAAGTTCTTATGTTGGCTTTTGTTCGTGTATTCACTAATGAAACTGAAATAGTTGAAGATTATAAAGAAGAAATAGGCGATATCTACTTCGCAAAAATGGCAGTTTGCCGTCGCCATGGTGCACCTGGCGGTTGGTTCTGTGATAGCGCTCGTTCAGGCGGCGGTCCGGTTATCGACCTTGCTGTTCACGTACTTTCTCAGATTTACTTTAACTTAGGTCGCGTAAAGCCGGTTTCTGTATATGCTATGACAAATAAGGCAATCGGTAACCGTCCTAACCTTAAAAATAAGGTTACATATACTCCTTATCCGAGTAAATTTGATACAGGTATCATCGATACAGAAGACATGGGTACAGCACTTGTCCGTTTCGAAAACGATGCGGTTATTGAAGTTACTGCAAGTTACGATATGCATATGTCGGTAGGTGAGAGTGCTTTTGAAATTTACGGTACTAAGGGTGGTATGAGAATGGTAAATGGTAAAAACCCCATTCTCTTTACAGATATCAACGACCGTATGGTTAATATGGAAATCGAACTCCCTGCTCAGCCGCGCAAGCCTTTCGTTGAAGAACTCAAGCATTTTGCTGATTGTGTATTAAACGGCACAGAATGCAAGACAACAGCGGATGACGGTATCAACATTACAAAAATCCTTACTGCTATTTATGAGTCTGCTAAGACAAAGCATGAGGTAATCCTTTAATTTAGGAGAAATCAGTTTTGGAAAAAACCATTTCTTTCGAATCTCTTACACAGAGCAACAATGCGTTTCCGGTTATTTTTCATTATAATATGAAAACAGGAGACGGTAGAAACGCAAAGTTCAACTGGCACGAAAACATAGAAATCTTGCGCCATAAAAGTGGCGCAGGGTATGTTCAGTGCGGAGAAGAAAAGCTTGAACTAAATAATAATCTAATTGTAGTAAACCCTAATATACAGCACAGGGTTTATAGCGATACTTCTATCGTGTACGATTGCATTATTATTAAAAGAGAGTTTGCTATAAAAAATGGAATAGATACAAGCGACTTTTTATTTGAAAAGGTAATTAAAGGAGATAATGAATTAATTGCTCTTTTCGATAATGTGGCAAGACAGTTTGATTTACCAAGTCGTTTTGAAGAATTACGTGTTAATGCGGCAACACTCAGTTTTCTAGCACAACTTTGTGTTAAGTATGGTAAGTTAGTTGACAAAAAAGAAACTACCTATGATAAACAAGCACATCAATTAGTAACACAGGCTATAGATTATATTAAAGCCAATATTGATAAACCAATTATGCTTGATGATTTAGCGGAAACAGTTGGTGTTAGTAAATATCATTTTACGCGCGTTTTTAAGGATTTTACGGGATACACACCAATGCGGTATGTTACCCTTAAACGATGCGAAATGGCTAAAAGTTTGTTAGCACAAAAGAAATACACCGTAAGTCAGGTGGCAGCGGCTGTTGGTTTCGAAAATCAAGCATATTTTTCAAAGGTGTTCCTGCTTGAAACAGGGGTTACACCCAAAGAGTATGTAGCACCCGAATACGATGAGCAAAAAGTAAAAGAAATGATAGCGGCTGATTGTTGTTAAATACATTTAAAAAAACCACTTAGTATACTAAGTGGTTTTTTGTTGTTTTATTTATTTATAAGGAAACTCATATGGCGGAATATAGGGCACTATATAAACTTTCGAAGTGTTATCCCTAAAGAGCTCAGCAAGTATTTTTTCAGAGTTCTCATCGCATTTATACTTGGGTTCGTTACGGTCGTAACAGTTTTTGGTGATTAAAACGTTGCCATATCCTTGAATGTAGGTATTGTTTTCAAAGATTGGTAAACAATCAACTTCTTTTTCACAAGCGATAACAAGTTGGTCGCTCGCACGGTCGAAAATGTTATTGGTAATTCTGAAGTTACGGTAGCAACTTGGGTGACCGCCCGTAGTAAAGCCACCCGAGAAACCGCGGTCAAGACGGGTAGAACCAAAACCGCAACCACTCATTCTTACAATGTTGTCTTCAATAAAGTAGTTGTCACCCTTAGCAATAATACCGGTTCGTATAGTATCAAGGAAGGATTCAAATCCATAAATCGCATATTCAATCAAATTGCCCTTAAATAAAATATCATCGGTGATAACATTTGATTCTTTACTGTCAGCGCCGCCTGCAACATATTGTGGAGAAATAGCGGCATCATAAATTTGATAGAAGCGGCAGTTTTCAACAGTATAGTTTTTGCAACCGCCATAAACTTCAACACCGTTTCCGATTCTAAGTGAAATGCCGCCCTTAGAAGCACGGAAGTTGTAACCGCAAAGGTTACCGCCAATCCATTCCATTTCACAGTTTTTAACGGTTAAATCTTCAATGGCTACAATATAGTAACCCGAAACACCAAACTTTGAATATTTAATACAAATATTATCTATTGTAACACCGTGGGTTCGAATGATAAAAGGCACGGTAATACCAATAAATTCAATAGAGTTGAAGAGCTTACCGGGGTTACCTTCGTCGCAACGAAGGTAAATGGGACCTGTGGATTTTGAAACATCCGGAGTACCGCTTTCTTTTACTACACTGTCAGCAAGATGAACGAACTTTAAGTTGTGATTAAGAGCCGTTTTAACATCGTAAGGAGTTTGAGAGTCAAACTCGGTTCCTCTTACAATCCAGGTATTATCTATGTAGGAAGGCATATCTTTATCGGCATATTTTTCACCGTCATTAAACACGATAGATCCGATATCTAAAAGGTCTTCGCGATAGAACTTCCAAATTTTCTTTTGCTCATCTTCATAAAAAAGTTCCCATTTGCTTTCATCGGCGCTGTTTTCGGGAGAACCCGAGAGAATAGGTTTAGGACCTTCTCCATAAGCCGAATATGTAACACGAGAAGTATTTTGTACCATTTGTACTTCGCGCCACAAACCACCACGCTCAAATAAAATACCATCGCCATCTTGGAACTTAAAATCATTCACCTTTTTGGTTGTTGCCCAGGCAGTTTCGGGGGAAAGACCATCGTTATCATCGTTACCATTATTTGAAACATAATATTTTGTTCCTGTAATGGTAGAGTAATCAGACGGCGTGTTTTTAATGCTTTCAAATCTCTGGGCAGCTAATTTATCAACCTCTGCCACTTTTGCCAAGCCTTTTGAATAATCCATTTTCACTTTTCTCCTTTCGGAAATAAAAATCTTCAAAAAATATTTACCGGTTCATTATAAGTTATTTGGCAATTAAATGAAGATTTCTTCGCGTATATTATAACATAGGTTGTTTCTTTTTTACAACTAAAATTTATTGCTGTTGGGTAAAATTTAATGCTAATTTAATATATATTAAGATTATAAAGTATTGAGATTGACAAGAAAAATATAAAAGAGTATAATACTATGTTAGAAAGGTGTATATTTTTGTAGAAAAGGGGGAGTTTTTATGCAACAAAACAAGGCGGTTTTAGTGTTTGATATGGAAGATGCTACCCAAATATCAAAACTTTTGACATTTGAACAAAAAGATATTCCCCAGTCACTTAATGGTGAAAGCGGTTTTCACATTTACCACGTGCGTATGCTTACAGAACTTATTTTGCAAGAACTAAAGGAAAGCGGGGCGTACCAACTAAGTGATGAAGATGTAGAAAACATCGCTATCGCATCTTGTTTGCACGACATAGGCAAGTCGAGAATCCCTAAAAGCATTTTAGATTTTCCCGGTAAACTCTCACCGGTTGAGTATGACATTGTAAAGAAACATTCTGTTTTCGGTGCCGAAATAATTACTGATGGCAATTTTGGCGATATTAACCCGGAAATTCAGAAATATGCTGCAGAAATTGCCCGTTATCATCACGAAAGATATGATGGAACCGGTTATCCCGAAGGGTTAAAAGGGGAAGAAATTCCTTTATCGGCTCAGATTGTCTCGTTGGCAGACTCTTACGATGCACTTACCAGTAACCGCAGTTACAAAGATGCTTTCTCGCAGGATGTTGCCATCCAGATGATATCCAGCGGTATGTGCGGTATTTTCAATGAGAAATTAGTAGATGCTCTTTTAAGGGTTGTAAATCATAGCTCACTTGTGTCGTTACGAGAGATGCTTTATAAAAACAGGTCGGTAGTATCGGAAAATTCCGGCATCGTTCCCGAACGTGTTCTTTGTATCGGTAACACCGAATATCTGACCAAAGAGTTTATTGAAGAAACTTTTCCGGACAGTAAGGTAACCGTAGTTGGAAATACGGTGCTCGGCTCTGCCGATAAAATAAAATTGTTCCGTATAAAAAAGCCATCAATAAGAGCTGTTCTTGAAACGTACGATTTTGATGTGGTTGTATATTTTTCCGGCGACCTTACCTTCCATACAACCGAAAAAAACGATGCCGAAGAATTAAGAGAAGTTTTGGAACATACTAAGGAAATGGGTAAGGATACAAAAATTTTATTCCTTTCCTCGTTGGATGCTTCTTTTACAGAACAGACCGATAGAGCCATACTTTGTTCGGCAAAAGAGCAACTTTGCAGTTTTTATTCACAAAATTCTTCGCTTGATATCAAAATAGTTCAGATACCGTACCTTTATTCAGGTGTGTATGAAAAAGATTTTCTATATAAGATCTTTGATAAAACAAATAAAGGCAAAACAGTTGTTTTTGAAGAAAAGCCTTTATCGAAAATGCATTTTATTTCACTTTCTGACCTTTCAAAACTAATTTCGAGAATTATAGATAATTGGAAAAGTCAGAGCGGTATATTGTCGGTTGGTGATGATTTCGATATTAAATTTTCTGATTTTGCACTAAAAGTAACCGAAATAATTCCCGAAGCTAAATTTGATTTTGCCGGTACATACGACAGCGGAAAATTAGAACTGAATAATAAGGGTATAAGAAATGAATACGGTTGGTTTGCAAAAATCTCACTGTTGGATGATTTAGAAGAGGAATATGAAAAATATATAATCTCAAAGCAAGAAAAATCGCTTACATTCTGGCAAAAAATAAAGAAATGGATAGAAGCACATAGCCTTTTCGTGAAAATCATAGAGTTGATTTTGCTTTTAGCGGTAACCGAAGTGTTGTTATACTTTACTGATTCTGCGGTTATTTTCTCTATAGTCGATTTCAGAATGGTTTATATAGTTATAATGGCGACCGTTCACGGACTGAATTTCGGACTGTCCGCCGCGGCGCTCAGCAGTATCTCGTGGCTTGTAGCCAAGGTTTCCTCAGGGACTAATTTGCTGACTATATTTTATGAGCCTACAAATTGGCTTGCATTTGTTTTCTTTTTTCTTATTGGTGCACTTTGCGGATATGTTAAGCTGCGCAAGGATGATATGATTCGTTTTGTCAGTGAGCAGAATAAATTGCTTGAAGATAAACTCATATTTACAAGGGAAATATACGAAGATACATATAAAGAAAAGAGAGACCTTAAAAAGCAGATTATCGGCTCGAAAGATAGTTTTGGTAAAATCTTTGATATTACCAGGAAGCTTGATACGGTTGATCCGCAACTCTTGTATCTGAGAATAATGGAGACATTCGAAGAAATTCTCGAAAACAAGAACATAACCGTTTATTCTGTAAACAAACAAAGTACCTTCGGACGACTTGAAGTTGCATCGCGCGATATTATCGATAATGTTTCGCGTTCTATATCGACCGAAACATACAAAGAAATTATAGAAAAAATTGAAGGCGGAGAAATTTGGAGAAATACTGACCTTAAAATAGAATATCCAATGTATGCCGCGGGTGTATATAGGGCAGAAGAATTGGTGCTTCTTATATTCCTGTGGCGAGCCAATATAGAACAAAGGTCACTTTACTATGTAAATCTTTTTAAAATTTTAAGAGACTTAGTGCAGATGTCACTTCTCCGCGCCTTTGACTATAATCAGGCGATTTATGAAAAGCAGTATCTTGTGGGCACTCACATAATGAATGCGGAAACTTTTGATGAAGTGCTTAAAAACTATGCTGCTCTTGCTGACAAAAAGGTATCAACCTTTGTTTTGTTGGAAATAGATACTGAAGGCCGTTCCTACGAAGAGATGGATAAGATACTCTCCGGTAAGGTACGCGCAAATGATATACTTGGCGCGTCTGTGGACGGAAAGGTAAGATTGTTGCTTTCGCAGGCTTGTGATAAAGACCTTCCGTTTATTTTACCGCGTTTTGAAGGTATGACAGTAGAGATAAAGTAAGAAAAGAGAGTGCTGAATGTTATTTGTAATTCTTCTTGCAGTACATTTAATTTTAAGTGTACTTGTATTTTTGGGAATTAAATTTAATATTTTAAAAGTGCATAAGTATATGTTCTTTGTTGCGCTTTTATTACCCTTTTGGGGAGTGCTTACAGTTCTTATTTTGCATTTTCAGATTTTATTCCGCGCCGATGACGGAATAGATGTTGGTGTTGAAAAGCTAAGACTGGAATCGGAACTTTACAAAAGCGTGACGGTGGATGACGGCAAGGTGGCTGCAAGTACGGTGCCAATAGAAGAAGCGCTTGTTATTAATTCCGCTAAAGAGAGAAGAACAATTATAATGGATGTTCTTAACGATAATCCAAAAGAGTACATAGAGTTTCTTCAAAAGGCCGGAAACAATGATGATACCGAAGTTGTTCATTACGCGGTAACAGCAATGGTGGAGATTTCCAAAGAAAACGACTATAAACTTCAAGATTTTGAACGGCAGTTGTCTGCTGACCCTGAGAACACCGAAATACTTAAAGGTTACACTGATTTTTTATGGAGCTGCCTTTCTCAGAATCTTATGCAAGGACAGGTTGAGACACTTAACAGGGAATTGTTTTCTTCGCTTATGGAGAAGAAATTGTCACTCGCAACAGGAAGTATAGCTGACTATCAAAGGGTAGTTGAAAATGAATTAAAACGTAAGAACTATACCCGGGCATCTGAAAATTTAAGGCAGATGAAAAAACTTTATTCCGACAGAGAAGAATATTATATTTGCAGACTTGACTATCTGGCTTCACTTGGCAGGGGTGAAGATATAAAATTACTATTGAAAGAAATTGATAAAAAGCATATTTTCTTATCATCAAAAACAAAGGAGGTTCTGGCATTTTGGGAAAGCTAAAAGCAAAATTAGATGCCTTTCGTTTTAAAGGTATACTCGCCATAGTATTAATTTTTGCTTTAATTTCCGCCGTATTGTTCGTAGAACTTTCCGGTGTTAGATATCGTTATGCCCAAAAAGCGCTGGACCTGTTAGCAAAAGATAAAATTGTAATCAAAGAACAAGCTTATATGGGTATTGAAAAAGATATCCTGTTGCTTTACAGTGATAAAGATTCGGCATCTAAAAGTGCGTTTGAGCAATTTGAGATAATTCTAACAGATATGAAAAAAGGCGCCAAAATGGTAAATTTGGCAAAAGAAGAAATACCTGAATTTAAAGAGTATTCGATAGTTATAATCCTTTTTTCAGACCTTTCACACGTAGGTGAAAAAATTATTGATATTTGTAATTGGGTACACGATGATGGCGGTAATGTTTATTTTCCGCTCACCATTGATAAAAATGCTTATTCTTCGGCTATTGAAAACCGAATTGGTATTGAAGCATCAAATGAAAATACTTTTTTAAACAGCATTTATATAAACGAAGATTTTATGGTAGGTGGCGGAAAGGCCTATGCCGTAACAGATGGATATGAATCGGCAAGGACAGTTCAGCTTAATCCTAAAACAACAAAGGTTTATGCCCGTGAAAAAGATAAAAACGGTGTTCCGCTTATTTGGGAAGCCGTTTACGGTAAGGGTAAATTTGTTGTCAACAACTTTGGTATGTGCGATAAAGCTTACCGCGGTTTTTTTGCGGCATCGATTAGTCTTTTCGGCGATGTTTCTCTTTATCCCGTAATAAACGGTTCTGTTTTTTATCTTGATGACTTCCCATCACAGATTCCCGAAGGAAGCAGCGAATATATCACACGCGATTTTGGTACTACCGTCAGAGATTTTTATATAAATATCTGGTGGCCCGATATGATGAATCTTGCAGACAAATATGGGGTCAAATACACAGGTCTTGCAATCGAGTGCTACGATGATGCAATCGACGGTACAACCGATGCTATACCTGATACCGGAACATTTCTTAATTTTGGTAATATGCTTCTTCGCAAGGGTGGGGAACTAGGTTATCATGGCTACAACCATCAGCCTCTTTGCCTTGGTAATAAGGATTATAGAGATATTTATGATTATAAAACCTGGAAAGACACTGCTTCAATGGTAAAAGCTTTTAAGCATCTTACTGATTTTTGCGACAAGCTTTTTCCCGATGTTAATATGTCGATATATGTTCCGCCTTCAAATCTGCTGTCAGATGAAGGCAGACAAATGCTGGTAGATGAGTTTCCCCAGATAAAAACCTTTTCAGGAATATATCTGCCGGACGATGTGCTCGACTTTGCGCTTTTACAGGAATATGAGGTAGACAAAAACGGAATAGTAGACCAACCGCGTATAGTTTCGGGCTGCGACCTTGATGACTTTATGACTATGGGTGCAATGTCAGAATTAAATATGCACTATGTCAATAATCACTTTACCCATCCTGATGATGCACTCGACCCCGACCGCGGTGCAGAAACCGGTTGGATAGAACTCAAAAACAGGTTTGGCAATTATATGAAATGGCTCTACACTTCGGCACCGGGACTCAGAAATTTTACGGGAACCGAATTTTCTGCCGCTATTCAGCGTTTTGTCGCTGTTGTTCCGAAGACCGAAATCTTTAACGACAAAATGGTGCTCACCATCGAAAACTTTTATGATGATGCCCAATTCCTCGTAAGGTTTAACGAGAAAACCGTGAAAGAGATAAGCGGCGGAAGACTTACTCACCAGACAGGAAATTTATATTTGCTTGAAGCAGACAAAGAAACAGTTACAATATACTTCAAATAGGAGCAAAAAGTGAGAATTTGTTTAATCCTTGAAGGCTGTTACCCATTTATAAACGGTGGTGTTTCAACCTGGATGCATCAGTACATAACCGAGATGCCCGAGCACGAGTTTGTTCTTTGGGTAATCGGTGCAAAAGCCGAAGATAAAGACAAATTTGTTTATACTCTACCCCAGAATGTAGTAGAGGTTAAACAGGTTTTCCTTGATGATGCCTTAAGGGTCAAAGATAACGGATTATTTAACTATAAATTTGATGAAACAGAAAGAGAAACTCATAGAAATCTGGTAACATCCAACCATCCTGATTGGAATTTACTATTTGATTTGTATCAGCGGAAAGGCATAAATCCGATGTCTTATCTCAAGAGCGAGAGTTTTCTTGAAACACTTACCGAGAGTTGTAAGAAAGATTTTCCTTTTATTGCTTTTTCAGATGCATTTCATTCTGTACGTTCGCGTCTTTTACCAGTACTCTATCTTATGGGAACGGAAATTCCCGATGCTGATTGTTATCATGCTATATGTACAGGCTACGGGGGACTCTTAGCCTCTATGGGCGCTTACATAAATAATAAACCACTGCTACTGACCGAACACGGTATTTATACACGTGAGCGCGAAGAAGAAATTATCCGTGCAAAGTGGGTGGCACGTGCCTTTAAACCACATTGGATAGACTTTTTCTATATGCTGTCTGACCTGATATATTCTCGCGCTTTTAGGGTTACATCGCTCTTTACCAGGGCAATGTACACACAGATTGATATGGGGTGTATGCCTGAAAAGTGCAGAGTTATTGAAAACGGAATAAGCTATGAAAGACTTTGCGACATTCCGCTGAAAAAAGACGATGGTATCGTTGATATTGGTGCCGTGGTCCGCTTAGCGCCAATTAAAGATATTAAAACAATGATATATGCCTTTTTTGAACTCTCCAGTAGAAAAGATAATGTGAGACTTCATATAATGGGCGGTGTTGATGACCAGGAATATGCAGATGAATGTTATGCATTGGTTAAACAACTTAATTTAGAGGATAAGATAATATTTACCGGCAGGGTAAATATCATTGAGTATTTTGAAAAACTTGATTTTACACTGCTCACAAGTATTTCTGAAGGACAACCGCTATCTGTTTTAGAGTCGTTTGCCGCACGTCGTCCTGCGGTTACAACTGATGTTGGTTGCTGTAATGAACTTCTTAACGGTAAACCGGGTGATACGTTGGGTAAAGCGGGATATTTTGTACCGCCTATGCAACGTGAAAAGTTAGCAGATGCTATGGAAATGCTTTGTGAGTCAAGAGATTTGCGACTTAAAATGGGAGAAATAGGCCAAAAACGTGCCTATGAGTATTACCGATATAACATTATGCTTACAAAATACAGAGACTTGTATAAAGAGGTGGAGAACGAGTGGCAGGCATAGGCTTTGAGTTAAAAAAGCTTTTTAATAAAAAGGGTGTACTTAATACCACCAAAGCATACGGCTATGCTACGGTTATATGTGCGGGACCCATGTTACTGGGTGTTATTCTCCTTCTTGGCATAATGGTTCTCTGCAATATATTTGATACATTAACCCATATCCGTGAATTGCTGATTTGTATGATAACTTATACTCTTTTGGCTTCCGTAACCGTAACATCATTTTTCTCAATGGTTGTTACAAGATATGTCGCGGATATGCTGTTTGAAGAACAAAACAAGGCTATTCTTCCGTGCTTTTGGGGTTCAACCGCCATAATGATGACAGTGGGTAGCGTTTTGTACGGTATTTTTCTTGTTTTTTCCGGCGCTACCTTAATTCAAGGAGTTTTGTGTTTTGTTCTGTTTAATGAACTTATAATAGTATGGAATGCAATGAGCTTTCTGACGGCAATTAAGGATTATAAAGGCATTTTTATGTCTTTTCTTACCTCTGTTGCGGTTTCGATATTACTTGGAGCACTACTTCTATGGTTGGGTTTGCCTGTTATTGAATCGCTTTTGTTTTCAGTAACGGTAGGATACGGAATAATGTTAATATGGAATGTTATTTTGTTGCACCGCTATTTCCCGCATACCGATTTAGGCGCATTTACCTTTTTAAAATGGTTAGATGCTTTTCTGCCTTTAGCACTTTCCGGCCTTTTTATGAATATAGGTATGTTCTCACATCTTGTAATTATGTGGTGTTCGGATATTAAGGTGCACGTTCACGGACTTTTTTACGGTGCTCCGTGGCACGATGTTCCTGCACTTCTTGCATTTATGACAGCTCTTATGACGACGGTAAACTTTGTGGTTTCGGTTGAGGTCAACTTTTATCCTAAATACCGCAATCATTACAGTCTTTATAATGACAAAGGAATTATAAAAGATATTTTGCAGTCGGAAAAGGAAATGTTGGATATACTTAAAACCGAAATATTCTATACGGCTTTAAAACAACTCCTGTTTACCGCCGCTTGTATTGCTTTGGGCGGTTATTTGCTTGATTTATTGCCACTCGGTTTCAATGAAATAATGCGCGGATATTTCAGAACACTCTGTGTTGCCTACGGACTTTACGCTATCGGAAATATGCTTATGCTTATACTGCTTTACTTTACAGATTACAGGGGCGCCTGTATTACAACGGCTCTTTTTGCGGCAACAACAATAGTGTTTACGGTTATATCGCTGTTTTTCTCTAATGTTTATTATGGCTTCGGCTTTTTGTTTGCCGCAATGGTCTTTGCGGTGGCAACAGCTTTAAGACTCGATTATTTCACAAAAAAGCTGCCATATTATATTTTGTCGGTACAGCCTCTTGTTACCGAAGACCGCTCGGGATTTTTTACGCGGTTAGGGGTATTTCTTGAAGAAAGGTTCGAAAGGAGATAAAATGATAATGAAACGCATCTTGTCGGTAATTTTAACTGTTGTGTTGCTACTTTCACTTTGCGGATGTGACTATTTTGAAGAAGCCGCAAATACCGAACTTGGTACAAAGATTGATAAACAGGAAATCGAAAACGATACCGGTATTCATTTAAGGGATAAAGACCTTTTATATACCCAGTACGATAATACTGAAATTGTTAATATGTATCTTACCGTATCAGTTGGTAACGAGGGCGAAGGCACAAACCATACCTGGGAAGAGGTTAATACATATTCGGCTTACGATTATGACAGAATGGGCGTTGATCGTTATAAGGTAGCAGGACTTTTACAGGTAGGAGATGAAAACGGCCTTGTTCCAGGTGAGTTTGGTTACGGTCAGGTAGCTCCTAACTGCACCGTTCAGATAAGAGGTCAGTCCTCCAGCCGAAACCCTCAGAAGAACTATAAAATAAGCATAAAGGACAATAAAGGTGACTGGCGCGGACAGACAACCATAGCGCTTAATAAACATCAGGGTGATGGACTGAGATTCAGAAATAAACTCGCTTTTGACCTTCTGTCACACGTTGAAGAACTTATGGGACTTCGTACAACCTTTGTACGTCTTTATGTAAAGGATACAACCAAAGGCGACAATGCCAAATTTGAAAATTACGGAATCTACACACAGGTAGAACAGCTTAATAAAACAGCACTTAAGGCACACGGGCTTGACAGCAGAGGCCACCTTTACAAAGTGAATCTTTGCGAATTTTACCGCTATGAAGATATAATTATGCTTAAAGATGACCCAAGATATGACCTTAAAAAATTTGAGGAAATTCTTGAAATCAAGGGTGACGACGACCATACGAAACTTATTAATTTGCTCGAGAAGATAAACGATTTTTCAATACCTATTGAGCAGATAATTGAAGAAAATTTTGATATGGAAAATATAGCTTATTGGATGGCGTTTAACCTTATAGTCGGTAACGTTGATACCCAAAACCGAAATTTCTATATATATAGTCCGCAAAATATCGACAGATGGTATATATTACCGTGGGATATAGATGGTATGCTTGTACGTACAGAATATTCTATTGTCGGACGTGTTGACTACGAAGAGTGGGAAAGCGGCATAAGTAACTATTGGGGAAATATACTTTTCCAAAGATGCTTGAAGTCCGAAGAATACAGAAAAGCTCTTGATGATGCAATAAAAGACTTACAAAGTATTTTTACAGAAGAACTTGTAGATTCGTATGTTGATAGCTATACCAAACTTTTAAAACCGTATATCTATTCCGGAAGAGATGCAATATATGCGAAACTCACCAGGTCTGAGTATGATAAAGTTGCGGCATCAATCAATTCTGAAATTAAAGATAATTACAATCGATATTTAGAATCTCTTGAAAAGCCAATGCCTTTCTATATAGGTGTTCCTGAGAAAAAGGATGATGGATATACTGTCGTATGGGATGCGTCGTTTGATTTTGCAGGAGAAGATATTACATATACTTTTGAACTTGCCAAAGATTATAGTTTCAAAAATATCATAGCAAAACAAACAGACCTTGCAATTCCTACAGCCAGTTTTGATAAACTCCCTAAAGGACAGTATTTTATGCGTGTCAAGGCTCAAAATGAAAGCGGAAAAACCCAGTATGCATTTGACAGTTATATTTTGGAAAAAGGTAAGATTTACGGAACAAAAAGTTTTTATGTCGATAAAGACGGTAATATAGCGGAGGATGTTTATGTCGAAAGCTGAGCGGTATAGAAACGAATGGAAATATCTTATAGATACTGCTCAAAAAGAGCTTATCTGTAAACGTTTAGACCCAATGCTTAAACTTGATAAACACGCCAAGAACGGCGGATATATGCTTAGAAGTCTTTATTTTGAAGATGCATACAAATCGGCATATGAAGAAAAAGATGCCGGCGTACTTAAAAGGAAAAAGTATCGCATACGCATTTACGACTGTGGAGATAGCAGTATCAAGCTTGAGCGTAAGAAAAAATTTGGTGCATATATATTTAAAGAAGCGGCTTCGCTGACAAGAGATGAAGTGTATAAAATACTCGACGGAGATTATGAGTTTTTATTACATAGCGACCAGTCGCTATGCCGGGAATTTTATATTGAATGCATCAGCAATATGATGCGACCGCGTACAATAGTTGATTATGACAGAGAACCGTGGACACTCGATGAAGGTACCGTCAGAATCACGTTTGATATGGATGTAAGGGCTGCTATCGGTAGTTTCGATATTTTTGACAGAACATTACCTACATTACCGGTATTAGAACCGGGCAAATGTGTAATGGAAGTAAAATTCACCGAATTTTTACCACAGTTTGTGCGAGAAATACTTCCCGATAGGGCATCGGAATTCACAGCGGTTTCTAAATACGTGCTTTGCTATGAAAAAACCGAATATATGAACAGTTTTAAATATTGGTTCGATAATTAATTGGAGGGGATTATATGAGCGTTCAGGATTTTATTAAAAAATCAATACTTGAATCAGGAGCTTTTGATGGTGCAAGTTTAGCAAGTATTGCACTCGGACTTATAACGGCAGTATTTATGGGGGCATTGATTTATTTTATTTACAGTAAGTTTTATGTCGGTGTTATCTATTCAAGAAGTTTTGCGATAACCTTAGTCGGCATGACAGTACTTACCGCGATGGTAACTCTTGCTATCAGTACTAACATCGTTATTTCACTTGGTATGGTTGGTGCGCTTTCTATCGTTCGTTTCCGTACCGCAATTAAAGATCCGCTTGACTTGTTATATCTTTTCTGGGCAATTACCACAGGTATTACTTCGGGCGCGGGAATGTATCTTTTGGTAGTGGTTACAGCCGCAGTTATGATAGGCATGATAATACTTTTCTATCATAAGCAACAAAAGGGCAGAATTTATATTGCCGTAATTCACTATACCGGTGATGAAGTTGGCGATAACGTTATACGCGCGTTTGGTAAAATGAAATATTTTATCAAGTCCAAAACTGTTCGCAAGGGCAGAACCGAAATGGCAGTCGAAGTATATTGCAAGGATAACGATACCTTCTTCCTTGATAAAATACGTGATATAGATGGCGTCGATGATGCCACACTTATCCAGTATAATGGTGAGTATCATGGATAGTTTTTTAAAGACAGATGCAGGATTTGATACTACCCTTAAATTGATAGAAACTATCAACCGTTCTACCGATGACTATCTTTTTATCTGGGATATAAACGAAGATAAAAGATGGTTTTTCGGTGATATAGACAAGCATTATAATATCCGCAAAAACGGCAGTGAAACAAATAGCACACCTGAAATGATGAAGATTATTCATCCGGCTGACAGGGAGGCAGTACTTGCAAGTCTTACCGATATTGCAAAAGGCAAAAAAGACACACACGATATGGATTATCGTTGGATTAACCGTGAAGGTCAAAAGGTTTGGATAAACTGTCACGGAACGGTTATCAGGGATAATGAGGACAAACCGCACATATTAATAGGTAGGGTGTCCGAAGAAAATTTAAGACACCTTTTCAATCCGCTTACAAGTCTTTGGAATAAAAATAAACTACGTCAGGACCTTGTAGGCGAACTTAAAGCAAGTAAAGGTTATTTGATATTCCTTGATATAGATGGACTTGCAGCAATAAACCTTTCGCACGGCAGAGATTATGGTGATGCACTTTTAAAGGAAATAGCGGAATTTTGCGAAAATCTTGATAAAGTAAAAACAGCGTATCACGTTGACCATAATTATTTTGCGCTTGTGTTGGATGTAAACAGTGAAGAAGAAACAAGAGCCGTTTACAAAGCGGTAAGTGATGCTATGCTTGAAAAGTGCACATTTACGGCAAGTGCTGTGCCAATAGACAAATCACTCTTTTTTGATGAAACACAGTTGCTTGACTCAATTAATATGACACTTAAAAAGGCAAAAAATATCTCGAATAACCGAATTGAGTTCTTTTCACCCGAAGATTTAAGTGAAAAAATCACAGCCTTGGCACTACTCGAGGAGTTGAAGGTAAGCGTCGAAAACGACTTCGAAGGATTCGAAGTTTACTATCAACCGCAGTTAAGGTCCGGCAATTATGATATTTACGGGGTAGAAGCCTTGTTGCGTTATAATTCCAAAACATGTGGCAGAGTCTTTCCCGATAAATTCATAACGATTCTTGAACAATCACGATTGATTAAAACGGTCGGTTTATGGGTTTTAAAACAAGCTCTCACACAGTGTAAAAAATGGCGTGAATCTTTGCCGGAACTTCGCGTTAGCGTTAATTTCTCGGCATTACAGTTTGAAGATAATAACCTTGCCGAAAAGGTGGTTGAGGCAGTTCGAGAAAGCGGATTATCAAGTGATGCTTTGACCATTGAAATAACCGAGTCGATGGAACTTCATAACAGTGAGCAACTTATAAAAACAATAAAAAGTCTTAAAGATTATAATATCAATTTCGCGATAGATGATTTTGGAACGGGATATTCCAATCTTGGATATTTGAAGCAACTAAATGTCGATGAAATAAAAATAGACCGTGTTTTTGTAAGTGGAGTTGAGAAGGACACTTATAATCATAAGCTTATAAGTAATGTTATTGAGTTTGCTAAGGTAAATGCAATAAGAACCTGTTGCGAAGGTGTTGAAAGTACACGGGAGTTAGTTACTCTTGAATTGCTTTTGCCCGATATAATTCAGGGCTATCTCTTTGATAAACCCAACACACCCGAAATGATAGAGAAGACCTATATAAACAGTTCTGCGCATGAATATAAACAGAGGGTGGAATTTGTTAATAAGCTCTATGAATTCAAAGAAAAAATGGGTGTTATCCATTTTGACCCTAAAGATATTCTTCGTGAAAATGAAGTTGGTCTTTGGAAAATGCGAATTAATACACAAGAAAATCGTTATGAACTTCATATTGATGAAACAACCGAGAAAGTTTTGGCATTGGATGTCAAATATACCCCTAAAGAGTGTTACGATTATTGGGTATCTAAAATTCATCCCGACTATCTGAATTATGTGGCCGAAAATATGAATAAAATGATGTATGGCGATAAGGCAGTTCAGATAGAGTTTCCTTGGCTGCATTCCACACTGGGAGATGTTATGATTCGCTTTAGTGGCAAACGGGTTAATAATTCTGATGGTATGATTGTTCTTGAAGGATACCAGCGAATTATTACCAATTTAGCCGGTGCCTAAAAGGAGTGAACAAAATGAAATCAATACAAAGTAAAATATTAATAGTGGTTATTGCAGGACTGTTTGTTATAACTGCGGTAGTATCGACAATTGGTGTTACAATGACACACGAAATTATGCATAGGGATGCCGATAGAATACTTAATAATGTAACTCAAAAAGAAGCAGCATATATTAATGATGCTCTTGGTGACATAAAAAAATCAGCAATAATAATGGAGCATTATGCAACCGATGAAATTGACAGCTTATCACAACTCAAAAACCCTGAGTTTTTAGATGAGTATCTTAGCAAAACAAAGGAAATGTTTTCGGAAGTTGCACTTAACACAACCGGTGTTGAAGGCTATTTTATGCGTTTGAACCCCGAGTATACAAACAGTAAGACAGGCTATTATAATTTAATAGAAGAAAATAATACGATAAAAGAAATGGAGATTACCGACCTTTCGAAATACTCACAAAATGACACAAAAAATGTCGGTTGGTATTATACAGCAGTAAATGAAGGAAAAGCACTATGGCTTGACCCGTATTATTTTCCGGGGTACGATTCTCAACTGATATCATATACCATTCCTTTGTATGTGGACTCCGAACTTTTAGGTGTTATCGGTTTCGATATGAATTTTGGCTATCTTGTAGAAAAAATTGAGAATATATCGGTATATGAAGATGGTTATGCCGTACTTCTTGCAAAGGATGGCGTAACCGCTTACAACAACACCGAAATCGAAGAAAGCGAAGAGCCACACACAAAGGCAACGGTAGCATTGCAAAACGGTATGTATCTTGAACTTCGTGCTGAATATAAAGATATACAAAAAGATATACGCCCAATGCTTAGAAGGATTGTTGGCGCGTTTGTTATAGTACTTTTCTTTGCTATACTTTACACAATTATTGTTACCCATAGAATAGTTAGACCGTTAAAACAGCTTACTACTGTGGCAAAAGAGATATCTTCAGGAATAAGCGAAAGTAAGTTACCCCCAATACCTGTAGAGTCTAAGGATGAAATAGGCACCTTGGCCAAGGTGCTTGATGAAACTTATAAAAAAATACAGGAATACACGGCTTATATTAATACTTTGGCATATAGAGATTCTCTTACAGGCATTAAAAACAGCACTGCATATACGGAGGCTATTGTCGATATAAACAATTCGATAAATCACGACAATCCGCAGTTCGGTGTCTTGGTTGCCGATATCAATAACCTGAAACAAGCAAACGATAAATACGGACACGATATCGGAAATGAATTGATTATACATACTGCAAAAATACTTACCGAAATATTTAAAACAAGCTCAGTGTTCCGTATTGGCGGTGATGAGTTTGCCGTAATCTTAAAGAATACAGATTATTATAATTACAAAACATTGCTTAAAAAACTCGATGAGGCTTGCTCTAAGGATTATATTACTGTTTATGAAGAGAAAATTCCTTTGTCGATAGCGCGCGGTGTTGCGTATTATAACCCTGAAATTGATATGGTTTATGAAGAAGTATTTACAAAAGCTGACCACGCAATGTACTTAGATAAACAAGAAAGAAAATCGGCTTTGGTGTAATCAATTTGAAATTATAAGTATATAAAAAACACTCCAACACTTATTCTTAAGATGCTGGGGTGTTTTTATGTCCGTTGTCTGAAAATTATACAAAAAAAGAAAGCACCTGATTAAATAGGTACTTTCAAAAAGATGGTGCGGGTGACAGGACTTGAACCTGCACGTGTAAACACTAGATCCTAAGTCTAGCGCGTCTGCCAATTCCGCCACACCCGCATATTAAATTGTTTGTTAGGGCAGCCGCGCCCCGCGATACTCTTGCGGTGCCCGAAATTTTTTAGGTCTTGGAGCGACCAAAAATTTCGACCGCTGCGCCTTTTAAACCTTCACTGCATCTCACGCTGTGAGCGTTCGGTTTAAAAGCTGCCAATTCCTCTGCGCCCCATGTATTTAATATTACTAAATAATTTTAACTGTTATACTGAAAAAAGTCAATAGATTTAAAGATTTTAGTTGAAAATAACGCATAATTATTGTATAATAATAGTGCGAAAAAACAGTTATTAGCTTTAATTAGGGGTGGAACGCGTGAAGGACAATTTAATTATTACTATCGGCCGTCAGTATGCAAGTGGCGGTCACGAAATCGCTAGGGAATTATCCGAACTTCTTGGCATAAAGATGTATGATAAGGAACTTATTGATTTGGCATCTAAAGAGACGGGTATAAGCCAGGAAATATTGAATACTTATGATGAAAATCCCACCAATAGTTTTCTTTATTCTCTTTCTCTCGGCGCATATTCGTTTGAGCATACTTTTGCGGGTACTCCAACTATGCCCCTGATTGACCGCGTTTTTGCTGCACAGTCAGATATTATTAAGAAAATTGCCGATAATGAATCTTGTATTTTCGTAGGTCGTTGCGCCAACAGTATATTGAGAGATTACGAAAATGTTTTATCGGTGTTCATTCATACGGATATTGAGCGCAGAATTGACCGTGTTTGTGATTTTAAAGAATGTACACGAGCTCAGGCGGCCGATGAAATTCGAAAAGCTGACAAAAAACGAGCAAATTATTACAACTATTTTTCAGATTTAAAATGGGGAAATGCCACAATGTATGATTTGTGTCTTGACAGCCGCATTGGTTTTGATAATGCCGCACAATTAATAAAATTCTTTGCCGAGCATCACAATAAATAGTTTTAACAAATCACACCCACTTTCCGTATTATGTATTACGGGAAGTGGGTGTTTTTTATGTCTCGCTACAGAAGAAATAAAAAAAGCAAAGTAGTGCCACTAATATCTGCTTTTATTGCCTTTTGCATAGTTTTACTATCGGTATATTCATATTTTTCGGTGCGAAGAATTATTGTAAATACGGCAAGAAATACGGCGCAAACGATAGCATTCAATATCGCTAACAGGGTAATAAGTGAGCAAATGAATGATGAAGAAATTACATATAATGATATAGTAAAACTTACGAAAAACGACCAACAGAATATTACTGCATTGGAAATAGATATTGTAAAAATAAATCAGCTTAAAAGTAAAATATCATCCGAAATATCAAAAGCTGTCACAAAAGATACCGATTATATCGTGGGCATCCCGTTAGGTAACCTTTTGGGTAGTGAATATACTTTAGGCTTTGGACCAACTATAAACTTTAAAATGCAGGTATCGGTTAATGTTGTTACAGATTTCCAAAGCAATTTTTATTCTGCGGGTATCAATCAGGTTTTGCACCAGATACTTATAAAGGTAAATATAAACGGAAATCTTGTTATACCCTGGAATCACGCAGGTTTCAGTACCGAAACAACAATAATAGCCGCGCAAACCGTACTTGTGGGATTGACTCCCGATGCGTATACAAATGTACTTGAAAATTATAACGGTGCCGATGGCGAATCAAGAACAGTTGATGATATTTTTGATTTTGGAGCAACAAACTAAAAAACACCCGTATCACTTGATACGGGTGTTTTGACTTATATTACGTGTAATACCGATTTTACGTTTGCAGAGCCAATTTTCGCGATTTTTTCGCGGAGTGTTTTTTCGGTATCCATTTTGGTTATAAATACTATTTCCTTAGCAATTCCGTTATTGAGCAGCTGCACCTTTCCAAAAATAGTATTTATTTCATCTAACGTCATTTCTGTACAATTTTCAAGGTGTACAAATAACTTTGTTGGTGTGTTTTCTAATTTTTCCACATAATCTATATACCCTTCATCCCACGAAAGATACTTACGCGCGTGTAGGTGTTTCACACAGTCAATAATATCGGCAACAACTGCACTGGCTGTAGGGAATTTACCGGCTCCACGGCCATAGAACATAACATCATCAACAGCATCACCTTTTACGCTTACTGCATTATAAACATCGTTTACACCGGATAGCATATTGTCGCGTGATACGAGAGCAGGATAGACCGCAGCGGAAATTTTGCCGTTATCAAGCCTTTTGGCACTACCTATTAATTTTATTACATATCCCAATTTATCGGCATAGTCAACATCTTCAAGTGTTATTTCTGTAATACCTTCGGTAGATACCTGTTCAGGATAAACGTGTTTCCCAAAACCGAGCGCTGCAAGAATGCAGATTTTTCTACAAGCATCAAAGCCGAGAACATCGGCATCGGGATTACGTTCGGCATATCCTAAATCCTGGGCCATTTTAAGAGCGGTATCAAACGAAAGGTTTTCTTTAACCATCTTTGTAAGTATGAAGTTTGTAGTACCGTTAAGGATACCGTAAATTTCTGTAATTTCGTTGGCATTAAGGCACTGCGCCATAGGACGCAGTATCGGGATACCACCGCCAACACTTGCTTCAAAAAGGAAGTTGACGTTGTTTTCACCGGCAATTTTTAAAAGCTCGGCACCTTTTGCGGCAACCAATTCTTTGTTTGAAGTAACAACACTTTTGCCGTTTTCAAGGCAATTTTTAACAAAGTCGAACGCGGGGTTGACGCCACCCATAACTTCGGCAACAACCTTTACATCGGGGTCGTTGAGAATAATATTAAAATCTTTGATAAAGCGGTCGGAATAATGCAAATTTGGAAAATCGCGTAAATCAAGTATGTATTTTATATTTATTTCATTTTTTGCTTTAGCTTTAATGGAATCACTATGTGAAAAAATCACTTCAGCAACACCTGAGCCTACAACACCGTGGCCCATAATTGCAATATCAATCATTTTTAACCGTCCTATATGTTTTTTCTATAATATACCATACTTTACAAACATTTTCAATCGTATTTTTTGAAAAATATTTTTTTAGGGAAATATTAAAAATGGTGGTTTGTTATGGATATAGACAGAAAGAAAAACTTTATTATCAGATTTTTGTTTTATGCTATTGCTGTTTTGTTATTTTACTTTATATTTAAATATGCGCTGGGATTTTTATTACCGTTTATTATTAGTTTTGTTTTGGTTTATTCTGTTCAGAAACCTTCATATTTGGTTGCGGGCAAATTAAAAATGAAACCGAAAACAGTAAGTGTTATATTAGTTTTTTTGTTTTATGTTTTGCTTTTTATAATCATAATTTCGATACTTTTTTTAGCGGTAAAGCAGTTTGAAAAAAACGGAGGTATTACTTCATTAATTGGTCTTGCATCGGGTGGTATGAAAAATGTATTTGCAATGTTCCGAAAATATGAAAACCTTTTACCTGAATTCACCATCGAATATGTTGATTCATTTGCCAAAGAAATACCTGCAAAATTAGGTGCTTTTCTTACAAGTGTGGTTTCAAAGATTGCGGCATCGGTTCCTAAAATATTGTTTGGTGTAGTCATTACTGTTGTTTCGAGTTGCTATTTTGCAAATGAGTATGAACCGCTTAAAAATTTTTTTATATCTGTATTGCCAAACGGTAAGACAAATTTTATTTTGGCGGTAAAAAAGGTTATTAACGATAGTGTTTTAAAAATTATCAAAGGTTATTCAATAATTTCTTTAATGATTTTCTTAATCTGCTCAGTAGGTTTATTGCTTTTGAGACAAAAAAATGCCGTCGTAGTAGCGGTGGCGGTAGCGCTTGTTGATATTTTGCCTGTTTTAGGGGTTGGAACGGTGCTTATCCCTTGGTGTGCTATAGAATTTATAAAGGGTGATATTTTTTTGGGTGTGGGATTAATAATTATCTATTTGTGTTCGCTGGCGATTCATCATATTCTTGAACCGCGTTTTGTGGGTAAAAATGTAGGTATACCGCCATTTATAAGTCTTGTTTTAATGTTTGTGCTATTAAAATTATTTGGCTTTTTGGGGATGATAATGGCGCTTTTAACCATAATCGTTATAGTTAATTTATATAGAGATGATATCATCAGTTAGTGTGTCATTTTAACTACTGACACATAAACTGTATTGTACAAGTACTTGTGCCGAAGATATATATGCAAATACACTTTACAGACGGTGTAATGATGGATAAAAATCTTTTTATCACAGGCACTGTAACCCACGCCGCTCGCGGTAGAGATTTGCTGCGGAAAAGCGGTATAAAAGCTTATGTTGAACGCTCTTTTGCGGCAGATAGAATTGGCTGCGGTTACGGAATTGTTGCCGTAGGAATCAAAGAAAAGATAGCCGAAAAATTAAATTCGGCGGGAATAAAGGTACTCGACGTTAAAAAATTATAATAAAAAAACAGAACGGAGTACTATTATGATTTATCTTGATAACGCAGCGACCAGTGGAATAAAGCCGTCCGGTGTAATTGAAGCTGTAAGGAATGCCTTAATGCACAACAGTGCCAATCCTGGAAGAAGCGGCTATAAAACTGCTATGGATACGGCATATGGGGTTTTTTCTGTCAGAACAAAGATAAAAGATTTTTTTGGCGCTGATAGTGAAGAAAATGTGGTGTTTACGCTTAATTGTACCCACGCTGCAAACTGCGTTATCAAGGGAATTGATGCCGGGCATATTGTTACAAGTGATATTGAACATAATGCAGTGATGCGTCCGTTAAAAAAAGCGACAGACACGGGTAATATAAGTTTTAGCACAGCGAAAACCTATTACGGTGATTTTGATAAAACACTTGACAGTTTTAAAAGGGCAATAAGACCTGATACCAGACTTGTTATATGCACTCATGCATCTAATGTTACGGGAGCTGTCAACCCAATAGAAAAAATAGGTGAGATGTGTAAAAAAGCAGGTGTTTTATTTGCGGTAGATGCGGCGCAGAGTGCGGGCGTGTTAAATATAGATATGAAAAAAATGAATATAGATTATTTGTGTGTGGCATCACACAAAGGGCTTTATGCACCTATGGGAACAGGAATTTTAATAGCTCGTAAGCCGCTAAAAAATACGGTGATTGAAGGCGGAACAGGCACTTCTTCTCTTGATTTTGCTCAACCGCAGGAAATGCCTGAGAGAATGGAAAGCGGCACCGTTAATGTTCCGGGCATTTTTGGAATTGGCGCAGGTGTTGATTTTGTAAATAGGCGCGGAATAAGGAATATTTATAATCACGAAATGGAATTAATCAGATATCTTTATAATAAACTTAAAAGTAACCAAAAAGTTATTTTGTATACACCACTACCCGAAAGAGATATATCAGTTCCGGTATTGTCATTTAACGTCAAGGGACTGCCGAGTGTAGATACGGCGGCTTTACTTGGCAAAAAGAATATCGCAGTAAGGGCAGGACTTCACTGTGCGCCGACTGCACACACTAAACTCGGTACAATAAATGAAGGAACGGTACGAGTAAGCCCTGGGATTTTTAATACAAAAAATGATGTAGATTATTTGGTTAAAGTGCTAAAATTTTTATAAATTTTCTTTTTAGCGGTTGATACTACTAAATAATTATGATATTATATATATGAATTGGTTATTATGCGATACAGATGCAAAAATTTAAGTAAAGGAATGTGTTAAATGGCAAGTGTAACTGCATTTTGGAGCCGAATGATATATGCGTTGTCAAATATAAGGGTTTTCGACATAATTGACATTGTTGTAATAGCATATATTATCTACCAGGCTATGAAATTTTTGCGCGATTCACGTGCAGGACAACTCGTAAAAGGTCTGCTTGTTCTGCTTGTAATATTCCTGGTTTCCAGCTGGTTTGATTTGGTCACTTTAAAATGGTTGTTGACTATGGTGGGCGAATCTTTATTGGTTGTAGCCGTAATTATCTTTCAACCCGAGCTCAGACGCGCGTTGGAATCGGTGGGAAGAAGTAATTTAAGAAAAATAGGTAAAAACCAGCTTGTTGACAGCGAAAGAGAACGTATAGAAACTTTAGTGGCAAATGTCTGCAAAGCGGTGTCGAATATGCACGACAGTAAGACAGGCGCACTTATAGTGTTTGAACGCAAAACGCCGCTGGGTGAAGTAATCAATACAGGTACTATGATAGATGCTATAGCATCCACTGAACTGGTACAAAACCTGTTTTATCCAAAGTCACCATTACACGATGGCGGAATGATTATACGTGGTGACAGAATCGTTTCGGCGGGATGTATTTTACCTCTTACTTCGAATGTTGGTCTCAGTTCGCAACTTGGTACAAGACATCGTGCGGCGATAGGTATGAGTGAGTTATCCGACGCAGTTGTGGTTGTCGTTTCAGAAGAAACCGGAACAGTCTCAATCGCAAATAACGGTGTTATACAGAGAGATTATAATCCTATTTCTTTAAGAGAAGAATTAAGTAAACTGTTAATTAAGGAAACCGAAAAAGATGGCAATTTCTATAAAGAATGGTTAAGTAAAGCATTTAAAAAGTCCGATAAACAATAATTTGTCTGGAGAATAAAATGAAAAGTAATAAATTTTCAATTAAGAACATAACAGAAAATAAAAAATTTCTTGCAATATTTTCGGTATTAGTTGCTTTTGTTATCTGGTTGTCGGTTGTATTAAACCAAACACCGAATATTGAAAGGACTATTTCAAATATTCCTATATCTGTAAGCGCAAATGCACAGGGTGGGGAAAATGTTTTGCAGGAAATAAGCGGTGCTTTTGAGAAGACCGTAAATGTAAGGGTAAAGGGTCCGGCATACATTGTCAGCGGTCTTACCGCAGATGATATCAAAGTATCCCCAACATTAGATGCAGTGGTGGTTCCGGGACAGTATAACATAACCCTTAACGCAACAAAAAATTCTTCGAGCAGTGAATATTCAATTATGGGTGTTTCACCATCGGAAATGACAACAAAGTTTGATTATATAATCGAAGCTGTTCATACGGTTGAGATTGAAGCCGATGGCATAAAACTTACCGAGACCGCTGCAGCCACAGGACTAATCGACCGTGGTTTAAGATTTAATAATGCGGTTGATTCCCAGATTAAAATTTCCGGACCGAAAACCGAAGTTGATAAGATAAAACGTGTGGTTGCGCTCGTAGACCAGAGTGAAAACATAGCTAAGACTACGAGTTATGAAGCACAGATTGTGCTTTTTGATGAGAATGGTGCGAAACTTGACAATGCACTGTATAGTTTAGGCACATCAAATGTGAAGGTATCAAAAATAGTTTATAAGAAAAAGACAGTTCCGGTAGTTGCAACATTTACAAATGCGCCTGTCGGTTTCTCAGAACAGGTCAAATGGGAATTATCTGATACAGAAATTGAAATTATGGGTGAGCCTGAAACCATAAATGCTATTGAAAAGATAGAACTTCCACCAATAAATCTGATGGATATTTCCAATACAAATAAAAGTGTAGAAATGCCATTGGAGCTTTCTGGCGGTGTTGAAAGTGTGGATAATACTACAACTATTACGGTGACTTTTGAATTGTCCGGATTTATTCAAAAATCTTTCACAGTAACCGATGTTATAGGTGAAAATAATTCGAGCAATCTTTCGGTTACTTTAAACAGTTCTATTAAAAACGTTAAAATTTGCGGACCGAAATCTGTAATCAATAAACTCACGGCAGATGACCTTTATGCAAAAATTGATGTTTCTGACAGGATAAAGGGAGAGTATATTTTACCTGTAACGATAGTTTCACGTTCAGGCAAAGTATTATGGCAGGTAGGCACTTATGAGGCATCGGTAAGCATCAAGTAAAATTTATTATCAGGGTTTCGATACACTTAGGTATATCGAAACCCTTTGTTACATAAAATCAGCTATTGCATATAATAGCGTGAGGTGGTTTTATGTTTGAAGCATTTTTAATTACTGTTATGGCTCTTCTTGCGGTTTTTGGTATGAGCGAATTGTTTCATTTAATCTGCTACAGGGTTTTAAAGCCAAAAGAAGCGGCAAAGAATATACTAATAACTGTTCTTACAGAGAGCGAAGCCGAAGCGCAGTTATTGTCAATTATTGAAGAAGTTAAGTGGCATGGGAACAGATACGCCCATATATTAGTTGCCTTTACAGGTAACTTGTCGGATGAGAAAAAGAAAAATTGCAGAGAACGTTTTTCGGGTAACGGTATATATTTTACCGAAAATTTTGATTTTTTAAATTACGAATGCAGAGGTAAATGATGTCAGACAATAAGGAATGTATAAACGGAACTATTGAAAAAATTACATATAGAAACGACAACAACGGATATACAGTTGCTTTATTGGATATCGATGGCGAACTTATTACGGTTGTTGGAGTTATGCCATTTGTATGTGAAGGGGATAGTGTTAGCTGTAGCGGTAAATTTGTTACTCACGCAAACTATGGTGAACAGTTTAAGGCCCAAACGGTTGAAAGAATAATAAGAAATGATAAAGCATCTATTCTGAGATATTTATCAAGCGGCAGTATAAAAGGAGTTGGCCCTGCAACTGCAAGACTTATTGTAGATAAATTTGGCGAAGAGTCGTTAAATATTATTGAAGAACAACCCGAGCTTTTAGCAAATATAAGGGGTATATCTTACAACAAAGCGATGCTTATAAATAAAGAGTATAAGAAGCAATTTTCTCTGAAAGACATTATGCTGCTTTTGTCCCCGTTTGGAGTAACACCCGATGAAGCACTTAAAATTTTCAAAAAATTCGGCGACTCAGCGGTGAAACTTGTAAGTGACAACCCATATATTTTATGTGATGAAGGCATAGATTTTTCTTTTGACCGCACCGAAGAAATTGCCAATAGTTTTGGTACTCAGCCTGATAGTGCGGAACGACTTAAGGCGGGTATAATATATATACTCAAAAAGAATCTTGGTAACGGGCACACTTGTGTGCCGCTTGATAAGTTGGTTGATATTGCTACGGAATTTTTGTCTGTGGGTAGCGAAAGTATAGAGTTTGCAATAGAAAAAATGAATCAAATGTTTTTAATCGTTTTAGAAAAAATCGGTGGCAAAGAATTTGTATTTTTACCGCAGTATTACAATGCCGAAAAATACATTGCGGCGCGTTTGTGCTCTGCAAGAGACCAGATTTCTGAAATTTTACCTATTGATGAACTTGAGATAGACCAAATTGAAAATATGCAGAAAATCAAATTCGGAGATTTGCAACGCACTGCTATACACGCGGCGGTAGATAAAGGAATGTTGATACTCACAGGCGGTCCCGGTACAGGAAAGACCACTACACTGAGCGCGATAATAAAAATACTTGAGAACAGGCAACTTAATATAATTCTTGCGGCGCCAACAGGCAGGGCGGCTCAAAGAATTACCGAACTTACAGGCTATGAAGCCAAGACTATTCACCGACTGCTTGAGAGTGAGTGGGCGGAAAACGATAAACATATTTTTAGCCGCAACGAGCGAAACCCGTTAGATTGTGATGCCATAATCATAGATGAAATGTCTATGGTAGACACACTGCTTTTTGAGAGCCTTTTGAGAGCGCTCCGACGTGGTTGTCGCATAATTATGGTTGGCGATGCAGACCAGTTGCCAAGCGTAGGGGCGGGAAATGTACTTAACGATTTACTTAAATCAGAGTTTATTGATTCGGTTCAATTAAAAACCGTTTTCAGACAGGCATCCCAAAGTGATATCGTACTTAATGCACACAGGATAATTGATGGCGAAAAAATAGAATTATCGAACGGAAACGATTCCGACTTTTTTATGGTAAAAAGAAAAAATACAACAGATTCTGTAGATACAGTTCTTGAATTAGTTACCGAGCGGTTACCTGTGGCATACGGATTTTCTGCCATCTCGGATATACAGGTGCTCTGCCCATCAAGAAAATTGGATGGCGGAAGTTATAATCTTAATAATCTTTTGCAGTCGTTACTAAACCCTGCGCACTCAGAAAAGGAACAACTTAATTATATGGGTGTGTTTATACGCAAGGGCGATAAAGTGATGCAGACAAAAAACAATTACGATATAGTTTGGTATAAGCCGGATGGCGAAAGCGGTAGCGGTGTATTTAACGGTGATATAGGGACGGTTGTATCTGTGGACAAGCGTAGCGGCACACTAAAGGTGAAATATGATGATAAGATTGCCGAATATTTAAGTGATGACTTAGGCCAGATAGAATTGGCTTATGCAGTAACCGTACATAAAAGTCAGGGCAGTGAGTTTGATTGTGTTGTGTTGCCGCTTTTTGATGTGCCGCAAATGCTCCGCTATAGAAATTTACTCTATACTGCGGTTACGCGGGCTAAAAAGGTGTTGGTTGTAGTAGGTCGTGAGGAAATACTTTTGCAGATGGCGGCAAATGACCGGAAGACACTTAGATATACCGCGCTTACAGAGTTTGTTCTGAAACAGGCGGACAGAATATGAGTTTTATAAAATACATAATATGGCTTTTATTTCCTAAGCGGTGTGCTATTTGTGGGGAAATAATACATAGAAATGCTTCGGTATGCGGAAAATGCAAAGAAGAATTAGAATATGTCGACAAAAACTGTTCTGTATGCGGCGCCATAAAGAAGCAATGTGAATGCAAATACCGTGTATACCGCTTTTCGGGTTGTGTAGCACCTTTTTATAAGGGCGATAATTCAATGAAAATGATTTACCGATTTAAATTTGGCAACAAGACCGATGCGGCCGAATTTTTGGCAGATAAAATATGCGAAAAGGTAAGAGAATATTTTGGTTCTGTAAAATTTGACAGAGTCACAAGTGTACCTATGTCATCGTTCAAATATTTTTACAAGGGATATAATCATAGTGAAGTTATAGCAAAAGCAGTTGCACAGAAACTTGGAGTGCCATACTGCCGCACCCTAAAGAAACGTCCTTTTAAAAAATCACAACACACGCTTAATCACAAAGAAAGAATAGAAAATGTAAGAGATATGTTTTATTTTCCGAGCAAAAACGACTATGGAACGGTATTACTTATTGATGATGTAAAGACTACAGGCGCCACACTAAATGAATGTACAAAGGAACTACTCTTTTCAGGTGTACAGGATGTATATTGCGCAATAGTAATAACAAATGTTTTCGGTATTGAAAAAAAGTGAAATATAAAATATAATGTATTTGGTGATATGAATGAAAACAACGGATATAGGAATTGATTTAGGTTCTTCTAAAACCGTAATATTTTCCGGCTCCAAAATTGTTCTTGAGTTACCCAGTGTAGTAACTGTAGATGCAGATACTATGGAACCGCTTTATTTTGGGGAAGAAGCATTACAGACCTTGGGCAGAACACCCGACAGTCTGCTTTGTGTTCACCCGATAAAGAATGGAACAATAGCCGATTATGATTTGGCACAGGCTATGCTCAGTCACTATATGCACGGCTGCTTCGGTAGTCGTATTTTGCGCCCGAGAGTTATGGCGGCACTGCCTACAGGGGTTACTGAACTTCAGCATCACTCTCTCGAACAGGTTGTAATGGAGAGCGGCGGCAGAAACGTAACTGTAGTAGAGAACCCGATTGCAGTGGCAATAGGTTTCGGCATAGATTTCTTTAAGCCACAGGGTAATTTGATAGTTGATATGGGGGCAGGTTCTACCGATATAGCCACACTGTCTCTTGGGGGTATTGCCCAGTGTGATTCTTCCAAAACTGCGGGAAATACATTCGATGAACTTATAGAAAAATATGTCAGAAAAGAATATAATATAGAAATTGGCCCTTTAACCGCAGAGAAAATAAAAAAACAGTTAAGCACGGTTATAAAACGCCCCGTTGAAATAGCGATAATCGCAAAGGGTAAGAATATTGTGACAGGACTTCCTCAGTCATTTGAAATTACATCGAGTGAAATTTACGATGTTATTATCGATACAGCGCTTTCCATTTGTAACGATATACGTGCGGTGCTCGAAAAAACTGATCCCGATTTAGTTGCTGATATTATGACAGAAGGTATGTATCTTACGGGTGGCAGTTCACTAATTAACGGAATGCCCGAGCTTATGGAAGATTATTTGGGTACAAAGGTGCACGTTTCTGCCGACCCTATTCACTCGGTGGTGCGAGGTGTTGCTATAGCGCTTAAGAAACCCGAACTTTTAAGTAATGTTGATTTCCAATACCGTTCTATAAAAGAACTTAAAATTGATTAAAAATTAGTCTTGACAAAACGCAAAAACAATGTTAAAATATGTAAACAATAAAGTAGAGCAGTAATGTCGTTCTCACCCTAGAGATTAACTCAAAGGGTTAATAATTCACTTAAAAGCCGCAGGGTTTATTAGGTTTATTATGCACGGACGACTTTGTTGTCCGTGCTTTTTTGATGTTATTATACTGTGTCGGAGGTGCTTTAATATTAGCAGCAAGGAAATATTGATTAATGAATCAATAAGAGCAAAAGAAGTACGAGTAATTGATACTGATGGTTCGCAATTAGGGATTTTATCGCTTAAGGACGCTTTGTCAGCCGCGGCAGAGAAAAATCTCGATTTGGTTAATATCTCTCCCAACGCCGTACCGCCTGTTTGCAAGATAATGGATTTTGGTAAATACCGTTTTGAACAGGCTAAGCGCGAGAAGGAAGCAAGAAAAAACCAAAAGGTTGTTGACGTCAAGGAAGTTCGTCTCGGACTAAGCATTGACACTCACGATTTTGAAACAAAAGGCAAGAATGCGATTAAGTTTTTAAAGTCAGGGGATAAGGTAAAGGTTTCCATCCGCTTCCGCGGTCGTGAATTCGGCCATCCCGAAATAGGCTTGGAAATTATGAGCAGATTTGCTGAATTTTGTTCAGAATATGCAAGTGTTGAGAAACCTGCTAAGATGGAAGGACGTAATATGCTTATGTTCTTAGCGCCAAAATCGTCAAAGTAAGTTAATAATTAAGGAGGGTTTTAAAAATGCCTAAAATTAAGACACACAGTGGTGCAAAAAAGCGTTTCAAGTTCACAAAAACAGGCTTGGTAAAACGCGGTCATGCTTACAAGTCACACATTTTAAACAAGAAAACAACAAAACGTAAGAGAAATTTACGTAAGGTAGTCGTTACCGATGTAACAAACGTTGCAAAGGTAAAGAAAATGATGCCTTATAATTAAGGAAAAGAGTGGAGGTTGCTTAAATGGCACGAGTTAAAGGTGCGTTATCAACACGCAAAAGAAGAAATAAAACTTTAAAGCTCGCTAAGGGCTATTTTGGAGCTAAATCAAAGCTCTTTAAAACCGCTAAGGAAGCGGTTATGAAATCTGGTAATTACGCTTATATCGGTCGTAGACTTAAAAAGCGTGACTTCCGTCGTCTTTGGATTACCCGTATTTCAGCTGCAGCTAAAATCAACGGTATGAACTATTCTACATTTATGAATGGTCTTAAAAAGGCTGGCGTTCAGATTAACCGCAAAATGCTTGCAGAACTGGCTGTAAATGATGCTGCCGGATTTGCTACTCTTGCAAAGAATGCAAAAAAAGCTTTAGAAAAATAATATTTACGCCCGAGATTTTAGTTATCTCGGGCGACTTTCTTTTGATAAAGGTGTATAAAAATGTCATCATTCAAGATTATTTCAAGTAAAGATAATCCAATAATAAAGAATATTGTAAAGCTACAATCTTCTGCTCGTTACCGCAAGGAAACGGGTCTTTTTGCAGTTGAAGGACTAAGAGTGTGTGATGACTGTGTGGATAATTCTGTAGAAATTAAAACACTTGTAATTTCCGAAGAATTCTATGAAAAACAGGTCGAATCACTAAAAAAATATATATTGGCATCAGAAGAAACCGTAATAGTAAAAAAACATTTATTTGAGAAAATTGCCGATACAAAAAATCCGCAGGGCATATTATTGGTAGGCAAAATTCCTACAAGAAAGGCGGAAGAATTAAATAAAACCGGCCGTTATATAGCTCTTGAAAATATCTCAGACCCGTCTAATCTCGGGGCGATATCAAGAACTGCAGAAGCTATAGGAATTGACGGTATTATTCTGTCTTCGGGCGGTTGTGACCCGTATAGTCCCAAGGTGTTACGTGCATCAATGGGCACGGTGTTGCGTATGGATATTATAGTCGCCGAAGATTTTGTAAGTCTGCTTAAAAACAGTGGACTTAAACTGTTCGGATGCGTTGTAAATGGCGGTAAAGATATTCGCACTGTCGAATTTGGTGGTGGCAGTATTGTTATTATCGGTAATGAAGCAAATGGTCTTACAGAAGAAATCAAGGCTATAGCGAACGGTGTCACGATACCTATGTCGGGCAGTGCAGAATCGTTGAATGCGGCGGCAGCAGCTGCTATTGCTATGTGGGAGTTAGTGAGATAATGGAATATTGGATATGGCTTCAAAGCATTTTAAAACCGGGTAACAGGTTTGTTAAGCCGGTTTTAGAGAAATTTGGAAATGCCAAAGGTGTATATAACGCTTCGTATGATGATTTAAAACTTTCAGGGTTGTTTACTATGGCACAACTCACTAAATTACAAAATAAAAGTTTAGATTTTGCAATGAAGGTCTTAAATGATTGTAAGAATTCGGGCATTTCGTTGGTATGTATAAATAATTCTCATTATCCATCATTGCTCAGAGAAATTGAAAATCCACCGCTTTTGTTGTATTTTAAGGGCAATATAGATTTACTGAATAACCAACCCACAATATGTATTGTTGGCCCCAGAGAAGTGTCTGTCTTCGGTAAAAAAGCGGCTTTTTCTTTATCTGCAAGACTGGCTTCGGGAGGTTTCACCATTGTCAGTGGTGGTGCTAAGGGTAGTGATTCCGCGGCGCATAAGGGCGCATTGGCGGTAAATGGTAATACGGCTTGTGTATTGGCCTGTGGAATAAACAGTTCCTACTTAAAAGAAAACAAACCGCTTCGGGATACTATAGCAAAGCACGGGATAGTGGTGAGTGAGTTCTTCCCAAATGTTAATGCTTCAAAATATACGTTTCATATAAGAAACCGTATAATGTCAGGCCTGTCTCACGGTACAGTGGTTGTAGAAGCAGGCGAGAGAAGCGGCGCACTTATAACGGCAAATCACGCTAACGACCAAGGCAGAGATGTATTTGTAATTCCGGGTAACCCTACATATCTTCAGTACAAAGGTTCTAATAAACTTATTCAGGACGGTGCGACAGCTTTACTCAATGCGGGAGATATTTTCGGCGAATATATAGTAAGATTTCCCGATAAAATATTCCCAAAAAGAGCATTTGAAACCAAGGCGGTAATGACTGCAGAAAACAAAGAACAAGACGTTGTTGAAACGATGGAACCGTCGCAACCTAAAAAAATTAAAAAAAATATTACGGATAATCTTTCAAAAACGGCAAAAATAGTGTATAATCAATTAGATAAGCCGATTTTTCTTATTGACGAAATCGATTGTGCAGACCTAACGCTCAGTGAGATTTTAGCGGCAGTCACCGAACTCGAGATACTCGGTTATATTGAAGCTCTGCCAGGCGGCAGATATGGACTTAAATAGAAAAGCAAACGGCGTTTGCTTACTAAAGGAGATTAAAAATGTCGAAACTTGTTATTGTTGAGTCACCATCTAAAATTAAAAGTATAAAAAAAATACTCGGCAGTGATTATGAAATAATGGCATCAATGGGACACATTCGAGATTTACCCAAATCAAAACTCGGCGTTGACATTGAAAATAACTTTGAACTTAAATATGAAACTATATCGGGCAAAAAGGAAGTTATAAAAAAGCTTAAGGATGCGGCCGCCGCGGCAGATTTTGTATATCTCGCGACCGACCCTGACCGCGAAGGAGAAGCTATTTCGTGGCACTTGGCACAGCTTTTGGCGCTTGATATGAATAACGATAACCGCGTTACATTTAATGAAATTACCAAAACGGGTGTTGAAAACGGAATGGCCAACCCCCGTAAACTTGATTTAGACCTTGTTGATGCGCAACAGGCACGTCGTGCACTTGACCGCGTGGTTGGTTACAAATTAAGTCCTTTCCTTTGGAAGAAGGTTAAACGCGGACTATCAGCCGGTAGAGTTCAGAGCGTGGCGCTTAAACTCATCGTTGATAAAGAAAAGAAAATAGAAGCTTTCATACCCGAAGAATATTGGACACTTGATGCAAAACTTGCATCGGGTAAACGTTCGTTTATTGCTAAATTTTACGGTAGCGCAGATGGCAAAAAAATTGAAATTGCCAACGAAGAAACCGCAAACAATATTAAAAATGAACTTGATGGTGCAGAATATAAAGTCGATAAAATCAAAAAGGGCATAAGGAATAAGCAACCCGCCCCGCCGTTTATCACATCTACCTTGCAACAGGAAGCATCAAGAAAATTGAACTTCACAGGTCAGAAGACTATGCGTATCGCACAGCAACTTTATGAAGGTATTGATATTATCGGCCGTGGGACAACGGGTCTTATTACCTATATGCGTACCGACTCGTTAAGAATTTCAGGCGAAGCGCGTATGTCGGCTAAAAACTATATAACTTCGGTATACGGTGAAAAGTATTTGCCTAAAACAGAGCGTTTCTTTAAAACAAGTAATAATGCTCAGGATGCACACGAAGCAATACGACCTACAGACATCTTCTTAACCCCAGAAAGTGTTAAGGAAAGTCTCTCGGCGGAACAATACAAACTATACCGTCTTATCTGGTGTCGTTTTGTAGCATCTCTTATGGCAAACTGTGTACAGGATACAGTAGCAGTTGATATAACTGCGGGAAATTATCTTTTTAAGGCAACAGGATACTCTGTTAAATTCGATGGATTTACCGTTCTTTACGAAGAAGGTAAAGATGATGAAGAAACAGTAGGTGGCGTGTTACCTGAAATGAATAAGGATGACATACTTAAATTCAAGGAACTCGTATCCGCTCAGCATTTCACACTTCCACCTGCACGTTATACAGAACCTACACTTATAAAAGCACTTGAAGAAAACGGTATAGGCAGACCTTCTACCTATGCTACAATTATCGCCAATATTTTACAACGCGAATATATTGAACGTGAGAAGAAGTCGCTTAAACCTACAGCACTCGGTATTGTTGTATCAGATTTAATTTCCAAACATTTTAAAAATATTATGGACGTTAAATTTACTGCAAGTGTTGAAACCGATCTTGACTCTATTGCGGCGGGTGACGTTAATTGGGTTAGAATAATGGAAAATTTCTATAAGGAATTTGCGGCAGAACTTACAAAAGCTGAAACCGAGCTTAATGGTAAACACGTAAAGGTACCGGATGTAGAAAGTGATGTCACCTGCGATAAGTGTGGCAGAACAATGGTGGTTAAATCAAGCCGTTTTGGCAAGTTTTTGGCTTGTCCCGGTTTCCCTGAATGTAAAAACACAAAGCCGATGCCGGCAGATGAAATTAAACAGCCTTGTCCTAAATGTGGCGGAAAACTTATAAAGAGAAACTCTAAGAAAACAGGAAAGTCTTTTTACGGTTGTGCAGATTATCCGAAATGTGATTTTGCATCTCCTGGACTTCCAACCGGTGATATCTGTAAAGAGTGCGGCAGTTATATAATTATGGGCCGCGGAAGAAAATACTGTATGAATTCTGCTTGTCCTTCAAGAGCAAAAAAATCTCCTAAAAAGGAAAATGCAGATGAATAAAAGTATTACTGTAATCGGTGCGGGACTTGCGGGTTGCGAAGCCGCAAACCAGATTGCAAAGCGCGGAATTCACGTTGATTTATATGAAATGAAGCCGCATAAATGCTCTCCGGCACATAGCCGCCCCGATTTGTTTGCAGAACTTGTATGTTCTAATTCTCTGAAAGCATCCAGAGTTGATTCGGCAGCCGGTCTTTTAAAAGAAGAAATGCGACAGTTCGGCTCTTTGTGTCTTGCCTCAGCCGATAACTGCTCGGTAGCGGCAGGCGGTGCTTTGGCAGTTGACAGAGAACTTTTTGCAAACGGTATAACCGAAAGTATTAAAAACAATAAAAATATTACTGTACACAATACCGTAATTGAAAAAATACCGGAAGATGGCATTGTAGTTATCGCAACGGGACCGCTTACAGATAGTTTACTGGCAGAAGACATAGCTAAGAAATGCAACACAGAAAATCTGAATTTCTATGATGCCGCGGCTCCTATAGTCACCCACGACAGTATTGATTTCAGTAAGGCTTTTTTTGCTTCCCGTTACGGCAAGGGCGATGATGATTATATAAACTGCCCTATGAATAAGGAAGAATATACTCTTTTTCATAACGAACTTGTAAAAGCCGAACAGGCAGTAACCCACGAATTTGATAAACCGATTACAGTTTATGAAGGATGTATGCCTGTAGAAATTCTGGCAAAACGCGGTGAAGATTCGATACGTTTCGGTCCGCTAAAACCCGTAGGGCTTATCGACCCGAGAACTTCACATCGGCCTTGGGCGGTAGTGCAACTGAGAAAAGAAAACTCGGCGGGTACTATGTATAATCTTGTCGGTTTTCAGACTAATCTTAAGTTTGGTGAACAAAAAAGGGTGTTTTCATTAATACCGGGGCTTGAAAATGCAGAATTTGTGCGTTTTGGTGTAATGCACCGAAATACATTTATAAACTCTCCGAAATTATTGAGCCGCAATTTATCTCTGAAAAGCGATAACAGGATATTTTTTGCAGGTCAGATATCCGGTGTTGAAGGATATATGGAATCGGCGGCATCGGGTATTATAGCAGGCATTAACGCGGCTAATTTTTTGGAAGGCAAAGAAGAACTTGTTTTGCCCACATTTACAATGATTGGCGGTTTGCTTAATTATATATGCGATGAAACGGTGGAGAATTTTCAACCTATGGGAGCGAATTTCGGCATAATGCCACCACTCGAGAATCATATACGAAACAAAAAAGAACGGTATGCTGCTTTATCATCACGTTCTTTAGAATGGTTTAGTAAAGGGTAAAGGGGAAAAATAATGAGAATCGTAGTTGATGCATTTGGCGGAGATAACGCACCGTTCGAAATTATAAAGGGTGCGGCTTTGGCCCAAAAAGAACTCGGTGTAGATATTATACTAACCGGTGATAAAGGGATAATAGAAAATCATATAAAAGAGAATAATATTGCATTTAAAAATCTTGAAATAGTGCATACTACCGATGTGATTTCAATGCACGATGAGCCTACTACTCTTTTGAAAGCGCATAAAGAATCTTCAATGGCGGTAGCCTTCAAAATTTTAGCAGAAGGCGGTGCCGATGCCTTTGTGTCGGCAGGTAGTACAGGCGCCGTGGTTGTAGGCGGTACATTGATTGTCAAGAGAATTAAGGGCGTAAAAAGACCTGCACTTGGTAGTATGATACCATCTCCCGATTCATCATATTTCCTTATGGATATGGGTGCAAATGCGGAATGCCGACCTGAAATGCTTTTGCAGTTCGGTATAATGGCATCGGTATATCTCGAAAAGGTAGAAGGCAGACAGAACCCGAAAATTGCACTTCTTAATATTGGAACAGAAGATACAAAAGGAACTCCGCTACAGCAAGAAGCATATAAACTTCTTGAAAAAGCTCCCATAAACTTTGTGGGAAATGTTGAGTCGCGCGAAATGCCTAAAGGCGTTGTAGATGGGGTGGTTACCGATGGATTTACAGGTAACATAGCGCTTAAACTCATCGAAGGCAGTACGGTTACCTTATTTAAAATGCTTAAAAAGGTATTCTATAAGAATATAGTTACAAAACTTGCAACACTTTGCTTAAAGGGTGGGCTTACCACTCTTAAAAAGAAAATGGATGCTTCCGAAGTTGGTGGTGCACCGCTTTTAGGTGTGGCTAAACCTGTTATTAAGGCACACGGAAGTTCCGATGCTATAGCTATTAAAAATGCTATAAGACAGGCAAAACAGTTTGCTGAGAGAGATGTAATCGGCACAATAAGTGCTAATCTTGATAATATATAGGTGTAAAGATGAAAGGCTTAGAAGAAAATTTAGGTTATAAATTTAATAATATAGAGCTACTTGACAATGCATTGGCTCATTCTTCTTATGCTAACGAAACGCATTGTAGAAATGGTTCAAACGAACGGTTGGAATTTTTGGGAGATGCAGTATTATCGGTAATAGTTGCCGATTATCTGTATAAAAATTTCGGAAATTTACCCGAAGGCGAACTGACTAAACTACGCGCTTCTCTTGTGTGTGAAAAAACTCTTTGTAAGTTCTCGAAAGAACTGAAAATAGGAGATTTTTTAAAACTCGGCAAAGGTGAAATCATTAATGGCGGTAACACTCGGCCTTCAATTTTAGCCGATGCTTTTGAAGCGGTACTTGCTGCAATTTACCTGGATGGCGGTATGGAAAACGCCCGAAAACACGTTATGCGATTTATATTGCCGGAACTCGAAAAGCACGATGACAGTTCGGTGAAAGATTATAAAACAGGACTTCAGGAAATTGTTCAGCGAAACCCCGAAGAAAGACTGTCTTATATACTGATTGCCGAAAGCGGTCCCGACCATAACAAGTGCTTTACGGTAGAAGTTCACCTTAATTCTAACGTTATCGGTATAGGTACAGGCAGTAGTAAAAAATTAGCCGAACAAGCGGCGGCAAAACAGGCACTCGAGCTTATGGGAATAGATATATGAGTGTGAAACATTCTAATATTTCTATCTTTGTTCCGCACCTTGGTTGTCCTAATCAGTGTGCTTTTTGTAATCAAAGGCACATAGCCTGTGTCTCGGATATACCTACAGAAGATACGGTGCATAGCGCGGTTGAAACCGCAACAAAAAGCAAAAATTATAATAGTGAAACAACAGAGATTGCTTTTTTTGGCGGTAGCTTTACAGCTATTGATGAAGATTATATGATTAGTCTTTTATCGGCGGCAAAGCGTTATGTTGATGATAGAACGGTTGCGGGTATACGTATTTCTACCCGTCCTGACTGTATAGATGAAAAAAAGTTAGAAATACTTAAGGGTTTTGGTGTTACGGCTATTGAACTCGGTGCGCAGAGTATGTTCGATGATGTACTGCTTAAAAATAAGCGTGGCCATACGGCAGATGATGTATGCAAAGCATCTTCACTAATAAAGAAATACGGCTTTTCTTTGGGACTGCAAATGATGACCGGACTTTATGGCAGTGATGAAAAAAAGGATATACTTACGTCCGAAAAAATAATAGAACTGTCACCCGATACAGTACGCATATATCCCACAATAGTGCTTTGCAATACCGATTTGGAAGCCCTTTATAAAAGCGGTACATATAAACCGATGTCTTTAGACGCGGCGGTTGAATTGGTGAGCGATATATTGTCTCGTTTTTTGGAAACAGATATAAATGTTATCAGAACCGGACTGCATACGATAGATACCGATAAGTATGTCGCGGGTCCCTGGCATCCATCTTTCAGAGAGTTGTGCGATTCAACTATATTATTCAGAAAAGCATTACAAAAACTTACAAAAGCGGGTGAGTGCACCATTTTTGTAAACGATAAAAGCCTATCTAAAATGATAGGTCAAAAAAGGGAAAATATAAATAAGCTAAAAGAACGCGGATTTATCTGTGATGTTTTAGCTGATAAAAATTTGGGAGAATATGATTTAATTATAAAGGAGAAGTGAAAATAAGTGCTGTTAAGTTCAATACAGATTCAGGGATTCAAGTCCTTTGCTGACAAAACAACACTGAAATTCGGAAAGGGCGTAACAGGAATTGTCGGTCCTAACGGTAGCGGTAAAAGCAATATATCCGATGCTGTGCGTTGGGTGCTTGGTGAACAGTCGACCAAGAGCCTTCGCGGACAGTCAATGGAAGATGTTATATTCGGCGGAACTGCAGCTCGCAGACCGCACGGGTATTGTGAAGTTACGCTTAACATAGATAATACCGACCGTTCTCTTAATTTTAATGATGATTTTGTGTCGATAACACGCCGTTATTACCGTTCTCACGAGAGTGAGTACCTTATTAACAACGTGTCGGTGCGACTTAAAGATATAAACGAATTGTTTATGGATACAGGTCTTGGACGCGATGGTTATTCTATGGTGGGCCAGGGTAAAATAGATGCTATTATCAGTACAAAATCAAATGAGCGCAGGGATATTTTTGAAGAAGCGTCGGGTATTTCGAAATACCGTTACAGAAAAATAGAATCGGAAAGAAAACTTGCCGCGGCGGATGAAAATCTTTTAAGACTTCGCGATATTATGAAAGAACTTGAAAGCCGCGTAGGTCCGCTCGAAGAACAGAGCAAAAAAGCAGAACAGTTTTTAAGTCTTGCCGAGCAGAAAAAAGAACTCGAAATAGGTCTCTGGCTTTATTCACTTGATAATTTTAAGGAAGCACTTCGCAATCACGAAAGCAAAATTACTGCTTGTGAAGTTATGTATAAAGAAATAGAAGACAGTCTTAAAGAGTTTTATGAAACAACCGAGAAAAACTCTGAACTCACAAATGAACTGTCTGTAAAAATTGATGAGCAACGCCAGAATATTTCGCGTTTCACCGAACAGGCAGCAACCCTTACGGGTAGTATAGCGGTTATTGAAAATGATATAGCGCATAATGATACTGCTATACAAAGACTTGAAGGTGAAATTGAAAGTCTTAAAAATTCTGAAAATGACTCTAAAGAACAGATTCAGAAAAATCTCGATGCGGCCCAGGATAAGCAAAATGAGATTGAAAAATTAAATAAAGATTTGTCCGAAGCAGAACACGCGCTGAACGGTCTTTTGACCGATAGTGAGAGCTTCTCCAAGAGAATTGAAGAGCTTTCTGCTAAACTCAATGAAATTTCGGCGGAGTGTGCAGATAAGAGAGTTACCAAACTCTCAAGTTTGTCGGCCATTGAAGAAATTGAGCAGCGAGAAAAGGATATCGACAAATTAACCGCAGAAAAGCAGACAGAAAAAGATTCACTTGACGCGGAATTTGCCGAGACCGAGACTTTAGTAAACAAACTTGAAGAAAATATAACCGGCTGTGAAAACTCGCTTAAGGGTTATGAATTAAGATTTACCACACGTAAAGAAAAGTCTGACAAATTAAAGATTGAGTTAGACAATATACGCCTTGATATAGAAGCAAAGAAGCGTCGAGTACAGATGTTGCACGACCTTGAAAAAAATATGGAAGGCTTTAATTATTCGGTCAAGTCTGTAATGAACGAATCTAAAAGCGGTATATTAAGGGGTGTTCACGGTCCTGTTGCGGGTATAATCAATGTAAAGAAAGAATATGCCGTAGCAGTTGAAACGGCACTGGGCACAGCCCTTCAGAATATCGTTGTCGATACAGAAGCCGATGCTAAAAGGGCTATTGGCAAACTCAAAGAAAGCAATTTGGGACGCGCCACATTCTTGCCGATTTCGGAAATCAAATCACGTGAGTTTACCGAAAAAGGCTATGAGAATATGTTTGGATATGTGGGCATCGCATCAGATATTGTAGATTGCGACCCGAAATACCGAGAGATAATTAAATATCTTTTAGGAGCCGTTGTTGTTACAGAAGATATTGATTCTGCGGCAACTCTCGCCAAGAAATTCAAATATCATTTTAAGGTTGTAACTCTTGACGGCCAGGTAATAAACGCGGGTGGTTCACTCACGGGTGGCTCACTTATTAAAAATGCCGGACTTTTAAGCCGGAAAGAAGATATCAAGCGTATCAATAATGATATTGAGAAATTGAGCGCTAAAGCCGAAACTCTCGAAGCAGAGTATAGAATGGCGCTTGACGAGTTGGCTAAGGTTGAATCTGACATCCTTTCTGCTAAAGGCGTTTTGCAGACTGCGACTGAAGACAAAATCAGAGCACTGGCAGAACTAAAGCGCATAGGTGATATAAAAGCGGCGGCAGAAGAGATAATTGCCCGTTACACCGAAGAAAAACTTTCGGGTAATGACAAAAAATCGGCTTTACATAGCGCGGCAGATACAGCCGATAAAGAGATAACTGCGCTGGAAATCAGTAAGTGCGAGATACAAAAAGAAATCGAAAATTCTGTAGGCGGCAGAGATTCTCTCTCTCAAAGAAGAGAAGAGATTACAGAAAGCATTACAAATATCAAACTGTCTGTTATTGAGTGCACAAAGGATAGGGAAGGTCTTTTATCGATAGCCGAGTCTATGCAGTCGGCTCTCAGTAACCGCGATGTCAGAATAGAAGAGATAAATTCTGAGATTTCCGGTATTCGTGAGCAGAACGATAAAAAACTTGCCGATATAGAAAGCATCCGTAATGCAGTAGAAGAAATCAGGATAAATATAGCGGCGGCAGAAGATAATATTAACAAATACACTCTTCATCGCAACGAACTTGACAGACAGTCTACCGAGATGCGTACAAACGAGCGCGATAAGACATTTGAACGTGAAAAAATCGGCGGTGAACTTGCACGTTTAACCGAACGTAAGGCAAATATGCTTGCCGAGTACGATAATGTTATCAAGCAGCTATATGATGAGTATGGTTTAACACGTAGCGAAGCCGAAAATATGGGTATTGCGATTGAAAATCTTGGTGAAGCCAAGAAACAGTTATCCGAAACCAAGAGTAAAATCAAGTCTCTCGGTAACGTTAATGTTTCAGCAATAGAAGAGTATAAGGAAGTCAGTGAACGTTACAACTTTATGTCGGAGCAGATTGCAGACGTTGAAAAGTCACGTGCAGAACTGAACAGACTTATCAATCAGCTGACAACTCAGATGCAGGAAATGTTTATTGTCGGATTTAACCGAATTAATGAGTGTTTCTCCAAGACATTTACTGAACTTTTTGGCGGCGGCTCTGCACAGTTAGTGCTTACCGACCCCGATAATATACTCGAAAGCGGTATTGATATCAATGCCAAGCTGCCAGGTAAAAATGTACCGAGTCTTGATGGTTTATCCGGCGGTGAAAAGGCGCTTGTTGCATTATCCATCTATTTTGCGATAATGAATGTTAATGCACCGCCGTTCTGCTTCCTTGATGAAGTTGATACGGCGCTTGATGATATAAACGTTGAGAGATTTGCTCAGTATATGAAAAAATCTGAATTTGCAACACAATTTATCTGCGTAACACACCGTCGCGGAACTATGGAAGCGGCAGATATGCTTTATGGTGTTACAATGCAGGAAAAAGGTGTTACAAAACTTCTTGAACTCAATGTTGCAGAACTTGAGAAAAAGTTATTGAACGGTGAAATGTAAATGGGATTTTTCAGTAAAATAAAAAGCGGTTTGAATAAGACAAGAACAAAGCTTGTCGATAATATAAATGCCGTAATTAACAGTTTTACAAAGATTGATGAAGAACTGTTTGAAGAAATTGAAGAAATTTTAATAACTTCGGATATCGGTGTTGCTACGGCCGCCGATATCTGTGATAAAATGCGTTCCAAGATAAAAGCGGAAGGAATTACCGACCCCGCAGTTATCAAGGATGCTATGAAGGATATAATCGCTGATATGCTGTCGGGTGAAGCTTCACTTAAAATTTTAACAAAACCGAGCATTATTATGGTAATCGGTGTAAATGGAGTGGGTAAAACCACAACTATAGGGAAAATGGCGGCATTGTTTAAAAATGATGGCAAAAAAGTGGTTTTAGGTGCGGCAGATACATTCCGCGCCGCCGCTATTGAACAGTTGACCGAATGGGCTAACCGTAGCGGCACTACAATAGTCAGCAGTATACAGGGTACCGACCCCGCATCTGTCGTTTTCGATACAATTTCTTCGGCCAAATCGAAAGGCGCCGACGTTATTATCTGTGACACGGCAGGCAGACTTCATAATAAGAAAAACCTTATGGAAGAACTTGCAAAAATGAATAGGGTAATAGCCAGAGAGCTGCCCGATTCCGATAAGGAAACCCTTTTGGTGCTTGATGCTTCGACTGGTCAAAATGCCGTAAATCAAGCAAGAGAGTTTAGTAAGGTAACCGATATTACAGGTATTGTGCTAACAAAACTCGATGGCACTGCAAAGGGTGGTATTGTAATTTCGATTAATAACGAGCTTAACATACCCGTAAAGTTTATAGGTGTCGGTGAAGGAATCGATGATTTACAACCGTTCGACAGTAAAGCATTTGCAGAAAGCCTGTTTGAAGGGGAAATTTAAATGAAGTTTTTTATTTCGACAAAAAATGCACACAAGTTAGGAGAATTCAGCAAGATATTTGAAGGTAGCGGAATAGCCCTTGTAAGCGAAAAGGATTTGGAGACGCCACTTCCCGAAGCCGAAGAAACGGGCACAACATTTGCCGAGAATGCCCTTATAAAAGCGCGTTTAGGTTGTACTAAGACAGGTATGCCGTCGGTTGCGGATGACTCAGGACTTTGTGTTGATTATTTAGGTGGTGCTCCGGGGATTTATTCCGCAAGATATGCAGGAGAACACGGGGATGATAATGCTAACAATCAAAAACTGTTAGAACAATTAAAAGATGTGTCACACGATAAAAGAACCGCCAGATTTGTATCTGTAATAGCCTGTGTTTTTCCGGACGGCAGAGAATTTACGGTAGAAGGCACGGTAGAAGGTATTATCGATACTAAACTGAATGGTGAGGGCGGATTTGGATATGACCCACTATTTGTAACCGAATACGGTTGCTTCGGTGTAGTACCGCCCGAGGTAAAGAATGCCGTAAGCCATAGGGCACGGGCAATAGAAAAATTCAAAGAGAAAATTAAAAAATATATTTAAAGGTGATAATATGCTGACAAGCAAACAGAGAGCTCAACTTCGCGGTATGGCAAATACTATGGAAACAATTTTGCAAATCGGAAAGAGCGGTATCAGTGAACAAACAATCAAGCAAATTGATGATGCGCTTAACGCCCGTGAACTTATAAAAATAAGAACACTTGAAACTTCCCCTGTTACTTCGCGAGAAGCGGCAGACGCGGTTGCCGAAAAGATTGGTGCCGATGTTGTACAGGTGATAGGCAGTAAAATTGTACTTTATAGAGAAAGTAAAGATAATAAAACAATTTATCTTGTAAAATAAAATGAAAAAAACCGTTATTTTCGGGGGAACATTTAACCCCATACATTTAGCGCATTTAGAAATAATAAATAGTGTCCTGGCGCTTAGTGATACCGAAAAAATTATCGTTATACCAACAAGCACACCGCCACACAAAGTCTGTGACAGTCTGGCCTGTGATGCAGACCGCCTTGAAATGTGCAAAGCGGCGTTAAACGGAATTGATAGGGTAGAAGTCAGTGATTTGGAAATAATGCGCGGCGGAAAGAGTTATACTTATGATACCTTAAGGGCTATAAAGAAAGAAAATCCGCATCTTAAACTCGCACTTGTCTGCGGTGGGGATATGATAGTTACCTTTAATAAATGGTACCGATATAATGACATTATTAAAAACACGGAAATCATCGCAATAAGACGCGTTGGTATCGATGAAAAAGAATTTGATAGTGCCATTAAAGAGTTAATTAATACCGGGGCTACGGTAACTGTTTTGAAAAATCATATTACAGGTATTTCTTCCACCGAAATCAGAGATAATATAAACGATAAGGAATATCTTTTAAAGTATTTACCAGTATCGGTATATGAATATATAAAAGCAAACGATTTATATGGGGATAATGATGAACTACAGTAAAATTAAAGATATTTTAAAACAAAGATTAAAGGAAAAAAGATATATACATTCTTTAGCAGTAGCCGATGAAGCAAAAAGATTGGCACTCAAATACGGTGCAGATAGTGAAAAAGCATATCTGGCAGGACTTGTTCACGATATTACAAAGAACGCGTCGGTAGAAGAACAGTTGCTTTTTTTCGATGAGTTTGGTATAATGCTTGACGATATATCAAAAAACTCTGAAAAATTATGGCACGCAGTATCGGGCGCCGGATATGTCGAAAAGGTTTTGGGTATCACTGATAATGATATATTGGATGCCATAAGATACCATACTACGGCAAGAGAAAATATGGAAATACTTGAAAAGGTTTTGTATCTTGCAGATTTTACATCACGTGACCGGGATTATAGCGATGTCGATGTTATGAGACGGCTTGTGGATATATCTTTGGAAGATGCTATGGAATATGCGTTGAGTTATACTATAAACGAACTTGTAGAGAAGAAAAAGCAAATACATCCCGACACCTTGTCGGCCTATAACGAAGTAATGAGAAGGAGAATTACACAAAATGGAATCGGTTGAGATTTTAAGCGTTGCGGCTAATGCGCTCAATGAAAAAAAGGCCGCCGATTTATCGGCACTAAAGGTTGATGATTTAACGGTGCTTACCGAGTATTTTCTTTTAGCAACCGCCAAGTCATCTACTCACGTAAGAGCTTTGGCCGATGAAGTTGAGTTTAAATTAGGTGAAGCAGGACTCGAACCGCACCATATAGAAGGCAAATCTACGGGTTGGGTGTTGCTCGATTACGGTAGTGTTATTGTGCACGTATTCAGTAGAGATTCACGTGAATTTTATAATTTGGATAAAATGTGGGCTGATGCCACCGAAATTGATTTGGATGGCATTTTAGTCAGCGAACAGGAGAAATAAATTATGGCAAAATATAATTACACAGAAATTGAAAAAAAGTGGCAAAAAATCTGGGATGACCAGGAAACATTTAAAGTAGGTGAAGATTATTCAAAACCCAAATTCTTCGGTCTTGTTGAGTTTCCGTATCCATCCGGTCAAGGTCTCCACGTTGGACACCCGCGTTCTTATACTGCTCTCGATATAGTAGCACGTAAAAAGAGATTGCAGGGTTTTAACGTTCTTTATCCAATGGGTTGGGATGCTTTTGGTTTGCCTACGGAAAACTATGCTATAAAAAATCATATTCATCCTGAAATTGTTACAAAAGAAAATATTGCACATTTTAAAGAGCAACTTAAATCTCTTGGATTTTCATTTGATTGGAGCAGAGAAATTAATACCACCGACCCTTCTTACTACAAATGGACACAGTGGATTTTCTTGCAACTTTATAAAAACGGTCTTGCATATAAAAAGGAAATGTCGGTAAACTGGTGTACATCCTGTAAGTGCGTACTCGCAAACGAAGAAGTTGTAAACGGAGGTTGTGAGCGTTGCGGCAGCGAAGTTGTACATAAGGTGAAAAGTCAATGGATGCTTAAAATCACCGATTATGCACAGAAGTTGCTTGATGGTCTTGATACAGTTGATTTTATCGACCGCGTTAAAACTCAACAGCGCAACTGGATTGGTCGTTCGACAGGTACACAGATTAAATTTACCACTACAAACGGAGATAATTTTGAAGTATATTCTACACGCGCCGATACACTTTTCGGTGTAAGTTATGTGGTAATTTCGCCCGAACACCCAATAATTGAAAAGTGGAAAAAGGATATAAAGAATGTGGGCGCTGTTGAAGAATATCAGATGGCATCCGCTAAAAAATCTGATTTTGAAAGAACAGAACTTGCAAAGGATAAAACGGGTGTTAAACTCGACGGAGTATCGGCAATAAATCCTGTAAATAACACTGAAATACCGATATTTATTTCCGACTACGTGCTTATCTCATACGGTACAGGTTGTGTAATGGGCGTACCGGGACATGACCAACGTGACTGGGAGTTTGCAAAGAAATTTGATTTACCGATTATCGAAGTCGTTGCCGGTGGTAATGTCGAAGAATGTGCTTATACCGATTGTGATAAGGGTGTAATGGTAAATTCCGGTTTCTTAAACGGTCTTAGTGTAGATGATGCAAAGGTTAAAATAGCCGAATGGTTGATTGAAAGAAAACTCGGTGAGAAAAAGGTAAACTTCAAGCTTCGCGACTGGGTGTTCTCGCGCCAACGTTATTGGGGTGAACCGATACCGATGGTTAATTGTGAAAAGTGCGGATACGTTCCACTGCCTGAAAGTGAATTACCGTTGCTTTTACCGAATGTTGACTCTTACGAGCCGACCGATAACGGTGAATCTCCGTTAGCAAAAATCACTGACTGGGTTAATACTACTTGTCCCCAGTGTGGTGGCAAAGCATTAAGAGAAACTGATACAATGCCGCAGTGGGCGGGTTCATCGTGGTACTTCTTGCGTTATTGCGACCCGCATAATAATGATGCTCTGGCATCTGCCGAAGCACTCAAATATTGGGGGCAGGTTGACTGGTATAACGGTGGTATGGAACATACAACTCTCCATCTGCTTTATAGCCGCTTCTGGCATAAGTTCCTTTACGATATCGGTGTGGTACCTAATCCTGAACCGTATGCAAAACGTACCAGCCACGGTATGATTTTGGGTGAGAACGGCGAGAAGATGTCTAAGTCGCGCGGCAACGTAGTAAACCCTGATGAAATCGTAAGAGATTACGGTGCTGATACAATGCGACTTTATGAAATGTTTATAGGCGACTTTGAAAAGGCAGCCCCGTGGAGTTCTGCTTCAATCAAGGGTTGCAAACGATTCCTTGACAGAATATGGCGACTCGCAGATATATTGAGCGATGACACTGGCTATCGTGCAGAAATTGAGTCAGAAATTCACCGTACAATCAAAAAGGTTACTGAAGATATAGAAGAACTTAAGATGAACACGGCAATCGCTTCGCTTATGTCGCTTCTCAATAACATTACCGCGACAGGTAAAATCACTCGCGATGAGTTCCGTACATTTATAATACTTCTTAACCCATTTGCTCCGCATATCACAGAAGAGATGTGGGTGAATGCAGGATTTGAAGGACAACTCAACGAGACTCAGTGGCCGGGGTTTGACCCTGCTAAGTGTGTGGATGCATCTGTTGAAATTGCAATACAGGTAAACGGCAAAATCCGCGCACGTATTGGAGTGGCCGCCGATATTTCGGCAGAAGATGCTATAACACTTGCCAAGAAAGATGCCAATGTTTCTAAAGAAATCGAAGGAAAAACAGTTATAAAAGAATTGTATGTTCCTAAAAAGTTGGTAAATATCGTTGTAAAATAAAAAATTAGTCCCCTATGGTTCTACCATAGGGGACTAATTACAAAAATTTGCCGAATATTAAAGAAAAGTATTGACAATACTTAATTTGATTGATATAATATACAAGTCGCAAATCTGATTCATTAGCTCAGTTGGCAGAGCACTTGACTTTTAATCAAGGTGTCCGGGGTTCGAATCCCCGATGGATCACCAAAATAGGAACCCGACCTATTGGTCGGTTTTTTATTTTCTATACAATACGGGGATTCGAACACTGAGAGGGTGAGGAGTGTCCAAAAACAGTTCGGTGAACTGTTTTTAGCGACGAAGTGCGAGACGGGTACTGTTTGCAAAGCAAACGGTCGGCGAGTACGAAATACGCAAAGCGGATTTATCCCCGATGGATCACCAAAATAGGAAACCGACCTATTGGTCGGTTTTTTATTTTCTATACAATACGGGGATTCGAACACTTAAAGTTGCTCGGCGCAGTCGGAAAATCAAGCGGTTGAAAGTATCCGCATTATTAAGCCTTAAAAATGGTTTTTCGTTGACTTTTTTACCTTTTAAATATATTATAAAGTTAATAACATTATTGATTTTTCAAGGTGATATTTATGGGCGCTCTTCCTAATACCTGTAAACTTCTCAAAGAAAACAAGAAATTAACAATCGGTTATATAGGTGGCTCAATAACCTATGGCCGTAGCGCTACGGCTGATATGGATGGTATTCCCGGCAACATTAACTTTTCTTATGTTAATCGAACTTCCCGTTGGTTAAAAGAATTATTTCCCGATGCGGAGATAGAGACAGTCAATGCGGGTGTCTCCGATACGGCAACCAATTTTGGTATTTACCGCTTAGAAAAAACTCTTATGCATAATAACGGACAGGGTATACCCGATTTAGTATTTATTGAATTCACTTCTAACGACTGGGAATATGATACACAGGGCAAAATAGAACTACTTATTCAGGTTGAATCTATAATTCATAACATATGGGTGATAAATCCCTATGCAGAAATTGTATTCCTTTCAACAAGCCGATACGCCCCATCTATTTCTATTGCGGCATATAGGGAAGTTGGCGAAAAGTATAATATACCTTTTATCGATGTAGGCACCCCAATAAGGGAAGCTATTTTTGCAAGAACAGGCGAGACTGATGAAAACAAAGATAAAGGAACCCTTTACTATACAGTAGATAATCTTCATCCGAGCCATATAGGTTATCAGTTGTACTTTGATTATATTAAAGAAACGCTGGAGACTTGTTTTGATATCGGGTTTGTTTCAAAAGAACTTTATAACTACAAAGAAAGCAACACATCAAAAAAGCGCGAAAACTTAATTGATAAGCCCGAAATTATTACGGCGGAAAGAATTGATTTTTCGGGCAATGTGCAGTATCTTGATAGAAAAGTCTTTGTTTGGCAACACGGTACGGGCCTTGAAATTATACAGGCAACCGTTACCGAAAACTGTGAAGATATTACGGGTGTGGCGACTGCAAAGACAACATTTTACGGCTGCACTTTCGGTATGCTTTTTGATATTAAAAGCGGCAAAAAACCGATTATTGCACAATATAGAATTGATGGCGGCGAGTGGAAAAATTTCAGAATTGATTTAACAACCCGTCAACATCAAATGTACGAACATCCGCAAGCATTTATGTTTGCACACGCACTCTCAAGAACAGAGCATAGTGTAGAAATCGAGTTTCTTGAAGGCAGCGATGTGTTTTTGGCGGGACTGCTTGTAAACGGTAAATAAAAAGGAGTATGCTTTATGACAAAATTTATTAAAAAATTAGGCGCAGCAATACTTGTTTTGGCACTTGTGTTGTGCTTGGTGGGTTGCGCTAAAACACCCACAGAAAGCGGAACACAGGGTGGGGAATTTAATGTTTCTGATGCACCCGAAAAACTTGAGTACGGCGCAGAAAGCGCAGAATCTCCGCTTTCTAACACCTATAAACTTTTAGCCATTGAAAAGAAACTAACAATAGGATATATCGGTGGCTCTATAACCTACGGCGCAAGCGCAACGCAAATATGCGGCGGCGAAAAAGGCGATATAAATCTGTCATACGTAAATCGTATTTCTAACTGGTTTAAAGAAACCTATCCCGGTACTAACATCGAAACCGTAAATGCGGGTGTTTCGGATACGGCAACGAACTTTGGCCTTTTCAGAATTAAAAAGAATTTGATGAATGAAAATGGCCACGATATGCCTGACCTTGTATTTATAGAATATACCACTAACGACTCAACATCTCTTAAGAAAGATAAATTAACCTTACAGATAGAGTCATTGATTCATACTGTGTGGGACGCCAACCCGTATGCAGAAATCGTATTCATTTCAACTCAGGTTGCCTATAAAAACGAATCAATCAAGGCATATAAAGAAGTAGGAAAAAAATACAATATCCCATTTATTGATGTAGGTTCGCCACTTCGCAAGGCAAAACACGAAAAATGGGGCAGTACAAAGGAAGCCAGCGGAAAATATTATTATACAGTCGATGATTTACATCCAAGCCATATCGGTTACGGTGTGTATTTTGATGCAATCAAACCGGTGCTTGAAGAAAATCTTAATGTTGAAATAAAAGAGTGGTCACTATTCGATTATAAAACCAATGCACCGACAACTATAAATAGCAATCTTATTGATAATCCCGAAATTATTACGGCAGACAAATTAACGGTTTCGGGTAGCGCCGAAGTGGTTGATAAAGCTGTAAGGGTGAATCTTTACGGAACTTCGCTTTCTGTAAAGGGCGAGAACATAACAGACAACTCATTGAAAGTATCGGGCACGGCAACTGTCACCGCAAAATTTTCAGGCATAGCGCTTGGAATACTTTTAGATATTCAGGACAACAAAGAAATTCCTATGCGATATAAAATAGATGATGGACAGTGGGTTAAGTATACAATCGGAGGCACTTATGCTCATCCGCAGGGTTATATTATGACACAAGACTTGGAAGATAAGGAACATACAGTAACAATAGAATTCCTTGAAGGAACAAATACGGTGCTTGGCGGTTTGCTTGTAAACGGTAAATAGTACTTACAACAAAAAAGCACACATCATAAGAGTTGTACTCTAAAGGACAGTTTTCTAAAACTAATTATACCCGTGATGCCGAAACATCGCGGGTATCTTTTATATTCCTTTACTATTGACTTAAATTATGCTACAATCTGACTAACCGATAAATAAGAATTTGTTGAACTCAACACAATTCAAGTTTTGTGTTGTTCAGTTAATCTCCTTGGAATTGTAAAATGTAATTACAAAATTTAAAGGAGGTTCTTAAAATGAACACAGACAAAATTATCGCAGAATCAATCGCAAAGGACTATGCCCCGAAAGAGAGTTCCAAACTCGTTGCCCTCAAAAAGTTGGACAATAGAGCAAAACTCCCCTCCACTATTTTCACCTATTCTTGTGGAATTATCTCGGCACTTGTATTTGGCACAGGTATGTGTATGTCAATGCAAGTTATCGGGGGTGGTATGGTAATGGGTATCCTTATCGGCATTGTAGGTCTTTTCGGATGTGCTATCAATTATCCCACCTACAAGAAAATGCTTGAAAAGGGCAAAAAGAAGTATGCCTATGAAATCGTGCAACTCGCAAAAGAAATCACAGATAAATAAAAATCAAATGCAAGGAGTGGTAATATGAACAAATCAGAAAGTAAATATTTTAATACTGCCACTAAAATGGACCTTGCATTGATTTCGCTGCTCAAAAAGAAATCGTTTGATTATATCACTGTTAGTGAGATTTGCGAAACGGCAGGAGTAAATCGCTCCACATTCTATCTTCATTATGAGACCGTTGGAGATTTGCTTGATGAAACTGCACGATATTTATTGTATGATTTTTTATCGTATTTCTCAACTGATACAAAATCGGTTGCACTAAACCTTAAAAACTGTGAACTTAACGATTTGATATTCATTTGCGATAAGTACCTTACACCTTATTTCACTTATATCAAAGATAATAAAGAGGTTTTCGGTACGGCACTCGCAAATAATAAGACCTTGGGGTTTGAAGATGTCTATAAGCGAATGTTTGATAACATATTCAACCCTATATTAGATAGGTTTCATTATCCGCAGAGCGATAGGCAATATGTGATGATGTACTATCTTAATGGTATCAATGCAATCATTAGTGAGTGGTTGAAAAACAGGTGTGATAAATCTATTGAAGAATTAACAAAAATCGTAGTAACTTGTGTGTTTGGTTTGAACCGTGAATGATAAATTCCAATTTATCGAATAGATGATATTTGTTTAGAAAAGGATTTTAGGTTCTACTAACAAGCGACATTTGAGCGCCAAAATGTCCTGCTTGTTACGGTATAAGACAAATA
>JAZLAW010000015.1:0-16039 GCA_045613385.1 Acutalibacteraceae bacterium | reverse complement strand
ATCAAGTTCGTTACCTTTCTTGATTGTGCCGTCCGGGAATTCTACCTCCACTTCTGCTAATTTTACTACCTTGTCTTTAAACATAGGTATAGCAGGTGAACCGTCACTAACAAGGTACGGTTCGGTAGACTGCGCTACCGGCTCAGCAAATGCCGACATCATTACGGTAAGTGAACTCAAAATTACCGCAAGTGCCAGTATTACTGAAACGGTTTTCTTGGAAATTCGCTTGAAAACTGATTTCATAAGATACTACCTCCATAGTACATTTACACATAATAATAATACCACAAAACTCACTTGTTGTCTATTATTTTCTTGAAAAATATCATAATTTCAGCCCTGTTTTTATTGTTTCTTTATAATTTAAAGGGGAAGTCTTGCATTTTTACAAAACTTCCCCTTTAAAGTTACACAATTATAAACATTTTTAGTATTTTTTCTTTAAGATTTTTGTTTTCATTCGCAGACAAGTCTGAATCTTTTTTGAGCAGTTCTTTTGCCGCTTCCCCGCTTTTATTTAAAATGTTATAATCATTATTCAAATCGGCTATTTTCATCTGTGGGAGTCCGTGTTGGCGCATTCCCATAAAGTCGCCGGGGCCGCGAAGTTTTAAGTCTTCTTCGGCTATCTTGAATCCATCGTTTGTATTACAAATGGCCGCTAATCTGCTATTTGTATCTTTATCGGCAGAACCGGAAATTAATATGCAAGTCGATTTATATTTTCCTCTACCTATTCTGCCTCGCAACTGATGCAGTTGAGAAAGACCAAACATCTCGGCATCTTCTATTACCATAATCGCAGCGTTGGGTACATCCACCCCTACTTCTATTACGGTGGTTGAAACAAGTAAATCGATTTTTTGTTCTACAAATTCTCGCATCACTTTTTCCTTAGCCGCGGAGCTCATTTTACCGTGTAAAAGTCCTAACCTATAATCTTTGAATTGGTTTTCTTTCAGGGTTTTATAACATTCTTCGGCCGACATCCGCTCTGTTTCCCCTTCTTCAACCAAGGGGCAAACTATGTAGCCCTGTCTGCCTTCTGCAATGTGTTTTTTTATATAATTATAAACTCTTTCCCTTAAATCTCTGCCCACACTATAGCATTCTATCTTTTGTCTTCCCTTAGGATACTCTGTAATCACGCTGACATCGAGCTCTCCGTAAATTACCATAGCAAGTGTACGCGGTATAGGTGTTGCCGACATAACCAGGGTGTGTGGACTGTTTCCCTTTTTCGACAGAGCATCGCGTTGTGCTACACCGAAGCGGTGCTGCTCATCGGTCACTACAAGTCCCAGACGGTCAAACTGTATTTGTTCATTTAGAACAGAGTGAGTACCAACAACTATATCTATTTCGCCACATTTAATACTTTCTGCTATTTTTCGCCTTTTAGCAGCAGAAACCGAGCTTGTTATGAGCGCACAGTTAATTCCCGTGTTTTCAAAAAACTTAATAAAATTATGATAGTGTTGCTCAGCCAAAATAACAGTCGGTGCCATAAGCGCCGCCTGATAACCGTTTTTAACGGTATTAAACATAAGTGCTGCCGCTACCAGAGTTTTGCCACTACCTACATCGCCTTGCAAAAGCCGACTCATCGGTACCGTTTCGGACATATCTGATACAGCTTCCTTTACGCACTTGATTTGCGAATTTGTAGGTGTAAATGGTAATTTTTCTAAAAACTCCTCAGTGAAATCGTTTTTTAGTTGTACTGCGGTTTTCCCACATCTTTTTTTCTTTAAGTAGATCATTCCGCTTTGTAATAAGAATAACTCTTCAAAAACAAGGCGTTCTTTTGCCCGATGCAACGCTTGTTCGCTTTTCGGGAAATGAATATTCTGTAAAGCAAAATTTATATCACAAAGATTATATTTTTCTCTTATATTGCCCGGCAAAATCTCATCAATACTACAACTTTGCAGGGCTGTTTTTACAATCGAAGAAATATATTTGGAAGAAATTCCAGAAGTCAGAGAATATACGGGTATTATCGAATTATCGGCGCTTTCATAAATTTCGGGAGAGGACATTTCTCTTCTGAATATACCGCCCGCCATCTTACCATAGAAAAGGTACTCGGAGCCTTCGTGCAGTTTTTGTGCGGTATATTTAGTATTAAAAAGAGTAACACTCATAGCGCCACTTTTATCACCAACAACAAATTTATATATGGTCATATTCTTTCGTATATAATGTTCTGTTATGGGTGTTAAAATCTTAGCGCGGACGCATACCGTCTCATCAGGATATGTATCATAAATCAGATTTATTCGACTTAAATCTTTATATGAACGCGGATAAAATGTCAAAAGGTCGGCAATAGTATCAACGCCCAGCTTTGATAAAAGCTGAGCGCGTTTTTCTCCTACTCCTTTTAAATATCTGATATCCGTAGTTTCTGAAATCATCCTAAAAATTCCTATTCAACCGAAATGATAAAATAGTATACGGGCTGACCGCCGTTTATCAGTGTAATTTCTAATTTGTCTGAGAATTTGTTGTTCAAAGCCGCTTCAATTTCGGCAGCCTTTTCATCCGTTACATCCTCACCGTAAATAACTGTTAAGAAGTTACTGTCTTTTTTAACAAGCTGCTTCACGAGCTTGAGCATACATTTTTCAAGGTCGGTTTCGGTGAATGATACCTTACCGTTATCAAGCGCCAAAAGTTGACCTTCTTTAATATCTTTACCATCGAAATTTGAGTTTCGGGCTGCATAGGTTATCTGACCTGTTGATATATTTTCAAATGCTTTACCCATAGCAATAGCATTTGTATCATCATCTGCATCCGGGTCGAAACTCAACATCGCAGTAATTCCTTGCGGAATGGTACGGGTGTGAAGAACTATAACCTTGCGTGAACTAAGGGGTATAGTCTGTTCGGCCGCCATTATAATGTTCTTATTGTTGGGAAGTACAAACACCGTCTTTGCCGGAGTAGCTTCTATAGCGCGTAAAATATCATCGGTGCTCGGGTTCATTGTCTGTCCACCCGAAACAACGGTATCAACACCCAAATCTTTGAAAAGTTCTTCAAGTCCTGCACCGGCACTTACTGATACAAATCCTACTTCTTTATTCGGCTCTACCGGAGTAAATATTTCTTCGCGTGACGCACTTTTAGGTGCTTTCTTACTCTGCTTACCTGTGTCGTGCTTGGCACGTTCGTGTTGGTCGCGCATGTTTTCTATTTTAAGTTTAACGAGTTGACCGAAGGTTATACCTTCCTCCAAAGCCTTACCCGGATGATCGGTATGAACGTGAACCTTTATTATTTCTTCATCATCAACAACAACGACACAGTCGCCGATTGTTTCAAGATACGCTCTGAGTTCAAGCGGTTCTTTCGCACAGTCAGCATCTCTGTTTACTATGAATTCAGTACAGTAGGTAAATGTGATTTCGGTTTCAAATTCACCCGCAGCATTTCTGCTTTCCCACTCATCCTCATCCGTCTCGGTTTCCTGCGGTGCAGAATCCGCCTCAATTATCTTACCATCTTTAAATACTGAGTACATACCTTCGAGTATTACCACAAATCCGCGGCCACCAGCATCTACAACACCCGCTTGTTTAAGGACAGGCAAAAGTTCAGGTGTCTCGGCAAGTGCCTTATTAGCCCCTTCAAGTGCGGCTTCAAAAACCTCTAAAGTATCCTTGCCTGAATTGAAAGCCGCTTCAGCATACTCAGCAGCAACACGAGCTACTGTTAATATAGTGCCTTCCGTTGGTTTCATAACTGCTTTATAAGCAGCTTCAACGCCAAGTCGAAGAGCTTCTTTTAAATTCTCGGCAGTTACTGTATCTGCGCCTTTAAGTCCATTCGCAATGCCGCGGAACAACAAAGATGTGATAACACCCGAGTTGCCCCTGGCCCCTCTAAGTAATGCAGATGCGGCTACAGATGCTACTTTGCCTGCGGTTTCCCCTTCAAGACTTTCGAGTTCCCTTGCCGCATTTCCTATACTAAGGGACATATTTGTACCCGTATCGCCATCCGGTACAGGAAACACATTAAGGTCATCGACCCTTTTCTTGTTATTTGCAATATTGTTTGCCGCCGAAATAATAGCATCGCGCAGCACATTTCCGTTAAACAAATAAAACAACTCCTTCAATTAAAGGTAGGTAATTATTCTCTGATACCGTCAACCTTAACAGTTACCTTTTCTACCTTGATACCTATCGCTTCATCAACTGTAAATTTTACTTTATTTACAATGCTCTTTGCAATAGCATTAATATTCATCCCATAAGAAACTATTATGTGAAGATCAACCGAAATTCCTTCCTCGTTACCCTTTACAACAATTCCCTTATTAATATAATCCTTTTTGGTTAACAGACCGAACAATCGCTGTCTTTTACCGCTCGGTACCATTCCTACAACTCCGTAACAGGATGAAACTGCATTACCGATAAGTTTTGCAAGATATTCATTTGTAATATTTACGGTTCCGAATCTGGTTTCATAAGCAATCATATATTATCCTCCTTAAAGTTAATTTTCATTTAAGACAAGTCTGCTGAGTACACCGTATATATCTCCGATAAGAGATACCGATGGGTTTTCTATTTCATTACTGCAAAACAGAATTCCCGTCCTATAACATACAGGTATTATCGGCATTTGTGAAACGGCCAATGCCGCAATATCCGAAATGTTGTTCACGCCGTTATATGAGCCATTCACAATCTGTTCGAGTACTATGCCCTGATTTTCTTCTGCCGAGGTATCTGTTTTTGTGGCGGGTATACCGTATGCCGCACTTCCTCCCGAACAAAGAAGCGGTGATAAATCCATATTCTCATTTATATTTATCTCTGCCAAATACAAATCGAACTGTTTTGCATTAAGCCTTGCAACATACTGACTATACGGCACACTGTCAATAATTACCTTTATGCCAACTGCCGCCAACTGCTCCGATATGAGTCGCGCGGCATTATTTCTGAACGAGTTTTCGCTATTAACAAGCAGCCTGAAGGTAATGATATCGTTGTTGGCATTTGCAAAATACCCCACATTATCAATCCTATTATAACCCATTTTCTTGAAATTCGCAATAGAAATATCGCTTTTGCTCGTAATTTGTATGCTTTGTATGCCTTTTACCGCCTTCCACGCAGGGTTATATACCCCCGCAGCCGCCACAGCGTTTGTATAATAAGCATCTTCACATATTTTTTGTCGGTTTAAAGCTGCCGACAGTCCTTGCCGCATATAATCGTTTTTAAGAATCGGATTATCGAGATTTATTCCTATATATACGAGATTATTTAGTTGCGTATTAACTCTCGTACCACTCATACGAAGTATATTGCAATCTGAAAGGTCGGTATAGTACATATCTACCGCACCGATTTCAATCGCATGCGACAGGGCTTCCTGGTCAGGGGTATTGATAAGCTTTACCGATTTTATAGACGCTTCCCCGGAATAATGCGAAGTATTGGCCTTCAATCCGTTCAGCTCATCGTTTAAATAATACCTTCCGCAACCAATAGGCGGTAATTCTACATTGTCTTCATTTTTAAGCAGGTCACTTTCACGTTTGATTATAGGAAAGGTCAACAAATTGACAACATAAGCATCTTTTCTTGAACACTTGAATGTGATGGTCCTATCATTTTCTGCAACTGCTTCGATAATACTACTAAGTCTCGCGCTATATGAGGAAGATGATTTTGCTAAATTGAAAGAGTATATAACATCAGCTGCAGTGAGTAGTGTCCCATCGCCAAATTTTACACTTTTTAGTTTTACGGTACATATTTCTGCATCGGTTGTTATACTTTCGGCCAAAATATTAACCGCATTATATTCATTATCAAGTAATACAAGCGAATCATAAAGCAATGTGCATAGCAGTCCGTTGAGTTCGGTCTTAGTTTTATAGGGATTAAACGAATCGGCCGCATTATAGGCAAGACTTATACCATCGCCAACATATACCGACTGATTGATATCCGCGTCATCGTTATCTGTCGGGTTGTTTTCTTTTTCTCCACAACAACAAAGTGCTAAGCACAAAACAAAGCACATTAACAACGACAATACTTTTTTCACAGTCTCACCCACCGCCTTTCTTAAATCACACTAATCATTCAACCATTATACTTTTAACACTAAGGGTTTTTCCCGTCTTTTCATCGATTTCAAAAATACACCCATTAATTGCGCAACTTCCGTCGGCCAGTTCAAATTTACTCATATCGTTGTCCCTGAGCCTGTTAATTATAATATCGCTTTTTACTCCTAATACCGACTGTTTTGGGCCTGTCATTCCAAGGTCAGTTATATATCCGGTGCCTTTAGGTAATATCTGACTGTCGGCCGTCTGTACGTGTGTATGAGTTCCAACTACAACCGAAACTGTGCCATCAAGATAAAAACCCATTGCGCGTTTTTCACTTGTAGCTTCGGCGTGGAAATCGACCAAAATAACACCGGCGCCATCCTGCTTTGCGCGTTCTATAAGCGCATCCGCCTCTATAAACGGATTATCAGCTTCAAGGCGCTCAAGATAAATCCTTCCGCTTAAATTAATTACCGCTATTCTATATCGGCCTTTATCAACAACGCAATATCCACTACCAAAATCATATTGTTTTAAATTGTGCGGTCGCAATATATATGGGTTTTCTTCATACACAGACAACATTTCTTCGCGTCTGAACGAATGATTTCCACCGGTAACAACGTCGGCGCCCATATTAAGAAGGCGCGCAGCCGAATTGCGTGTGATACCATTGCCATCTGCCGAGTTTTCGCCGTTTACAACAGTAAAATCTATTTCATTCTCCTTTTTAAGTTTCCTTAAATGCTTTTCTAACATATCACAACCAATACTGCCGCATACGTCACCAACAAATAAAACTTTAATATTAATACACCACCAATGTACATACAACTCCAATTATATTATACTTATTTTTTCGCATTTTTCAATACCAATAAAATAGTTGACAAATTTTATTCAATAATATATAATACCTAATTGTGAAAACTTTTTTCGAGGTGTCGCCCAGTTGGTAGGGCGCTAGTTTTGGGAACTAGATGCCGCAGGTTCGAGTCCTGCCACCTCGACCAAAAATCCCCCGGAATTATTTCCGGGGGATTTTTATGTTTTTATTGTTTTATTGCACAGTATATTTTTATTGCATAACTAACAAACTCGGCGGTGTAGCTGTCATTCTTGCACTCAGCAAATTTGGTGAAGATGACCATTAATCCATCATTTACCGTTTGCCACTTATCTTTAGCGTAATCAGCGGTCTTTTGTTCGTACTCTTTATAAGTCTCGGTTTCCCTTAAACCCGAACGGTTTTGCCGCATATCTAGTATAACAGATATTTTGAATTCTGCCGAGTGTTTTCTGAAAATTTGTCCTTTCTTTGCCATAAAAATATGCACCTCCAAAAGTGTCTAACTTTTGGGGTGCATATCAGTTGCTTCGGGGTTTTCTTTTAAAATATGTACTAACTGAATATTACCATCGCGAGTGTACCAAGTAACATAAGCGCAAGGCCAAAAAATGCTTTTTTTGACAGCCTTTCTTTAAATACGAAATATGAAAATGTCACAGCTATAAGAACACTCATTTTATCAATAGGTACTACAACACTTACTATTCCGTTTTGAATGGCATAGTAGTAGCAAAGCCAAGAAGCTCCCGTTGCGACACCGGAAAAAGCAATAAATACAAATTCCCGCTTATCAAGATTTTTTACAAATTTTTGTTTGCCCTGTACAAACACGACAATCCACGCCATAACGAGCACAACACCGGTACGTATAGCGGTTGCAAGATTAGATTCGACCCCCGAAATCCCCACTTTCGCAAGAATTGAAGTTAATGCGGCGAAAATTGCCGAGAGTACGGCATAGACCATCCAGGTTTTATTTCCTTTTTTATCGGACGACTGCTTTTTCTCTATCATTAAAAATATTCCGATAGCCAACAACGCAGTACCAATTAGTTTTACCGCCAAATTTGTACGTTCATTAAAACAAATAATAGCGAGTATCACGGTGAGAATTGTGCTTGATTTATCTATCGGCACAACCTTATTTACATCCCCTATTGCGAGTGCTTTGAAATAGCACAACCAAGAAGCTCCTGTTGCAAGACCTGAAAGCACCAGGAATATAAAGGACTTTGTGCTGATATTCATTACAGAGTCAGCAGAGCCCACTATGAACACCATTATCCAGGAAAATGCCAAAACAACAATGGTGCGAATGGCCGTTGCTAAATCAGAATCAGTCTTTCTGATGCCGCACTTTGCCAGAATTGCCGTAAGCCCGGCAAAAACTGCCGAGAGTACCGCCATTAAAAGCCACATCATACCCTTATCCCCCCTAAAATTTTACCAAATAAACGGTATAATTCTATATTTAACTTTCTTTTTATAATCACTATAACCGACAAGTTGTTCTGTCAGTAACATTTCTTCATTTTTAATGCGAATCGCGATAACAAACGGATAAATGAAAAACACCGCAAAAGAAACAAACGAGCCGAGAATCAGCGGTATCATCAAAAACAGCAGTATTGTCGTCATATACATAGGATGGCGCACCACAGAATATAACTTAGTATCGATTACCTTTTGATTTTCCTGTACCTTTATGGTGCGTGATAAATATGCGTTCTCACGCATAACTTCAGCATAAAGCAAATATGCCAAAATAAAAAGCAGGGATGCCGCTACCCTGATAGCATTCGGCACCTCAGTCCAACCAAATCGGAAATCGAGTCCCGCCAATACAAAACCCACAACAAAAACCAATGCCGATACTGCTACTACGCCCTTTTGTGTGCCTTGTTCTTCCTTGCTGTCAAGCCGTTTTTTAAGCAATTCAGGGGCTTTGATAAAAAGTATCAAGCCTAAAGCAAAAATTGGTACAAAAAGCAGAATTATAAACAGCCAGGCGCCAAAAAACGAAAAAGTACCTGCGGGTAAAAAAAGCAAGAGTCCAATTAATAAAAAACCGCATATTAATTTAGTTAATGCGCTTATAAAAAGTTTCATATTACCACCTTATTTAAATATATCACCTTTTTAAATTTTTCTCAATCCTTTTAACTAAAAAATGGGTATTGATATAAGAATAAAAATATTGTAGAATATGTGTATAAAAAGTCGAACTTTGTTTTCAAAGGGGTTGACAATATGGAGTTTTTGCGAAAATTATTAGAGATAATGGATGCAGATATGCCGGTGCCTCAAATGTATGGTTGGTTTCACCTTATGTTTTTCGGTTTGACGATTTTATCGGCTGTGTTGCTGTCTCATTTTTTTAAAAAATCTGATGAAAAGTTCATCAAACGTTTGCTTGTTATAACTTCTCTTATTTCCATTGTTTTAGAAATCTATAAACAGATAAACTATACTTTTGGATACAGTGGACCCACTATTACCGCCGACTACCAGTGGTACGCTTTCCCCTTCCAGTTTTGCTCTACACCCATGTATATAGGTTTACTCGCAGGTCTTATTAAAAAAGGAAAACTACACGATGCACTGTGTTCTTATCTTGCGACATTTGCCGTTTTTGCAGGTTTTTGCGTAATGTTATATCCGCCACAGGTATTTATCAGCACCATAGGTATAAACATTCAGACTATGATTTGCCACGGTCTGATGATAGTTGTAGGTATTTATCTGTTAGCCAGCGGATATGTAAAAACCCAAAATAAAACTATGATCGGCGCCATTTCTGTCTTTGCGGTGTGCATAATTATAGCTTGTGTGATGAACGAAGTTGCACTCCTTACAGGACTTCTCGAACGCGAAACATTTAATATGTTCTATATCAGTCCACACTGTGAGCCTTCTTTACCTGTCTACTCTTTAGTGCAACAGGTAGTTCCTTTCCCGTGGTGTCTTGTAATTTACATCACCGCTTTTTCTGTTGCCGCATATATTATACTGCTTATTGCAAAACTCATAAAATACTTTTTTGCAAAGCAAAATATTGAAGTAAACGAAGTACACCCGGAAACAAAAGAAGAAGAACTTGTAAATGTATAAAAATTAAATCTCTGCCGTTGTGGCACCTTCCTTACGGAAGGTGCCACAGTTATATTCGCCAAAGTCGAGTGATATTGCTTCGCAGTTATATTTGGGCTATGCCCAAGTTATATTCGCTTCGCGAGTTTTTGGGCGAATATAATATAATATAACTAAAACCGCAAGGGTTTAATATCACTTTGCCTCAAGGCAAAATATAACTGTGAGACCCGTCTCACAATATCACTTATTGTTTTTGAGTTGGGTCAATTTAAAAGAATATTTTCTCGTTACACAACTTTATAAAGTGTATAACCCATTATGACACTTTCAAATCGAAAGTGTCATTTTTTATTTACAAAGAAGAAAAAGGGAGACACTTCCTTACGAAGTGTCTCCCTTGTGGCAGAGCTTTTTTCTATGCTAAATTGTTTTTAATTACATTAAACAAGCGCTCATTATTTCCGTCACCCATAAATGAGTTATGCGGAGTTATAATTACATTCGGCATCTGCCAGAGCGGACTTTTCTTTGTTAGCGGTTCTTCTTCAAAAACATCCAATAAGGCGGCCGATAATTTGCCGCTATTCAGTGCATCTATAAGCGCACACGTTTCTACCACCGCTCCGCGCGCTATATTTACAAGCACCGCACCTTTTTTAAAATCCTTAAACATATCTGTGTCAAACAGGTGTCTTGTTTCATCTGTTAGTGGTAATGTAAGTACTACTATATCGGCATTTTTAAGTTCTTCTTTAAGCTTATCAAGATGCACTATTTCGGTATATGCCGCGTCAACTCTTGGAAACAAATCAACTCCGCGGACGCTTGTGCCAAATGCCGAAAATCTTTTTGCGCATTCAGTACCGACACTGCCTGCTCCGACAATCAGTACATTTTTGCCGTACAGTTCTGCAATTTCGCGGTTTTTAAGCCAAGTGCTTTCTTTCTGGTTTTCATAAAAATATCTGCTTTTTTTCAAAATATCCAGTACTCCGCAAATTGCATATTCCGCCATTGGAACCGAGTATACACCCCGGGCATTATAATACTTTATTCCGCGTTCTTTTATGCGGTCAAGCGGTAAACGGTCAAGCCCTGCGGACACAACTTGTATTGTAGTGAGATTTGGGAACTTATCAATATCGTGATGCAAAAACAGACCGTTACAAATAACCGTATCGACATTATATGCTTCGGTCGGTAATTCATCTTTTTCATTATCTGCAAAAATGATTTTATATCCCAAATGGGATAATTCATCATACTGTTTTTGCGTATATTTAAAAGCGCTTGTTATAAGTAATTTTTTCATAATTTTTCAACTATACTCTCTACAGCTTTTTTTACATTGTTTTTATTTACAATATAATCATCGGCATTTTCGCATCTGCTTTCTTCTTCGCGTAATGCTTTTATGCCTGTTTTGAAAATTTCTTCTATCTCTGTTAAATCGGTAATTTTTTGTGTATTACAGAAACTGCGCGACAAAATAACCCTGCTGGAACCAAGTCTATAATGCTCTTTTAGCACCATTTTCCCCGGTAATAAACCACCTTCCAGAGATGCGAGACCGCCAAAGCCGTACGCAATACCTTTTTTCTTGAACTTTTCTATAAGTGAATCAACAGTTCCGTCAGCTAAAAGCTGGAACATAAATTTCATACCGAATCCCAGACTTAAATCGTTAAGGCCTATATAAATTTCATCAATACCATCTATTTTTAGTATTTCATCGATATTTTCTGCAGCTTCGGGTGTTTCAACAAGCAACATTGTACGTACCCTGCCGCTAACAAGAGACACAAATTTTTTTACCTCTTCTGCTGTTTTAAAGAAAGGCAACATAATAATATCTGCACCGCTATCGATTACTGCATCTATTTCTTCTTTTGAAGAGCCGTACTGCTCTGTAGCTTCGTGAATAGGATTAATTCGTACAAGTAATTCAGATTTTGTCAGAACTTCAGATAATTTTTTAACATCATTTGTTGTATGTCTCGACTGCACAGTGTCCATACCGCCCTGTCGTATATCCTTTCCAATATATTCCAAGTCAACAAAGATACGGTCAGTGCCGGTTTTTTCTGCAATTAAAGCTACTTCCGGGTTATTGGTTATGTACATTAATTTCATCGACATATCAATTTTCTCTCACAGTCCTAATTATTAACCGTTGTTTCTTCCTTAGTTTCTGCTGTAACAAGGGTTGCGCCTATGTTTTCGTTATCGGAATTTTTAAGAACCTTGAAGAAGGTCATAAAAAAGATTTTGCAATCCAATAGGAACGATACGTTCTCCGCATACCATACATTAAGCTCTATTCTTCTGTGCCATTCGACAGTTTTGCGGCCGTTGACCTGCGCCCAACCCGTAATACCCGGACGTACCGAAAACATCTTTCTTTGTTCATTGGTATACTCAGCAAATGGCCACGGATGATATGTAAGTGGCGGTCTGAAACCGATAAAGCTCATATCGCCTTTAATAATATTTATGCACTGCGGTAATTCATCCAGCGATGTTTTTCTAAGAAAGTTGCCCACAGCGGTTATTCTCGGGTCATTATTATCCGAGTAAACCCCACCTGCTTCGGCGTTTACAACCATTGACCTGAATTTATACATCTCGAACTCTTTACCGTCTTTACCGAGCCGCGTCTGGCGAAAAATAATAGGTCCCTTTGAATCAAGTTTTATGGCTATGGCCACTAATAATAAAACAGGAGATGCTACCAAAAAAATAATTGTGGCTAAACATAAATCAATCAACCTTTTAAAAAAGCACTTGTACATAATGAAAACTCTCCATATCTTATGTAATATTTAAAAGGGTACAAAATCCGCATTTAATCACACGTTACATTATAAAATAATTTTTAGAATAAGTCAAGCGAACCGCATATTGTTACAAAAAGCAACAAAAACCGCACTCAAAAAACATTATGAGTACGGTTTCCTTTTTATTATCTTTTTGCGATTTTGAGCACCTTTATAATCGGTACAATAAGTAATCCGCAAATAAAATTGCTGATACCGTGAACAATATCAAACGGTATCCCCGCGGCTATCCAGGATAGCATACCTTGAAAATCAAGTCCAAGCAGCAGTAATTGGGATGGAGAATAAATTATACCAAACAAAAAACCGTGTGCCGCCGATACACACATATAAACTATAGGCGCTATTTTTACAGGCATTTTCTTAGGTAAAAGCATTACAAACATCCAGAGAACAGTCCATACATATAAGTATGGAACCCACCATAGTGAGAAGCCTGAATAAATGCCGTTTAAAAGCACATATATGTATATCGGGAATAACGCTTTCGTGCGGTAAACGGTCGTTACTGCTACTATAAACGCACCGATTAAATGTATATTCGGCAGTGCTTCCATCATTAAGTCTGATGCGAACATAAGCGCACCGAGCATACCGAAAAGTGCGATATCTTTTACTGTCAGTTTCATTATTTTTGCGCCCTGAACTCATATTTAACATTTGTGACTATATCGGTTTTTTCTACGCCTTTGACCGCATAATTCCCATTTTCATAAAAAGCCCAGTATTTACCGTCGGTGTCGAAGTCAACCGTAACGCCGTTTACCGTTTTAACATAAAGGCCATATGGTCCGTCTTCCCCGGCAATAAGGTCTAATTCCAAAAGTGCTTCGCCAACCGTCTTTTTATCGGTGTGGATTTCAAAGGCGGTTTCCTTGCCTTCTTTGTCGGTTACTGTAAAATCAAAAACAGTAGCACCTGTGCCCTTGATGGTTTTCTCCACCTGCCCACTCTGACTAGACGAGTTCTCACCGTTAGGGGTTTTTATGTCGTTACAACCTATTGTTATAAGTGCTATAGCCGCAATCAGCACAAAACAAATAAGTAACGACAAAATCTTTTTAAAGTTTGTCATTTTCATATTTTGTTTCTCCTTAATATTTTTCTTTTATTCCCTTTCACTCGGCACTCGCGATTTTGGGAAAGCGTTCAAAAAATATTTCGACTGCAGCGCTTTGTTTTTCGCCTTCTCGGTTCTCCCAATGGCTTGTCTTTGTACTGCGGCGTACAAACAAGAAAAACAAAATATTTGCGCCTCACGGCGACGGGCTCGTACAGGACTCTCACCTGTTTCCTTTTTGAACAAAAAAATTATATCATTTGTTACTGCTTTTTTCAATAAAAAAACTCCCCTGGGGGAGATTTTTTATTCTCTTATCAGCACCTTTTCGATTTTACCGATAATCATATTGTGTAAATCGTTATTGTACCATTTTTTTAGTGGCTCGGTGTCGCAAAAGCCATCGGCGGTAAGCGGCGCTACATACTGTTTTTTACATACAAATACAAGCCGTGCTTCGTTAAAATACACCGTATTATCATCAAACACCGGGGTTAGTCCTGCCAGCTCGGTCTTATTAACATCCCTGCCCGACATTGAGCCGCAAACCTTATGAATTTCCTTTTTATCGCCATAAAATGAAAGTGTAAAACGGTCGCTCTTACCAATAAATTCCATTGTATAACGCTGTGGGCGGATGGCGGCTACAACCGAATCACTGCCCCACATTTCACCCATAAATCCCCAGGATGCCGTCATCATATTATAGCCCTTTTCATTACCGGCTGTTATAAGCATCCATTCTTCTGCAATATTTTTTATAAAGTTCTCATTTAGTTCCTTTGCGGAAATCTCTTTAAAACTCACAAAAATCACTCTCCCTTAGTTAATTATATATTATCATATCGGTTTTAGAAACTCAATAATGATAAATTTTTCACAAATAAATATTTTTATGTTGTTTTTTTGCTTATTTTATTATATAATTGTTTGTGTCCGGTCGAATTTTGTAAATGCGACTAAAATACCGAAAGGAGTATACATATGATTATTTCTAAAGAAGTAGAAAATATGTGCCCGCTTGCCAAGGGTGCATACCATGGTCCCGCTCCGATTCCGGAAGAAGGAAAATGGGTTCAGGTTAAGGAAGTCAAAGATATTTCCGGCCTTACACACGGCATTGGTTGGTGCGCACCGCAACAGGGCGCCTGCAAACTCACACTCAACGTTAAAGACGGTGTGATTGAAGAAGCTTTGGTTGAAACCATCGGTTGCTCGGGTATGACCCACTCTGCCGCTATGGCCTCCGAAATTCTTGTTGGCAAAACAATTCTTGAAGCACTTAATACCGACCTTGTTTGCGACGCTATCAACACAGCTATGCGCGAACTTTTCTTACAGATTGTTTACGGTCGTACTCAGACTGCTTTCTCTGAAAACGGTCTCCCGATAGGTGCAGGTCTTGAAGACTTAGGTAAGGGCTTACGTTCACAGACAGGTACTACCTATGCAACTTCACTTAAGGGACCGCGTTACCTTGAACTTGCTGAAGGTTACATTACAAAGTGTGCCGTTGATGAAGCAGGTACAATTATCGGTTACAAGTTTGTACACCTTGGAAAAATGATGGAAATGATTGCTAAGGGCATGGACGCTAATGAAGCATTAGCTAAAGCCAGCGGTCAGTACGGACGCGTTGATGACGCTGCTAAGCTCATCGACCCGCGCCACGAATAATTAAAGGAGGAAGAAAAAATGGCTTTATTCGAAAGTTATGAAAGAAGAATTGACCAAATTAATGCCGAGCTTAATAAGCACGGAATTTCCTCCATTGAGGAAGCTAAAGAAATCTGCGATAAAGCAGGCGTAGATGCTTACAATATCGTTAAGGGCATCCAGCCCATCTGCTTTGAGAATGCTTGTTGGGCTTACGTTGTAGGTTGCGCTATCGCAATTAAAGACAAAGCCGCTAACGCTGCAGAAGCTGCAGAAAAAATCGGTCTCGGTTTACAGGCTTTCTGTATCCCCGGTTCTGTTGCTGACGACCGTAAGGTTGGTATCGGCCACGGTAACTTAGGCGCTATGCTTCTCAGAGAAGAAACAAAGTGCTTTGCATTCCTGGCAGGTCACGAATCTTTTGCCGCAGCTGAAGGTGCTATCGG
>JAZLAW010000014.1:0-31346 GCA_045613385.1 Acutalibacteraceae bacterium | reverse complement strand
CAACAGGATACATCGTGATGAATGTAGGCTGAATAAGTTTTTCTTCAACTCGCTGGTCAAAACAAGCATATAATGCGTTACCCCAGGTCTTATCTGCTGTATCGGCAAGTTCTACGCCCTTTGCCTTAGCGGCAGCTACAGCTTCTGCGTCATCGGTAATAGCGCCAAAGTCGATGCCTACATATTCTTTAACGGCATCAACCATCGTAAGTCTGCGCCAACCAGGTGTTAAATCAATCTTTTCACCCATCCACTCAAGCTCGTATGTGCCGAGAATTTCCTTAGCGGCGCCCGAAATGATACCTTCTGCAATATCCATCATATCGTGGAAATCGGCATAAGCCTGGTAAAGTTCAATACTTGTAAATTCGGGGTTATGCTTGGGATCCATACCTTCGTTACGGAAAATACGGCCTATTTCATAAACCCTGTCCATACCGCCGACAATAAGGCGCTTAAGCGGAAGCTCGGTAGCTATACGCATATACATATCAAGGTTTAATGTATTATGGTGTGTGATAAACGGACGAGCACTGGCCCCACCTGCTATTGTACTGAGAACCGGTGTTTCAACTTCGATATAACCCATATCATCAAGATATTTGCGCATAAACTTAATAAACTGTGAGCGCACAATAAACTTATTTTTTACATCCGGGTTCATAATCAAATCAACATATCTCTGACGGAAACGAAGGTCGTTATCGCGAAGTCCGTGAAATTTTTCGGGCAACGGCAGTAATGACTTACTGAGCATTATAATTCTTGATGCGTGAATGGAAATTTCCCCTGTCTGTGTTTTAAACACAAAGCCTTCAACACCTACGATATCACCAATATCGAATTTCTTGAATGCAGCATACTCTTCTTCACCGATATCATCGCGTTTTACATAAAGCTGAATTTTGCCCTTGGTATCCTGCACACCTGCAAAACTTGCCTTACCCATAACACGACGGCTCATAAGACGTCCTGCAATTTTAACGGTTTTACCTTCAAATTTTTCAAAATCCGCCTTAATATCGGCAGAGTAATCTGTAAAATCATACTTGGTAATTTCAAACGGGTTTTTACCTGCAGCCATAAGGTTAGCCAATTTATCACGGCGTACCTTTAATATTTCGCTTAATTCTTCTGCGGTTGGCTCAACGACCGGTTGGTTATTTTTGTTTTCCATCCTTTATTCACATCCCTTAATAAACATTTGCTTAAAACAAAAGGCAGGGTTTCCTGCCTTACTTTGATATAGAAATAATTTTGAACTCGATTTCACCTGCAGGAGCTTCGGCAAAAACGGTTTCTCCGACTTTATGGCCTAAAAGTGCTTTACCTACAGGAGACTCATCAGATATAAGACCGGCTGCCGGATCAGCTTCGGCAGAGCCTACTATACGATATTCACACTCTTCTTCAAATTCGACATCAAGTATCTTAACCTTTGAACCTAAAATAACTGTCTTTGAAGAGCCTTTGACATCTGTAATGATTTCTACATTTTTGAGCATGGCTTCAATTTCAACTATTCTGGCTTCGATTTTAGCCTGTTCGTTTTTGGCTTCATCGTACTCACTGTTTTCTGAAAGGTCGCCATAGCCACGTGCTATCTTGATTTTCTCGGCAATATCTCTGCGGCCGGTAGTTTTAAGTTGTTCAAGCTCATCCTGAAGCTTTTTGAGTCCGTCGTCGGTAAGTCTTATTTTCTTTTCCATAAATACGACTTCCTTTCTTAAATTATATAAATAAATTCAACTGCCAGGAAACATATACTCAAGTATTATATAATATATAACCCTTTATGTCAAGGCAGATTTTTCAGAGAAAAAACTGCACCGTTTTTTGTGAGTTTTTCACAGTAGGCATTTTTTATATTCTGATTTCCCCCGAACTTCGAAATCCCCGCAAGAACGGTATAAATATCGGCGTAATCAGGGATGCAGGGCAGCGTTGTATTTAAAACCGGCGTATCTTCCCCTACAAAAAAGCCAAACTTTCCAAAAAATATCGGTGCGACCGCAGTTATATCTTCACTTGATATAATAAAATCGGCACCTTTTGGTATCTCTTCATTACCACATATCACCGCCGCGGCGCCGAGTTTGAAAAAAATGCGGTCGTTTTCTTTTTCATATTTTTCTGTGTTTTCAGAAAAAACGTATACCGAGCGACATTTAGCGAGTAACCCGGGCAACAAGTGTATTATATCGCAATTTCTGTCATATAATACCGCGCAGCTAGGCGGTTTTTGAAAATTTTTTAATATACTACATAGCGTCAGGGTATACTTATAACGAAGAACTTCAGGACTATTACAAGTTATAACAGGTAAAATACAGTTGCCCTTTATTTTTTCTGCCGTTTGTTCTTTATAAGACAAAATATTGGCAGTAAAAAACGAGTCACCGCAGAAATTTATTTCATTTGTTATCACCTGACTTTTTTTAACAAGATGAAATTTTTGGGCGAATGTTTTTCTTTTTAAAATATTTACTGTAACAGCGACAAACAAGCTGTTCACCTTCTTGACAAAATAAGGTAAAATGGTGTATAATGTGTTTTCTAAATAATACTGCTAAGCGCAGTAGAATATTACTTTTAGGTGGAGAATAAAATGGGAAATTTCAGCGCAACATTGGTAGTTATGGCCGCAGGTATGGGAAGCCGTTTTGGCGGTCTTAAACAGATAGCTCCCGTCGGTAAAAACGGCGAAGCAATTTTGGACTTCTCGGTCTATGATGCTATTGAAGCAGGGTTTGACAAGGTTGTTTTTGTAATCAACCGCGGTATCGAAAAAGATTTTAAGGAATTTGTTGGAAGCCGTATAGAAAAAAAGGTAAAGGTTGAATATGTTTTTCAGCAGACCGATGACTTGCCGGAAGGCTTCACCTGTCCTGAAGGCAGAGTAAAACCCTGGGGAACAGGTCAGGCAATTCTTTGCTGCAAAGATGTAGTTACAACTCCGTTTGCAGTAATCAATGCAGATGACTACTACGGCAAAACCGCATTTAAACAAATTTATGAATGTCTTAAAAACCACGACGACTCATACTGTATGGTAGGCTTCCGTTTGCAGAACACACTTACCGAAAACGGCCACGTGTCACGCGGTATCTGTACTGTAGAAAACGGCTTTTTAACCGATATTGTTGAACGCACCAAAATTCTCGACTGCAAATATACAGAAGATGAAGAAAACTGGTTTGAGCTCGACCCGAACAGTGTTGTTTCGATGAATATGTGGGGCTTTACAACCGACATTTTTGACTATCTCGAAAAAGAATTCGTAAACTTCCTTAAAGAAAAGGGTACAGAACTCAAAAGCGAATTTTATCTGCCCTTTGTGGTTGACACACTCATTAAATCGGGCGAGAAAAAGGCGCGTGTACTCGTAGCAGAAGACCGCTGGTACGGTGTTACCTACAAGGAAGACAAAGACGCGGTGGTTGCAGCAATCGGCGCTCTTGTTGATAAAGGTCTATATGAAAATATGTAAACAAAAAGGATAGTAAAACTCTCTGCCGAATTTCGGCAGAGAGTTTTTTTGCTAATAGAATATTATTTGATTTCCTGTTCCAGAGTTTTAAATGTTTCAGTGTTGAAAAAATCATAAAGAGATATTTCTAAACCGTCGCATAACTTTTTCAGTGTTACAACTCCTGCGTTCTTGCTTCCGCCGTTAATTATATTCTTTAATGTTGAAGGAGGAACTGCTGAGATCCTTGCGAGAGCATTTACCGATAATCGCTTTCTCTCACATAGTTCTAGTAATCTATTTGCTATGGCTTTTTTACTATCTCAAGAAATAATCATTTGAATAGTGATATTGTGAGACAAGTCTCACAGTGATATTTTTGATAAATCAAAAGTGATATTAAGACCTTACGGTTTTAGTGATATTATATTCGCTTCCCAAACTGTCCGAAGGACAATATTACGATGCGTAGCATCACATCACTGCGAAGCAATATAACTCGCCGTCAGGCGAATATAACCGAGGCACCATCCGTAAGGATGGTGCCTCTAAGCCGTCCTTTTAATTTTTCTCAATCTTTCGGTAAAGTTGTAGTGCCTTGCGTACAAATTCTTCCGTAACTGAAAAATACTCCGCAAGTGAATTTATATCTCTGATGCCGTGCTTAAGGGCTTTTTCTAATTCTTTTTCGGGAATCAAGAAATTTATTGCCCATTTATCAGCACGGTTTTCGTGTTTTTGACGTATGTCAAGTGAAGAATACAGATTATAAAAACTTCCGGTATTACAATGCCCGAGTTCGTGTGCTAAACACACACGCTCCGCCGCAGAGCCGATAAACATAGGGTCGAGCGCTATAAAGCATTTATCACCCATCTGCATACACAATGCCCTGTTTTCAGGCAACGGGAAATAATCAAGTGTTATATCCTGTTCATCTGCTATTTTATATAGGTTTTCTGTTTTCATTTTCCCTATCCCTTATATACTGTGCATATCTTTTTACTTCGTTCCACATTTCATCCGTAACATTAACACCGCCACCGAAAAGCGCAACCTTAAGATTATTTTCATCGGGTTGTTCGCCATTAAGTAAATATTCAACACTTACCCCAAAGAATTCTGAAATTTTTGAAAGCGTTAAAGCCGACAGACTTTTTATTCTTCCCATCTTATAGTCCGAAAGAGAAGCTCGCGGTATACTGCACTGCTTACAAAGGTCGGTGACAGTAATACCTTCCTTTCGACATAATTCAGCAATTCTCTCATAAGTTTGTGTCATTTTTATAACTCCTTTTTGTTCATTTATACGAATTACTAAAAATCGTAATCAAACCATTGACAATTACTGAATTCGGAAATATAATAGAATTATGGTTACTTAATTCAGTAATTTTTCTCTTCGAAAGCAATTATATTACAAAATTAAGTAATTGTCAAGTAAATTTAAAAGGAGCAAAAAAGGTGTACTGTTGTCAGGACTGTGGAAAAATTTTCAGAAAATATAAGGTGATAACCGAAAAACACAATTTAACGGCAATGCCGTATGAAGAGATAAATGTTTGTCCGTTCTGTTTTAGCACAAACATTACCAAAAAGCAGGTTAATTACTGTAAATGCTGCGGAGCACGTATGTACAAAGAGGGTGACTACTGTAATAACACCTGTCGCCGACGCGGTGAAATGCTCTGGGAAAAAGAGCGCAGGAAAAAACAAGCGTGGTTAGAGCATCCGTTATATGCCGCGCTTAAGGAAGTTGAGCAATATAACAAAGAGCACGGTACGAATCTATCATACGGGCAGTATTTCGCACAGAAAAAGGTGTAAAAATGAACATAGAACATAAAAAAGAGATTTTAGAGCTTTATTTAATTCAACAGATAAAAATACATAGACTACGAGAGCAAATGAAAGTCAATCCCCGAGCCGTTTTCCGCTATCGCAAAAAAATACGCCAGGCAGAGCAGTTACGCCGAAAAATAGAAGCGAGAATTGATGCGGTAGATGGCGGTGTGCTAAGTGAAATATTATCGCAGATATTTTTATGCGGCCGCTCAATAGAAGAAACGGCAATAATACTTAACTACAGTAAAAGACATACCGAAAGACTGTATGTCAGAGCATTGGAAAAAATTAATATCAGATAAATCTATTTACTTTTTCATAAAAATCATTATAATATTTATAGAACATTTGTTTGAAAGGATGGCGCCGATGGAACGAGTTATACTTCACTGTGATTTAAATAATTTCTTCGCATCGGTATCTCTTTTATATAATCAGACATTGATAAATAGACCTGTCGCGGTTTGCGGTAGTGTAGAAAAACGGCACGGTATAGTTCTGGCTAAAAATGAAATTGCCAAAAGCTACGGCGTTAAAACGGCTGAAGCCATCTGGGAAGCCGAGAAAAAATGTCCGGAACTGATAATTTTGCCGCCGAATTATGAAAAATATGAAGAGTTTTCAAAAAAGGCTCAGGAAATTTATTCGAGATACACCGATATGATTGAGCCGTTCGGAATTGATGAATGTTGGCTCGATGTTACGGGAAGCACAATGCTTTTCGGCACGGGCGAAGAAATAGCTCATAAAATACGAAAAGATATAAAACGGGAACTGGGTATCACTATATCTGTCGGAGTTAGTTTTAACAAGGTCTTTGCAAAGCTCGGCAGTGATATGAAAAAACCCGATGCCGTAACGGTGATTTCCCGTAACAATTTTAAACAAAAGGTATGGCCCCTACCTGTAGAGAATTTGCTTTTTGTGGGTAAAAAAACTGTGCAAAAATTAAATTCTCTCGGAGCATTTACAGTTAAGGATGTAACCGAAATGAGTGATGACACCCTTAAATATATGTTCGGCAAAAACGGATTGCAACTTAAGATGTATGCTTTAGGTGAAGACACTTCCCCTGTTATGCCTTTTAGTAAAAAGGAAAAACCGAAAAGTGTTGGCAGAAGTGTTACCGAAAGCGATGACTTTACCGATAATGAATCGGTCTGGCAAACCTTTATAACACTTGCCGAAGACATATCCAAAAATTTAAGGCGGTACGGATTATATGCCGGTGGAATTCAGGTGCATACAAGGAACAGCGAACTGAAAATCAAGGAATTCTCCCATATGCTCACTACACCGACCGATATAAGCATAGTAATTGCCGAAGAAGGTATGAAGCTTTTTAAAGAGAATTACTATTGGGATTTACCGCTAAGGAGCGTGGGTCTCAGGGCTATAAATCTGCGTCAGGATGTAACGGCGGTGCAACAAGATTTATTCAGTAATTCCGAAAACTTGGAAAAGTTAGAAAAAATTGAAGACAGTATACATTCCATCCGTAATAAGTACGGTGACACAAGCATAAAAAGGGGAAGAAATATAAATCATTAAAAATAGCCGAGTATAAAACTCGGCTATTTGCTTTATTTATATTCGATTTTTCGGTCTTCTCCTGCGCCTATACGGGTTAATTTAATATTTCCGTCAGGACATATTGTTACAACATCCAAGCACTGCTCAGTTATTGTGTCTTTGTACATTTTATATGCCCTTTCACTAAATATATTCCGGTAGCTATCGGGTTGTGTTGTATTAACAATAACGGCGGTTTCGTTTAATTTTTCACCAGGAATATATGGGGTTGAAACAAAATTGCCGTTTTCATCATAGTCGGCCTTAGCCTGAACATCTATGTGAGTATCTCCTGCAATTACAACAACATTAGATTTATTTTTACGAGAAGTAAAATCATATTCGTGTGGACCCTTAGCATAGAATTTCGCCAGTTTTTCATAATTCACACACGGATTATCTACTGTTACCTTAGAACAGGTTTTAAAGCCCGACAGTATTTTGCAAATACCGAGCGGTCCCTTCCAGATATTTGTATGTCCGCAGTACCCGGTAAGCGCGTGACCTGATACTACTACGTCATAGTCTTCGGGAGTGGACATAAGTGTTTCATACATCCAGTCATACTGCATAACAAGGTCTTCATTATTATAAACATCGAAATACTTTGTAACACAGCCGTTGCGTCCGAATTCAAGCTGGTTACCTGTTTCGACTATGATATATCTTATCTTGTTTTCCTTATCATCAATATAATAATGAAGTCGCGAAAATGCAAGTATCTCCTGTCGCTCTTCCTCACTACACTTTAAATACTTAATTTTTTCGCTTATATCTTCGCAAACACGCTCATCGGTGTGTGAAAACAGTGCTTTTTCCATTTCTACATAAGGAATTCTGTGTTCTTCAACCAATTCTTCGGGAGAGTTCGCAGTATTAAGGTCATGGTTGCCGAAAACCATAAGTAAATCTTTACCGGCAATATCAGTCATACGGTTTATGTACTTTTTAAGCTCACACACGGCTAAATAGCGGTTGGCTTCACGACCGAGTATATCACCGCCCATAATAACCTTTTTAGCATTCGTAAGGGCGCGGATATAACCAATTAGCGCAGGTGACTGCTCAGCATTTCCGTCACGGTTATGCGTATCGGTTATAAAGATAAAACTTTTACCTTCAGGAATTGATTTGATTTTTGCGGTAAGATATTCTTCGCACTCATCAAATCCCTGTGGATTTGCATTTATCCCGAACCAATAATCATTCAGTTGTTTTCTGTATAAATAAGCATCCATAACAAAACTCCTTACCTTTTATGTAGTAATTCTAATATTTATATCATGAAATGTCAAGAAAAAGTAGTATATCTATAAAAAATATGTTATAATATTTTTGCGGTAAATTTATACTTAGGACGGTCTATTTTTATGGAGCACAAAAACGAAACTCTCGAACAACAAAGACGTGCAAGAAGAGAATTTTTAGAACTTAAAAAAATGCAACAGGGTGAAATTATTCCCGAGCCTGTAGCGGTCAAAAAACCGCCCATAACCCTTAAAGAAAAAGTGATTAATTTCTGGTTTCACTACAAAGTTCACACCTTTTTTGCAATATTTATATGTATCATACTTGTCGTTGGTATTACACAATGCTCACAAAAAGAAAAGTATGATTCACGGGTTGTTTTCTATACTGATAAAATATATGCCGATGAACAGCTTGTAGTTTTGAAAGACTATCTTACACCTTACTTTACCGATATAGATGGCAGCGGCACAGTAAACATCCAGATAATAAACTGCTCCTACGGAACAGATGGCTCCTTTGATATGAATTATACCGGTTCACTTGCCACAAAACTACAGGCCATTATAGCAAGTGAAGGAGATGTACAGTTATTTATCGTAAATCCCGCAAGGCTCGAGCAATTAAATTCAATTTCTGACACTCTGCCATCATTTTTTGTAGAGACGATTCCCTTCCCCGAAGAAATTTATAGTCTTGCCAAAGAAAAAAATGTCACACTTCCAGATGGACTGATGCTTGGAAGAAGAATTGTTGAAGGAACGCTAATTGAAAATATTAAAGATGTTGACAAACATATAAGCGAAGCCCAGGCTGTAATGCAAAAATTCGGAAAATAAAAACACACCCTTAGGGGTGTGTTTTTTATATGAGTTAATCTATAAGCCGAGTTCTGTCGTGAACGACTATCTATCTCGACACCGAATCGCTTCGGTGCTCCAGCCACTTTTCAGGGCACACCGGACAAGTGTATAGCCCTATTTAGTGTTGCTTCGGATAGGGTTTACAGGGTCACTCGGTCTCCCAAGCAACCGGTGAGCTCTTACCTCGCCTTTCCACCCTTACCGCGAAACGCGGCGGTATATCTCTGTTGCACTTTCCCTAAGGTCACCCTCGGCAGCCGTTAGCTGCTATCCTGTCCTGTGAAGCTCGGACTTTCCTCAGACGTAAAACGTCCGCAGCCGTTCAATTAACTCACTATGTTATTTTAACATAGTTTACCCTTTGTGTCAAAACAATAATTTTTGCATATTATATACAGGATAAAACTTAAATTCAGGTGATTTTATGGATAACAAATTTTTCCTTGCGGCAAATTCGGCAGACGGTTTCTACAGTGTATTTGATAAATGCTTTAGTGCCAAAAGCGGTTGGCTTTGCTACATAATAAAAGGCGGTCCGGGAACCGGCAAATCTTCGTTTATGAAAAAACTGTATGCGGCAGCCCAAAAACGCGGCATCCCCGCCACACCCTGTATGTGCAGTTCCGACCCGGATTCGCTCGATGCAGTAATCTTCCCGACAATTAAAAAGGTCATTATGGATGGCACCGCACCACATACGGTCGACCCGAAATACCCGGCTGTTTGCGAACAGATAATAAATATGGGCGAATTCTGGGATGCTGAAAAGATTTCAGAACACAGGGATACCGTAATTACCCTTACCGAAAAAAACTCTGCCTACCATAAAATTGCATCGGGATATATCAAGGCGGCAGGTAAGGCGGCCAAAAACAATTTTTCCATAGCACTTAATGCGACAGATATTGAAAAATGCGTTGGCTTTGCTATAAAACTTGCCGAGAAAAATATTCCCACCGCTAAAAATACGGGTTACCTATGGGTAAGATTTTTAGGCGGTATAACCCCAAAAGGAATTATACATTATACCAATACACTAAACAGCATTTCTAAAAAGGTGCTCATCCGCGATGAATTTGGCGCCGCGTCAAGTATTGTTCTGTCGGTACTATCCGATATTGCGGTCTCGCGCGGATATGAAACGGTGGTTATAAAAAATGAACTGCTGCCAAAGTTGGTTACCGATGCCGTAATTATCCCCGAATTAGACCTTGTATTTTGTCGTGAGACAAGGAAAATCAAATACGACAGTAATGAAAAACGGATACATTCATCCCGCTTTACAGACGCACTCTCCATAAACCAAAACAAGCAAAAATTAGCATTTAACCGAAAAATCTGCAGAGAGCTACTGCAAAGCGCCGTAGAAACTCTCAAAGCGGCAAAGTCTACCCACGATGAATTGGAAAAATATTACTCGGGCAATATAGATTTCACAGCAATAGAAAAATATTATAATGATTTTGAAAATATATTTTTCTCATAAAAAATCGCGAGTCGTATGACTCGCGATTTATATTAGTTAATTTTTCCGTAAAGGGGCAGAGCTGTGTCACTCTTGGGTGCTCTTGCTGTTTCTGTTGCCTGAGCACTCTGGAGATTGTTGCCCTTTTTATTGTTTTGTCTTGGACCCTTATCGCTACTGATAACAACGCGTCTGCCCGAGCCTTCGCCAACCGAATGGGAAGAAACACCTTCTATTTCCTGAACGGCAGTATGAATAATTCTTCTTTCGTACGGATTCATCGGTTCAAGAGTACGGTTGCGACCGGTACGCAATACCTGATTTGACACGCGCTTTGCAAGGCTTGTCAATGTCTGCTCACGTCTTTCGCGGTAATTACCGATATTAAGGGTTACCTTGTAGTATCCGCCACCCGCATCGTTTGCGGCAAGACTTGTTAAGTACTGCAGAGAATCAAGCGTTTCGCCGCGGCGACCTATAACAACTCCAAGTCCCTCACCCGACAAGTGAAGAATTACGCCGTTTTCTTTTTCGGTTACCTTGATTTCTATATTTGTACAACCGAGTTTTTCCAAAATTTCGGAAATATATTTTATTGCGCGACCAGCTTTTGTATCGGCTGCTATTTGTTCTGCAGGAACTGCAGTAGCCTCCAAAGCATCAACAGGTTCGGCTTTTTCTGCCTTTACCGCTTCTGCTTTCTTTTCTGTAACGGGAGCCGTTTTCTTTTCCTTTACAGGCTTTGCCCGTTTAGGAGCCGGTGCATCAGGCAAAGTGATAAATGCCTTAACTTCAGCTTTTGCGCCACCAAAAAGACCCAATGTCTTCTTTTTGGGCGTTGCAATTACATCAAACTGTATATCATCTTCGTTGAATTTTTTATCTGAAATAGCAGCGATAAGATTTTCTTTAGCCTGTTCCCAAGCCTCTTCTACGGTATCGCCGTATCCGATTTCTTCTTTAATCAAGATTAGTCCTCCTTATAGGATGAGAGAATTTTCTTCTCTTGTTCGTAACATTTAATAATATTCTTCGCGCGTTCCTTTGCAATCATCCTATGCGGACCGTAGAAACGCTGTACACCTTCTTGAATCATACCCGAAATAAAGCTTGAACAAGCCCAGTAGAAACCAAGACCACAGGGTGCTCCGAAAGCAATTATAAGGGAAATAAGCGGCATACCTAACATCATACCAGTCATACTCGGTGCGCCGGGATTCATCTTCTTCTGAGAACGAATAGATAAAAGAGAAGAGAACATTGCGGCAGCAAATGACAAGAACGGAATTATCCAATTAAGTTTTGCATCTGCCAAATTAAGAGAAAACTTCGGTATTTCAGTAAGGCTTATGCCGAAGAAATTGAAGTTGATGCTTTTTACTGCATCGGCAATCACTGCATAATGTCCTTCAAAACCTGCAGGTGCTACAAATCCCGCTTCGCTGATTTTTGCAATAACATCCAAATCGAGCCTTAAATTGTTCTTTGTAGCGATGCCTACGGCTGTTGCAAATTCCTGAACAGTTGTAGCATCAACGGTTGTCAAATAGGTTATAGGGCCTAAAACGAGATAGTAAATAGACATAAGGAAAACAAGGCGAACTATCATCGGTAAGCATCCGCCGGACATAGAAACCTTCTCTTTTGTATAGAGTTCCTGTACTGCGGCACTGTACTTCTGCTTATCATCGCCGTATTTTTCCTTTAATGCATCCATTTTAGGCTTAATGCGTGTTTGTTGCATTGAAGATTTCTGGCTTTTTATTGTAAGGGGTAACATACAAAGGTTAATTACCAGTGTGAACATAAAAATTGCAACTGCAAAATTATTATTGAAAATACCCATCAAAAAACGCAGAACATAAGACAAAATATATTCGTTGATAATGTTAAATATAGCCATATATAACTATCCTTTTTATTGGATTATTTTTGTTTTCTTTCCGGTACGGGGTCATATCCGCCGCGGCAAAACGGATTGCACCTTAAGATACGCCAGACAGTAAGGCATGTACCCTTAAATGCCCCGTGGATTTTTAAAGCTTCAATCGCATAATTGGAGCAGGTTGGTGTAAACCTGCAGCACCCCATTCTATAAGGGGAAATGCATTTTTGATAATACTTAACCGCGCCTATTAATATTCTACGCATCATTTTCTTTTAATACGCCGCTTTCCTTAAGGTGCGCCTTCATAATAGCGGCAATTTCATAACTCTTTTTTGTAAGTATACGTGAGCGGACAACAAACACTATGTCGCAACCGCCGTTTATACTCCCCGCACAATCTCTGAATGCGGCAGTAATAAGTCTTTTGGCGCGATTTCTCATAACCGCGCAGCCGATTTTTTTACTTACAGTTATACCTATTCTTACCTTGTCCCATTTCTGCCGCATAACATACGACACAAAATACGGACTCACATTACTCTTTCCGCGGCCGTAAACCCGACGGAACTCTTTGTTGAGTTTTAACTTTTCAAACATAATCAGGTCATCCTTAAAAAAGAAAAGCCACTACTTTACAAGTGGCCCTTAATTAGTAAGTGAGCTGCTTTCTGCCCTTTGCTCTACGACGAGCAAGTACCTTACGGCCGTTGGCTGTAGCCATTCTCTTTAAAAAGCCGTGTTCTTTCTTACGGTGAAGTTTTTTAGGCTGATATGTTCTTTTCATTTACTTTACCTCCCTTTTATCAGGTTGCGGTTATGGGGAAAATGCCCCTTATACATAACCTATCATTTTAAGATTATACCCCAAAGACAGTGCTTTTGTCAATATATAAATTAAAAAAACCGCAGTTTACCACTGCGGTTCTACATCGTTTTCCCACATAATAACAAGTGTACCGTTCTCTACTGTTACAGCAGAAGTGTCGCCTTTAAAGGAATTACTGACACCCAGCGGTACAAAACTATCAAGTGTAGCGTTGTCCAGTTCATATGCGAAGCCCTTTAATGTTACTCCGGCGGCGCTACCGCCCATAGCGAACACAGATACGCGACCGCGAGCATTTTTAAAACAAACAGAACCGTTTGTAACTGCGGTAAAATGTGTGTTTTGTCCGTAAAACACCGTATTTATACCCTTGATGCTCAGAGCTGCACACAGAGTTATATTTGCAAATGCGTGGTCTGTTTTACCTTCTGCAGCACCATATACCACAATATCGCGGTAACCTTTATCAAGTGCGTAATTTAAGGCAACGGCGGTATCTGTCAGGTCTTTTTTTACCGGCAGTACTATTTTATTTTGAAAATCGGGCACATACCCCAAAGAATCAAAGTCACCTACAACCAAATCGGGTGTTATCCCGAATTTTTCTATATTAAGGTACCCTTTATCTGCCGCTATAACCAGGTCTTGTTCTGCCGGTTTTGCTAATATTTTTTCAACATTCAGCGCCCCGAAGATAAAACATCTTTTCATAATTTATCCTTTATATATTAAATATTTTTTTAATAATAGGCACACGGATAAGTATTACCGCACCGATTAATGTAAGTATCAGTTCGGGCAACATAAATGTGCCGTTATATGCTAATGAATATATATACGGGTTGCCGAATATATCGAAGGTTCTGAAAAAGATACAACCCGAAATAAAATGGCATAAAAATCTTACTATACACGATATAGTAATACCCGAAATAACGCCCAACTCACGTTTAGAATTGAACATTCCCGATAAACACAGCGCCGAGAAAGCGAATATATAGTCAAACAATATGGCGCCAATAAGTGTACCGACACTAAGTCCCCAACCAAACACTCCGCTTAACATCATCTGTATAACCGAGTATAAAAAACAGGGCAGCGCCGCATATTTTGCACCATATGCGACACCAACCAAGCATATAGGCAACATTGAAAACGGTGTAATTGCACCGCCAAGCGGCATTTCCCAAATTTTAAATAAACTGAGAACGGTGGACAAGGCTATCATCATAGCCGAAACGGTTAATTTTTGCAAGTTTTCTTTTTTCATTTTTCATTTCCTTTCGGCAAATAAAAAATGCCGCAGATAAACTGCGGCATAAACTCTGTAGCGTACTTCCCTACGTCGGCATTATCCGCATCAGGTTATGGGTCGAAGCAAAACGGCTTCCTCTCAGCCCGAGTTAATCGAGCTCCCCTTCTTATTTGCAATTATTTTTTGCACTTGACAGGTTTTAATTTAGCATATTTCCCATATAATGTCAAGCACTATTTATCATTTTTATCGGCGTCTGCATTAACACTAAACCCACCGATGAATTCACTGTTTTTCTGCACAGCAGGATATTCACGGCTTAACTGTTCCACAATATCATCGAGCGTCAGTTCTTCGGTCTGCTCATCCCCGACCGCATCGGCAATATCGTATGATAACCACTTTTCGATAAGTTCTTCACCTTCAGGATATACTGTTTCCTTGGTACGAATCTTCTTGGTGGCAAGACAAATTATCAGATAAATTATAAATATTGCTGCCGCCCCACCGCTTAACAGAATTCCTTCCCATAAAAGCGGTGTCTTATAGGTAAATATAATTTCACTGTCTCCCGCGCTTACAGGCACCGCCATAAATCCGATATTGGCTTTTTCGATAGCGACCGGCTTTCCGTTGACAGTAGCACTCCAACCATCTTCAAACGGTACAGAGAAGAAAACGAGTGTGTCTTTTTCTCTGGTAACGGTTGCCGAAAAACCGTTTTTATCGCGTGTGAACGAGCTACTTGCAGTTTGTGCTAATGCCTTGCAATCATTAAGCACTGTGGCCTCATCAAAAGAAACATCTGCATCTATAGTAAACTCTGATAAAATACCCGAATATTTTTCCGCCGTACTGCTATCCAGCACCAGTGCTTTGAGCATTATAAACGCGCGTTCTTTACCGCTGTAATCTTCAAGTGCATCGACAGTTATATACTTATCATACGAGAAACCGTACGGAATATAATATTCGTTTTCATAAATTTTATAGTTACTCTGTGTGTCGTAATACTTATAACCCGGCATTTCGGTATTTCCTACCGAATCTTCAAACGGATCTTCGCCCACCAAGTTGAGCACATATTTTACCGACAAGAGATTGCGTATAGCAAAATTCTCTTTATCCGCTCTACTGGCTACCGAGCGTTCTTCTCCCACAAACTCATAAAAATCAACTATTGAAGAAGGGACTACCGAGTGGAATGCGTGTATGCTCGAATACCCTAAAAACATCCCCGTATTATCGGCACAGTCGTAGGCATCTATTCTGTAGTCATCGGTATCAGGTAAGGCTACATCACCTTCTATCAGCGAATCTATCATTACAGAGTCTATATCATATGAATGTTGTCTGCCCATACTGATAAAGAACATTGAATAGACAATAGAGAAAATACAGGTAAATGCAAGTGCGGTGTTCCAGAAAGCTTTGCGGCGCTGTTTGAAAGCGGCAAAAATTATCCACGCCGTAATAAACGATACCGCCGCTATCAATACCGTCAACCAGAATCTCTTAATATAAAACGGATTTGTATTTTCGGTAAACAGGCCGAAAGTCCAGTTGCCATCCTGTGTTTTCTGCGGGAAAAGTCCGATAACCAACGTAAAGGCTGCTGTAATAAACCCTACCCAGCGGAAAGCACCGTTCCAGTTAATATCACGGTCTTCTGCAGCAACAACAGTCGCCAAGCACATAACGAGTATAGGCATATAGAACCATCTTGCATAGTAAGAAGTATTGAATGCCGAGAAAACACTATTGAGAATTGGGAAAAATGAGAACACAAAACAGGTGCAAATAACACGCTTTATCCACTTTCCCTTATTTGCCATACAGTATGCGAACACACCGCACATACTGAAAAGCGGCAACCATCCGCCAAGCGATGACCATTTAACATTGGCTCCTGGGAAAAATACAGGTCGCGCGGGTATATCCGGCGGGAAGAAAAAGCATTGTATAATATTCAAATATATCTGTTCTTTGCCGTAGGTTATTGCACCCCAACCGTTAAGCACTTCCTCAAGTCTGCCAATTTTAGAAACCGTATAGATTGTGGGCAGAAGTAAAACTGCCGCCATCAAAAGCCCTATAACCGACTCGAAAAGCATAACCATAAACCGTGAGAATGTCAGCTTTACGGCCTTACTTGTAACTCGTATTATAAAATAAATTATACAGAAAAATACCATTCCAAAGAAGAAAAAGAAATTCATAAGAGCCGCCATGCACACGCAGATAGCAAATACGCCGCGACGGTTTTCGGTCATCAGAACTTCTAAGGATAATAACAATAACGGGAAAATAACTATGGCTTCGTGAAAATGGTTAAAGAACACATTGTATACCGAGAAACCGCAAAAGGCGTAAAGTATACCGCCTAGTCGCGCAGCATCAGGCGTATGAGTAAAACGGCGTATATAAAGGTAAGCCGTAAGCGCCGCACAGGCAAATTTTAAGATAAGCAGCGGTCCCATAAGGTATGGCACCATCCAGTTCGGGAACGGAACAGTCAACCAGAAAAACGGACTTCCGATAAGATAAAATGTATACGAGCCTATAAAATTAGCGCCCAAATCAGTAAGCCAACTCCAACCAAAATCACCTTGTCTTACCATTTCGTGAGCGTGTTTATAAAAAGGTATTTGCTGAACGTTGAAATCTCCATAGAAGGTAAAATATCCGCCGCCTTCAATTATAAAAGGCGTAAAAATAACCGTGGCGGTGAGCAACGCTAACAAGAAGGTGCTCAGCCACATACTCTTTACCGGCTTTAAGGTAATTGCTTTGTTATACGAAAATCCCATCATCTTATCTCCGCAAAATAATTTATTTATTGATATTATAACAGATTATGATATAATATTCAATACTACAACATTTTTCGAGGTGTATAATGAAATATCATTTTTTTGCAATGCTCTCCCGAATGAAAAACATTTACCGTTGGGGACTTATGCGCAATACCAAAAGCGAAAATTTAAGCGAACACTCCCTTGAAACCGCATATATAGCACACGCCCTGGCCTTGATTTGTAATAACAGGCTTGGCGGAAATATTGATGCCGACCGCGTAGCAGTTTTGGCTATTTACCACGACACAAGCGAAATTATAACAGGTGATATGCCGACACCTATTAAATACTATAATCCAAAAATAAAGAGCGTTTATAAAGAGATAGAAGCGGTTGCCGAAGAAAAACTTATTTCTATGCTACCCGATTATATGAAACCGGAGTTTACGAATCTTTATAATAACCCGGATAAAAAAATGTCAGAAATTGTCAAAGCGGCGGACAAAATTTCGGCTTTTATAAAATGCATTGAAGAAATGAAAATGGGGAATCACGAATTTTCTAAGGCAAAGGATGCGACTGAAAAAGCAATCCGAGATATGCATCTTGCCGCAGCCGATATATTCTTAGAAGAATTTATTCCGTCCTTCTACTTATCGCTTGATGAACAAAATTAAGAAAATAATTAACGGGCAGACTTTAAAAGTCTGCCCGTTAAATTTAGTCTACATCTACGCCTTTTTTGAAAAGACGAATATTTACAAAACAAATAAGTACCGAAATCAAAGTGTACCCGATAATCGATATATATATTATACTTTTTACTGCCGCAACACTCAGTGCGGTTTTTGTTACGAAAAGATTCATAAAATCTTTATTAAAAATCGCTATACCAAATAATATGACTACTATTATTGCTTGACTTGCCAAGTAAGCCGCCGAGCCAAATAGCACCGAAAATCCTATCTTTCCGCTATTCTTCCTGGGTCCCAATATAATTCCTGTGAATCCGCACTGCAAAACATTTAAAAACTCCAAGAAAAATACAACAACAAATAAAGCAATAATTTGCAGAAGCGTACTATCATAAACCTGTGCCACGGGAAGTAATAAATTTTTTAAGAACTGCAAATTATCCTTTGAGTAATAGGCCGTAAACAACACGCAACATATAACAAGACAACTCACAAAAAGGGTGACTATTGTTGCCAAAATCTTGGATAAATAGTGTGTGCCTTTTTCTACAGGCAAGGTATGCGTAAGATAAGACTCATCTCCATAAAAATGACTTTTAAATCTTACCCACATACGCATTATATTGTTTATAAGTGTGCTACACATCATAGAAATTGCGGCACCTTGTGAAATCTCACCCAGGATTTGCAGCACAAGAGAGTTTTTAAAACTGAAAAACACCCTTGTCAATACTCCGAAAAACATGGCTAATATATAAAAAATTACAAGTACCTTAAAAGTACTTTTGAGGTCATATTTAAGTGATTTTTTCAGCATTTGAACATCCTCCTGAATATTTCATCAATAGAAGCATTCTCACGGTTTCTGAGTTCATCAGCTTCGGCGGTTAATATAATTTCTCCCTTATCAATAAAGATAACTTTATCTAATATGCGTTCAATGTCACTTATAAGATGAGTAGAAATAATTACACTTGCACCGTCATTAAAATTAGTGAGAATTGTATCTAAAATATAGTCTCTTGTAGCAGGGTCGACCCCGCCTAAAGGCTCATCAAGAATATAAAGGTCGGCTTTACGGCTCATAACCAATACCAACTGCACTTTTTCTTGCATACCCTTACTCATTTTTGAAAGTTTTTGACTGGTGTCGAGTCCCAAATCTTTCAGAAGTTTATAAGCTTTTTGGCTATCAAAATTTTCATAAAACTCTGAAAAATACTTTATGGTTTTCTCCACCGTCATACTCTTATCAAGATATGTGCGTTCCGGAAGATAAGAAATAATTTTTTTACTCTCGGTACCAACCGGTTTGCCGTTTATAAGAATTTGTCCCGAACTTACGGTTAAAAGGTCGTTTATAAGCTTTATAAGTGTAGATTTACCTGTGCCGTTTTTACCCAAAAGACCGATTATTTTACCGCGCGGTATAGTTAAATTTATATTTCTGAGTATCTGCTTTTCGCCAAAACTTTTATTTAGGTCAATACACTGCAATAATTCCACTATCTGTTTCCTCCCAATTCTTTAATACGCAATAATACTTCTTTTTCATCTAATCCGATTTTTTCCATTTTTTCTATATACTCTTTTGTAAGCATATCGGCATATTCCTGTTTACACGTTTCGATAAGCGAGTTGTCTTCTGTTACAAATTTACCGCTAGTACGTTCGGTAAATACTAAACCAATACTTTCTAGCTCCGCAAGGGCTTTTTGAGCAGTATTGGGATTTACCTTTAATTGTAATGCCAAATCTCTTACCGAAGGCAATCTTTCACCGGCGGATATCTTGCCCGATATAATATCTCTTTTAATTTGTTCCACTAACTGAAGATATATCGGAATGTTATTATTAAAATCAAAACTCATTTTCTTTCTCCGCATACTGTATTATTGCATTAATACAATGATACACGAAAAGCAAATTTTTGTCAAGTAATTTTTATAAAAAATAAGGCACACTTTTTTAGTGTGCCTTAATTAATTTACAAAGCTTACATTTCTGCAAAGATTTTTAAGTGGCTCTATATATGGGTATCCGTTTGGATAACTCAGTTCGGTTGTTGTGTTTTTTATTATAAACAGTAAATCGTTTTTAGAAAAACCTTTTTTGCTGATTTTATCGAGTACAACCGAAATTACCCTGCGCTTATCCAAGCTGTCTTCTCTTAACATATCTGTCACCTGAACACCGGTATAACGCAAAAGTGTTCCTTCTATATTCATCTCAATTCCGCCAAAGCGGTCTATAAATTCGGACAGAAAAATGTAGTCGGTATCAACGGTATATGTCACTGTATATCCATAATCAAGAACACGTTGCTTCACCGTCCTGTTTTCAAACAAAATAACCGATACTTTGTTTTCATAAAAATCGAGATTCAGAAACACACTTCCGCCATCATTAAAACGAAACAATATCCCCGCGGTTTCGGGCGGTGTCTCATTATAATAAGGCACACTCGGTACTGTATTATCTGCCTGGCCTTCAGATTGGGAGACACCAAGATATGTCATAGCGGTAAATATAGCGGCGGTTACAATCACCGCAAGGAAAACATAAATTGTGGTGCGTAGGTTTATTTTCATTTGTAGTCCACCCGTTTTGCTTTAAATACAATATGATTATTGACCGTCTCACAACACCTTATTCATAAAAAATAAAAAAGAGAGTATGTTGAGGTACCCGCCGTAAGAGAGGGTGCCTCAATTTTCATAAAAATGATTTATGTTATAAATGTAAAATCGGAATTTTTTAAGAGATGTCGGTGAATGCCGGTTTTGTTGTATGTATAATATTTTCGAAAAATTAAAAAGGAAGGAGTATTATACAAATGGGATTTTTAAATGAATTATTTTCCGCTGGAGTGTGGGACGAGAAAACGCCGACTGCACCAAAATGGGAAAAATGGATACATCGTAATTTGAGTGATAATCATTGTCCAGAATGTTTAATGCTTGATGGCTGTTGGTTCTTAAATGACAAAAAGCCAATATGGCCACATCATCCATTTTGTCATTGCGTTTTAGAAGATATCCCATATAATGATGTAATAACAAAAAGTTCATCCGATAGTGCTTATAATAAATTTGACCCGTATCTATTTGATACTAATGGTGAAAATGGGAATGATAAAGATAGACTTTTTAAATCTTGGGGTTATTCGGTTGAAGATTCGAAATATCTAAAATCAGAAATCGAAAAACAGGCCTTAGAAAAATATATCAATGGCGATTATATATTAGGTAAACTTAATGACAAAGGACAACGATTAAGTATTAAAATAGAAATTGCCTGAAAAGATAACGGAAATAAAGTATCTTTTATAACCGGATGGATGGTTTATCCAAATGGACATATCCAATTAACTACGCCGTTAGGATGTAAATAATATGAAAATGATGGATTGTGTAGAAATAATTGTTGAAAAACAAAAGTATGTTAAAGATGGTGTCCATAAATGGACGCAAGAATTAACGAACAAATCAAAGCACAATTTGATAAATAATTGTGCTTTTTTTAAACACCGATCATACCCGTCTCATAATAACAATAGAACTTTCGCTTTTTAAGATAGATGTTTTTAAAAGTATGTAACCCACTATGACACTTTCAAGTTTTGAAAGTGTCATTTTTATTATACTATGAGCAACAAAAAAGAGAGACAGCTTCCTTACGGAGTGTCTCCCTTGTGATACTCTCTTTTTTTATCTTTCGTTAGCCACAAAGAAGAGCGCCAATGTGCCAGGACCTGAATGAGCACCTATTACAGAGCCGACATCGGTAATAATCTCCACCTTGCGTTTATATTCTGTTTTTATTATTTTAGCAAGTGTCTGGGCATCTTCTATGCAATCACCGTGTGATATATAAATGGTATTTGCTCCCGATAAATCTGCCGTTTTCAACTTTTCCGCAAGGGCCATGATAGCCGCACGCCTACCGCGCACTTTAGTCACATTCACAAGATGTCCCGCATTATCCATATGCAATACAGGTTTAATTCCGAGAACACCGCCGACAAATGCCAACGTAGGACTAATTCTGCCACCGCGCTTTAAATATACCAAATCATCTACTGTAAACCAGTGTGCTATTTTAAGACGGTTTTTCTCTACGAAGGCTACAATCTCTTCGGCGGACATACCTTTTTCTTTCTGCTTGGTTGCCAAAAATACAAGCAAACCGTAACCTGCCGATGCAGACAGCGAATCGACTGTGTATACCTTATTGTCAGTATATCTGGCGTTCAGTTCTTCTGCCGCCGCCACAGCGGAATTATATGTTGTGCTAAGTCCCGATGAAAAACCGATATAAACAACATCGTTTCCGTTTTTCAGTTCGTTCTCGAAAAATTCCACAAAGGTGTATGTGTTTATGGCAGATGTTTTAGCCGTACGGCCGCCACGCATTTCATCATAAAATTCCTTTGCGGTTATTTCACTGTTAAGATAGACCTTTGGGTCGTCGCCAAACATAAAACTGAGTTCGGAAATTTTTACGCCCCAATCATTAAGAAGTTCTTTTTTTATATCACAGGCAGAGTCTGCGAGGATAACATAATTTTTCATTTTCATCACCTATACCCATTATACTGCCCGTTTATTCTAATTTCACTCTACTCATACAAATATAGCAAATACTGTTGGTTCTCGTGCAGTAGAGTACAATTCTACCACTCTACCCACAGTAGAAAAGCGAAAAAATATTATGTTCATAAGCATTGATTTTGTTTTTATTTTATGGTAAAATTAATTTACCGAGGTGATATAATGCAAGATATTAAGGCAATTATTGCAAAAAATATTTCTACTTTACGCCAGGAAGAAGGCCTGACACAATTAGAATTAGCAGAGAAACTTAACTATTCTGACAAAGCTGTATCCAAATGGGAGCGCGGAGAATCTATACCCGATGTTACCGTACTTATGGAGATAGCAACTTTGTTCGGAGTTACACTTGATTACCTTGTACAGAGTGAGCACAAAAGCGAAATAAAAAAAATCAAGAACCTTAGGATTATACATAATCACGCCTTTATAACAGGCATCAGTATTGCTCTTGTATGGTTGCTCGCGACCCTGGCCTTTGTTATTGTTGACTCTACTCCGGTATACACCAATCTTCATTGGTTATCATTTATATATGCAGTGCCGATTTCATTTGTAGTATGGCTTATATTCAATTCAATATGGTTTAACAGCCGCAGAAATTTTGCCATAATAACACTTCTTGTGTGGTCTTGCCTTGCAGCACTTTATATCTCGTTTCTGGTCTTCGGCCAAAACTTATGGCTGATATTCTTACTGGGCATACCTGCACAAGTAATAATAATTATGTGGTCACGAATAAAAATAAAAAAACAAAAATAAAAGGATGGGGAAACCCATCCTTTTTTAAATTCTGCCGTAAAGGCTTGTGAGTGAATATATGTGTTCGCGGGACACATTATCGAGCTCACTTGGTTTCATACGCCATATCCAGTTGCCGCCCAGAGTTGACGGGACATTAATTCTGCCGTCTTCACCTTTGTAAAGGATATCGGGCATCATTAAAATACAGGTATCGGCGACCGACTGCATTGCCGCCCTTATCAGCGCATCGGTAAGGTTGCTTCTGTCTGCTGCTAAATACTTTTGCGCGTGTGTTACGGCCGACTCACTCACTTCTTCTATCCAACCGCGAATTGTATTGTTATCGTGTGTCCCTGTATACACGACGCAGTTTTTAGGGTAATTGTGCGGAAGATAATCATTTTCTTCCCTTGTATCAAAGGCAAACTGTAATACCTTCATACCGGGATATCCGCTACTCATCAGCATTTCCCTGACATCTTCGGTTAAAAAGCCTAAATCTTCAGCAATAACAGGCATATCGCCTATTTTTTCTTCCAGTGTTTTAAAGAATTTTATACCCGGTCCCTTAACCCAACTGCCAGTTTCGGCGGTTTTGCTGCCGAACGGAATAGAGTAAAAGGCTTCAAAGCCTCGGAAATGGTCAATCCTTACAATATCATACATTTTAAAGGATGCCCTGAGTCTTTTCTCCCACCAAGCATAGTTATCCTTTTTCATCTCTTCCCAGTTATAAAGCGGATTGCCCCAGAGCTGTCCGGTGCTTGAAAACGCATCAGGTGGACAACCGGCTACGGCTTTGGGCATCAAATTTTCATCAAGCAAAAATTGAGATGGGGAAGCCCAAACATCTGCAGAATCGAAAGCCACATATATCGGGATATCACCTATTATTTTTATACCCTTATCATTTGCATAATTTTTTAGCTCAAACCACTGCCCCATAAATTTGTACTGCAAAAATTTATAAAAATTAACGCTATCGGGATATCCCTTTTTAATTTCTTCGATTATATCATTACCGCCGTGGCGATATTTTTCTTTCCATTCATCAGTTGGACGGTCGTTATGAAGGTTTTTCAGTGTCATAAACACAGCATATTCATCCAGCCAAAAACTGTTTTCAAGACAGAAGTTACTGTAGCTCTCATCTGCTTTGAAACGCGAAAACGCTATCTTGAGTAATTTAAATCGGTTATAATATAAAAACCCATAATCTATCGTGTCGCCTTCCTTGCTATACTCGGCAATCTCGTCAAGAGACAAAAGCCCTTCGTAGCAGATTTTATCCAAATCAATAAAATACGGATTACCCGCAAAGGAAGAAAAAGTCTGATATGGTGAGTCTCCATAACTCGTAGGGCCGAGAGGGAGAATCTGCCAGTATTTTTGACCCGAATCCTTTAGAAAATCAACAAATTTATATGCCGCAGTACCGAATGTACCTATTCCGTACGGTGACGGCAAAGAAAATACCGGCATTAAAATTCCGCTTGCGCGCATAGCAGTTACCCCTTTACTGCGCCCGATAAAACACCCTTTATAATATGTTTCTGACCGAAAAAGTAGAGAACGACAACAGGGATTAAGCAAAGCATAATAAGTGCCATTGTGGCACCGTAATCAACCCTGCCGTAACTGCCCTGTAAAAACTGAATGTGTATCGGGATTGTCATATATTTTGTTCTGTCAAGCACTAAATACGGCAACAAATAGTCATTCCATATCCACATAATTTCAAGGATGCCCACCGACACATAGGTTGATTTCATAATTGGAGCATCTATAAGAAAAAATGTCTGCAAGGTGTTGCAACCGTCTATTGTTGCGGCTTGTTCTATTTCCATAGGTATACCTTTTATAAATCCGCTGAATAAAAATACCGCAAGTCCCGCGCCGAAGCCAAGATAAATAACGGGAATGGTAAACGGCGTGTTGAGCGATAAGCGGTCGGCGGTTTTAGACAGTGTGAACATAACCATCTGAAAAGGTACAACCATAGAAAAAACACAAAAATAGTACACCACCCGACAAAACACAGAATTCACGCGGTGTATATACCAAGCCGCCATCGATGTGCAAAGTAAAATCAGTGCTACCGACAAAACCGTTATTATTATACTATACATTATCGAATAATAAAAGGGGTAATTACCGAAAGTTATTCCGTTTGTATAATTACTGAGTCCCGCAAAGGAAATTGAGTTTGGCAACTGAAAGGGAGTCAACGCTATTGCATCGCTCTTTTTGAACGAGTTTATAAGCACTATGATTATCGGAAGTACCCACACCGCCGACAGAAATGTAAAAAAAACACTCAGAGTAGGAAAATGAAATTTCCTTTTCATCAGCCATTCTCCTTTCTGGAAGTTAAATAGAGTTGAGTGAGCGCTATTACTACGACAACAACGAAAAAGATAACCGCCTTTGCCTGACCGACACCCATATTTGTAGTACTTTCGTAAAACGATTTATAGATATTAAGCGCCAACATTTCGGTTTTGTGAGCCGGTTCTCCGCCTGTGAGAGCTAAGTTCTGGTCGAACAGCTTAAAAGAATTTGTAAGGGTTAAAAATGTGCAGATGGTAATAGACGGCATAACAGATGGTATAGTTATATGTTTTAAAATAGCGAAAGAATCCGCCCCATCAATTTGCGCGGCTTCAATAAATTCAGGCGACACATTTTGAAGAGATGCGATATATATTATCATCATATAACCTATCTGTTGCCAACACATAAGAATTACAAGTCCCCAAAAACCGTAGGTGGAATTAAGCGCCAAAGTGGAACCTAAATATTTAATTATTATTCCGTTGAGTATTATTTTCCAGATATAACCGAGCACAATGCCACCTATAAGGTTTGGCATAAAAAACACGGTACGGAAAAGTGATGCACCGCGGATTCTTTTGGTCAGAGCGAGTGCTATAAAAAATGCTATAAAATTAATTAGTATAACCGTTACAAGTGTAAAAATAACAGTAAACCAAAAAGAAGAAGAAAAGAAACCTTTATCCGAAAACGCGGACATATAATTTTTTATACCTACGAAAGATATATTACTTAGCGTCTTAAACCGAAAAAAAGAAAGATAAATACCAAAGAAAAAAGGCCATACAAAGCCTATCAGAAAAGCCGCCACCGTTGGCAATAAAAATACTGCGGAATATTTTTTTACCGCCTTTAATTGACTTCTGTTATTTATGCTTGTGTTGTTAAATTTTTTAACGGCTTTTTTCATTGGTTCTCCCTTGATTCTTTATGTAGGGCGGCAGACACCGCCCTTTTTTACTGTTTAGATAACTTATAATGTTTTTCCCAACCCTCAACGAAGGCTTTTTTAACGCTTTCCCAATCACTCTGCCCCGCAGAATATGCGGCGAGAGCCGACACTAAATCGCTTCTCCAGGTGTCAACATTCGGAGTATAATTAAATGCCCAGGAAACATTGTATTTGCCCTGCTTCACATAATCGTTCATAGTATTGCTGAGGATGTTGTTTACCGGTTTTGCCGATTTAAAAGGGGCGACAAAGCCCATGCTCTCGGCGAGTGCGGTAGTGCCGATATCACTGGTTACAACCCATTCGAGAAAATCGAGTGTTGCCATACGGTCGGCTTCACTGATTTTAGAGTTTACCGCCCAGTAGTTTTCTGTGCCGCAGCTAAACCCTTGGTTTTCATCATCCACTCCCGAATAAATCGGAATAAATCCAATATTGTCATCCCCAATAGATTTAATATCGGTATATGCCCAGGTGCCGTTCTGGTGGAACACAGCCTTCTTGTTTGTAAACTCGGCATTTGCCTGGTCCATTGTAACGGCAGTGAGTTTAGATGGTTCTGCGGTGGAATTGTTTATATACAAATCCCAGATGTTTTTGTATCTTTCCAGGTGTTTTCCTGTAATTTTTTCGGGTTGAGACATAATATTTCCTTCTTTAAACTCATAAAAGAGCGGAATATTTGCCAAGTGTCCCGAAAAACGCCACGCCGATGAAGAATCAAGTCCGGGTGAGGTAAAAGCCGAGAAACCCAATTCGTTTTTGCGCTTTGTAATATCTTCGGCAACCCGTTTTAAGCCATCGTAATTTTTGATGTCATCCATCATATAACCCGCTTTTTTAAGCAGTTCTTTATTTACGATAATTCCGTAGCCTTCGTAAACATAGCCTACACCATAAACCTTGTCGCCTTTTTTCAGGGCAAAGTCATCACTGGTCAGCTGCTTGTACACTGCAGTGCCTGTAAGGTCTGAGCAATAATCTCCCCACGACTCGAGTGCGATTTCACCGCTTATCTGAAACAAAGTCGGCGCATCTTTTTTATCGATTTCGGCGGTTAGTGTTTGCTCGTATGTGCCCTGCGCGGCGGTTACGACCTTAACATCTACCCCGGTTTCGGCAGTATATTTACTTGCCAAAGCCTGCCAGGCCGCATCTTGTTCAGGCTTAAAGTTAAGATAATAAACTCTGCCTGTTTTGTTCCCGCCACAAGCGGCGAAAAGGGTAACTATTAATAACAGTGAAATTAAAAGCGATAGTATTTTTTTCATTTTTATTTCCTCCAATCATTTCACCTACTGCTATTCTTGCCCTTTTTTCAAAAAAAATACAAATTCTGTAATTTATAATAAGTTTGTTTTCTTGACAAAAACTAAAATTGGGTATACAATAACTTTGTAAAACGTTGAAAAGGACAGTAACTTTTTTGTTTTTTTGCAGAGAGTAGCGCACCCGCTGAAAGCGTTACATAAAACAAACTTGTGAAAACCACCTTTGAGTGTCGGGGGTAGCAACCCGAACGACTAACCTGCGTTAAGGGTTTTAAAGCGGCGCGTATTAGCGCAATTCGGGTGGAACCGCGGAGTTATATTTTCTACTTCGTCCCTATATCTTAGGGGCGAAGTTTTTTTATTTTGAAAGGAAGTTTTTTATGATTACCGTAAAACTTAATGGAAACGAAAAACAATTTGAAGAAGGCACTATTGTTTTCGATGCCGTAAAAAGTCTTGGCGGCGGATTTGCTAAAAATGCTTGTGCTGCAAGAATAAACGGCGAAAATAAAGATTTACGCACTGCCCTTGCTGACGGCGATACAGTAGAAATTTTAACTTTTGATGATGATTACGGCAGATGGACATTCCGCCATACCGCATCGCACATTTTAGCACAGGCGGTAAAGCGCCTTTTCCCGAACGCTAAACTTGCTATCGGACCTGCGATTGATGATGGTTTTTATTATGATATAGATATTGATGAAAAATTCACACCCGAAGACCTGGAAAAAATTGAAGGTGAAATGAAGAATATTGTCAAGGAAGATTTACCACTCCAGCGCAAAACCATTTCACGCGATGCGGCTCTCGAGCTTTTCGGCAAGTCGGGTGAAATATACAAGGTAGAGCTTATTGAAGATTTACCCGAAGACAGTGAAATCAACATCTACACACAAGGCGAATTTACCGACCTTTGCGCAGGTGCGCATCTTATGAAGACAGGTGCTGTTAAGGCATTCAAATTAACCAGTGCTACCGGTGCTTATTGGCGCGGTGACTCTTCTAAAAAAATGCTCTGCCGCGTATACGGTACCGCATATCCGAAGCAGAGCGAATTGGAAGCACGCTTGGCAGAAATCGAAGAAGCAAAAAAACGCGACCACAATAAACTGGGCCGCGAATTAGAACTCTTCACTACCTGTGATTTTATCGGTCAGGGCTTACCGATACTTCTGCCGAAAGGTGCTAAAATCATACAGATTTTACAGCGCTTTGTAGAAGATGAAGAAGCCAGACGCGGTTGGCAGTTGACCAAAACTCCGCTTATGGCAAAAAGCGACCTTTATAAAATTTCAGGTCACTGGGACCACTATTTAGACGGTATGTTTGTTATGGGCGACCCACAAGATGACAGTAAGGAGTGCTTTGCTCTCAGACCGATGACCTGTCCGTTCCAGTATCAAGCATATCTTAACCGCCCACGTTCCTACCGTGATTTGCCGCTTCGCTATGATGAAACTTCAACACTTTTCCGTAACGAAGACAGCGGCGAAATGCACGGTCTTATCCGAGTTCGCCAGTTCACAATTTCGGAAGGTCACTTAATGTGCACACCCGAACAACTCGAAGAAGAATTCAAGTCCTGTCTCGAGCTTACAACATTTATGCTTAAAACTCTCGGTCTTTACGAAGATGTTTCCTACCGCTTCTCGCAGTGGGACCCCGACAACCGCGAAAAGTATATCGGCACAGTAGAACAATGGGATGAAGCTCAGGGTGTGATGGAAAAAATTCTTAACCATCTTGAAATTCCCTACAAAGTCGGTGTCGGTGAAGCAGCTTTCTACGGACCGAAACTTGATATTCAGATTAAGAATGTACACGGCAAGGAAGACACGCTCATTACCATTCAAATCGACCAGATGTTAGCCGAAAAATTCGGTATGGAATATACCGATAAAGACGGCACAAAGAAAAACCCCTACATCATACACCGCACATCTATCGGTTGTTATGAAAGAACTCTGGCACTCCTTATTGAAAAGTATGCAGGTGCTTTCCCTGTATGGCTCGCTCCCGTTCAGGTTAACATTTTACCGATTGCCGACAGACACCTTGATTACGCTTATGAAATCAAGAAAAAACTTGAGAATTTGGGTGTCCGCGTAGAACTTGATGACCGCAATGAGAAAATCGGTTATAAAATCCGTGAGTCACGACTCCAGAAAATCCCCTATATGCTCATAATCGGTGATAACGAAGTGGAGAGCGGCACACTTTCTGTCCGCCGCCGCGGCGAAAACGGTGACCTTGGCAGTATGACCGCCGAAGAATACATCGCAAAAGTTACAGAAGAAATTGATACAAAGGTTATATGGTAAAAACAAAAAATCACGGTGTTGCCACCGTGATTTTTTGTTTATTCTTTATACTCTTTGTAAAACCCGTAAAAAGCTAAGCCGATTCCACCAAATAAGAAAGCAAATGTTATGTATCCCCAAAAACCAGATGCCTGCCATATCAAAAACAGCGCTATACCAAAAAGAATACAGGCAATTCCTAATAATATTTCTACCATTTTTATACTCCTTTGTAATGATATTTTTTCTTTCTTATTTTTATTACTATACTAACAACCACTACGGTTACTATAATTGATATAACTATATACCACGTATAATCTGCCCGGGGTTTTATTTCTGCTTCCGGTTCTGTATCAGATGGCGGGATTTTGTTTTCTTCTGTTTCTTGTTCGTCATAGGTTTTTATGTTTTGGAACATATCGCCCTTACTATCTAACCCTACCGCCGTTTTATAAAGACCGAACTCGCAGGGCGAGTATTTTTTTATGTCGGCCGCCTTCTCGCTACCGTTTAACCAATCGTAAAACCAATACTGATGCTGTGTTTTATGGTGCGAAAAGCCCTGTTTTGATACCTGGAACGCAGTCTGTCCGCCAAAACTTTGCAGCGGCACATCATAATTCATTGTTATTTTATTCTCATTGTAAAGATGTAAGTAAAGTTTTTGTACAGTGTGGGTGTCGGCCGCTTTTTCTATGCCTTTAATAAGTGTTTCGGTATTTAATATATGTTGGCCGTGTCCATACTCACCATTCAAATCGTGACCGACTACTACGAGCGGTTTAAATCTTTCTATAATTCCGGACTGCCACTCGATTAAATCGTTCTCTTCAATTCCGTATTTTTTAAGATTGTTAAGGGCTTCGGCACCGCTTTCCGAATATTCATCGGGAAAGCCACTTATAACAGGATATGAAGTGACACCCGAAGTCCATAGCCCTGCGAGTAACTCGTGACGGCGGATTACATTTTTATTATGGTCTATAAAGTATGCCACCTGTACCGAATAACCTTTTTCTCCCGCATAATAGGGCAAAAGTCCAGCGAAAAAGAGTTGGTCATCATCCGAGTGGGTCGCAACAAGTAATAAATCGGCTTTGTCTACGGGCTTTTCCCATATATGTACTGCTTTTGGTATTTCTCCACTGCCAAAAATTCTTATTTCGCTTAGATTTATCTCTTTTTCAAATTTTATCTCGGCA
>JAZLAW010000013.1:0-10180 GCA_045613385.1 Acutalibacteraceae bacterium | reverse complement strand
CCCGAAATTCTGCAATATGTGGATGATGGTCGTATTTCATTCACTCCCGCCGTTGAACTTTCCTACCTCAATGAACAGGAACAACAAGACCTTTTAGAGCAAATTAAGCAAAGCGATTGCACCCCGTCACTCTCGCAGGCTTGCCGCTTTAAAAAGATAAGCCAGGCGGAAGGACTTACTCCCGAAGTGATTGCGGAAATTATGGAGGAAGAAAAAGCAAATCAGCGGGAAATGTTAAAAGTCCCGATGGAGCGCATTCGCCACTATGTCCCTAACGCCAATGCTAAGCAGGCTGAGGATTTTGTTTTGAAGGCTTGCGAGCATTATCGCAAATTCTTAATCCGTCAGCGCAACCGTGATGAAAGGTAAGGTGAAGAATATGAAAAAAGTTAATATAGAACCCATTATGTTTTCAAGAAAAGGCGCAGGGCGCATTAATGAAAATGCCCCTATCGACCTTTTGGAATATGTAACACCGAAATCAGCAACGGCAATCGACAATACTCCCGTTTGCTATATTCCGAAGCAAATTACCGTGTCCGAAGAAATAGGCGGTACTATCTACGATGTCACCGGTGTTTTTACGGGCGAAGTTGACAAATCACTATTTCAGCAATTAAAAGAATTGATCCTATCCGAGCAGTTATTGTAACTGCCATAGGTTTGTAGAAACACAGCCGAGCATTGTATAATTGGCCTGCCCGATTAGTAATGCTCGGCTTTCTTGAGAAAGGAGTTTATTATGGCAAAGAAAGCCGAGAATATGAATCAAAATAAAATCACAGCCTTATACTGTCGTCTGTCCGTAGAAGATATCAAAGACGATAAAGACAAAAAGAGAAAAGGCAAAGAGGACGAATCAAACAGTATCAGTAACCAAAAGCAAATTCTTTCTGACTATGCTAAAAAACACGGCTATACCAACACAATGTTTTTCGTGGATGACGGTATTTCGGGTACGAGTTTTGACCGTAGCGATTTTAACCGTATGCACCGAATGGTAGAGGAAGGCAAAATCGGCACGATTATCGTAAAAGACTTATCTCGTTTTGGTCGTGAGCATATCGAAAGCGACCGCCTTGCAGAAATCGTATATCCTACACTTGGCGTAACCTTTATATCCATACAAGAAAATATCAACACCGCTACGGGCGAAGGTGTGGAAATGCTGCCATTCTATAATATATTCAACGAATGGTATGCGGCGCAGACCTCCAAGAAAATCCGTGCGGTATGGCAGTCTAAGTCTAATAACGGTGAACGTGTATCTGCAACAGTAGCCTTCGGTTACAAGAAAGCTGATAACGATTCCAAGCAATGGATTATTGATGAGCCTGCTGCAAAAGTGGTGCAATATATCTTTCAGCTTTGTATTGAGGGGTTAGGTGTTACCAAAATCGCACGCCGTTTAGAATCCGAAAAGATTTTAACACCAACCGCCTATTACAACAGCATCGGTAGAAAGACACGCAACAAGGTTATTGATCCTTACCGTTGGTCTGAAAATAGCGTAGACCACATTCTCGCCAATATGCAGTACACCGGTTGTACCGTGAATTTCAAGTCAAGTACCGTGAGTTTTAAAGTCCACAAGACCGTTTATAACGCTCCCGAAGATTGGGTAATTATTCCGAACACTCAGGAAGCCATTATTGATATGGATACTTGGGAACGTGTGCAAGAGATAAAAAAGCACCGCCGCAGAAATACTGCGACGGGCAGACAAAGTATCTTTTCGGGACTTATGTATTGTGGCGATTGCGGTTCAAAGTTGTATTTCTGTGCCGCCAAGAGCGTAAAAGAGCATCAGGAATTTTACCGTTGCGCCGCCTACAAGGAAAACAGAGGTAGTTGCACAATCCATTTTATACGTAATGTGGTACTCGAAAGGATGGTGTTAAAAGTCATACGAGAAGCGGCAGAATATATTACGGAATATGAGCCGGTTTTTCTGTACTTGTACGGTAAGCAACACGAACTGCATAAGGCAAACAATTTCAAAGCCGCAAAGCAGGAACTTGAGAAAAACAAAAAGCGCATTGTGACACTTGATAAGTTGATCGAAGCCGCCTTTGAAAAGAATGTGCTTGGTACACTAAGGGACGATCTGTTTGAACGTATGACCGCCAATTACGAAAAAGAGCAACGAGAATTGATACAAGCAGTTTCCGAATTGGAACAAAAACTTGCTAATGCCGAGCAGGATAACATTGATCTTCGGGCATTTCTTTCTATCATCCGTAAATGTACCGACTTAAAGGAACTGACACCTGAACTCGTCAATCGGCTGATAACAAAGATTGAAATCTTTGATAGTACCAAAGACGAAAATGGCAAAAAGCATGTTCCTATAAAGGTTCACTTCGTTGGTGTGGGTGTTATTGTCATCCCCGATGGAAAGACAATTCTTGAAACTTATGAAGCAATCCGCAAGAATCCGCCGAAAGTGGCGTAAAAGAGAAATACGGCGTAGCCTTAATCGGCTACACCGTATCTACATACCCCGACTGTCCTTAGCCACCTCTGGCTAAAGAACGAGGATTTTTTGGTGTTTCGAACTTAATGACACGAATGAAATGTGCAAAAAGCTAGATCTTTATCCAATAGGTTTTACTTTAATTATTTTTCTACCATTACACAAAACTTCTCTCATAATAGTATCATCAGGGAACGGAAGTTCGGTGCAAAGGTCAAAATGATTACCTTCTTTAATAGTAACACCGCCTTCAACTTTTTCACATTCCAAAGAATTGCAAATAACATTTCCTTTTATCTTTTCTGATTCAACATTACCTGTTACTGTTACTGTGTCACCACAGGTTATATCACCTTTAAGGTTACCACCACAAGTGATTCCGTCACCAGCTACGCAACCACCACTTAAATTACCGCCGACTGTAATTGCATCACCCGCATTACAACCTCCGTACACGTGTCCGCCAACAACTATCTCATCCGCTGCACATCCACCTGAAACTGAACCGCTGACTGTAATGTTACATTCGCTTTGCACGCTTGTTGCATCGCCAATAACTTCAAAAGTAAATTTATCTGTCAGTCCATCAGTTACTTGTAAAATTTTTCTTCCCAAGCATACTACACCGCGAATAATATTGTCATCATACCAAGGAAATTCAGAACAATGGTCATAGTGGATTTCTGATTTTATTTCTCTAGAAAAAAGCTCATCAATATGACACCCAAACAAATCCGCCATAGTAGGTAAAAACGATATGTCAGGTGCGGTTTTTGCGTTTTCCCATTTTGAAACTGCTTGAAAAGTTACGCCCAACTCTTTTGCAAGTTCCTCTTGTGTTAATCCGCACTTTTTGCGATATTTTTGTATATTAGCTGCTAAAACAATGTTTGTGTTATCCATCAAATCATCTCCTTTGCTGATATAATTATAACAGACAACACAAAAGCATACAATAAAAGAAAAGTTGATATTTTTCAACCTGAAGTTGAAAGTGATATTCTGTGCTTCGCACAGAGTGATATTATACCTTGCGGCATAGTGATATTTTTGCTGTCGCAAAAGTGATATTATATTCGCCATTAACTGTCCGAAGGGCAATATCACTCGGCATTAGCCGAATATCACTGCGAAGCAATATAACTCGCCAAAGGCGAATATAACTGAAAAAAGCTCTTGTTCTTTCGAACAAGAGCTTTTTTTGTCTTTCGTACCATAAAAGACGAACATAATTATTTCACTTTTAAGTCGTTAGTTCGAGTCTGGGTGGTTCACTTTATAGGGTTAAATTTTTTTACAACAAAAATATATGAAAATTCTTTTTCAAATTGCCTTTCAACAACCATATTAGAATTACAAATATATTCATTGATTTTTTCTGGAGAATCAGGATATATACGAACCTTGCTATTGCCAATGTCGATAAAACTATTTTGGTTTTTGTCAATAGACAAGACAAAAACTCCATTACTATTCAAAAGTTCCCCGACCTTATTAATAACGCGTTGTTTTTCCGTAATATGCATAAAAGTAAGAGAAGAATATATAACATCAAACTGTTCGGAAAAATAATGATTCATAAAATCTGCGCAAATCAAATTCACATTCGAACTTCCTGAAAGATTTTCTTTCGCCCTATTGATAGTCTTAGGTGAAATATCTATACCGCAAAATTTATTACAAAGTGGTGCAACCCTTATGGCTAAACGGCCGGTACCCACACCGATTTCAAGCACATTTTTTGTTTTATCAAGCTGCATTGCATTGATAAAATCTTGTCCATCCCACTTGTCCATATAATCTCGCAATGGTTCAGAATCGTGTACGGGATCATTTCCTTCATCAATAAGCAGATCATAATGATGTATTATATCATTAATCATTTTTATTTTCCTTTCAGTTTAAGTACTCGTATTATTGGAAGTTCTTTCAATAATATCATTAATAACCTCTACAAGTTCTTTGTCATCCGGAACATGAATATACAACTCGTTTTTTGCTCTAGTACATGCAACATAATATATTCTTGTAAATTCTTCACTTGGTGTTTCTCCCAGAATTTTTGGATCTTGATACATCTTTGATAATGTAGTTTTATCATTGCGCGACGGAGATACACTTACAACAACTTTGTCCCATTCTAATCCCTTTGCTTGATGCACAGTTATATATTTACCATTAGGAGAAAACACCTCATCAAACAATTTTATTGCCGTATCCCATTTGATTTTTGTAAGGTTGTCCTCAATCTTTGCATCGTATTCAGTTATAAACGGAACGGTAAAATTTTCGTCAACAGAGATGCATCTTTTGAACGCCAAATAATCAGCTGAATTTATTAATATATTAAAATGATCAATAACGGTTGAAATCAGGGTGTCGTTATTTACTTCTGCAAACAATTCTGACAGCATCTTTTTAATTGTAATCATAACTGATGAAGTGAAAACACCCGATTTTTTTAAAGAAGCGACTTTGCAGTATAAAGATAACGCATTTAACACATCAACAAATGAACCTGAAGAATAAGCCATATAAAGCATAATTATAAATTTAAATGCTCTAACCCATGTTACCCTATTGTGTTCTTCGATATCCTTCCTTATATCAATAGAAGACACAAAATAACTGTTATATATACTTTTTAATATTTCTTTTTGCTCATCATCAACACCATGCATATATCTAAATGCAGATACCCATGTGCGAGTTAATACCACACCCTCTTGTTTAACAATCTCATCAATCTTATCTAAAGTTTCCGTAGATTCACCAACCAAAATTTGAACAGGTGCTTTCTCTATTAACTCTTTTTCTTCTTCAGTATTATATTGACGAATACTGTTTTGAACGATAACATCCGACTTTCTAAAATAATTGCTAAACTTCACGATATTAGATGTAGAACGACGATTACCAACAATATGATATTCCTCTAGTTCTCTTTCCCCGTCTACTGAAAATGTATTAAACTGTGATGGTTTAGCTCCTTGAAAGCTATAAATAGACTGCGCAACATCACCTATGATTCCAAGAACAGATGATTTTGAACCTAACAATTTAATAATTAAAGTTTGTAATGGATTAGTATCTTGGAATTCATCCACAAAAATATAGGGGAATTTTACACGCAACGCATAGCATACCGTAGAATTTTCCATAAGAAGTCTATAACCGAAATATAAGATTTCATTATGAGTTAACTTTCTAGCAACGTTCCATGTGAATTCTTTTATATGCTTTTTGTGTGAAGTATCAATCTGCTTAGATGCTTTAAGAGTACAGGAACCGTCATTCAAATATGCATCAATATCAATCTCTACGTCCCCCATAATTTTTTTGCTATAATCAATATCTTCACAATTTGTTTTGCTTTTTACATAAGATAAAATCTCTTGCTTTTCATATCCATGTAAAACCCCAAGTCCTTCGATTTGTGAAGTAATTGCAGAGCTCCCAGTTATATCAATATCAAAATCTTTTTTTATAACCTTCTTTAAATCTTGTTGAAAAGGCAAAATAATGTTGTCAATTATAAAACCATGAATTGTATTCACTTCGACTGAAGAAGAAAAGTTTTTTAATCTATTATTAATTTCATCAACGGCCGCATTAGTATAGGTAATACAAAGTAATTTCCTACAGTTGCTTTTAGTTATTTTTTCATTATTAGAAACAATCTCTTTTATATTTTCAACAAGGAAATGAGTTTTACCAGCACCCGGTCCAGCATAAACTTTAAAATGCTTATTTAGCTGTTCTTTAGTCAAAATGTAATCTGAACTTATGTTCTCGAAAGCCATTGTATACCCTCCCTAATATATTGAGGTACCACTAAAGCATTTACCAAATCTTCATCTACCAAAATGCTAAGCGCTATGTCACCTTTGCAATCCTTTGCGTATTCTAAAAATAATTTTCCAAAAAACAATTTCTTTATTTTATCTTTATTCTCATCTTCTTGTTCAGCAGCAATTATAGTTTTAAAACTGTCAATTAATTTCGTTATTTTGGAACGACTTCTGCCATCAATTTGCTCCCTATTAGCATCCCATAAATCAAAATCCAACTGATTAGCATCTATATACCCGTGTAGCGAATCACTTAAAGCAACTTTAAGAAGTTTTTTTGCAACATCCGTGTTTTCCAAATTACTTAAAAAAAGTTCATCTTCAAAAGTTGAGCCACCTTCCTTTTGAAACATAACACAAATATTATCATGTTCTGAAAAAAGTTCGCTCAACACATTTACATGTGCAGGAATAAAGCCAGCGTAATCAGATATACTAGTGGTTTCATCATCCTTTATCCATTTAAAATCACTATCTGTTATGCACAAAACATCTTTTTTTACCGGATTATTTGCAAAGGCTCTTAAAAAATAAGCAAAATTTTTACCACCGACTTCAACTATTGAAATATGTTCATCCTCGTAAGAATAGTTGCACTTTTCCATAAGTTTTGGAAAAAGCAATTTTTCGGCTAAGCCTTCTACCAAAATTACCTTGTCAGCAAATAGCATATCCGAGCGTGTAACATCCAAAAATTTCATCATATGATTTTTAGCAGTTTCATCTTCCTCAAACTGAACCTTCAAGCTTCGCTGCACACAATCTGCTTGATCTTCCGTTCTAGAATAACTAAGCATGTACATATTATTCAATCCTGCAACTGCAGTAATATTAGATGAATGAGTTGTAACAAATATTTGCTGATTCAAATTATCTTCTTCGTCTAACTTTTTTAGAAATTTGAATAGTTTATATTGCATAGCAGGATGAAGATGGGCTTCTGGTTCTTCCAAACATAAAATGCGAAAGTCTTTTCCTTTTTGAATTTCAACTAGTTTAACAAGCATATACATGTTTATCAGATTATTATATCCTAACCCATTATGCGATAAGGGAATAATAAAATCCGATTTTGTATCACGAACATTAATTACATATGAATTAGATATAGTAGCAGACGGACGCATATCTTGAGATATGGCTACATTTCCCTTGGAAAGACCAATATCATTCTTCTCGTTTTCTACTAAATTTGATATTTTATCTAAAACCGGTTTGATAGCATCCTTCATGCTGTCTGAAAGACCCTTTTGTATTTCCTGTATTTTAGAAGCACCAGACGGATCATTTTTTAAAAATCTCTCAATCTCCCGTTTAGTTTCGTGATAAACCGCTTCACTATTGCGTTCGGCCTCAATAAAATCCACCTTAAAAATTTCTGTTGCTTCCTTGGAATCTATTCTTGTTTCACTTAAACCATTTGTATATGCCCAACTATAACTTTTTTGAAAAAGTTGTAAAACATTATAAAAAGATTCATAATCAGTTACCGCTGAAACTGAAGAAATGTATTCTCCAATATCTTTAGGACTCATACTATAAATCGCTTTTACTTTTGCACTAATAGAATATTTTGTCGGATCATCGGCAGCCGCTTTAGATTCATTTATTTTATCCATACCAATAAATGATAGTAATTTAATAATACTCTCGTCCTCTGTATTATCTTCAGAAATCTCGTGTATAATATCGTACTCGATAATTATTTCAGGGGGTTGCTGCTTGTACTTTTCTAAAAAGTTTACCAGCAAATCGTTCTTGTTAAAATCATCCACTGATACAGCACCCGGATTGTTTAGCAGATCAATTGCACGTAGTAGTCCCGTTTTCCCTGAATTATTGGATCCAACAATGACATTCAACCCATCTTGAAAATCCATTTCGAAATTTGAAAAATTCCGAAAATTAATTATTTTTATATGACTAATATACATATTATTCTCCTTATTTAAATTAACTTTTAATTCCAAATACCTTTTAAAAACCTGCAAACTCTGACATTTCTGCTATGTCGTGAATTAGTTTTTCAAAATCCTCTTTGCTCCAAAACCTTGGATGCAAATGGCCGTGCAGTACCTTATTACGCCCATTTTCTTCATGCGGATCTTCATAATAGTATTTAAAATACTTCTTTGCTTTTTCAAGAAGTTTAATATAATCTGGTTTATCAGCGTTTTCCGATATTGCAAGGTTAACCAATTTTAAGCCTACTTTTAAATTATTTTTCTTTCCCTCTCTATCTAACAGAGGGATACCATATTCAGATGTTGTAGAACGTATTAATTCCTCAAAATATGTATACGCAAAAGGTGTCAATACCGAATAGGAATCTGGAAACTTAATATAAATTTCTTTAACTATTATCCAATCCGGCCCCCAATTCCACATATGTGCATGGTTATATATTTCATCAAAATCTTTTAAAACAGACACACCATCACTTCCTTTTTTCTATATTATACCATATTTCGACGCTTGGTACTATATGTTTTTAGAAACTGCAAATACAACTAAATAAAAATAACGATTTTAAAGGGGCGTGCACTTCCAAAAAAATATTGTATAATAAAAACGGGTACGTGATTTATCCCCAAACAAAATTAGGAGGATATATCATGAAAAAGAATTATTCAAAACAACAACAAACTGAAATAGTAAAATTATATTCAGCAGGAAACACAATAACCGAATTATCCAATAAATTCGATATTGCACGCAGCACTATTTATTCCTGGCTAAACGATAGTAAAAACAGCAAATTATTAAACCGAAAAATCAATATGCGTGATGTGTTTGATTTAAAGCAAAAATGCGCACAGCAAGAAATGATAATTGAAATATTAAAAAACGCTCCTTGCACGGTATCTTCCCCTTTGAGAGAGCGTTATGCATATATTCAATCCGTCTCTGACAAGTACAGCATCAACTTGCTTTGCAAAGCAATGAACGTTGCTAAGGGTAGCTATTACAACCATGTTCTTCGCAACAAAAACGAAAACACTTTATTTGCACAAAAGAGAGATGAACTTACACCAATAATCGAAAAGATTTTCCATGATAACAATCAAATCTTTGGTGCCGGAAAAATCCACGCAATATTAAAAGATCGTGGCTATAAGGTTGCGGCAAAAACCGTTGCTGCTATAATGCACGAAGACGGTTGGTTTGCTGTTGGGACAAGTGCTAAAAAGATTTACTTAATGACTCAAGAAAGAAAACAAAACATTCTAAATCAACAATTCACAGTTAGTCGACCAAATGAAGTTTGGGTGAGCGACGTTACATATTTTAGATACAATGATTTTTCATACTATATTTGTGTGATTCTTGACTTATATGCGCGAAGAGTTGTCGCACACAAAATTTCACTAAAGAACAGCACACAGCTTACAAAGTCAACATTCAAGCTTGCTTATGAGTATCGGCAACCAACCGAATTATTATTTCACAGTGATAGAGGAACTAACTACACCTCAAATACTTTTCGCGATTATCTAAGAGCTCTTGGCGTAAAACAATCCTTTTCAAATACGGCTACTCCATACAACAATTCTGTTATGGAGTCATTCTTCAAATCGATGAAAACCGAAAGACTGTACCGCACAGATTATCGTTCTGAAAGAGAATTTAGAGAATCAGTTAGAGAGTATATAAACTACTACAATAACGACAGGCCACACTCTGTCCTCCGTTATCAAACACCTGAATACTTTGAATCAAAATATTACCGTAGTATAAGCGTTTATAAGGAAAGTGAATCGAACACCGATGGTTCGAATTTGGAAAAATAAAATAATTACTGACGTAATTTGAGCTGTTTTTAAAAAAGTGTTCGATAAGAGAAAAATAAAAA
>JAZLAW010000012.1:0-12529 GCA_045613385.1 Acutalibacteraceae bacterium | reverse complement strand
ACTCATATATGGATGCTTATAAGGCAGCAGGTATGTCTAAGGGTACAGTAGGCTTCACATGGGGTCAGCAGGGCGGAATTATTTATAATATTTCTGTTAAGCTCAATGTTGAAAGCGAAGCAGATATGCCCGTAATGACCGATGCTGAAATCACACCCCCTGGTGGCGACGGTGAAGGCGGTTCCGGTGAAGGTGGTTCTGGCGAAGGTGGTTCCGGTGAAGGTGGTTCTGGTGAAGGCGGTTCCGGTGAAGGCGGTTCCGGTGAAGGTGGTTCCGGTGAAGGTGGTTCCGGTGAAGGCGGAGAAACAGAAACCGCTTACGTTGTAAAGGATACTTCTCCTGCAATCCCGATGTTCAAAAACAAGCAAGCCGACCTTAGCAAGATTAAGATTGAACTTGCTGATGGTACAAAAGTACTTGCCAAAGACTTCACTTGGGAAGTAGTAGATGGTAAGAGTGCTACCGTTTCAGGCAATGTTATCACAGCTGCTAAGACAGGTATTACTAAGTTTAAGGTTACTTACAACAATGTTTCAAAGAACGTTTATGTAATTGTTAACGAAGCCGATGACTATGATTTCGCGCTTATAGATAAGAATCTTAAAGGCGCTTCGAACTATAGTGCAGATGAGTGGGTATTCCACACAACCGGATATTTGGCGGCCGCCACAACTCCTTATTCATTCAAAAATAACTATTTCACCCCGAAAAATGAATTGGCTAGTGACATTGCTTCAGCAAGTCGTTGGTCTGTAGGAAGTGGTGGTATGGTATTTCAACCTGCTTACTTCCGTGCTTACACTTGGTTCTATAAGTCCGATCTTCTTAAGGACTTCGGTGACTACCAGATCGATGTTAATGTTAAGTACGGCGGTGCGGTTGGAGAATTCTATGCATTTACACAGAATCACCTGATTGCCCGTGCTGAACTTGATGAATCGGAAAGCACTACAAACGCACTTGTTGCTGGCAAGACACCGCTTGGTCTCGGTTACTACAGAACAGGTGGTTTACACCTTTACAAATTAGGTGACACGGCTGCTGCAGAACTTACAGGTGCTCCCACAACAACCGTGCATACATTGTCAGATGCTTCTCTTATCGGCGCAACTACAACCGATCCGACTTATGTATGGGATGGCTCATTGGGTGAAAATGCCAACAATGTTAGAAAAGTTAAGTATACACTTGAAGGCAACCATATTACATACAGTATGGATGATCACCTTATCTTTGATTCTAATGAAACAATCAAAACTTCTGATGATGGCGAAGTAAGTGCTAACGATTATAATGCATTTATGGATGGCACTAATAAGAAGGGTACTATCGGTTTCTCATTTGTTGCTACAAAGGCAGTATTAGAGGGCTTCAAGGTATCTTTGGTAGGCGTTTCTGCTGAGAACATGCCTGAAATGACCGACGCACCGACTACACCTGGTGGCGAAGGCGGTTCCGGTGAAGGCGGTTCCGGAGAAGGCGAAAGCGAGAGTGACCAGGTTGAACCCGGTATATATCTTGTAAAAGATGATGCTCCCGCTATCCCGATGTTCAATAACAAGAAGTCCGACCTTAATAAAATTAAAATCCAGTTGGCAGATGGCACTAAGATACTTGCTAAAGATGCTAAGTGGGAAGTAGTAGATGGCAAGAGTGCTTACGTTGAAGGAAACAATCTTATTGCTGCTAAGACAGGTATTACCACATTTAAGGTAACCTATAACGGACAGAGCAAAAATGTTTATGTGCTTGTAAATAAGGATGGCGACTATAACTTCAATCTCGTTGATATTGATTGCGCTACAGGCGGATATATTGCTGAAGATTGGGTAACATATCTCCACAATTCAGAGCACAAGACACTCGCTACAGATTCTTATGATTTAGATGAAATCAAAGATATTCCGTTTACAGCCAATAAGGCAAATCCGACTACTCAGGGTATTGGCTCTATCAATAATATTTGGGGCAGCAGAACAGCTCTCTATATGTATAAGTCGGATATCTTAAAAGACTTTGCAGACTATACTGTAAATGCTACTGTAGCTAACACAACAGGCACCAGTGATGATGATACTTACCGCGGTTACTTTGGATTTATTACCAGAGCAACTCTTAATGAAAATGCAGATAGCGCTAAGGTGTTTGCTGCTGATTCAAATGCACTTGTATTAAGAAATACAAGCTACGGCGGTGTTCAGATTCTTAATATGATGCCCACTACAAGCAAGGGTATTGTTGGGGATGGATACCTTAACTCTTTGGAAGATGCTTCGGTACTTACTAAGGGTAATGCAGCACTTAATCCTAAGTACGTATTCTCGTACCCCGCAAGAGAAACTGCTAATATCAGTCAGGATATCAACTACAGTATTATGTTGGATGGTAATCGTATTGTTTACAGCATGGGTACCGGCAGTGAAATGCTCGAGATACTTGACACCAAGAAGACAATAAAATCTGCAACTTGGGATAATCAAGACAGTTCAGAAGTCGATGCCGAAGAATACAACATCTCTATGGATGAAGCAGCATTCGGCAAGGGTACTGTAGGTTTCACATTTAATCGTTTAGGTGCTTATCTCAAGTCTCTCAAAGTAGCGCTTAACGGCATTACTGCACAGACTATGCCTGTAATGAGCGATGCAGGACTTTCTGAAGACAGCGGTTCTGCTAACGAAGAAGATGAAGATAAAGCCGAAGCCGGCAAATATCTCATAACCGATGAATCTCCGGCATTACCGATGTTTGAGTACAAGATTGTTGACTTAAGCAAGGTTGAGATTGAACTCGCAGATGGAACAAGAGTATCTGCAAAGGATGTACAGTGGTCTACAACAGAAGGTACAGTTCAAAAATCAGGCAATACTCTTATTTCCGGTGCAGCGGGACTCTCTGCGTTTAAGATTACTTATAACGGTAAGAGCAAGAATATTTATGTAATCGTCAACAAAGAAGGAGATTACGATTTCGTTATAGAGAAGAGTGACCTTACAAAAGAAGAATCGCTCAAAAATTGGACCTTTACCGGTAAAGTGTTCTCTGTTGATACAATGCCGAAGGCATTATTCAACAGTATGCTTACTCCGAAGGATGGTTACGCAAATATCGAAAATGGTGATTCGTTCTTTGAAATTGCTAAAGAAGGTTTGAACTTCACAAGTGGATATTACCGTACATTCACATTCATGTACAAATCTGATATCCTTAAGGATTTCTCAGATTACAACGTTAACTACAAGGTATTTACCGTAAAGAACTCGTTGTACAGACAAAATCCGCAGCTCCACATTATTGCTCGTGCAACACTTGACGAAACTGCGGGCACAAATCGTTTGTTGGCTAAAGACCAGTCGGCTCTTGGTTTCGGTATCTATGCAAGTGGTGGCTTACACATTTATAATATAGGCGAAGATGCCGCAAGTACACTTGGTGGTAATCACGAAACAACCGTTCATTCATTGGATGATGCTTCATATCTCGACAAAGAAACAACACAGGATAATTCGTATATCTGGGATGAAACACTTAACGGTAACTCCAGAAAGGTACGTAGTATCAACGTTTCACTCAAGGGTAGCAAGGTTATCTACCAGTTAGATGATAAGACAATCTTTGATTCTACTAAAACAATCAAGACATACCCGAACGGCACTACAGTAAACGCTGAAGATTATGCTGAGTTTATGAGTGAATTCAGAAAAGAAAAGGGCACAGTAGGTTTTGCTACCGAAGGTGTTAAGCTTGCGGTACAGGAACTTAAAGTATCCTTGGTTGGCATAACTGAAGATAATATGCCGGCAATGACCGATGATCCGAATGCTCCTGTTGAAGTTCCGGGAGATGATGAACCAGGCGAAGAACCCGGCGATGAAGAACCCGGCGATGAAGAACCTGGCGATGAAGAGCCTGGCGATGAAGAACCCAGTGACGAAGAACCAGACGACCTTCAGCAGAATGCAGGTGACCAAAATGATTCCGGTTCTAATTCGTTGTTCGGTTCTCAGGTTGATGACTTAACTCTTATCATAATCATCGGAATTGGCGCATTGATGTTACTTCTCCTTGTTGTTGGCGTTGTAATCGTTATAGTTGTTGTTAATATGGACAATGATGATAATGATGACGATGACGACGAAGATGATGAAGATGAAGATGATGAAGACGAAGATTAATCGGTAGGTTATCTAAAACAAACTTTCAAAATATAGCTGCCGCAAGGCAGCTATATTTTTTAAAAGGAGAAGTTATATGAAAAGATTAGTAGCACTCATATTGGTGTTCACTGTGCTTTTAACCCTTTCGGCGTGTAAATCTACTGAAAATAACAATGGGGAAATGGTTAGCAACGGCGATGCTGCTCAAACCGAGCAATTCAAACTAACTGCTGCAAAACCGATTTCTAAGTTTGAAAACGGTAACGAAAAGGTGATACTCTGCTTTGGCGATAGCATTACGGAAGGTATGGGTATGCCGGCAGAAGGATATACTTATCCGGCGCAATTACAGGCGAATCTTAACGGACAGTATAGAGTGATTAATGCAGGTGTTAGCGGTGAAACAATGGAAACCATTACTTCTCGTGCCAATGCCGCAGATTTTGTACTGACGGATGATGTTGTTTTCCCAGCAGGTCAAGAAAAAGCCGTTCTTAACCGAGAATTATTCTCTTATTCCGATGGTAGAAAAATACAATATCTGGCTTTCGGTAATAATTTGCCGCAAAACCGAGTTATTATAGACGGTGTTAAATATTCTATCGAATATAAAAAAGGTGGAGAGGATGGTAGGGATGGAACATATACTTTAGTCAGAAGTGATGCGACATCAAAACTTACCCTTAGAAAAGGCACACCGGTTAAATATGATTATTCCGAACAGTTTGATTCTTGCCACGTAGCTGTAGTTTTAATGGGTGCTAATGGCGGACCGCCGGTAGAAGAAAGAATCGCGGAATGTAAAAAGTTTGCAGAATATTATGAAAACTATATAATTATTTGTCCTTTCTATGGCGATGATGATATAGAAAAGTATGAAGCGGCTTTTGGTAAAAATGTGGCTGATCCGCGCAAATACGGTTACGAACAGGCTCATAAGGATTACGACCTTGAAATTAAAAAAATGGATGAATGGTGCATTATGAAAAAAAGAATGCCCGCAACTTTTCTTTATCAGGGCAAAAAGGACGAATGTCACATGAGCGATATAGGCTATAAACTTTTGGCCGATGTTATTTACCAAAAGGGCGTAGAACTCGGTTATTGGAAATAAGATAAAAAAGTCAAGCAAAAATAGAAATAATTACTATTTTTGCTTGACTTTGCCTTTTTTATGGCATATAATATACTTGAAAAGGAGTAATGTGCAATGAACGAGTTATTACATTATATAGTTTCAAAACAACATCACAAATTTCGCCATGCAGTAGATTGGGATTTGGCGGGTGAGTATGCAGCTAAGGGTTTGTCACCGGTAGAACGTATGACAGACCGCTTTGAGCGACTCATTGCCGAAGAAAAACCCGTGATTTTACCGAATGAGCAAATCTGTTTTATTCGTACCGTTTCTAATATTCCGGATTGCTTTACTGAAAAGGAATGGGAACAGTTAAAAAAAGAACATTATATCCATGAATTAGGATATATTTCGAACCTGTCTCCCGATTATGAGAAGATAATCGGGATGGGACTTCTTGAAGCGCGTAAAAATGCTGACGAGTACTCGTGCCGTAGTATCGATGCAATTATTTCTCTTGCTGACCGCTATAAAGAAGAGGCTGCACGACAGGGAAGAGAAGATATTGTAAAAACTCTTAACCGCGTTCCGCGTTATTCGGCTACTAATTTCCGCGAAGCGCTACAGTTTTTCCGTATAGTTCATTATGCCTTATGGCTTGAAGGAAACTATCATAATACTGTCGGAAGATTCGATAAATATATGTATCCTTATTTCAAACGTGATATGGATGCGGGTGTTTATACCGAAGAAACTGCTTTGGCTCTTATCGAAGATTTCTTTTTATCCTTCAATAAGGACAGCGATACTTATGTTGGCGTACAACAGGGCGACAATGGTCAGAGTATGGCACTTGGCGGCCTTGACGAAAACGGAAACGAAGTATTCAATGAACTTTCAAAGCTTTGCCTTAAAGCAAGTAATAACTTGAAGCTTATCGACCCGAAGATCAATCTTCGCGTCAATAAAAACACGCCTATTGAAGTTTATGAACTTGGCACTGAACTCACCAAGGCAGGTCTGGGCTTCCCGCAGTACAGTAATGATGATATTGTTATAAAAGGCCTCACTGATTTAGGATATGAACCGGAAGATGCGGCAAATTATACACTCGCGGCCTGTTGGGAGTTTATTATTCCTAAAGTGGGAGCAGATGTTGCTAACATTGCAGCGCTTTCATATCCGAAAGTGGTTGATGATGCTCTCCACAGCAGTTTGTCAAAATGCGCAACATTCGATGATTTTATGGCAGATATTAAATCAAGAATTAAAGCAGAGTGTGATAAAATCACTTCATCCATAAAAGATTTATGGTTTGTTCCATCACCCTTTATGAAGGTTATGATGTCGGTTGATGATATTTCGGTTGGTGGCAAATACAATAACTTTGGTGTGCACGGCACAGGTATAGCTACGGGCGCAGACTCGCTTATGGCTATAAAGAAGTATATTTATGATGAAAAGCGCTTTACAGCAGAGGAACTCATAAAGGCTGTTGACGAAGATTTTGCAAATGATAGTGATATGTTGGCGCTTCTTCGTTATGAAACTCCCAAAATGGGCCAGAATATCGATGAAGTTGATAAACTGGCCGCAGAACTGCTTGAATCGTTTGCAGATGCACTCGAAGGTAAAAAGAATTGCCGCGGTGGTATCTGGCGCGCAGGCACAGGTTCGGCTATGTTCTATCTCTGGCACGCCGCAGAAATTGGCGCTTCGCCCGATGGAAGACGCAAGGGTGAGCCTTTTGGCACTAACTTCTCGTGTAGTATTTTTGCTAAAATACCCGGACCAATTTCGGTTATTTCATCCTTTAGTAAACCTGATTTTACCCGCGCAATTAATGGCGGTCCGTTGACACTTGAGTTCCACGGCGGTATGTTCAACGACCAGGATAGCATCGGCAAGGTTGCCCGTCTTGTAAAATCATACTTTGATATTGGCGGACATCAGTTGCAACTTAATGCCGTTAATGCTGCGGCTATGAAGGATGCGCAACTACATCCGGAAAATCATACACAACTTGTTGTTCGTATATGGGGTTGGAGTGCATATTTCGTTGAGCTTGATAAGGAATATCAGGACCACGTAATGATGCGCCAGGAATATACAATATGATAGGAACTGTTTTTGATATAAAGGAAATGACGGTGCACGACGGCCCAGGCAGTCGTGTTACCGTGTTTTTAAAGGGTTGTCCGCTGAGATGTTTGTGGTGTCACAATCCTGAAGGATTATCGGCACATCCGCAACTTATGGTTAAGGAAAATATGTGTGTTAAGTGCGGTCTCTGTAAAAGGGGATGTACCCATACCGAGTGTCAGCCTTTTGGAAGATGTGTACACGCTTGTCCCAAAGGTCTTATAAGCATCAGTGGTCAGATAATGACAAGTGATGAATTAGCCGAAAAGCTTAAAACCTATGCTCCGTTTTTAAACAGTGTGGGTGGCGGTGTTACGTTTTCAGGCGGTGAACCATTAATGCAGCCCGATTTTGTTATTGATACTGCCAATAAATTAGAAGGCATACATAAGGCTTTGCAGACAAGCGGATACTGCAGTAACGAAAAATTCAAACAAGTTCTTGAAAAAATGGACTATGTATTGTTTGATTTAAAATTGGCCGATGAGCAAAAACATATAGAATATACGGGTGTTTCAAACAGGCCAATCCTTAAAAATTTTGAAACATTAAAAACGAGCGGAAAAGAATTTGTAATCAGAATACCGCTTATCCCCGGTATTACCGATACGGCCCATAACCTTAAGGCGATCTCTGAATTAGCGGGTGACCATAGGGTAGAAGTTATGCGGTATAACAGTATGGCAGGTGCGAAATATCGCTCTGTGGGGCTTGAATTCAAATTACCCGACCTTAAGTCAAACGAAATTGATTTATCGGTCTTTAAAAATGCAGTAATGCTCTGACAGCTACCCTTACGGGTGGCTGTTTTTTTGAAAAAATATATTTTCAACCACAATATTTTGTGTTTTTTACTATTGACACGTTCTAAATCTTGTGATATACTTAGAAAGCACCGACAAAATTTGCAACCAAAAGAAAAGGGGAAAACAATGAACATTCAAGGCTTCCAGAAGCTAACACTGCTTGATTTTCCCGGGAAAACCGCGTGTACAGTATTTACGGGCGGATGCAATTTAAGGTGTCCTTTTTGCCACAATGCTTTACTCGTGTTTAATCCAACGGAAAATGAAAGTGAAGAACAAAAAGTAATAGAATATCTTAAAAAACGCAAAGGAATAATTGATGGTATGTGCATCACAGGTGGCGAACCGCTTTTGCAGCCTGATTTATCCGACTTTATAGCCAAGTGTAAGGAAATAGGCGTAGCGGTTAAACTCGACACCAATGGGGCACTACCGGAAAAGCTGAAAGAGATTATCGATAGCGGCAAAATTGATTATATTGCGATGGATATAAAAGCGGCCCCCGAGAATTATAAAAAAGCAGTAGGCTTGGATAAAGATTTTAAGATTTTTTCTCAAAGTATGGAGATTATAAGGAATAGCGGTATACCCTATGAGTTCAGAACAACTGCGGTTAAAGGTTTACATAAATTGGATGATTTCTCTGGTATCGCAGAACTGCTTAAATCTGATGAAAAGTATTTTATACAGAAATTCACCGATTCGGGAAATCTTATAAATGCCGAAGGACTTTCCGCTTTTAGTGAACAGGAAACAGAGCAAATTTTAGAAAACGTCAAAAAATATATTCCCGGTGTTGCGGCCAGGGGATAGGAGATAAGGGGTAAAATTTTATGTACAAGGTATTAAAAAGAGATGGCTCGACGGTCGACTTTGAAATTGCAAAAATATCCGATGCCATCAAAAAGGGTTTTGAAGCGTGTGAGCGCAATTACAACGATAATATTATCGACTTTTTAGCGCTCAAGGTTACATCTGATTTCGAGCCGAAGGTAGAAAACGGGGTTGTGGCTGTTGAAGACATACAGGACAGTGTAGAAACCGTTTTGGTACAGGCAGGATATGCAGATGTAGCAAAGGCATATATTCTTTACAGAAGACAGCGCGAAAAATTACGTAATATGAAATCTACAATACTTGATTACAAGGAAATTGTTAATCAGTATGTAAAGAACCTTGACTGGCGCGTTAAGGAAAATTCCACTGTTACCTATTCGGTTGGCGGTCTTATCCTTAATAACTCCGGCGCTATTACTGCTAACTACTGGCTATCTGAAATTTATGATGATGAAATCGCCAAGGCGCACAAAAATGCCGATATCCATATCCACGACCTTTCTATGCTTACCGGTTACTGTGCAGGTTGGTCACTTAAGCAACTTATAGAAGAAGGTCTTGGTGGTGTTACTGGTAAAATCACATCTGCCCCCGCTAAGCACCTGGCAACTTTGTGTAACCAGATGGTAAACTTCCTTGGCATAATGCAGAATGAATGGGCTGGTGCTCAGGCATTCTCATCTTTTGATACCTATTTAGCCCCATTTGTAAAGGTAGACAATTTAAGCTATGACGCAGTTAAAAAGTGCATTGAATCATTCATTTACGGTGTTAATACTCCTTCGCGTTGGGGTACACAGGCTCCGTTTACCAACATAACTCTTGACTGGACAGTACCTCACGACCTTGAAGACGAATATGCTATCGTTGGCGGTAAGCGTATGGACTTCAAATATGGCGACTGTAAAAAAGAAATGGATATGGTTAATCGCGCATTCATCGAAATTATGATTGAAGGCGATGCCAACGGCCGCGGCTTCCAGTATCCAATTCCGACATATTCAATCACACGTGATTTTGACTGGTCAGAAACCGAGAACAACAAGCTTCTCTTTGAAATGACATCAAAATACGGTACACCTTACTTCTCAAACTATGTAAACTCAGATATGGAACCGTCTGACGTTCGTTCTATGTGCTGCAGACTTCGCCTTGATTTACGCGAACTCCGTAAAAAGTCGGGTGGCTTCTTCGGTAGCGGTGAAAGCACCGGTTCTGTTGGTGTTGTTACCATTAATATGCCGAGAATTGCATATTTAGCAGAAGATAAGGTTGATTTCTTCCGCAGACTTGACCATATGCTTGATATTTCTGCGCGTTCACTTAAAATCAAGCGTACAATCATTACAAAACTTCTTGATGAAGGCCTTTATCCGTACACCAAGCGTTATCTTGGAACATTTAACAACCACTTCTCAACCATCGGTCTTGTTGGTATGAACGAAGCAGGTCTTAATGCTAAGTGGCTCCGTAGTGATATGACCACAAAGCAGACACAGGAATTCACAAAAGAAGTGCTTAATCATATGAGAGAGCGCTTGTCTGACTATCAGGAAATGTACGGCGACCTTTATAACCTTGAAGCAACTCCGGCTGAGTCTACTTCTTTCCGCCTTGCTAAGCATGACAGAAAGTACTATCCCGATATTATCTGCGCCTCAGATGGTGAGACACCTTATTATACAAACAGCTCTCACTTGCCTGTAGGCTACACCGATGACATCTTTACAGCACTCGATGTACAGGATGAGTTGCAGACACTTTACACTTCAGGTACCGTTTTCCACGCGTTTATCGGTGAAAAATTGCCCGACTGGCGCGCAGCGGCTTCAATTATCCGCAAGATTGCAGAAAACTACCGTTTGCCTTACTACACACTTTCTCCGACATATTCTGTATGTAAAGACCACGGATATATTTCGGGTGAAGTTTACACCTGTCCTAAGTGCGGCAAGGAAACCGAAGTTTACAGCCGTATTACAGGTTACTACAGACCGGTTAAAAACTGGAATGACGGTAAGGCTCAGGAATATAAAGAGCGTAAGACCTATGATATCGAAAATTCTGTTTTAACCCACGAAGGACCAAAGGAAGCGGCGTGTGACTGTGAAGCAGCAGAAACACCTGCGGTTTTGGCGGATGGTGTTTATCTCTTCGCTTCTGCTACCTGTCCGAACTGTAAGATTGCCGAAGCATTACTTGCTAAGACAGATATACAGTACAAAAAGGTATTGGCAGAACAAAATATGGAACTTACCGAAAGCTTAGGTATTAAACAGGCTCCCACACTTGTAAGTGTTAAGGATGGAAATGTAGAAAAATTTGTTGGCGTACCTAATGTTAAGAAGTTTATAAACGCATAATTAAAAGCGGTGTGGGGTTCCCGCACCGCTTATTTTTGGGGTGTATAAAATGTATGATATAGTTATAATAGGTGGAGGTCCGGCAGGACTTACGGCGGCAATTTACGCAAAACGTGCCAATAAAAGTGTGCTTATCCTTGAAAAAAATGGATTTGGCGGACAGATAACTTCTTCGCCGAAAGTAGAAAACTATCCCGGTTTTGAGAGTGTCAGCGGTAGCGAACTTGCAGATAGCTTTGTATCCCAGGCACTTGCTCAAGGTGCAGATGTTGAAATCGAAACCGCTGTCGAAATTATAGATAACGGCAAAACAAAGACCGTTGTAACCGAAGAAGGCAGTAGGTTTGATTGCTTGGCGGTTATTATAGCCGCCGGTGCTAAGCACCGCCATTTAGGACTTGAAAACGAAGAAAAATTCATCGGCGAAGGTATTTCTTTCTGTGCGGTTTGTGATGGCGCCTTTTATGCCAATAAAACGGTTGCTCTGATTGGTGGCGGAAATTCGGCTTTACAGGAAGCAATTCTTCTCTGCGAAACCTGTAAAAAGGTTTATGTAGTACAGAATCTTGATTTCTTGACAGGTGAAGAACGTTTGCAGGAGATACTGCGCAGCCGTGGCAATGTAGAGATAATTACGGGTGCGGTTGTAAGCCGAATACCTGATGGTGATGCGCTTGAAAGTATCATTATTAAAAAGACTGCCAACGGTGAAGAAATAGAACTTGATATAGATGGTATGTTCGTAGCAATAGGTTTAGTACCAGAAAATGATGACTTTAAAAATGTAGCCGACTTAGATGCGGCGGGTTACGTAGATTCATCTGAAGATTGTGTAACCAAAACAGGCGGTGTATTTGTTGCAGGTGACTGCCGCAAAAAAGCGGTAAGGCAGGTAGCAACCGCAGTGGCTGATGGCGCAGTAGCGGCAGTTTCGGCTTGTAGATATATAGATGCACTATAATAAAAACCCACCGAATTTTCGGGTGTTGTGCTTAGGGATTAATCGGTTTTTCAGATAAATTTGCAGTCTTTCTTGTTGCAAAACCTTGTAAGACACAAAGTATTACTGCAATTTTGCAACTTCAAAATACAGGCAAATTTATTCTTACAAAACTGTAAAGCACCTTAAAAAGATAAATTTTTAGT